>NZ_JANJZK010000010.1 GCF_024623185.1 Anaerofustis stercorihominis
CTTATTTAAAATAATTATCTCCCATTTCCTAACCTGCTCCCTTTCTTATCATTAAAAAAAGTCCTTTAGATGGACTTTTTTACCTTATTCTATTCGAAATATTTCTTTAATAAATATTTTTCTATTATTTCGGCACTGTCATGAACACATCCGTCACAGCTTCTGATTGGAGGTCTGTCCATACCTACGCTTTTTAATTCCTTACATCTAACTGTAGTATTCATTTCTTTAAACTTGTCAGCCAATTCCTTACCTAATGTAAGTGATTTGATTTTTGTTTTAGGTTCTTTTAAATTCTTATCGCTGTTTAAAAGTCCGGCAAGCATGATCATACCGCACACACTTCCACATGTTTCCTGCATCCTTGCAATACCCGTTCCGAAAGCTTCAGACATAGCAAAGGCTGTTTCTTCATCAAGCCCAAGCAAATCACAATATGTACATACTACCGCCTGCGCACAGTTATAACCGCTTTTAAACTTATCTACCGCAATATCAACTCTTGATTTTTCCATAAACTTTTTACTCCTTTTCAATTGCCCTTTTTAATATTCTATACCTATTTAATAAAATCTTCAAATATTTTATAATAATAATTTTTGTATTTACTGTTTTTTCTCCAAATCAAATTAAAATCATGTTCTATCTTAAAGTCTTTGATATGTAATTTAACAAGTTCATTATTCTTGAGTTCATTTTTGACAGCGGCTTCATACAAAAAAGTTATACCAATATTACTTTTTACTAATTCTTTTATTGTATTAATGTTATTAATCTCAATCGTATTACTAAAATCATTTATACTTATACTTCTGTTTTCCAAATATTTTTCAATCAGTTCTCTGCTCCCCGAACCTGTTTCTCTTATTATAAGTCTTTGATTTAATAAATCCTCCAAAGATAAGTTTTTACTATATATTTTATTCTTTTTACTGCAAACTCCTATATAGTTTTCAGCAGATACTTTTATATAGTCAAACTCATTTTTCGGAAAATTACCTTCGATAATCGCAAAATCAATATTTCCATTATTGATATAATTTAAAAGTTCATTCGTATTAGCAACGAGAACCTTCATATTTACATTATCATTATCCTTTAAATACTTCCTTATCTTATCCGGCATAAGATATTCGCCGATTGTCAAAGTTGTACCAAAGTTTAATTGTAAATTTTTATTACCAATCAAACCTATTTCACTTCTTAATTTCAAATCATCATGCTTAAGAGTTGTTATATAATTTAGGAATACTTCCCCTTCTTTCGTTAAAGAAAGCTTTTTAGATTTATAGTTAAATAGTTTAATATTATAACTGCTTTCCAAAAATTTAATATGCTGAGTAGCCGCAGGCTGAGTGATATTCAAACTTTTAGCCGCCTTGGTTATGTTCATTTGTTTGCAAACTTCCAAAAAAGTATCAATCCTAAAATCTAACATTTTATATAATTCTCCTTTAAAATATCATAACATATTTTTATATATAAATAAATATTTATAATTTTAAATTATTTATAAATAATGGTAAAATATCAAAGTAAATCAAAAATCATATTAAAATAATCAAAGGAGAAAATATGGCATTTATAAAACAAAACATCAAAGGAATAATTTTATGTCTGATCATTGCTGTTCCCGCCTGGTTTTTGGGAAAACTTGTTCCCGTAGTGGGAGGTCCTGTATTTGCAATACTTATGGGAATGGTGATAAATTATGTTATAAAAGACAAATCTTCATATAAGTCGGGAATAACTTTCACATCAAAGAAGATACTTCAGTACGCGGTTATACTGCTTGGATTCGGCATGAACTTAACGGATATATTAATGAAAGGAAAACAATCCCTTCCAATCATTATAGCAACTATCACAACTTCACTTGTCATTTCATATGTAATATGCAAACTACTGAAAATACCTTCAAAAATATCTACTTTGGTAGGTGTGGGTTCTTCCATATGCGGAGGTTCTGCAATTGCTGCAACGGCACCTGTAATAGATGCAAACGACGAAGAGATAGCCCAGGCTATATCAGTAATATTTTTATTTAATGTGATAGCTGCCTTGATATTCCCAGCACTGGGGTCATTTTTAGGCTTATCCAACGAAGGGTTCGGATTATTCGCAGGTACCGCAATAAACGATACATCATCGGTAACCGCGGCTGCCGCAGCATGGGACGGGATACACATGAGCAATACTTTGGAAGCGGCAACGATAGTGAAACTAACAAGAACGCTTGCAATAATTCCTATAACATTAGTACTGGCTTTTATAAGAACGAGAAAAGAAGAAAAAGCAGAAGGCGGAAATGTAAGTCTAAAAAAAATATTCCCATTTTTTATTCTTTACTTCGTTTTAGCAGCTGTTGTTACCACTGTGTTCAATCTATCTCCGGTAATAACAACTCCTCTGAAAGAACTAAGCAAATTCTTTATAATAATGGCTATGGCTGCTATAGGGATAAATACAAATATAGTACACCTAATAAAATCAGAAACGAAGCCTATTTTCATGGGTGCCTGCTGCTGGGTAGGAATAGCTGCAGTAAGTCTTATTATGCAGCATATACTGGGTATTTGGTAAAATAAAAAAGACGCTAAAAGCGTCTTTTTTATATATAATCTTTTATAAATCCTTCAAATAACGTTCCCGCTTCTTCCATAACTTTAAGACATCCTCTTACCGGATCCATATATCTCGGTCTTATGTATGAACAGTTTATGGAACCGAATTTTTCAGTGTAAACTTCAACCCACTTTTTTACTATTTCTTTCATCTTTTCATTTGTGGAAGGTTTATCTTCGGTAAACATAAGTCCTATTGCGGCTACTCCTCCGGCAAAAGCACCGCAGGTATTTCCGGTCTGAATACCAAATCCGTAAGGAGCAAGCATTTTAAATACCTTATCGTCAATATCCAGTTCATACTTTATTTTTAAAGCCTCAATCAAAGTCTCACCGCAGTTTTTATGATATAAAGCTTTTTCACTATCCGATTTTAAATTTTCCTCTTTTTTGATGTCAGCAATGACATCGACCATACTTTTATCTATCATATTTTACTCCTACATTTTTTCGGGAGCACTTACACCTAATATATCAAAAGTATTTTTAAGGACATCCCTTGCTCCGGTAATGAGAGCAAGTCTTGCATTCATTAATTTTTCATCATCTACTATGACTCTGTGTGCGTTATAGAAAGAATGGAACGAACCCGCTAGATCCATTGCATATTTGGTAATTTTACTTGGATCTAGATCCTTGCTTGCTTTTAAGATTTCATCGCTGAAATTAGAAATTAGTTTAAGCAAGTTTATTTCTTCTTTTTTATCGAGAAGTTCAAAGTTTTCTGTTTTAACTTCCTTACCAATATTTCTTATGATACTGCAAATCCTTGCATGAGCATACTGCACATAGAAAACAGGATTGTCGCTGGATTTCTTTATTGCAAGGTCGAGGTCAAAATCCATATGAGTATTAGGCTTATTATAATTAAATACAAATCTTGCGGCATCTTTGCCAACTTCGCCTACCAAATCGGAAAGAGTATAAATATTTCCCTTTCTCTTTGACATTCTGAAAGCTTCATTGTTCTTAACCAAATGTACAAGCTGCATTAAAATCACATCCAGTCTGTCTTCGCTTACGCCCAGTGCAACCATTGCCTTTTTAAGTCTTGCAACGTGACCGTGATGGTCTGCTCCCCAAACATTTATTGCATAATCAAAATTCCTCTTGACTAATTTATCATAATGATAAGCTATATCCGCAGCATAGTAAGTAGGCACTCCGTTTTGTCTTATAAGTACTTCGTCTTTTTCAAGTCCGTAATCAGTACCTTTGAACCATAACGCTCCCTCTTTTTCGTATACACTGCCATCTTTTTTCATCTTAGAGATTACGTCATCTATCGCTCCCGAATTATGAAGAGTTCTTTCGCTGAAGAATACATCGTAATCAATTCCGTAATCCTTAAGGTCATTAACCATGTTCGAAACATTTTTATCAAGAGAATATTCCACGAGTTCGTGCTGTCTCTCTTCTTCACTTACATTTAAAAGCTTATCTTCGTTTTCTTCGATATAACTCTTTGCAAGTTCTGTGATATCCTCACCTTTATAGCCGTCTTCGGGGAATGTGACATCTTTACCAAGCTCCTGTAAATATCTGGCTTCCAAAGACTGACCGAATTTAATTATTTGATTTCCCGCATCATTCAAATAAAATTCCTTTGTAACTTCACATCCTGCCCATGTAAGGATATTGCTTATCACATCACCTATAGCTCCTCCTCTGGCATTCCCTATATGAAGAGGTCCGGTAGGATTAGCACTTACATATTCAACATTTACTTTTTTAGGATTTTCTTCTATGATTTTTCCATATTTATCTTTTAAAGTAATAACTTTCTTTAACTCGTCATAAAGCCATTTATTATCCAAAGTAAAATTAATAAATCCGGCACCTGCAATAGAAATATCTTTTACATAAGAATTTTTCGTATCAATATTTTTAATTATATTTTCGGCAATAATTCTTGGGTTGCATCTGGCAGCTTTTGCAAGCTGCATAGCAGTATTTACACTAAAATCCCCAAACTTTTCTTCCCTTGGTACTTCGACCCTGATTTCAGGCACATCTTCTTTTTTTATTTCAAGCAGCCCTTGTTCAATACATTTATCTATCGCATCATCGACTAATTTAATAATTTCTTTTTCTCTTGTTATTTTCCCGAACATTATTTTCTCCCATATTATTCTTTTATAGTTAATCTATGTTTTATTTCATATCTTTCAAAACCTAAGTCAATCAGTCTTTCAATCAAATCTGAATAACCAATGCCCATATAATCCCACATTTTAGCATACATACTTATATTTGTAAAACCGGGAAGAGTGTTAGCCTCATTTAAATAAATATCTCCGCTATCTCTGTCAAGGAAAAAATCAACCCTTGATAAACCGCCGGCACCTACTGCTTTAAATGCTTTTACCGCATAATTCCTTATCTTTTCGATTATCTTATCATCTATTTTTGCGGGGATATCTATCCTGCTTCCGTCCCCTGAAAGATATTTAGCTTCATAATCATAGAATTCTTTACACGATACGATTTCTCCCGGATAAGAAGCTTCGGGATGAGAATTACCCAGTACCGCAACTTCGATTTCCCTTGCGTTTATACCTTTTTCAACTAATATTTTAGTATCAAATTTAACTGCTTTTAGAAGTGCTTCTTTAAGGCTGGCTCTATCTTTAGCCTTTGATATACCAACACTTGAACCCATGTTAACCGGCTTTACAAACATCGGATAAGGAAGGGTTTCTTCACATCTGTCAAGAGTATCCGTAAGCAGTTTATCTGTTTCTATATCCGTGTTAAAAACAAGAACATCGTCTACGACGGGAATACCAACGCTTCTGAATATCCTTTTTGCTATATCTTTATCCATACATACGCTAGAAGCGAGGACTTCACAGCCTACATAAGGCTTATCCATCATTTCAAAAAGACCTTGTATCCTTCCGTCTTCTCCGTTTTGTCCATGCAAAACAGGGAAAATAATATCAACTTTATTTATTATATCTCCGTCAAACAATGAAAAATCGCTTATTAAATTTTCACTGTCGTTTATCCATTCGTTAGTCTTTATTTTCTCAACATCACCTTTATAAATATAAAATTTCCCTTCCAATGTGATACCTATCATAGTAATATCGAACTTTTCCTTGTTTATGCCCTTTATTACATTATAGGCAGATAAAAGGGAAACATCATATTCTCCGGATTTACCTCCGAATACGACGCCTACATTTTTTTTCTCACTCATAAAACGTTCTCCTCTTAAATTATTTTTGTACCGATGCAAGTAAATCTTTCTTTATATCAAATAATTTATCAGAAACATCTACATGATATTCACTTGGATTTATAAGTCTTAAGAATTCAGGCCAAAATGTACTTCTGGCAACCATGTGGTTTTCTCTGATTTCAGAAAGCTTAGGTGAATAATATACTTGTTTTCCATCTACAAATATAGGTTTTAACAATTCTTTTACATGAAAATTTTCTATCGTTCTCTTTTTCCAGGTGTGAACAGGATGATATATTGTAAGCGGTTTTGTATCGTCGATTACTTCATCATTTAATGTTATTAAATCCGCTATGGCAACATTCGTAAGATTGTCATAAAATCTTAAAACTTTTTTATATCCCGGGTTAGTAATTTTTATTGGATCATTGGAAACTTTTATTTTAGGAGATAATTTGCCGTCTCTCTCTATTGCTGCAAGCTTATATACTCCGCCTAAAGCACTGGTACCGTCAGCGGTTATCATTTTGGTACCTACTCCGTACATACCTATTTTTGCCCCCTGATTTCTAAGGTCGGAAATAATGAATTCGTCAAGATCGTTTGAAGCACTTATAACGGCACTTTCAAATCCCGCCTCATCAAACATCTCTCTGGCTTTTACGGATAAATAGGTAAGGTCTCCGCTGTCAAGACGGATACCGTAACTGCCTTTCAATCTCCCCGCTTCTCTTTCTTCATTAAATACTTTTATAGCATTTTTTATCCCGCTGCCTAAAGTATCATAGGTATCAGCAAGGAGTATCAAATTATCGGGATTATATTTTGCATATGCTCTGAAAGCTTCAAGTTCACTGTCGAAGGCCATAATAAAAGCATGAGAAATAGTACCTTTTGATACGGTATCCCACTTATATTCAGCCTCAACGTTACTCGTACCTACACATCCGCCTATTATACATGCTCTTGAACCGTACAGTCCGGCTTCCGTTCCGTGAGCTCTTCTAAGCCCGAAGTCAAGCACCGGTGCATAAGTACCTGCGGCGGAAACTATCCTAGAAGCCTTTGTAGCTATAAGACTTTGATGATTGATTATTGCGAGTATCGCAGTTTCGATTATCTGCGCTTCAATCAAGTTTGTCTTTACTCTAAGTACAGGTTCCGATGGAAAAAATATTTCTCCTTCTTCCATTGCATATATTTCACCGCTGAATTTAAATTCTCTTAAATAATCTAAAAATCCGTTTGTAAGTTCGGGATGATTTTCTCTAAGTAAAGCTATATCATCTTCTTCAAATCTTAGATTATTGATATATTCTATTACCTGCTCAAGTCCCGCAAAAACAGAATATCCTCCTTCAAAAGGATTTCTCCTGATAAAGACATCAAATACGGCTTTTCTGTCTTTAAATCCTTTTTCGAAATATACATTGCTTACGCTCAACTGATAAAAATCAGTAGCTAATTGAAGTTTCCTTTGCTCTTCCATTTGTTACTCCCAATCATTACTTTTAAATGTTATATTCAATTTATTATTATAACACTTTTTACAGAAAAATCACTAAAAATAGTATATTTTTCCTCATTATACCAATACTTATAATATGTTTAGAGATACTTTAGAAAAAAGAATTAAAATGTTATCTATTTTTATAATATTTCTATTTATATTACTTACAGCTTTTGTGATAAAAGCATTCATGTTTCAAGACGAGGATAACATAAAAAAACTTGCATCGCAATACGAAAAGACAATACAGACATATTATCCGAGAGGAGCAATACTGGACAGGAACGGCATCAATTTTGCGGATAATTCCGCAAATAAAAAGCTGAATGTAAGTCTTCAAAACAATACTTCTTTTAATGTTGGAAAAACCTTTATAGGAAACATAAGAATAAATGAAGACACCACTACAAAAGATGCGGTAGAAGGGCTAAGCGGTCTTGAGTTATATTATAATGAACTTCTAAACGGAGGGACACCGATAAATATAATTTCAAGCATAGACGCCACAGGAAGTATAATCAACGAAGAAAATTATACTGCGGTTAATGACCATTTAAATGAAGGGAATACTGTAAATACAACCGTGGATTATCATCTTCAAAAATATACAGAAGAATATTTAAAGAAGTTCCTAAAGGAAAATAACTTTAAAGGCGGAAGCGTGGTAGTAACCGATGTTAAAACCGGAGAGATACTAACCATGGTATCAAGTGACGAAACGCTAAATAAAAATGTTCTATCTTATCAGCCGGGAAGTGTGTTTAAAATACTTACTTTGGCACAGGCACTTGAAAATAACGCAGTAGATTTAAAAGAAGAATTCAACTGTACAGGAAAAATCAAAATCGACGGAGTTACAAGATATTGTCATGAAGGAGAAGGTCACGGGAAAATAACCGCATTGGAAGGCTTAAGTAAATCATGTAATGAAGTTTTTTACAGACTTGCAAAAAGATTAAATATTAAAGATGATAAAGGAAATATAATTTCAAACAAAGTAATCGATTATGCCAAAGAGCTCGGATTTGGAAGTAGTGACGATAAAACAAATAAGAACAAAAAATTTATTTTGGAATACGATGACTATTATTCCTTTGTTCCGGATAATATTTACAATAACTTAGATACTTTCAACTTGGCTTTGGGACAGGGAAAAGTCCAGGCTACACCTTTAATGTTAAATACTATAATGAGCGCCATAGCAAACGGAGGGATAGGTTATCAGCCTTATATCGTTGAAAGTGTAAAAAACACGAGTGATGATATAGTTGATATAAAACAAAACCAAATATTTGATTTAAAACTTAAAGAAAGTACAGTAAAGACACTTCAAAAGGCGCTTAGAATGGTTTGCGTCGACGGTACGGCAAAAAGTAATTCACTGGACAGTTACGGAGGACTTGCCGGTAAGACGGGAACAGCAGAAAATCATGAAAAAGAATCTCCTCATGCATGGTTCTCGGGATATTTCCCATATAACAATCCCAAATATGCTATGACTGTTTTCATAGAAAACGGAGGATACGGTTCGGGACCTGCCCTTAAAGTATTTGACAGCGTCGCCCTTGAAATGATGAATATAGAAAATGATAAAGGAATTTAAATGAACGAAAAAAAGAAGGGGATCCCCTTCTTTTTTACTCTTCCTTAATACCTGTCATCAAGTACATAAGATTTTTAACGGCTTTTACTTTTTTTCTTGAACAAACACTGGTAGCATAATTAGTTTCTTCGGCTATCTTAACCATACTAATTTTTTCTATATAATTAGATTCAATAATATTCTTATCCATATCTTCAAGTGAATCTAATGCACTTTCAAAAAATGAAAGTTCTTTGGAAATCCTATCTCTTTCGTTTAAAATTTCCTCATCTAAAGAATCCAATTGTTCAAGAAGAGATAATCTTTTCTTTTTAGAATTTACATCTTTTAATTTTCGTTCAAAAATCTTATAATTTTCGCTTTTTGCCATAAGTCTAAATCTCCCCTTAAAAATTAAAAAGATTAAGTAAGAATATTAAAGATCAATACTTTCAAATTCTTTATGTATCAAATAAAAATAATACTTTTAAATCAGGTCCCACATCCAGTCATATACCCTTTAATATCCCTACTATGCAAAAAAGGATATCCTTAAAGTTAATGTAACTTAATCATCAAAAACAACAAACAACAAATATAGTTACAATAATTTAAAAAATATTCTTTTCCTACATAATCCTGTAACTAATATTATATATAATAAAAAGAAAAATACAAGGGTATATTTCCAAAATTTTCATACTATTTAATACGACATTATATTATATATATGGTATATAACATATGTTAATTTACATATAATTTTATTTTATGTTTCAAATAAAAAAGAAAACCCTTATGAAAGGATTTTCACATCATCACATATTCTTTTAAATAGGTTTGATATATTTAGTAATGTTTTTCTGTTCGGAGCCTTAAATTCATATTCTCTGATTTTACCAAGCAGTCTGTACATATATTCATTGGTATTATTATAACCCTTAATGATTATGCCCTCAAGTTCAAGTTTTGAAAGAAGAGATACAATAAGTTTAAGTTCATCCATATTGCAGTTTACTTCGCTTACGAATGTAACATTTACAATAACCTTCGACATACTGAAGGATACCTTTTTTAAATTTTCTATGATAAGCTCATTACTGACACCGGTAAATCTCTTATGTACATCATCATTTACCAAGTCTAAATTATATAAAAAATAATCCGTATAAGGTATCAATTTTTCAAATACTTTATAATCGACATAACCGTCTGTCTCTATTGCAACATTGACATCATTTTCTTTTAAAAGCTTAATCACCTCAAGTAAAAAATCAGCCTGCATCAAAGGCTCTCCGCCTGAAAATGTAACACCTCCCCCGCTTGTTTTATAATACTCCATTTCAGGCATTATTCTGTCAACAAGCTCCTTCGGAGTAATATATTCACCTATCAGCTCTCTGGCTCCGTTTGGACATGCTTCTACACATTTACCGCACTTTGTACATTCAAATACCTGATGTTCAGCTTCTGCTACTATCCTTTGATTACATGCCTGTGTACATTTATAGCACATTTTGCATTTTTCTTTATCAAAAAGCATCTCTATATCATTTTCCTGTGCTTCGGGAAATTCGCACCATGGATACTCAAGAGGTGTACCTTTCATATATACGACGGTCCTAAATCCGGGACCGCACTGAGTGGTATATTTCTCTATTTTATATATTAACCCTTTCATTTTATCTCCTTACAGTATTATGTTCATTTATTGATTATTATTTTTATTATTAATATCGATCATTAAACATAGATCATTTTCAAAATTATTATTCTTTTATTTAAATTATATTGCATATTCCATACTATTATAATACATTTCGGGAAAATATCAAATAAATTAACTAAACTACTTATTTATTGCAAAAAAATGTTTTAAAATATATTCCATTTCAAAAAATCTATTACCAGAACTATAAAGTAATAAATGTCTAAAGTCCATATCATATAAATACCTCACCTTTTCTATAATGTCCAGAATATCTTCATTTCCAGCATTATTTAAATTAAATCCCGCTACAACTTTATTTTTATCAAAAACAGAGATTTTATTTAAAAATGAAAGATATTCATCCTTTGAAGTATATAAAACATCACTTATAAAATTTGGCAAAACAAATACTTTATTTGCATTTTTATTTATAATTTTTATTATTTCTTCATTATTTGAAATACCGGAAAATAAATATTCATCCAGCAATATATTTGTTTTTATATTTTTGCTGTTCAATATGTCAAAAAGTAAATTTAAATCTATTCCCGCTAAATCATAATATAAAGTAACGTCGTCATAATAAATACTTTCAGTTATATTCTTACATATATAATCAGCCAAAAATTCATAAGTATCACATTTTATGCTATTGATAATCAGACTTGTAGAGACTTTATCCACATCATGAATCATCCTTAAATAATAGTCCTCTACATACAAGGGAGCATCCTTATTTCCAATCCCATTATACCCAAGTACGGAATTTACATATCGGCTTTCCAAATCCAGCTCTATAAAAGCATTGCTCTTTAAATTTAAATCTACAAGAGAATACACTTCAAGATCCTTCTTATGCGTATCTATCCTTAGCCTTATACTCCCGTCATTAAAACATAAAGGATTTATATTATTTTTATAAATTTCTTCCTTTGAAATATTGAATTTTTTTCCTATGTCTTCCAAATTTTCTTCCTTTCTTTTAAAATAATAAAAATCATCGATGGGGATTATTATTTTCTGTCCTACTTGGATTTTACTATTCTCATTCATTCGATTTATTTTTAAAATTCTTTCCTTGCTTATCGAATACAATTTACATAAATCTTCTATATTTTCATTTTTTCTAAGTATATGAACTAACATTTTTCCTCCTAAATAAAAAAGACTACTCATAAATACTTATGAATAGTCCTAATATTTTATTTAACTTATTTTGTTATAACAGGTCTTCCTCCTCCGAATTCACACCCTCCTTCGCAAGGAATGACGCAAAGGAAATTGTATTCACTTTCACCGTCCAATATTCTTTTAACTTCCTCTTTGGAAGCCTTAAGTCCGTTTACAACGGCACATTTGATTTCCTTACCGTCGGATAAATCAAATGAAAATTCTTTGATATTTCCTTTATCATTTTTTATTGACGCTCTTTCACCAAGCCTTATAATAGCATATGCGGTATTTACGCTCAAGAAATATGGATTGAATACCCCCGTATAATCCAGGTTATCAAGTGGTTTATTATCAGCCTTGTTCAAATCAATACCGCTTGTTTTAATAAGTTTTGCAAGCTGTCTTGTAGTTATCGAAATATCGATACCCGATGTCTCATTGGTTTCGGGGAGAAAAGCTGTACAGTTTTCAACTCTCGTTAAATGAACGTCCTTGTCGATATTCCTGTCCAGATAGCCTTCTTTAAACCTAGTATTTATATCCTTTCTTATTTTAGAAAGATTAACAAAAAGATTATCAGCCTCAGGATAAACATCTTCGATTTCTCTACGTATGCCGGATGAGCAGGAATAAATCAACGGTTTTCCTTCAAGCATATTTTCTTTAAGCAAATATGCAACGGCATTCATTTCCTTTATCAAATACTCTTCATAATCTATTACTTCAGAAAATCCCAGCTTATTTAAAACATCTACGACCTTTGCCTTCATAAGCGCATTATCTACACCAACACCTTTAGCTAACGTTTCATATGCACCGTGTGACAATAAACAGATATTATAATATGTATCTTCACCAAGTAAATCGTACAATTCTTCCGTAGTACCTCTCTCAATCAAAGCACCCGTAGGGCAAACCGTTATGCACTGTCCGCAGCCGATACAATCACTGTGAATGATAGGCATATTGAAAGGAGTTGCAACAGTGGTTTCTTCACTTCTGTTAATAAGTGAAATTGCTGACGCACCAACCTTATCTCTGCACATGCTGACACATCTGTTACATTTTATACACTTGCTTAAATCCCTAGTAACAGCACTTGAACTGTTATCTATCCCCTTTTCGAACTCTGTTTCGAACTCACTTGGACCTGTAAGATATTTATTTGCCATAGTCTGAAGCTTGCAGTTCCCGCTTTTTTCACAAGTCGTACATTCACAGTTATGATTGGCAAGAGTAAGTTCAATTATAGTTTTTCTTATATTTCTAAGCCTTTTGGTATGCGTCTTTACATTCATACCTTCCGCAGCATGAGTTACACATGCGGGGAATAATTTACCTCCCACATCTACCATGCACATCCTGCATGATGCGGGTCTGTTAAGATCTTTTAAATAGCAAAGTGTAGGGATTTCAATTTTGGCTTTTTTTGCGGCGTCTAAAATCGTCGCCCCTTCCTTTACTTCTACTTTTATATTATCAACAGTTAAATTAATCACTTTTATTCCTCCCTCTTAAGTGCATTTTTGAATTCTTGAGAAAAATTCGTATACGCACTGATAAACGGAATTATTTGAGTTTTGCCGCTGCCGCATAAAGAAGCGTCAAGGGCATTTACTATTCTTACATAATTTTTAAGATCCGCTAACGTTCCTTGTTTTATCTTAAATCTATCCATTATTTTCTTTAGTTGTCTGTTACCTTCCCTGCATGGAACGCATTTACCGCAGCATTCATGAAAGAAGAAATCTTCAACGACAGATAAATAATCTATTACACCGTCATCTTCATCCGCTACTACGATTGCTCCCGAACCGATATTTCCTTTTACTTTCTTCATACCGTTATAAGTATAAGGGATATTTAATTTTTCATATGGTACTATTACTCCGCTTGCCCCTCCGATTTGTACAAATTTAGCTTTTTTACCGCCTTTTATACCGCCTGCGATTTTTATTATATTTTGTACGGTGGTTCCGAACTCAACTTCGTAAACTCCCGGATGTTTGACTTTTCCGCTTACACATACCATTTTTGTTCCCGGACAGTCTTCCACTCCGTATTTAAGCACACTTTTAAAACCATTTTGCATCATAGTTGCTATGACACTTACGGTTTCCACATTTATAACAAGAGTAGGTTTATTATGAAGCCCGCATTCCTTTACGTAAGGCGGTTTACTCCTTGGTCTACCGCTCTTTCCTTCAATACTTTCGCACATGGCAAAACCTTCACCGCAAACATAAGACCCGCCTCCTGAAAATAAAGACAAGTCAAAATCAAACCCGCTCGATAGGATATCCTCACCTAAAAATCCTTTGTCATAAACCTGCTTGATTGCAAATTCGATGTCTTTATGCATGAAAGTATATTCTTCTCTTACATATATATAGCCTTTATTTGCTCCCGCACAAAATGCAGAGATTATTATACCTTCTATGACTTTATATATCCCGTTTTGAAGAAGATATTTATCTTTAAATGTTCCGGGTTCACCTTCGTCGGCATTACATAAGATATATCTGTCCCCTGTCCCTTTAGCTTCTCTTGCCTGAGCAAGTTTTACTCCGGTTGGATAATTTGCACCGCCTCTGCCCTGAAGTCCGCTGTCTGAAACATTTTGAACGGTTTTCTCATATCCTTGAAGTATAGCTTTTTTAAGTCCCTTAAAACCGCCTCTTTTTATGTATTCATCTATATTAAAACCGTCATAAGTCCCATAGTCTTTTGTGATATATTTTACCGTTCCCATTATTTAGCCCCCCTCAGCTTAGATAACAAAGCTTTTATTTTTTCTTCGTTCAATCTTCCGACCACATTATCATTCACTCTTACCGCAGGAGCTATATCACATGCACCGAAACAAGGCACAAGTTCGAGAGTAAATAATCCGTCCTCTGTGGTTTCACCTTCTTTTATCCCAAGTTCTCTTTCAAAAATTTCTTTTATCTCATCTTTGCCGTTTAAACTGCAAGATGTCGCATTACAAAGACCAAGAATATATTTCCCTCTTTTTTTAGTACTCAATGCGTCAAAATAAGTAACGACTTCAGAGACATTACTTAGTGGGATTTTCATTTCATCTGCTATGTATTTTGCAATATCGAAATTTATAAATTTCCCGGGGATCTGTCTTTGTATTTTCAAAACTATCTGCAGTAAATCAGATGGATTATTGTCATAATATTCAATGATATTTTTACATACCTTTTTAATTTCTTCTGGTAACTTCAAAATAGTATACCTCCCAGTATATAGTTTAAGTATTATATCAAAAAAGCGTCAAATATTCAATTAATACATTTTGGTAATAAATTATTTTTACTTATAAAAATGTTTAAAAAAGCAAAATACTTAATATAACATTGATTTTTAATTAATTTTACTTATACTTAATATATAAAACAGTTAGGAGAAATATATATGTTAAATATCGGAGCACACATGTCCATAGCAAAAGGTTATGAGGCAGCGGGAAAAGACGCACTAAGCATCGGAGCAAATACATTTCAGTTTTTTACACGTAATCCAAGAGGCGGAAAAGCAAAAGAACTAAGTGAAAAAGATATTGACGGGCTGAGAAAAATAATGGAAGAAAATAATTTTTCTGATATACTTGCTCATGCACCATATACTCTTAATATGGCGTCGGCCAAAAAAGACACAAGAGAATTCGCCAAAGAACTATTCAGAAAAGACCTTGATATAATGAACAAAATACCTTCACATTTATATAACTTTCACCCCGGAAGTCATACCACAGATACTTTGGAAGAAGGTATATCAAGGATACAGGAAACATTGAATGAATGCATAAAGGAAGATGATGACACCTTCATACTGTTAGAAACAATGTCAGGTAAAGGAAGTGAGATTGGAAAAACATTTGAGGAGTTAAGAGAAATTTTAGATAGAGTAAATTTAAAAGATAAAATGGGCGTATGTCTTGATACATGCCATGTTTACTGTGCAGGATATGATATAGTAAGTGATTTGGACGGAGTTCTTACAAAATTTGATAATATAATAGGTCTTGATAAATTAAAAGCTGTACATCTAAATGATACTATGAATGACTTTAACACAAATAAAGACAGACATGCAAAAATAGGAGAAGGATTTTTAAAGACAGAACCTCTTATAAACTTTATTAATCACCCTGCAATAAAAGATTTACCTATTTTCCTCGAGACACCCAACGAACTGGAAGGTTATAAAAAAGAAATAGAACTTCTTAGAGAAAATTATAAATATTAGAGGACCAAATGGATAAAGTAACACTCAGAAATAAGATTTTAAAAATACTTAATAATATCGATACAGACGCAAAAAATAACAAAAATATCGAAATTTATAATAAATTAATTTCCAACGAAGATATCATAAATGCAGAAAATATAATGTGCTTTGTGAGTTTCAAAGATGAGGTCGACACTCATAAATTTATAAAATATTTAATAAAAAACAATAAAAATGTCTATATTCCGATAATAGACAATAAAAATAAAGCAATGCATATTTCTAAACTTAATTCTTTCGATGAGCTTGAAACCGGTTTTTATAATATCTTAGAACCTAAAAAAGAATATGTAAGGATCTGTAATCCCGAAATATTGGATGTGATTATCACTCCGGGAGTTGTATTTGATAAAGATAATTACAGAGTCGGTTACGGAGGAGGATATTATGATAAATTTTTCTCAAATAAAAATCTTGATGCCAAAAAAATCGGACTTTGTTATAAGGAGCAAATAACCCCCAAAGTGCCGAGAGAAGATTTTGATATCCCTGTAGATTATATTATCTCGGATTAAAACAGTTATTTAATATACCAATAAAACAGACGGAAGAAAAAAATTCATGTCTGTTTTATTTTTATTCTATTATTGATTATTTAAGTTCGTAAATCATATATTTACCGGTATTAACCAAATATTAAAGATTTATCCTGCTTTACTGATTTTATCCATTCTTCAATAGCCTCAACCAACATGATTTGTTGGTACAAAACAGCCTTTCCCATTTCGGGTACATTTGAAAGATTTTTTTTAGCTTCTAAATTCTCTCTCAAATATGATTTTAAAGTCGTAACATTTGCTTCTATTCTATTTATACATTCCTTTTGTTTATCTATTGGAAGATTATCTAAATTTACGATTACCGAATTAAAATCTAATAATATATTTATTGGTTTTGAAGAAATATCAAACATCAAATTTTCAAATTCTTCTTCGCCTTTCGATGTTAAAGTATAAACCGCTTTTTCGGGCATATTCCCTTCTTTGGTTGTCTTACCTAAAATGTATCCCTTTTTCTCCAGCTGAATAACCTTTTTGTATATTGAAGGTATACTGATTTTAACCCATTTTGATATATTTCTATATTCCACAAGTTTTTGAATTTCATAAGCACTTAAAGGTTTATCCTTTAACATTCCAAGTACGATTAAATCAATAGTAGCCATAAAAATAATTCTCCAATCTAAAACATTATTGACAATTACTATATTTTATAGTAGTATGTATTATTGTACTATAATTTATAGTAATTAACTTTATACTGATATAAATTATGGTAACTTATATAAATATATTTGTCAAGAAAAGGAGAGTAATAATGAACGAACGAAACAAAAAAACAGAATTACTTGGAAATGCACCAATACCCAAAGCATTATTAGCATTAGGACTACCTACTATGATAGGTATGATGGTCAATGCACTTTATAATCTAGTGGATGCTTATTTTGTATCGGGGCTTGGAACAAGCCAAAACGGAGCTATTGCAGTTGCCTTTCCGTTAGGTCAGATAATAGTAGGACTTGGATTATTATTTGGAAACGGAGCAGCTTCATATATTTCAAGATTACTTGGAAAAGGAGAAAAGGATACAGCAAATAAGGTCGCCAATACCGCGCTGTTCAGCAGTATTTTCGTCGGTACGGCAATTATCATTTTAACTGTTATTTTTCTAAATCCTATATTAAAACTTTTAGGTGCAACAGAAAGTATTCTGCCTTATGCGGTTACATACACGAGTATCTATATAATTTCATGTATTTTTAATGTTTTCAATGTCACAATGAATAATATAGTTACCAGTGAAGGAGCGGCTAAAACGACAATGTATGCACTACTATCCGGTGCGGTTTTAAATATCATATTAGACCCAATATTGATATACACGTTTAATTTAGAGATTGCTGGTGCGGCAATAGCAACTGCCATTTCACAAATGGTTTCAACGTGCGTATATCTGTATTATATATTAAGTAAAAAAAGCAATTTTACTTTTAATATTAAGGACTATTCTTTATCAAAAGATATCATGGCGGAAATTTTTAAAATAGGTATTCCCACATTAGTATTTCAATTATTGACAAGTCTTTCCATTGCACTGATAAGCGCCATTGCAAAAACAAACGGATACGGAGATTCCGTGATTGCAGGAATGGGTGATGTTACAAGGATAGTTTCTATGGGAAGTTTAATGGTATTTGGTTTTATCAAAGGCTTTCAGCCCATTTCAGGATATAACTACGGGGCAAAAAAATATGAAAGGTTATATGAAACTATAAAAACAACCATAATTTGGTCAACAGTATTTTGTGTTATTTTCGGTTCGACTGTAGCAATATTCTCTTCCGGTATCATGTCGGGATTTACAAAGGACGATATGGAGCTAATAAATGTCGGAAGAAAAGCACTAATAGCAAACGGACTTTCTTTCTTTATTTTTGGTTTTTATACAGTTTACTCCTCCCTCTTTCTTGCCTTGGGAAAAGGAAAAGAAGGTTTTATCATCGGTGCATTAAGACAGGGACTATGCTTCCTTCCCGTCATTTTAGTTCTTCCGCTCATTTTCGGTCTTGACGGTATAATTTATTCACAGCCGTTAGCAGATATACTTTCCGGTGCCGTTACGGTATTTATGGCATCAAGACTTCGCAAAGAATTAAATAAAGAAAAAGAAAATTATCTTATAAATGAAATATAAATTAGTCTAATAATATTAATAATTTATAAAATAAAAACCTCTTTGAATATATCTTATTCTTAGAGGTCTTTATTTTTATTAAATCCCTATTTTTAAAAGTTCCACAAATTGCTTCGCAGTCCTTGCACTTCTTCCGTTGTTTCTTATGGCAAATGCTTCTGCCTTTGTAAATAAGTCTTTTTCGTCGATTTCCACTTCGTATTGTTTTGCAAGATTTTTAACTATATTTAAATATTCATCTTTGCTTGGTTTTTGGAACGTTATCGTAAGCCCAAACCTTGCAGCCAGACTCATGGTTTCCTGAAGAGTATCATTCAAATGAAGTTCATCCCCGGTCCTTTCCGACATGGTTTCCTTGACCAAATGTCGCCTATTGCTTGTTGCGTATATAACTACATTACTTCCCAGAGCAGCTACACCGCCCTCCAAGATTGCCTTTAATGCGGAAAAATTATCATCATTCCCGGTAAAACTCAAATCATCTATAAAGATTACAAACTTAAGAGGATTTGCGGAAAGTTCATCTACGATGTTAGGTATCTTATAAAGCTGATTTTTCTTTATCTCCAAAAGCCTTAAACCGTCATTTTTAAAATGGTTGCAAACAGCTTTTACGCTTGAACTCTTCCCTGTCCCCGCATCTCCGTAAAGAAGCATATTGCTTGCACCGCTTCCGTCAAGCAAAGCCTTCGTGTTCTTTATTATAAGATTTCTTTCTCTTTCATAACCATACAAATCATCAATACTTTGTCTGTCCGGATACTTAACGGGAACGATTTTATCATTTTTAAGAACAAATGCATTATACTTCGCATATATGCCATAACCGGTAACGGAAAGAGAGTTTATCTTCTTTTGATATTCTTCTTTTAAATTGAGCATAGTATTTTCCCACGCGGGAAGAAATCCGTCATAATCCATATATTCCTTTATTTCAAGAGGTGTAAGCTTACTTAGATCATCAAGTATATTTAATTCCTCATCTACACATTTTTCAATTAAATCGGGAATTTCCCTTCCGGCGGCTTTTGCCTTAACATAAAAATTTTCATCATTAAGTATAAAATTATATATGTATCTTGAAAAGTCAAAATCATGTTTATATAAACATGAAACGAATTCGCCGTAAGTGTATACTGCCTTATCGTCGGATAGCTCATCCTTTAAAAGTAAATCGAGTAAGCGTCGTAAGCTTTTTATGATATCGGTATTTAGGATATTTCTAAATACCGCAAGTGAATCTAATTTTTCATTCAAACCTTTTAATGTATGTTGCATTTTATTTCTCCTTATATTTGGATTTAATAAAAAGTATATCACTACTAAAGCCTATTTTCAATTATCCCAAATAAAATTAACAATAATTATTTGCAATATTCAGAAAATAGGAATATAATAAAATTTAATAAGTTTCAACCATAAGGAGGGCAATATGTTAACATTAGACAAAGTATATCACGCAGCGTTTACACTTAAAGACGCAATAAGGAAGACGGATTTGATTGCGGCTCCGCCTCTTAGTAATAAAAATAAGATATATTTAAAAACAGAAAATTTACAAACCACCGGTAGTTTCAAAATCAGAGGTGCGTATTATAAAATAAGTCAATTAAATGACGAAGAAAAGAAGAAAGGTATCATTGCCTGCAGTGCGGGAAATCATGCACAAGGTGTGGCATTAGCCAGCGAAAAGAATAAGATACCATGCATTATCTGCATGCCCGACGGCGCTCCTATAAGTAAAGTAGAAGCTACAAAGAGTTACGGTGCTGAAGTATGCCTGGTAAGTGATACTTATGATGATGCATATGATAAAGCAATCGAACTTCAAAAGGAAGAAGGATACACTTTCATTCATCCTTTTAACGACGAAGATGTGATAGCGGGACAAGGAACGATAGGTCTTGAAATATTGGATCAACTATCCGATGTAGATGCTGTTGTAGTACCGATAGGCGGCGGCGGACTCATAAGCGGAGTTGCATATGCAATCAAACATTTAAAACCTACATGTAAAGTTTACGGAGTTCAGGCAGCGGGTGCACCGAGCATGTATAAATCAATGAAGGAACATAACAGGGTTGCCACCGAAACGGTAAATACATTTGCAGACGGTATCGCAGTCAAAGAACCTGGAGATTTGACATATGAACTTGTAAAAGAATACGTAGACGAGGTGATTACCGTTACGGAAGACGAAATAGCTGCGGCTATACTTATGCTGATGGAGAAACAAAAACTCGTAGCAGAGGGCGCAGGAGCAGTTTCTGTTGCGGCGGCAATGTTTGATAAGATACCTCTTAAAAATAAAAACGTCGTATGTATTGTAAGCGGCGGAAATATAGATGTTAACATTTTAAACAGAGTAATAGACAGAGGTCTTGTAATGAGCGGAAGAAAAACATCTCTTACAATAGCTCTTACAGATAAGCCGGGACAGCTCGTAGCGGTAAGTTCCGTAATAAGCAAATGCGGAGCAAATGTTGTAGAGGTACAATACGATAACGGAGACCCTGAAATGCCTATCAACAGTTGCTTCATAAAAATAACCATGGAAACAAAAGACAGCAGTCAAGCCAAAGATATAGAAAAAACTCTAATTGAAAGCGGATTTAGCATCGTAAGCGAAAGAGTTTAAAAAAGTATTATATTAGTTAATGATTAATACTACTTATTATTATTTTATATCACTAAAAAAAGTATATATATATACTTTTTTTATTTTATATGATAAAATATAAAATAATATATTATAATATTATCTTATATTTAATGGAGGTTAATTTGTGTTACGAAAATTAAAAACTAAATTAATAAAAATAAAAGATCAAAAAGAAATTGAACATTTAGAAAAAATTTCAATACCTGATATTGAAGAACAAGATAAAAATAAAGTTTGGGCTTTTAATGCCGGAAATAGATTTTTAGGTAATCCTAAATGGTTATTTATCTACATAAATGAATACAGAAAAGACATTACTTCTTATTGGATATGTGATAGTGATGAAACGATCGAATTGATAAGAAATCTTGGATATAGGGCATATAAATTTGGAACACTGGAAGCTGAAAAAGCAAAAGATAAAACCGGCGTTTTTGTTGTTGAGAATGCAAAAGAGCAATTACCCGCTGGAATGCTCCATGTAAAATATTTAAATTTATTTCATGGTGTTGGATGTAAACCTATTGAAAGAAATTTAAGATATGGAGTTTTAAGTGAAGGCATTGCAAAAAAATATATAAAATACAATCAGTTTTTTAGAAATAATCAATTATTTTTAGTAACATCGCCAATGTTGGAGGAAAATTTTAAGTTTCAATGCGGTATAGATGATGATAAAGTTATAAAAGCAGGATATCCTAGATGCATATATCAAAAATATAACAAAAGATTCTCAACATATGATACATCATTTATTAACGATAAATTTATTAATGATGATACTAAAATAGCTGTATATGCTCCAACATATAGATATAAATCTTTAAATAATTTTTTTAATAAGGCAATTCCAAATATGAGAATGCTAATAAAAAAATTAAAAGAAAATAATATGATATTAATTTTTAAGGTTCATCCTTTTATGGAAGAAGATCCGCAGTATATTAATGCTAAAGAGCAATATAAAGATAATGAAAACTTGATTTTTTGGGATAATGAACTTGATTTCTATGAAATAATGGATAAAGTTGATTTAGCAATTATAGATTATTCATCAATATTTACAGATTTATTGGCAGCCGGAGTTAAATATTTTATAAGATATGTATTCGATATAGATAATAAAGAAAACACAGGTGATCTTATTTATGATTATGATGAAGTTACTTTGGGTCAAAAAGCTTTATCTTTTGATGAATTATTAATAGCACTGGATAATTATAAAGAAGATTACGGGAATAAATTAGATAAAATTTATAATATGTACTGGGAATTTTCAGGTAAAGATACATTTGAAAAAATTATTGATCAAACATTAGATTTTGAAATCGAACAAAGAGAATTACCTAATTTATACTCATTTGACATATTTGACACTCTAATAAGTAGAAAAGTACTTGATCCGAAAGGGATATTTTATTATGTAAAGGAAAGAATGGAAGAAAATAATTCATTCCCGTCCTTTTTAGTTAAAAATTACCCTAATCTAAGAATGCAAGCCGAAGAAAATGTAAGAGAATATTACAGAAAAACGTTAGAAGAAAGAAATTCCGAAAGAAGAGAAATAACTTACGATGAAATATTAGAAAGAATGGAAGACTTGTATGGAATTACGAAAGAGCAACAAAAATTATTAAAAAAATGGGAATTTGAAGCTGAACTAGAAAATGTAATACCTATAGAAGAAAATATAAAATATATTAAATCATTAATAAATAAAAATCAAACTGTAGTTCTGATAAGTGATATGTACCTTCCTAAAGAATTGATCATACAAATGATCAAAAGGGCAGATCCGATTCTTGAAACGATTCCTTTATTTGTTTCAAGTGATATTGGTGTACAAAAAACAACGAAAAAATTATTTTTACATATATATAATAGTTTTGATTTTTATGATTTTAAACATTGGATACACCATGGAGATAATATTTTTGCAGATGAAAAAATGCCTAATCAACTTGGAATACAAACAATAAGACATGAAATACCAAAATTCAATGATTATGAACAAGCACTGGTAAATCAATTAGAAAGTTATGATTCATATTTGGTGGCAGCCAATATGGCAAGATTTAGATTTAATAATCCTTCTAAGAAAGATATTTTTGCTTATTCATATATTTCTATGTACTTTATACCTTATGTTTCTTGGGCTTTAAAAGATGCAATAAAAAAAGGTAAAAAGACTTTATATTTTATATCAAGGGACGGATATCACCTTAAAAGAATCGCAGACAAATTGATTGAAATAAAAGGGTATGATATTAAAACAAAATATATTTACGCATCTAGAAAAGTTTGGAGGATCCCTTCATATATAAATAATATTGATGATGGCTTTTGGGGAGGGTATGGTAATTTTGTAGAAATTGAAACTTTTGATAAGTTACTTCAAGCCCTCGATATGGACGAAAAGGATTTTAATATATATTTCCCCGATTTACAATATCTAAAAGAATTAGAACATATAGAACCTAAAGAATTATCATCTTTAGTAGAAATTTTTAGAAATGATAAAAGTTATCACGATTATTTATTAAACAAAGCAAAAGAAGAAAGAAAAATCGTTAGCAAATATCTTGAGCAGGAAATAAATAAAGATGAAGAATTTGCTATTGTAGAATATTGGGGAAGAGGTTATACACAGGAATGTTTCCAAAGATTATGGGAAGACATAATAAAAAAAGATTATAATTGTGAGTTTTATTATGTAAGAACAGTTTTACCTACCATAGATAAAAACATAAGATATAATTTTACGTCCAATCCTACACCTATTTTATTTATTGAGGCAATATTTGCAAATATTACTTATAAAACAGTATCAGAATATGTTTATAAAGATAATAAAATTGTACCGGTAAAAAATACAGCAGATTGCGATATTGAATTATTTAAATCAATGGAACAATATTTACCAAAATGTGTAGAAGATATTTATAGCGATCGTTTTAGAGATGAAGATACTCTTGAAAAATCACTATACGACTTTGCTCTTGATTATTATTCAAATAATCAAGACAATCAAATATATTCTGAGTGCCTCGCTCATTTATTAGATTCTGTTTGGATGAACGGGCAGGTAAGAGAATTTGCACCGGCATTTACAAATGAAACTATGCAAGAAATATTTGGTGGAAATATACTAGGTAAATATACAAGATCCAGAGAAATGAGCGTAAACAGAACTAGGGGACATGCTTTAGAGTTATATAATAAAATGTATCAAATAGATCCTAATATGGGCTACGATAAATTCGGACCTAAACTAAATGAGAATGATTTAAATAAATGCAATCTTATAAAAGAAGAAATAGATAAATTTGAATCTGTTTCTGTAGAAAAACAAGAAATGTATAATAAAATGTTACATTTCCCTGTTGATGATAATAAAATAGTCTTTATCTCTAAAATTAAAAAAGTTGAAAAAACGGAAACTCTTATTTTAAAAAAATTATTGAAATCACATAAAGGAATAAAAACTGTCGATATAGAAATAAAGGATACAGATATTACAGAATTACAGATGAAAGATTTGGCTACAGCAAAATACATTATTATGTTCTCACCTATGGATCTAATGGCTATGTTAAGTATAAGAAAAGAAACAAAGATTATTCAATTATGCGATTTTGCTTTTGCTTTTACAAAATTTGGATTGAGTAGAAACTTTAAAATAAGATATAATCATGATTTATTAAAATTAAAATTAAGAAACGAATATGATCTTGTTAGCGTTTCTGCAAATTCATTAATTCCTATTTTTGCGGAAGAATGGGACATAAAAAGTTCAATGAACATAAAAGCATTAGGTTCATGTCAAACAGATGTATTTTTTGATGAAGAATTTAAGAATAATTCTTTTACTAAACTATATGAAGTTTTCCCTGAAGCTAGAAATAAAAAAATAATTTTTTATATGCCGCTTCATAGATATAGAAACAAAGCTGCAAAATATGTTGAGTTTTTAGATATATCATTGCTTAGAAAAAAGTTGTCAGATGACTATGTTATTATAATTAATAACAATGCTAAACCAAATGATAACAATTATTTTATACAAAAAGATGATAGAATTTTTGCTAAAGACTTAACTAATATACTATCAATGAGAGAATCAATGATTGTATCAGATATAATCATTGGAGATTACAGAAGAACATTATTTGAAGCTGCATTATTAGATAAACCAATTTTTTTGACAGCTCATGATTATGCAGAAACAACAAGAAGACTTCAAACTAGATTTAAATATTTAGATATAAAGTTAGGACCTATAATAAATAATGCTGAAGAATTAATAGAGCATATCAGTCATTTAGATAAATATGATTATTCATTAATAAATTCTTTCAAAGATAAATATTTAACAATGTGCGATGGAAATTCTTCACAAAGAATTCTTGATTATATTTTAAATGATATGAACCAAAATAAAAAAGACCAATAAGGTCTTTTTTATTTTATATATTTCTTTAATTCTTCTTCGTTTTTAAATTCATATTCCATTCCTACTGAATAGTCCTTTATTATTCCCTTGATTTCATTGTTATCATTAAAAACCATGATCCTTATTAAATAGGACAAATGTGTTGTCATATTTATGATTTCTGACATATTATAACACTTACTTTTCAAATTATAGTTTAATTCCTGATATAGTTTTTTTAATTTAAGTATTAAATCTTCTACTCCATTAAACTCAATATAACTTTTCATATAACAATTAAAAATTTTACCTTTACAGGTATTTTCACCAATATCTATATACATTAAATTTTTATCCCATCCATCATATGAAAAACCAAATCCAACTGTTTTATTATCCATAGATCAACCTCTTTCAGTAAAATTAAGTTAAAATGCATATACATATATTAGTTACGATAATTACACATTTTGTAACAATTATGATATTATAAAATACGAGGAAAATGTTACATATTTATACACAATAATATGTTTTTTTGCGTTTTTTCTTACACAAAGTGACAAATTACAAATTGTATTATATTGTTACAAAATGTGTACTTTTTTTGACAAATTAATATAAAAAAAGACTGCTATTTAAGCAGCCTTTTAATTAAACTAAATAAATTTTTTCTTTAAAACAAATCCAAAACCGCCAAGGCTTACAAGAGAAATCAATATGTAAGGAAGCATACCACTATCACCTGTCTTAGGATTTGATGTAACTTTTGTGTTATCCGTAGCTGAATTCTTATTATCATTTTCTGTATTTTTATCAGGAGCAACCGCAGGTTTATCATCAGGTTTTACAAGCATTGGTATATATTCGATCTTTGTGTGAGTTGGGTCATTAAGACAAGTATATTTTATTTCGCCCTTTTCAGTATATGTAGCTTCTTTTATAACTTCTCCCTTATTCCATTTATGCCCTAGTTTAGGAATGACTTTTTCAGTTACTCTTTCACCGCAAATCTTACATATTCCGACTTTTAATCCATCTTCGGTACAAGTAGCAGCTTTTTCTACTTTAAATTCTATATTACCTTCATGAGTACAAACATCTACTTTGATATTTTCATCGACATTTGTGATTTCACCTTGTTTAAAATCAAGATTTACATTTTCATTATTTGTCATAACTATTTCGGTATTATTGCTTTTACCCGGAGATAATGTTCCTATTTTACCACCGTCAATAGTAGTCTTGATATTAGAAATAGAACCCGTTACATTTGAGTCTCCGGTTTCACCGCCTAAATAAAGGTCTTTTATAGTTCCCCCTGTAACTTCTATTTCTGCACTGTCCATACTTCCTCTATTAACACTTTGAACAACATTTAAGTCTCCGCCTTTAATAGAAAGTTTAGCAGAACCGGTATAGCCGTTAGAACCGCCTGCGGTTACCCATGCACTTCCAAGAGAACCGTCATTAATCGTAAGTGAAGAATTTTTTGTGCAACTTATGCCTTCACCGCCTCCGAATACTAAAGAGGATACACTTCCTCCGTTAATTGTAACATTGGCATTTTCAACTTGGCAAGGAGAGTCCTTTGCATTACCATTATACCATGAAGAATTTGAACATCCACAGTCCTTAGTTAAAGAGCTTGCTCCGCCTCCTTGAACCGCTACCATATTTCCTCCATTTATAACAATATTCGTACTTGAACAATTACTTTTATGTAATCCACCGCCGATAACGTTTCTTACAGTTCCGCCGTTCATAGTTATTGATGTCGAAACGGATGTAGCATCATCATGCATACCGCCAAGGACATTGGCATTCTTACCTACATTCTGCTCTCCTCCGTCCCATTTTATGAGAGCACCTTCACTTCCGTCTTCTCTCGCTTCGATAGTAATAGCTACACCGTTAGCAAAGAAATACTCCGTTCCGCCAAAGGTTTTAAGTTCAGGTTCTACTTTATCAGCCGCAAAAGATACCGGAGCAAAAGATGTCAAAATCATTATACATATCATTGCAATACCGGATATTTTACCCAATGTTTTTTTCATAATTTAATTTCCTTCCTTTAATTGTGATTTTCGACAATAGTTACTTAAAGTTTACTTTTTGTCACAAATTTGATAATATTAAATATATACAAATTTACTAGATTTTCGCTAAACACTAATGATAATTTTTACGCAAATCAACAAAATACATTACATATTATTATTTCTAGTGCACGTTACATAAAGTAAACCTTTTTTAACAAAAAAACACGATAAAGTAGGATTATAATAAAAATTTTAATAAAAAAAGAACCTCACAAATGTGAGGTTCTTTAGGTAAACATTATAAGTCAATGATTTTTATTCTTTTAAATCAAAAATACCATGTTTTTCTTCTTCGTATAATCCGAATGCATCAAGAGCAGCTTTAAGTTCCGGATATTGTTTTACGGTTTCTTCATCATTTAAGTGTCCGCCGTTCATAACTATATCGATACCTTGTCTGAATGCTTTACCGCCTGCAACTGCTCCGTCAGGATGTCCGATAACAGCTCCGCCTGCTGCGATTACTACGTCTGTACCGAATTTAGTCATAACTTCTTCAATATGACCTTGAGTCGTTCCGCCGCCAGGCATTGGAAGTGAACGCTTGATATTATGATATGGAGCCAAGTGAGTCATACAAACTTGTTGGAATTTATCTTCTATCATTGGGAATTTTCCGTATGGGCTAAGTACGATACCCATATCGAAACCCGCAAGTCTAGGTAATTTAGCTTGGATCAATTCAGTAGATAAACCATAATCATGAGATACATACAATGAACCTGTCAAGTCCGGATGGAATAAGAACGGTACATCAAATTCTTTAATGATGTCTCTGCAGGCATCAAGTCCTAATGTCCAGCAGTTGAGCATTAAACCGTTAGCTCCTGCTTTTATTGCCTTTTCTGCATTTCTCTTAGCTTGGTCAGGTGTATCTGTGATATTAAATGTATAGATAGTTTTTTCACCTTTTTTATCATCAGCTCTTTTTAATGCGTCCATTACTGCACTTACTCTGTCTTCGATCTTTGAATATGCAGCATTTGCGATAAGTTCATCGTCTTTGATTAAGTCAACACCGCCGAGTGCTACTTCATATGCGATATCAGCTGTTACTTCAGGAGTAAGTCCGCAGCAAGGTTTAATCATGTTGTTAACCAAAGGTCTTTCTTTTACACCAAGAAGTTCTCTGACACCTTCAACACCGTATTTAGGTCCGTCAAATGCTTCAAGCCAGCATTTAGGGAATGAAATATCTACGAGTTTAAGTTTACCGCCTCCGGAAATGTTACCGACAGTCGCTGTAAGTAACATAGCAAATTGAACTGAGAAGTTTGCAACAGGGAATCCGATTTGGATTATCCATGCTCTTTCCTTTGTATCATCAGGTATGCACCAAGAATGATTAGGAACTTCATATATTCCGCAAACTCTGGCTACGTGTTCTTTTCTTACTTCCGGAGTTTCTTCGGGTACAGGAAGCCATGTTCCCGTTGATTGCTCTACTGCAAGAGCGAATGATTGTTTAAGTGCATTTGTCGTTGTTTTTCCTTGATAAGCATATGTAGCGATAATAAAGTTATCTCTATCGATGTTATCAGATAATTCGAACATTGTTGGGTCATAAGTCATTTTTACATTTGACATAATTTTGTTCCTCCTAAAATTACATATCTTTTCTATGACTTTAGTATATTATCCTTTTTTAATTATCACAATATAGAAAATTTTTGCAGTAGAGTGAAATTTTTTGCACTAAGAAATTAATATGGTTAAATGTATATTATCCGTAAAGTTGCTTTATTTATAGGATTTCTTAAAAAATTTTAGCAAAAACATTATTTATAAATTAATAATCAAATAATAAAAAGAATATTTTTACAATTGCTTTCTTGAAATATTATTTAATAGATTTATAATAAGATATATAAAGATAATTTAAGGAGTGTATATGGATCCAAAAGTATACAGACAGTCAAATTCTCTTATGATGAGGACTACATATCTATATTATGAAATGGGTTATTCTCAAAGTAAAATCGCCAAAAAGTTCAATATTTCCGTTTCAACGGTTTCAAGACTTTTAAACAATGCAAAGAAAGAAAAAATGGTTTCATTTGTAGTTGATGAAAGAGTACTTGAAGTTTCTGACCTTGAAGATATTATTAAAGATAAATACGGACTTAAAGAAGTAATAATAGCAAGGTGGATGGAAGAAAGTTACGAACCGAATAAGGACGATATAAAACAGCTCGTAGCCTTTGAAGGTGCTCAGTACATACAAAGAGTAATAAAAGATAATGATATCTTGGGTATCACATTCGGGAGGACCATGTATCATATGATAAATTTCTTCAATCCCTGCAAAAAAACAGATACTCAGTTTGTAACTCTTCACGGAAGCCTTTCTCAGATACATAGAGACTTTAATGTTGACACTCTAACAAAAAGGATGGCAATGTCTTTCGGAGGCAAAAACTACTGCATCAAGGCTCCCGGACATGCCAAAACAGAATACGAAGCAGACATGCTTATACACAGAATTGATAACAGCGAAGTATTCGATAAATTCAAACACGTGAATATTGCAGTATCGGGAATAGGTTCCTTCTATCCAAACAAAGATTCTTATCTATGCAGTGAAAATTATTTTAACGAAGAAGAACTTAAAGAATTTGATGAGCATAAAGTATATGCAGATGTCGGACTAAGGCTTATAAATAAAAACGGAGAAGAATGCAGCACGAGCCTTAAAAACAGGACTATTGGGATATCTTATGAAGACTTTAAAAATATTCCTACAAAAGTCATAATGGTAAGCGGTGAATATAAGAAGTATAGCGTAAAAGCTGCACTTAACGGGAATTTAGCAGATGTTCTTGTCATTGATTATGAACTGGCAAAGGGACTGTTAAATATTTAAAGTGACTATAATACGGGGCACTACGCCTGCTACGCAGATTCCGCGCCCCTTACATCACATTAACAAAACAAAAAAGAACCTAGTTTATAGGTTCTTTTTTACAATATTTTTATATTTCACATTTTTTATAATACTTTATCTAATCCAAAGTATTAAATTCTCCGCTTTCTTTTGCTTTTTCAATTTCACCTAAAATATCAAGACCTTTTTTTCTCATAAAATATTTTTGTAGATTTTCGGCACTTGCATTGATTATAAGTTCTTCGGGGAAGTCAGCCGCTTCAATAATACCCTGAGCTCTGTCTATTTTACCCACACCGAGACAGAAATGAGCATCGGAATTAACAGAAATTGGCACATCATACTTTTTACAAAGCTTGGCTATTTCGAGACAATTTTCTTTACTGCCCTTTCTTGCATAGAAAGAATTATTATTTACTTCAACAACTTTATCATATTCATTGCATTTTGAGATCAATGTTTCATAATCAAATTTAAAGATAGGAGCCCCTAAATGTCCCAAAATATCTATTCTTGGATTTTCGAGAACCTTTAACATTATTTCAGTGATCCTGTCGGGATCCCTTTCAAGGAATGTTTCATTATGAATAGAAGCTACTACATAATCAAGGGTATCGAGCACATGGTCGGGAATATCAAGCCTGCCGTCAGGCTGTAAAATATTAGCTTCTGCACCTCTTAAAACATATACCCCCTCCAAAATCCTTGGGATAAACATTTCCAGAGACTGAAAATGCCACTGATGAGCACCGTCCTGAAGAGCCGGCCCGTGGTCGGTCGTCCCGAGAGCTATATGACCTGCTTTTTTGGCACCTTTACACATTTCAACGATGGTAGAATAAGCATGATGAGATACGCTTGTATGTGTATGTAAATCCGCTACTATATTCATTTTTATCACCCTACTTTCTTTACGTTTATTTATATTTTAATTATAATACTAATTCATATTTTTCTCAATAAAAGAATTATTCTATTAATGTAATTATCTGATAATAATATATTAAAATCATAAAAAAATTTTTAATTTATTAATAATAAAATGTTAAATCAATATTTATAAATACTACAAACCTAATTAAAAAGCCCTGCATTGGCAGGGCTTTTATAACTTATATACTTTATACTCCTAACAAATCATTCAAATGATTTTCAAAATTAAATGTAAATGTTTTTTAGCCACCGCTTAGGCACCGCGCCCAGCGGAGATTTTTGGTTCTTTTTATCTTTAAAAAGAACTAATCTATTTAACAACAATATTATAAATTCTTCCCTTAACATAAATTTCTTTTACTATTTTTTTATCTTCAGGGATATTTAAAACCGCATTTTGTTTATGAACGATAGCTTTAACCTCTTCCTCACCGGCTTCTTTTCCTACAGAAACTTTTCCTTTAAACTTACCGTTGATTTGAATAGGGATTTCTATTTCATCCGCAACGGTTTTTGCTTCATCGTATTTGGGCCACTTAGCGTCATGAAGATATCCTTCAAAACCCGCTCTTTGCCATAACTCTTCCGTCAAATGAGAAGCTACCGGATTTAATAGAATAAGGAAAGTCCTAAATTCAGCTCTGTTTATTTTACCGTTATCGTAAACATGGTTTGTAAGTTTCATCAACTGTGCAATAGCTGTATTGAATTTTAAAGTTTCAAAATCTTCGCTTACCTTCTTTATCGTTTGGTGCATTAAAGTAACAAGTTCCTTTGAATATTCATCACCGTCAATGAGCATATCTTCCATTTTAGAAACTCTGTCTAAAAATCTCTTACAGCCCTTAACTCCGTTTTCGCTCCATGGAGCTACCTTTTCAAAGTCTCCGATAAACATTTCATAGGTCCTTAAAGTATCCGCACCGAATTCATCTATAACTTCATCAGGATTTACAACATTCCCTTTGGATTTAGACATTTTTTCATGGTTTTCACCTAAAATCATACCATGACTCGTTCTCTTTTGATAAGGCTCTTTCGTATTTACTACACCTATATCATATAAGAATTTATGCCAGAAACGTGAATAAAGCAAATGAAGTGTAGTATGTTCCATACCACCGTTATACCAGTCAACATTCATCCAGTAATCAATAGCTTCTTTGCTTGCAAGCTCTTTATCATTGTCAGGGTCCGTATATCTTAAATAATACCAGCTTGAACCTGCCCACTGAGGCATAGTATCGGTTTCTCTCTGTGCATCCGCACCGCATTTAGGACATTTAACATTATACCACTCAGGCATATTCTTAAGCGGACTTTCACCGTCATCCGTCGGTTTATAATCTTTAACATCAGGAAGTGTCAAAGGAAGTTCACTTTCATCCAATGGGACAAAACCGCAGTGAGGACAATTTATGATAGGAATAGGCTCTCCCCAGTAACGCTGACGAGAGAATACCCAGTCACGAAGTTTAAAATTGGTCTTTCTCTTACCTATACCTTTTTCCTCTACGATTTGAGTCATTTTTTCTTTTGCTTCTTTGATTCCAAGTCCGTCGATCAATGGAGAATTTACAATCTTACCGTCTCCTGTGTAAGCTTCTTTTTCAATGTCTCCGCCGCTTACTACTTCGATTATAGGTAAATCAAATACTTTCGCAAATTCGTAGTCTCTTGTATCGTGAGCAGGAACAGCCATAATTGCACCTGTTCCGTAAGTCATAAGAACATAATCAGAAGCAAAAATACTTATTTCTTTTCCTGTTATAGGATTAATAGCTGATATACCCTCTAACTTGACACCTGTCTTTTCCTTATTAAGTTCGGTTCTTTCAAAATCGGATTTTTTTGCTGCTTCTTCTTTATACTCAAGAACTTTATCTAAATTAGAAATTTTATCTTTTAAAGTATTTATTACAGGATGTTCAGGAGAAATAACCATATATGTCGCACCGTAAATAGTATCCGGTCTTGTTGTGTAAACAGTTAGCTTCTCGTTTGTGTCTTTTATATCAAAATTGATTTCAGCACCGTAACTCCTGCCTATCCAGTTTATCTGGCTCGTTTTGACTCTGTCAATAAAATCAACATCTTCAAGATCATCAATTAGTCTATCCGCATACTCAGTAATCTTTAACATCCATTGATTTTTTACTTTTCTTACTACTTCTCCCCCGCATCTCTCACATACACCGTTGACTACTTCTTCGTTTGCAAGACCTACTTTACAGCTTGTACAGAAATTAATAGGAAATTCTTTTTTATATGCTAAGCCTTTTTTGAATAATTGAAGGAAAATCCACTGTGTCCACTTATAATATTTAGGATCTGTAGTATCAACTTCTCTTTGCCAGTCAAAAGAATACCCCAAAGATTTAAGCTGCCTTTTGAAATTATCTATGTTGTTCTTTGTAACAATTGCGGGATGTACACCTGTCTTTATGGCATAGTTTTCCGTAGGAAGTCCGAACGCATCAAAACCCATTGGGAAAAGTACATTGTAGCCTTCCATCCTCTTCTTTCTCGAAACGATATCAAGAGCGGTATAAGGTCTCGGATGACCTACGTGAAGCCCTTGTCCCGAAGGATAAGGAAACTCTACCAATGCATAATATTTAGGTTTATCTTCCCCCGTCACAGCATGGAAACATTGTTCCTTGTCCCAAATTTCCTGCCATTTTTTTTCTATGTCTTTAAAGTTATAATTTTCCATTTATATCTCCTCATTTATAACTATTTCGAATTTAAATTAACATTTTTATTATAGTTAATTTTAGGTAGTTAAGTCAACCAATAAATTAAAAAAGACAGTTAATTCTGCCTTTTTATTCTATTTATTCATAAACTTATCATATTAAAACTATTTAATAAAGAAAAATCTTAATATAACACTCATCTTATTTTTTTAAGGCTAAACTTTATTTTTTCAAATGTACTGTCAGTTATAATTCTAAAATCATTTTATAATAATTTTTGTCTTGTAAATAAACCAATTTACAATCTTTCAAAATCCTATTTAAAGAATATAATAAACTTTATTTTCTCTTTATTCTAAGATATATATACTTTGTTAGATATAATATATTTCAATGTAAGTAACAAGTCTAAACAACAGTTTTTTATGTGATATTTAATAAAATAAAAAACACCTTTAAAAGTGCTTTTATCATCTGAATATCATTATAAATAATGAGACCGTTTTAAAATTTTTAATTTTAAGAATCCGGTCGAATATTTGCCACCACGGCTAGTGGCGATTTTTGGTGCTTTTAATCGTTTAAATGCACGGTATTTACTTGATTTCATAATCATCATAGCCCAAAGTATTTTTATCAGGCATGATACAAGCAAGTATTATATAAAGCAATAAAAATGGAAATCCCGTGGTTACTACAGCTAGGAAAACATAAATCACCCTTACCAAAGTCACATCAACTTCCAAATATTCGCTGATACCTTTAAGTACTCCGCTTATCATAGCTCCGTTTTTTGTTTTATAAAGTTTTTTATTCATTTCTACCCTCTTTTTTACATAATATCATAATCAGTATATCCGCTTTCATTAGAGCTTGGCATAATAACAGCTAAAAGGATATACAAAATAATCGCAGGAAAACTATGAACAAACAATCCAAGAATTATATAAATAAGTCTCACAACTGACGCATCTACGCCTAAAAAATCCGCAAAGCCGTTTAAGACCCCGCATATCATAGCTCCGTTTTTCTTTTTGTAAAGCTTTTTCTTCATTGACTCCCTAATCCTTATTTATCTTATACTGTCATAATATATAATATACATTATTTGGTGATTATTATATCATTAAAATTTTATTAAAACAAGCATATATTTTGATGTACAAAGTAATAAAGGCATTAAAGCAGAAATATTTTATAATATCATATTAAAACGAATTTAAGTATTCATTTAGTAACTCATAAAATTTACCTACATGGACACCGTCAACAAAAGAGTGGTGAGCATGGACGGACATAGGTATAATTAATTTCCCCCCTTTTAACTCATATTTACCAAAGTCAAAAATAGGTACTGCATTATTTTTATTTCCTGAATTTGTGTGAGATATATTTAAAAAAGAAATCCACGGGAAAGGAGAAAACTGAAATATATCATTCCCCGGAGGAGATACAAAATATTCTTCTTGTTTATTTGCTTTCTCATATGCTTTTTTAACATATTCATCTATTGTATCGGTAAGCTCCATATCTACCATTTTAAATAACTCTGTCTCTTTATTCAAATATGTAAAAGAAGTATCTATTTTATCGTATATGACAACCTTTTCGTCTAAAAATCTATACCTGAACTCTTCTATCTCGTTTGCACACTTTGCCAAAGCATAAATAAAAGCAATGGTAAAAGAATAATTATTACTTTTTACCATACTTAAAAACTTTGTTATATCAACTTCAAAACTAACGCAGAAAAAGGGTTCTACACTGTTTCTAAAAATATCATGATGCATCTTCCTGTCCCAAGTATTTAAATCAACTTCTCTGTAATTATTTGACATGACCTTACCTCTAAAAAATATTATATATTTGATTTTACCATAAAAATAGCTTATGATAAAATATATTTCTATCATAAGCCATTCACTAAATAGTTTATCAAAAAATATCTATTATATCTTTTGCTCCGCCGGTGACACATTCTCCGCCGTTTTTAGTTACTATAAAAGTCTCTTCGACACCGACTACTCCTCGGTTTTCCACTCCGTATTTAGGCTCTGCTGCAATGACCATATTTTCTTTAAGAGGTTCATCAAATCCATTTGCAATGACCGGATAACCGTCAAGGAACAACCCAACGCCATGTCCTAAAAAAGATACTTTTCTATCTTTATAACCCATAAAATTCTTTTTTAAATCATTGCTTATACCATTTATGACTTCATTATAAATCTCGCTTGGTATACTTCCCACGGTAAGAAGTTTACTTACCTTGTCCAGTATTTCCATACATTCATGATGAAGTTCTCTCTCTTTATTTGAAACTTGCCCCTTAAAATTATAAATCTGAGCCTTATCCGTCTGGTATCCTTTATATATCGGAGAGGTATCCACAAAGACGAACTCACCTGCATTCAGTTTATCCTCTGAACCTATAATGGGAATAACAGGACTTAACCCTTTCATTCCTCCCGGACCGTCATGATTTGTATTATAAAGAGAGTTTACTCCAAAACCGAATTGCCCCATAGATCCCTCATTATATGGATTATAAAACCTTAAAAGACCGTGAGAACCTGCCTTAATAAATTCATTATACAACTCTCCCTGAAATTCTCTTTCGCTTATCCCCTCTCTTAAAAGTTTTGGAACCACCTCATTTAAAACATGACCATGGATTTCTCCGCATTTTTTTATACATGCAAGCTCATATTCGCTCTTAACGCTCAGTAATCTTTCCAGTATACTGTCCGCGTCAAAAAGCTTTTCTATATCAAAATATTTCTTTATCCTGTTCATGACTAGCATACTCATTTGAGACATTTCGATATAAGTTACACCTAAATTACTGCCAAAAAATTTAAGTATCCCGCCATATGATTTGATTTTATGAACTTCTTCGATGACCGCTTCATCTTTTGCTCTGTCATAATCTCTTCTGACGAATAAGTACGGCTTTCTTGATTTTTTGTTAAATATCAATAGTCCATCCTGCATCGTCCCCGTAAAGTAATATTGATGAACTCTGTTGATTATAATAACATTATCCCAATCCCCTATTTCATCCATCATATTTAAAAATTTATCTATTCTGTTTTTGCTTTCTTCTTTAGGTAATAATTCGTACATAAATAATCTCACTTCACTGTTTATAATGTTATATTATGAAAATTTTGTTTTATTATAACTATTCTTTTATTTTATTGCAATACCGAAAGTATATAAATAAATTATGAATAATTAAATATTATAGTAAATAAAAAAATGCAAATAAACAAAAAGAACCTCTAAGGTTCTTTAATTTATTTTTTTGTCCATTTAATTTCAAATCCGATAATATCGGCAATTTCTTTGACTTCTTTATATTTAATTGTACCTCTGGTAAGTTTATTTGAAATATTCTGAGGAGTTACATTAACGTCAGGATTTTTCTTATTCATTTCATCCGCTACATCTGTAAGAGTCCACCCACTTGCTGCAATATAAGATTTAATTTCATTTCTTATATTATTTACTTCTTCATTATTCATCTTAGCACCTCTACTAAACTATAGTATATAATTTTATACTTAAACGTATATTTTTATCTATTTAAGTATTGACTTTTGTTTCATTATAGTGTAAGATAAAACTATAAAAAAACAAATATTACTATACCGTGTATTATAACATTTTTTTGATTAATATTACAAATATTAATTATATTTTATTACTTAATTTTAATATAGAGGTAAAATTATGGACACAAACTTAAAAAATATAGGAAATAGACTAAAAGAAATAAGGAAAAGAGAAAGATACACACAAGAAAATATTGCAGAGTTTGCAGATATTTCCACAAGCCATTATAGCCATATAGAAAACGGAACAACAAAACCTTCATTAAATACACTTATTAGAATAGTCAATGTACTAAATGTAAGTATGGATGAAGTATTGGATATTGAATTAAATAAAAAGTCCTTATACATAACGTTGGAAGAAATAAACAAAATATTTAGAAACTGCAATATTAAACAAAGAAATCTATTAATAAACAATATGATTTATTTACAAAACAATAAATTTCCCGAATGTATTATAGAAGAAATACAAAATAGCAGAAAGCCTAAATGGCACAATAGATAAGTAAGTATGTATAATAAATACTTAAAATAAAACTAAACAATAAACTTCTGAGACTTTAGTGACTGAAATTTATAGGATTTTTATTTAGTTAAAACTCTAAATATTAAAATAAAAAAGTCGCTTAAAGAAGCGACTTATAATTTTATCCCCAGCGGTTCTACAGCTCTTTTAAGTATCCCATTCATATATGCAATCAATATCCCGTAGTTAACGATATTCACATCATTATCAACAGCATATTTTATCCTATGCTTCATTTCCTTTTCATTCAGCATACACCCTCCGCAGTGAATGACAAGAGCATATTTACTTAAATCTCTCGGGAACTCCGTTCCGCTTGAAAATTCAAACTTAAGGTCTTTACCCGTAAACTCTTTAAACCATTTAGGTATCTTCTCGCTTCCGATATCTCCGCACTGTCTGTGATGAGTGCACCCTTCGCTAATCAAAATGGTATCTGAGTCATTTAGGTCTTTTACCTTTCTAACCCCGTCAATCAAAACATCTATTTCTCCTTTAAATCTAGCAAAAAGGATTGAAAATGAGGTAAGAGGGATATCTTTTGGGGTATCTTTATCCACATTTTTGAATGCCTGAGAATCTGTTATTACAAGTGCGGGTTTTTCTTTTAGAGAATTAATCGTAGTCTTAAGCTCGTCTTCCTTACACATAATAGAAACCCCGCCTTTATCCAGTATATCTCTTATGGTCTGCTGCTGAGGTAAAATAAGTCTTCCTTTCGGAGCCGCCTTATCTATGGGAATGACTAAAATGACCTTATCTCCTTTATTTATTAAATCCGATACGATTACCTTTTCATTTTCCTTAGGAGTTTTCTTTGCAATCAACTCTTTAAGTTCTTTTATGTTTTCCCCGGTCTTTGCACTTACATATATAAACTCATTATTTTTCTTATCATCACTTAAAATATCCGCTTTATTCATTACGACGATATAAGGGATATTCTTTTCCTTTATGAGATTTAAAAGTTCTTCATCTACATCTGTAAGTCCATATTCGCTGTCCAAAATAAGCAATGCTATATCCGTCTTATTTAAAACCTGATAAGCCTTTTCTATCCTCTTTTCTCCGAGACTTCCAATATCGTCAAGCCCCGGAGTATCGATTATAACAACAGGTCCCAAAGGAAGAAGCTCCATTGCTTTACTTATCGGGTCTGTGGTAGTACCTTTCACATCGGAAACTATTGCCAAATTTTGATTGGTTATTGCATTTATAATGCTGGATTTCCCTGCATTCCTTCTGCCGAATATACCTATATGAATTCTCTCTCCCTTTGGTGTATCATTAAGTCCCATAAAATACTCCTATACCCTAAAGTCTCTTTTGCCTTCTCTTATGTTCTTTAAATTTTTTCTTACTAGTTCTCTCATTTTATCATTTGGGATTTTTTCTATTTCTTTCTTAATAAGTTCATAACCGTCTTTTTTTGTCTTTTCGCTTGCATAATCTTCAAGATACTCGGCTAAAGTCATTATTGCATTAGGCTGACAGCAGTTTGCTATTTGTTTGCTTTTTACAAGCTGCATAAACCTATCCCCTGTCCTGCCCTCTCTGTAACAAGCGGTACAGAAACTTGGGATATAATCCATACCAATAAGCCAGTCTACGACTTCATCGAGAGGTCTGTTGTCGCTGAGTTCGAATTGAGCCGAGTTTTCGTCTTCCTCTTCTCCGTCAGCATACCCTCCTACACTGGTTTTGCTTCCTCCGCTTATTTGAGATATACCAAGATTTAAAACTTTTTCCCTGCATTCCTTGCTTTCTCTGGTAGATATTATCATTCCCGTATAAGGAACCGCTATTCTAAGACACGCCACGATTTTTGCGAATGTATCGTCATCAATTCCGTTATCAAAATCATCAGGGTCTATATCATCAGCACTTCTAAGTCTCGGAACTGATATCGTATGGGGTCCCACTCCTTTATACGCTTCCAAATGCTCTGCATGCATAAGTATTCCGGTAAAGTCATATCTATATAGATTAAGTCCGAAAAGAACCCCTACTCCCACATCGTCTATACCGCCGTCCATTGCTCTGTCCATTGCTTCGGTATGATATGCATAGTTATGCTTCGGTCCTGTCGGATGAAGCTCTTCATAAGCTTCTTTATTGTAAGTTTCCTGAAATAAAATATATGTACCGATACCCGCTTCTTTAAGCTTTCTGTAATTCTCCACGGTAGTAGCGGCAATATTTACATTTACTCTTCTGATAGAACCATTTTTATGCTTTATGGAATAAATAGTCTTTATACTTTCCAAAATATATTCTATAGGATTATTTACAGGGTCTTCTCCCGCTTCAAGAGCAAGTCTTTTATGCCCTAGATCCTGAAGAGCGACCACTTCTCTTTTTATTTCTTCCTGAGTAAGCTTTTTTCTGCAAATATGTTTATTTTTATAATGATATGGACAATATGTACATCCGTTCACACAGTAGTTTGATAAATATAAAGGTGCGAAAGTAACTATCCTGTTGCCGTAAAATTCTTCTTTTATTTCCTTAGCAAGCTTGAATATCTCTTCATTCTTTTCTTCGATATCGCAGTCAAGCAATACCGTAGCCTCTCTGTGAGTAAGACCTTTTTTCTTCCTTGCTTTTTCAAGGATTTCATCAATCAATTTTTCATTATGTTTATTTTCTTCAGCAAACTCAAGAGTTTTTTGAATTTCTTCATCATTTATAAACTCTTCCGCTGTTGGTGACATTACGTCATATTTTATACTCATATTTTTTCTCCTTATTTACATTTAAATATTTACATATTAAATTACAAATTATTTTTTTAACACTGGGAGGGGTAGCAACTGTTCCAAAATTTTCGGGAAGAAAATTTTAGTAAATCCAGTTGCGTTCAAGCCCTAGTGGCGTTTGAACGTAAAGCCTTTTTGGGTTCTTTTGTGGCTTTGGACAAAAGAACCTCGCTCTCTAACATTATCTCCTCTGTCAACAACGACCTCATATCCTATCTTTTTCATACTTTCCTTAAGATGATTTAAACTTTCCGCAGCTTCATCTCCTGTACTTACTTTTCCGTCATAAAGCATATATTTTTTTCTTACATTCATAGGAGATAAGTTCGGCATAACTACATTCGCCCCCGCCAAAATCCCCTTTTCTCTGCCCATTTTATCGATGGTTGCAAGAGAAGTTGTCGCGGGAAGGAGTACTGTAGGTATCATAAGCCTTATAATTCCTAAAAGAAACAATGTAAGTTCAAAACTTCCGTTTTTCTTATCTTTAAAAGGTGTATCTTTGTGTGCTATAAATGGTCCTATCCCTACCATTTCCGGATTTAATTCTTTTATAAACAGCAAATCGTCTGCAAGATTTTCTGCACTTTGATAAGGAGACCCCACCATAAATCCCGTACCGACCTGATAACCTATATCCTTTAAATCATAAAGACATTTTTTTCTGTTTTCTAATGACAGACTTGCCGGATGAAGCTTTGAATAATGATTACTATCGGCAGTCTCATGACGAAGAAGAAATCTGTTGGCTCCCGCGTCATAATATTTTTTATAGCTGTCATAACTCTTTTCACCGATGGATAAGGTTATGGCACAGTCGGGATATGATTTTCGAAGCGTAGATATTATATCTACCATTTTCTCATCGGTAAAATATGGATCTTCACCTCCCTGAAGAACGATAGTCCTAAAACCTAGATTATAACCTTCTTTTGCACAAAGAAGTATCTCTTCTTTTGTTAGTCTGTACCTATCCGCATTTTTATTTGAACATCTTATACCACAGTAATAGCAATCATTTTTACAATAATTGGTGAATTCAATAAGTCCTCTTATGTAGACATCTTTCCCGTAATATTCTTCCCGCCTTTTCCTTGCGAGATTAAATAAATATTCATCTGTCTCTTCATTTCTGTTATTTATAAGATATATAAATTCATCTTTTTTTAAAGTTTGTTTATCATATAATTTATCGATTATTTCTATCAAACATACCTCCGAATAAAAAATCTCATACCTAAAGCATGAGATAAATATACATAAATTATTTTATATAAATTTCATCTTTACCTTTAGAATAACGCTTCGGGTTTAGAACTATATTTAAATGCTCATTATCAGAACTTGTCTTCTAACTTGCAAAAAGATTATAACACATAGGAATTTCATTTACAATGGATATAATTTGGCATAAAAAGAAGAAGCCTTTTATATAAGACTTCTTTAAACAATTTTAATTAAAGGATTTTATTAAAACATATCAAATATGTTTTATTGCACTTATTATTTTTTTAGTGTCCTCTTTATTAAGACACTTTCCGAAACGTATCTTCCTAAGTTTATTTTTCTTATTTAATATATTTAAACTTATCCTTCCTCTGTCGTAATAAAATATATATCTGTTATGCTCCAAGGCATTAAAAAGTATTAAGTCTTCAGAACTTGAAAATATCTTTTTTACTTTTTTTCTATCAACTTTATAAGATGTAAAATTAGATTTTATAATCATTTCACCGTTTGATATCTTTATGTATTCATTTTCGCATACCTGACTTATAAAGCCCTTAAATAAAGGATAAAAAATCACCATAAGCCATATAAAAGCAACAAAACTTCCGGGAGATACAGCCTTTTGATAATTAAAAGACCAGTAAAACAATAAATATATTAACGATATGATTAGTGACATACCAACAATAAATATAAATATCTTCTTTTTATTTCGTTCACTTTCAATATTTATATCCACTTCATTTCCATTGGAAATGATATTTACCCTGCTATTCATGTTTAACCTCCTATTTGACACTCTAAACCATTTTCTTCAAACATCTTTAAAATACTATTCATTTGATCATCTTTAGGAGGAGTTATATCTTTTAGTTCATACTCCTTTTTTAAAACTTCGTATTTATATAAACCAAGTCTATGATAAGGAAGTAAATTCACTTCATATTTATTTTTTAAACTCTTTATAAGCTTTATGATATATAACATATCTTCTTTGCTGTCATTTAAAGAAGGTATGACAGGAACCCTTATAATGATATTTTTATTATGTTCATCAAGATATCTTAGATTATCATGGATTTTATTATTGTCCACTCCCGTCAGCCTTTTATGTTTATCATTATCGACAGCCTTGATATCAAACAAAAATAAATCCACATACTTCATTATTTTATTGATATTTTCTTTACTAACATATCCCGTCGTTTCGATTGCCGTATTTATATCACGGGATTTTAATCTCTTTAAAATTTCATATGCCGCTTCAAACTGAAATAAAGGTTCTCCTCCCGAAAGAGTTACTCCTCCCTTTGAGGTTTCATAAAAAATTTTATCTTCCATACATTTAGTAATGATTTCATCTATGGATAAATTTTTGCCATATACTCTAAGAGCAGTAGCGTAGCAGTTATCTACACACAGCATACATTTAGTACACTTATCCTCATTTATATTTATACCTTCTTTATCAACGGTTATTGCACCCTTGGGACAAACTTTTTTGCAGTTCAAATCTCCGATACATTTATCTTTAAAATAAACGATTTTAGGTTCTAATAATTGTGATTCGGGATTTGCACACCATGGACATCTTAATGGGCAGCCTTTTAAAAATACAACCGTCCTTATACCGGGACCGTCATGTATACTATATTTTTGTATATCAAATATAACAGCCGATTTTTCTCCCATATTGGTTACCTATCCGTATCCAGACCTTCGTCTTGTTTGTATATATCCAAAGCTCCTATAGATTGAATAAACTGCCTTCTGGACCTTGGAGGACATCCGGGGACAAAACCTCCTCCGTAAATATGACTTCCCGCACAATTACCGTAATAAATATGCATCCTTCTGTCAGACGGATGTTTTTTATCTTCAAAATATTTCCCTACATACACATTTATAGGAATTTCCATTTTTTCTATATCATCTTTATGCCTGCTTAAAACATAAGTTATCGTCGATAAACAAGCTTTGCAGTTCTTACATCCGTTTATAACAGTAACGTTACTTGGAATGCCATTAAGGGAAGTATTATAGGACTGATTGATATCAAATTTAAAATCCGATATTTTATCTCCTACTACCTCGATTTTATCTAAGTCTATTTCTCCCATGCCCCTGTTATAAGAGTTTCTTATATGATGAACATCCACTGCATCATGACCTAAGATCTTACTTCCAACACTGTCAATACTTACTCTGTCAGGAGAAGTCATGATCAAATTAGTATTGATTTTATCTCCAAAAAGAGGTGCCCCCTTTCCATGAAGACCATATATGCCGTCGACTACAGTAAGCGTAGTCTTTGTATTCGAGTTTATATCACATATAGCTTGGTCTAACCAAGAACCGTTTTCTTCCATTTCATCGCTTAAAGGAGGATAGAGCCCTATCCTGTGAAGTGAATGCTGTTTATCTTCATCGGAAGAAATCCCTACAGACAAATTTTTAATTCCTATGGTTACTTTAGTCATGGTGTGTGCTTTAAGCACGGGACAGTTTATAACAGCGTCAGCATCACATAATACCTTCGGTATATTGATACTCTTAAGGACCAAGCCGTCAATATCCTTTTTAACGAATTCACCTTTTTTTAAATCCATTAAGACGATTTTTTCTCCGTCAGCAATTTTATCATATCCGCATTCTTTCATTGCTTCCATTGAATCTATTCCCCAGTTGGAACTCTCCGCAACTATAACCTTTTTAGCTCCGACATCAAGACACATATCCGCAATTGTTTTTACCAAAACGGGAGATGTTGTCGCTCCCGTTTCGTGGTCTTGAGCACAAAGAACATTAGGTTTTATAACTACCATATCATCTATTTTAACAAAATCAGAAATACCCCCGAGTAAATCTAATGCTTTATGTACTTTGTCTTTGATTTGGTTCGGTTTACACTTTAGTAATGCTACTTTTCCCATAATTTACCTCTTTATGATTGTTTTTTAGCTAGAAAATTAGTATAATTTAATATATTTCTTTCAATATTCTTATATTGATTGACATAAAGGGAATGTTACGCATATTAACATTTCCTTTTTTATTTAAAAGATACTTGATATACCTTTGAATATATATCCAAGTAATGTACCCCATACACCAAAGTCACTTTCACCCCATGTAAGTCCGGTACCAATACATACGCTTCCCGTTAACGGAATAAGTAACTGTATACCAAAACTTAGGATAAGTGAAGAAACTATTGATGCAATAACAGCACCCTTGACACCGCCTGTCGCATTACCGTAAACAGCTGCAGGTCCGGAACCAAAGAAGTGAGGGATAACACCGGCAATAAGCACATACTGTACGCTTAAAGGTCCCGCAGAAATCAATGTACAAATAATACCTATAGGGAAACTTATCAAGAAACCTAAAAGCCAAGCAGTAGGAGCGTAAGGCATAACTATCGGACAGTCAAGCCCCGGTTTGGCGTTAGGTACGATTTTATCCGCAAAACCTTTAAATGCCGGTACGATCTCTGCAATAAGCATTCTAACACCGGATAACAAAATAGTTATTCCGGCACCAAAGTTAAGACCGTTCATTACAGCCCACATAAACCTGCCTTGTTCGCCTACCTGCTCTAATATGTAATCTTTCGGAGCTATAAAAGCTACGACCAAGAATACCAAAAACATCGTTATTCCGGTAGCAAGTGTTGCATCTCTGAAAATACTCGCCCATTTAGGCAGTTTTAAATCTTCTGTAGATTTGCTTGGATCTCCAAACCTTTCACCTATCCAACCGCCTATAAATGCCTGCAAACATGATGAATGAGCAAGCCCAACTCCGGCATTATTTGTAACTTTATCGGTGTACTTCTGACAAAGAGCAATAGCTAACGGACAGTATATACCGCTTATCAAACCGCTTAACAGTACTATCTGCCATGTGCTTGTAATACCTAATTGTACTTCTATAAGTACACATACCAACATATTTATGAATAGTAACATGTGACCTGTTAAGTATACATATTTAAATTTGGTAAATCTCGCAACGATCAAATTTACCATAAAGCATACTACCATCGATAGAACAGCTACTTTTCCGTAAGTTCCCATTACAGCTGCGATTATTGATTCGTCGTTAGGGAAAAATCCTTGAAAACCAAATACTTCGTTCATTATGCCCCCAAGGGGTACCATGCAGCTTACAAGTATTCCTGCTCCCGTACTTAAGATCAAATACCCCATAGCTGATTTCATCGTTCCCGACAAAATATCAGGCAGAGATTTTTTTTGAGCAATAAGTCCTATCATAGAAACAAGAGCAATCATAATAGCCGGAACGCCCAGAACATAATTTGCCATATAATCTACAAAATTTATTAAAAAATTCATTTTGACCTCCTATTTATATTTTATTTTTCATTTTCTTCTAAAAATTTTTTCACAATAGGTAATACTTTTTCTCTTACGCCGTTTTCATCAAATACACTTTGTACGGCAACATAAGTTTTGCCTGAATCTTCAAATGCACTTATCATATCTACCGAAATTGCAAATAAATCAGCATTTAAAGCTTTAGCCGAACCTAAATCCGAATGAACTACTTCTGCACTCAATCCTTCTTTTTTCAGTACAGATTCGATAGTCATCTTTAAAATCAAAGACGTACCCATCCCCATTCCGCAAACTGTAATAATTTTCATATTTTCAACCTCCTATAATTCATATTCCATTCTGCTTATTATGTCGTCCTGAGTAATTTTGTCCAAAGAAGTAAATAAAGCACTATATCCTGCAACCCTTACAACTAAATCTTGATATTTCTCGGGTTCTTTCTGGGCCTTGATTAAAGTATCCGTGGATATCATGTTAAACTGAACATGCCATCCGTTCTTCTTGAAAAATGCTTCTATCAGTGCATAGAATTTTTCTTCATCTTTTTTAGTCTTTACCGTAGTCGGATTAAATCTCATATTTAAGAGCTGTCCTCCGGTCATCTTTCTTGTTTCCAATTTGGAAACAGAATTGATAACACTGGTCGGACCGTTTTTTTCTGTTCCGTGCATAGGCGACACGCCTTCCGCAGTAGGTTCTTCATCTTTTCTTCCGTCGGGAGTCGCACCTACTTTTGCTCCGTCGGGAACATTTGAAGAAATAGTAACGGTGGAAGGAATGAACATACCCCCTATAGGACCTCTGCCAAATCTGGTATTTTTATATGAAGCTATATTATCTATGTAAGGCTTATAAATCTTTACGACCATATCATCCGCTTCATCATTATCATTTCCGTATTTATCTATTTTGTTTTGAAGAAGCAGCCTTATTTTTTCTCCTTCGATACCTTCATAATTGCTTCTTACAGCATTTTGAACATCTTCCAAAGTCAGCAACTTATCTTCAAAGACAGCTTTCTTTAAAGCATATAGAGAATTACCTACATTAGGTCCTCCGACCAACGCTCCGCTTATCATATCGTAAACGGCACCGCCTTCTTTTATGGTCTTTCCTCTTCCTATACAGTCCTCTACAAGCCCCGAGCAAAACGCATCCGGAACAAGCTCTTCCATAGCAATGTCATTGATATTATCCGCAGTGACCTGAAGACGCATATAATGTATCATTGCTTTACAGTAAGCTTCATACACTTCATCAAAATCAGTAAACTTTGTAAATTCGGGAATACCTTTTATTGTCTTGATACCGCTTTTGGGATCTACTCCTCCGTTTAGTGCAATTTCCATTATTTTTAAAACATTTACTTTAGTCTTACCGTTCGCTCTGTATCCCCATTTACCAGGAACCTGAACTTCAAGACAACCCATTGTGGAATAGTCATAAGCGTCTTCTTTGCTCACACCCCTATCGATTAAAGAATTTATGATAACATCATCATTTACAAGAGCCGGCATACCAAATCCCATTTTTATAACTTTTATCATTAAATCCACAAAATCTTTAGGCATATCTTCATGACACCTTATATAAAAGTTAGGTTCGGATAATTTGATATCTCCCAGAGCTTCGAGGAGTATATACGACATTTCATTCAAATCACTTTCTCCGTCTATATTCTTCCCGCCTATAATAATATTTTGATATGTAGGATATCCGGCAACAAACCTCGTGTGAGACCAAGGTCTTATCTTTATTACTGTGAATAGTTTTAAATAAAAACACTCTATATATTCTTTTGCTTCATCTCTGTTTAAAATCCCTTTATCGATATCTCTCTTGTAAAACGGATAAATATATTTATCTACCCTGCCCATCGACATTGAATGACCGTTTGCTTCTATCTGAGAAATCAGCTGAACGAACCAAAGGAGCTGAACCGCACTTTTGAAAGTTGTAGGAGGATTATATTCAATATTTTCTATAGTTTTCTTTATTTGCTTTAGCTCCTTCTTCCTCTGTTCATCCTTTTCTATAATAATTTTCTCCTGAAGCAAATCTATATATCTTTCAACAAATTCGCTTGAAGCGGAGTATACTATTTTTACAGCCTTATAAAAAGATACTTTTCTTAAATCATCAGGGTCGGTATAGTCAAGGTTTAAAAGTTTATCGTCGGCTTCATTTACTATACCTCTGAATCCAACTTTTAACACTTTTTCAAAGTCCATGATTATATGTCCTTCTCCGGCTGTTACATTTCCCTCCCAACCGAGGACTCCGACTTTTTTATCTTCCAAAACTTCTTTTGTCTGAGTTTTGAGAACTCTGTCTTTTAGTGTCATACCTTTCCATAAAGGTAATATTTCTCTCATTATTTTTTTATTTTCTTCGCTTACATAAAAGACATCGCTTGGTCTTTTTTCAAATTCATCTATTTCTTTAAAAATCCAGTCCCAAGAATATTCGGGAAACAACGGAGCTCTTCTGATTCCCGAGGATTGATTGCCTATGATGAGCTGTTCATCTTCCAGATAAATACTCATATTAAGAAGTATATCTCTAAGTGACAATGCTCTTTTTACTATGATAGGTTCATCTTTGTATTTTTCATAAGACTCCGTTATTATTCTCAGTCTCTCGGTACATACTTCAGGTTTTACACTGACCACACTTTTCTTGATTTTTTTGATTCTGTCATTCATTCTTATCACTCTCCTCACATATTTGTTTAATATATTTTGATATTTCCTTTTTAGACTTAAGTGAAATTAAAGTTGAAAAATTATCTTCATTAACGGCAAACTTTCCAAGATCCGAAAGAGCCCTTAAATGAGTATGATTATCAACGGCACAAAGTCCGAACACCGCCTTTACCGGATCGTTGTTTTTATTACCGAAATTTATGGGATTATTTAATATCACAAGACTCATTGCAACTTTCAATGCTCCGTCTTCAGGTCTCGCATGGGGTAAAGCGATCCCCTTTGTTATTACTATATATGAACCAAGTTCTTTGACGGTATCGATCATTTTATCAACATACCCGTTTTTGGCACATTTGGTATCCACCAATAGTCTCCCGGCCTCCCTCACCGCGTCCTCCCAATTTTTTGCGTCATAAAATGAAATTCTCTTTTCGTCAATCAACTCCGATAGCATAGGTAAAATCTCCTCTCCTGTATTGTTGTTATCTATTAATATTTCATATAAAACATTTTTAAATTTAATTTCATCTAAATTAGTACTGTTATCTTTTGCTGCTTTTACAATTATGTCTATTTTTTTATCTAAATCACCAAGTATTTCATAGTTTGGAACTACCCTTTTTATATCAAGGAAATCTTCTATTTTTTTTATATCTTTACTATCAAGTAAAGGCGTTACCTTTATAATAGGAATCTCGGTTTTTATATAAGTATCTATGGTTGAAATGATTACATCTGCTTTTTTATATTTGGAAGCATCGAATATTGATATTTCTCCTATGATTTCTATCATAGGGAATTCTCTTTGTATCCTGCTGGAAAGCATTTTGGAAGTCCCGAGACCGCTAGCACACATGGTTATTGCTTTTATCTTTTTATTTTTAATAACTCTGGATTTCTCTAAACTTGCCCCGATATGCATCGTTATATAAGCTATCTCGTCATCAGGGATATTATCTATATCATATTTTTCTTTTATGATAAAACATGACTTTTCCACCGCCGAAAATATATCCATATATTTTCCTTTTATGGTATCCAGTATGGGATTTTCAATCATTAAAGAATTTTTAAGCCTTGATATTGCCGGTTTTAAATGAACAGTCAAGTCTTTTATCAAATCATCGATATACTTATCATCAATACTTTTATTTAAAATCTTCTGAACGTTATCTATGATTTTTATTACAACTTCTTTTAACCCTTTGTCATCATTTGCCAAAATAAAAAATCTTCTTGCCCCCATAAGATGTATGGTTATATAGCCTATTTCTTCATCGGGAATATCAATATCGAAAATGGTATTTAAATACTTAGCAAAACTTTTGGAAACAGGATATTCATCTTCATTTTTAAGCTGCTCAAGCTGTTCATTCGACATTAAAATCTTGTTCCCGTTTTTAAGCCTTTTCATTGCTATTGCTAGATGTATCAATAAAGATACATAACTGGAATCATCAAATTTTGTTTCAAGTAAATCTTCTAAATAAGAAATCGAATCTATGATTTTAAATAAATCGTCTTCATCAAATAAAGCTTCTTTATATAGCGGAAGAATGTAATTGGTGGGGTTTAAATAATTATCGTCACTGTCATTGGATACTTTATGAAGAAGACTGTAAAAGTAACCTCGGTGTTCTTTGTTATTGCTTAATTTTATTACCGCCTTTCTCCATCTGTTTTCCGAACAATTTAACAGTATCCCGTAATTGGTTTTACTTATAACATTTATACCTTGTTCATCGAACCATTCATAAACCTTTTTCATAGTCTTATTCAAAGAACTTCTGCTTACGTAAAGTTCTTCGGCTATGGATGAAATCGTTATTGGTTTATTTGCCGTTAGAAGTTTTATAATTATATAATTAAACCTGTCTTCTTCCGTAAGATAAACATCCGTAACCGCAAAATTATTTATCTCTTCTTTTAACTTGAATATATCTTCTTCTTTTATATTTAAAATAAAATTTCCATTTCTATCTTTATCTATAAAAGCATTGATACTTTTAAGAAAATAATTTATATTATCAATGTCATATCTTATCATTCTTTCCGATACCTTGAATTTATTTGTCAAATCCGATATTTTGATACCTTTATCGGCTAACATCAAACTTTTGAGTATCAATAGTTCTCTTCTTTTTAGAAACATTTAAATCACCTTATTTATTGATTCTTCCTTAAATATATCTTAGCATATATTCTCTAAAACGATTTCAACACTTTCTTTCAAATTTTTACTGAAATAATTGTCTAATTAATTTATTATTTTCTTCCCTTTTATGATTTCCAAAATTAAACTGTTGATTGCATAATATTTAAAAATTAAAACGTTTTAAAATATAGTAATAAAAGACTTTTTGTGATAAAATGTGAAAATAATATTTTATATAAACTTATTAAACTTTTAATAAGAATTAAATCTTTAATAAGCTTATATAAGTAAGGAGAATTAATAAATGGGTTACAAATTAAGATATGATAAAACAGAATTTGATGTAAATTTAAAGGATGAAAATATTAAAGAAGTCCTTGAATCCAACGATTTGGGACTAATAAAAAAGACACCCAAAGAACATATAAAAGACGCTTTAAATAATCCGATAGGAAGCGATAAACTAAATGAAAAGATAGATAAAGATGATAAAGTCTGTATTATAATATCCGATATAACAAGAAAGTGGCAGTCATCTAAAATGTATCTTCCAATTTTGGTGGACGAATTAAACAAAGCAGGAGTAAAAGATGATAATATAACCATTTTAAGTGCAACGGGAACACATAGAAAACAGACTGAAGAAGAGCATAAAGAACTTATAGGTGAACTCTACGGAAGAATAGAAATAATAGATCATGTTTGTACTGATGATAAAAACATGGTTTATATGGGAACGACTTCACATGGTACACCAATCAAATTAAATAAAATCGCCGTAGAAGCTGATAAGGTTATTATAACCGGCGGAGTAGTATATCATTTTCTTGCAGGCTTCGGAGGAGGCAGAAAAAGTATAGTTCCGGGGATTGCAGCAAGAGAAACGATAATGAAACACCATTCACTATCATTAAATAATGGACTTGGGAGCGGTTCAAATCCATTTGTCAGAAGTGCAAACATGAGCGAAACAAATCCATTCCATATGGATTTAATGGAAGCGGCAGAAATGCTTAAACCTACATTTTTACTGAATGTCGTAGTGGACGGAGATTTTAATATAATTAAAGCATTTGCCGGAGATTATGTTGAAGCCCATAGAGAAGCATGTAAAATGGTCGATGAAATGGAAGGAGTATATGTAGATAAAAAATATCCTTTTGTTATTGCTACTGCGGGAGGGTTTCCAAAAGACATAAATCTTTATCAAGGTTCAAAGACTCTCTGCAATGTTATGGAAATAATAGAAGACAATGGAACCGCTATCATATTATTTAAATGCGGGGAAAAATTCGGAGATGAAGACTGCGAAAAACAAATTAAAGGTTATGATAACATGTACGACAGAGAAGTTGCACTCAGAAATGATTTTTCCATAGGTGCATACGTAGGATACTTATTCGCCGATTTCGCAGATAAATATAATTTGATACTCGTAACAAGCATACCAAAGGAAGAGTTTAAAAATACAAAAGCATATGTAACAACAACATTAGATGAAGCACTTGAAATAGCAAAAGACTTAAACGGAGGCAGTCTTGATATGGAAACAGTATTACTTCCTCACGGAGCAAATACACTTCCCAAAATAAGAAAATAGTTTTATCCCTGATTAATATCAGGGATTTTTTATATTAATATAAATTTGTTAATTGTCTTTTAGGATATTAAATACTATAATTAATATAATTTTATTAATTAAACATTGAGAGCATAACATTGATAATAAAAAAAGCCGATAAAAGCGATATAAAAGAACTTATAGATATAAGGATTAAATTCCTTAAATACGGATTTAAAGAAACTATTAAAAATAATGAAAGCAATATAAAGAGAGAATTATTATCATATTTTAAAGAACACTTAAACAAAGACTTTTATGCTTATATAGCACTAGACGAAAACAAAATAATTTCATCTGCATTTATTTCCATTTCCAATATTCCCTCAGGAGTAAATTTTATAAACGGTAAAATAGGAACGATACTCAATGTATTTACAGTAGATAACTTCAGAAGGCAGGGAATTGCAAATAAACTTATAGAAAAATTAATAGAAGATGTTAGCTATATGAACCTTGATTATATCGAGCTAAACTCAACAAAAGAAGGTTATGAATTATATAAAAAACTTGGATTTAAAGAAATCAAGACAAACTATGTCCCCATGAGATACGATTTTAGCAACAAATAAGAAAAGGAATTAATAAAAATGAATAAACAGGAAACATACGAATACCTCAATAAATTAAATATAGATTATGAAGCAGTGGAACATGAAAAAGTATATACGATCAATGAAATTGATAATCTTAATATACCGGGAAAAGAAAAAATAGCTAAAAATTTATTTTTAAGAGACGATAAAAAGTTAAATTATTACCTTGTCACATTGCCCGGACATAAAAAAGCCGATTTGAAGAGTTTAAGAAAAGAAATCGGGAGCAGAAGACTAAGCTTTGCAAACAATAAAGATGTTGAAAATATATTAGGAGTGTCGGCAGGAAGTGTGACTCCGATTGCGGTAATAAACGACAAAGAAAATAAAGTGATTTCAGTATTTGACAAAGAACTTAAAAATAAAATAATAGGAATTCACCCAATGGAAAATTCAGCTACGATATTTATTTCTTTTGATGATTTAATAAAGTCAATAAAAGATCATCAAAACAGAATTATTATAAGTGAAATAAGATAAGGGAAACAAATATGATAGGGATTTATTTCAGCGGAACCGGAAATACAAAATATTGCATTGATAAATTTATAAACAATATTGATAATAATTCAGATATTATATCTATAGAAAGCAAAGATATAAAAGAAAAGTTACTAAAAAATAAAGATATAGTATTTGCTTATCCAATATATTACAGCAATCTACCCAAAATAGTCAGAGAATTTATCATAAATAATAAGGGATTATTTAAAAACAAGAATGTAATTATTATTGCAACTATGGGACTATTTAGCGGAGACGGTGCGGGATGTTCTGCCAGATTGCTTAAAAGATATGGTGCGAACATTATAGGAGGACTTCATGTAAAAATGCCGGATTGTATTGCAGATGTTAAGGCATTAAAAAGAAGTGAAGAAAAAAATAAACAAATAATATTAAAAGCAGAAAATAAAATTATCAGTTCAGCTCAAAGATTGAAAAACAATAATCCAACAAAAGAAGGGCTAAATGTATTTTATCATATAGCTGGGTTATTAGGACAGAGACTTTGGTTTTATAATAAAACTAAGGAATATTCATCAAAGCTTAAAGTGGATAATAACAAATGCATAAAATGTAAAAAATGTATTTCTTTATGCCCAATGAATAATTTAGAAATTATTGATAACAAAATAATTACAAAAAACAAATGTACCATGTGCTACAGATGTATAACTAATTGTCCTGCCAAAGCCATAACGCTTCTGGGTAAAAAAGTTATCGAACAAAATAAAATAGATAATTACATAGATTAAAAGAAGGTTTTCTCCTTCTTTTTTATGTACAATTTTATTATAATTTTTATTTGTTTTTTATTTGAATAATAACATAACCTATAATATATCCGATTATTCCGAAACCTATCCCCCATGCTCCCATATTATTTACTCCAAAATCTCGGAATAAAAATCCCAAGACTAACCCTACTCCTACACCTGCACCCGCAATCTTAAAACAAAAACCTTCTTCTGTAGTTTCGATATCTTCTTCATCCCTGATAAGAGAATCGATAGTGACATCAAATATCGAGGCAATCATCTTTAAATTATCCAAATCGGGCATACCGTTTGCATTCTCCCATTTTGCAATGGCTGAACGCGATACATTTAAAAGTTCTGCTAAATTCTCCTGTGACATTTCATTACTTATTCTTAATTTCTTTAACTTTTCTGCAAATTTAATAACAAACCTCCTTAAAACATTATAACAAATTATTTTAAATACTGATGTTACTGCTCGTATCTATATAGTTACTTACAATAAAAAATATTACTTGAAGTTTAATCAAGTAATATTTTCTAATTTGTATCTATATCTTTATTTTTATTTTCGTCTTCAATATAAAGAATTTTACCGTCCTCTATCCCCGCAATATCTCTTCCTTCAATTATATGTTCCAATTTTATTTCTTCTTTAATATTTATATCCAGTATCGGCAAATCAAATATGCTATCTACTTTATATTTTCTTCTTACAATATAGAAAAACAATTGACCTATAAAGAAACAGGCAAGTGCATAAAAAATTATCAAAAATAATAAAAATAGATGAGTCCCATTAAAAATCACCCTTTTAAGAGCATAGAATAAAGATATGAATACTAAAGCTGATTCAAATGAAAAACATATCCCGAGTATTAAGCTTATCATTATACCCTCCTTATTATGTAAAATACATTATATCACATAATTCGACAATATCAAATTTTTTCAAAAAGTTAAACATCACCACCTTAATATATTTTTTCATAAATTTTTAAAAAATACTTTACAAAAAGGTAATTACCTGTTATTATAAAACCATAAAAGATAATGATGTTTATTCATCGGAGGTTAAATAATGAAAAAAGAAGTAGATTTAAAGAAAATTAGCAGAATGATTGATGTCAGTACGGTAAGAACTGATATCGTAATGGATGAAGTTGAAGAAATGATCGATACAGTCATTAAGTACAATTGTATTTGTGCATCACCAATGCCTTGGGTAACCAAGTATACTATCGACAGATTAAAAGATTATCCGGATATAGTAACGACAGGTGTCGTAAGTTTTCCAAGCGGTGCTGCAACAACAGCAAATAAGATAATAGAAGCTAAAGAAAATATTGCTATGGGCTGTGAAGAACTTGACATGGTAAGTAATGTCAGTGCACTTAAATCAGGTAAATACGATTATTTCGTTGATGATATCAAAGCAGTAGTAGAAGCAGCAGACGGAGTACCTGTAAAATCAATTATTGAAATTTGCTATCTTACAGATGATGAAATCAAAAAGGCAAGTGAATTATGCGTAAAAGCCGGTGTTACATACGTTAAAACAGGTACGGGATGGGGACCAAAACCAACAACAGTGGAAACTATCAAACTTATAAAAGAAACTATCGGTGACGATGCGTTAATTAAGGCTGCAGGCGGAGTAAGAGATTTAGATACTCTTATTGCTATGGCAGAAATCGGATGTAACAGATTTGGTCTTGGAGTAAGATCAGCGGGAACAATTTTAGAAGAAGCAAAAAAAAGAGTTAACGGTTAAATTATTTAATTAAATGATACAACTAAAAAAGACCACATATAAGTGGTCTTTTATTTTTTATTATATAAAACTATTTAAGTCCGCCTTTACCTGCACATCCGAATACTTGCATTTTATGAGCAACCATATCCTTAACAGCAGTTCTTGCAGGTTTTAAATATCCTCTTGGGTCAAATACTTCAGGTTCTTCTACGAATACTTTTCTGATAGCAGCTGTCATTGCTAAACGTATATCTGTATCTACGTTGATTTTAGCAACACCTAATTTAGCAGCCTTTGCTAACATTTCTTCAGGGACACCTTGAGCTCCAGGTATTTTTGCACCATATTTATTGTTAAGTTCAACAAATTCCTGAGGTACAGATGAAGCACCGTGAAGTACTATTGGGAAGTTTGGAATAAGTTCGCAAACTTTTTCAAGTCTTGCATAGTCAAGACTAGGTTCACCTGAGAATTTATAAGCACCATGAGAAGTACCGATAGCTATAGCAAGTGAGTCAACACCTGTTTTTTCTACGAATTCGGCAGCTTCTTCGGGATCTGTGTAAGTAGCATCTTTAGCAGCAACTTTAACCGCATCTTCAACACCCGCTAATTTACCGAGTTCGGCTTCTACTGTAACACCGTGGTCGTGAGCATATTCCACTACTTGTTTTGTGATTTCGATATTTTTTTCAAGGTCATATTTACTAGCATCGATCATAACTGATGTAAATCCGTCATCAATACAAGATTTACAAAGTTCAAAACTGTCACCATGGTCAAGATGAAGTACAACATCTACTCCCGTATCTTTGATAGCAGCATCTACTAAAGATGTTAAATAAACTGATTTAGCGTATTTTCTTGCTCCTGCTGATACTTGTAAGATTACAGGCGCATTTTCTTGTTCAGCTGCTTCAACGATACCTTGGATAATTTCCATATTGTTGACATTGAAAGCACCTACTGCATATTTTCCTTCTTTTGCTTTTTGTAAAATTTCTTTACTTGAGATTAAAGCCATTATTGTTCTCCTTTGTTTTCTTTTTTTACTAAATTTTTAACTTTTGCTTCCAGTTCTTTTTCCAAAAGCATAAGCTGTAGGGTGTCATCTTTTTCCGATAACTTTGTAAATATTTTAACATATTTATTCCCTAATTCCAAATATCCCATCTTATTTAGAAGAGATATATATTGACTTGTCATAAGTGTGGCATTTTTCTTTGCCCTGAATAATTTTTGTGCATGCATTACTTCATCTCGTATTGCACTCATTTCCTGATCTAAATCTTTGACCTTTAAAGCGGCTGCTTTAAGCCTTTCGGAAATTTCCTTTGGTATATCCCCCTCATATTTATAATTTAGGGAATGTTCTATAGTAGCCCAAAAATTGATTGCCAGTGTCCTGATTTGAATTTCACATAAGATATCCTTGACACCAAATGCAGTATGGACTTGATATTCTATTACAAGATGAACCGAACGGTATCCGCTTTCCTTCGGATTGGAAAGGTAGTCCTTTTTGATGATGATATTCATATCATTCCTGCCTGCAATATGGCTGGCAACTTTATTTATATCTTCTTCAAACTGACATACTATCCTAATTCCGGCAAGGTCTGTTATCTTGGTTTCGATATCTTCAATATTATAATCATTTTTATCTAATTTTTCCAGTATACTGCTTACTTTTTTTACTCTTCCGTGTACTTCTTCTATCTCCGAGTACTGTCCGGTTTTTAATTTTTGGTCTCGTATTGTCTTAAACTTTAAAGTAAGCTCATCTACTGCCTGCTTGTATGGGTATAAAAAATCTTCCCAATTTACGCTGTTATCAAGCACCTTATCATGCTCCTTTTATTTAAACTTATCAAGAAGTCCTTTTTGGTACTCATTATACTTCTTACCCTGATAAGTATTTTGTTTTTTCATTTCATCGATTATCATATCCTGAATTACCCAGTGGGATCTATCCCAATTTAGAAATAAAACATCTTCTTCCTTCGGAACTCTCGAAACCAGTCTTTCGACTGCAACTTCTTCACTTAAATTCTCCAAGAATAAAACTACTCTCCTTACAAAATCATCAAGTTTTAACATTTCGATTTTTCCTTCTTCATACATTTTACCCAAAATTGTATTTTTTTCAATATATAAAGAGTGAATTTTTACGCTGTTCGTATTTAAAATACTAAGTATTTTTGCCGCTTCCACCAAATCCTCATCACGGTCATATGGAATGGAAGCAATTATATGCGTACAAATTTCAAAATCATAACTTTTTATAAGAAGAGCAGCTTTTAAATAATCTGCCAGAGTATGACCTCTATTTAATTTTTTCAGTGTTTCATTATTTACTGACTGTAATCCGAGTTCGATGATTATATCAAGATGATACTTATTTTCTACTTCTTTTAAAAAGTCAAGATAATCGCTGTCGATGCAGTCAGGTCTGGTAGAAACCGAAATGGCTACAGCATTATCAACTGCATTTACAGCTTCTATTATGTTATTTTTAAAAGTAGAAAGCTTTATATATGTATTAGTAAAATTTTGAAAATATAATATAAACTTTTCAGCCTTATATTTATTAACAAAAATATCTAAATTATCGTTTATTTGTTTGGTTATTGATTCTTTGCAGTCGCCGTTTTCATAGCCTGCACCTTTTTCACCACAAAATATACATCCGCCTTTAGATATACTCCCGTCTCTTACGGGACAGGTGGTATCTATACTAATTGGTATTTTATAAACCTTGGAAGAATACTTCTCCTTTAATTTAGTAGAAAATTTAGTATACAATGTTACGCTTCTTGATATTCGTATTTTTTAAGAAGATTAAGTTCATCTTCATCTCTTGCGCCAAGAGTTAGTGTAATATCACATTCATATTCTTTAGTAAATGCTTCAAGCTGATCCAGAAAAGCTATTGCAGTTTCCAAATGTTTTGCATTTATAATAGATAGTATGTCGTCTATGTATATTTTTGTTATATCGTAGTTTCCTGCGATAAGTCCGCATAAAAATCCGAAGAACATTTCAGAAGAAGCAATGTGAAATTCAGAAGTATTGATAAATCTGATTTGAGTCATAACTTCTCTTGAGTGGTTTAAAGTTGAATCAATATAGACTTGAAGCCCTTTCGTTTCTTTGTTTTCATTGTTAGCTAAGTCTATAAGTTTTTTTGTTTTTCCTGTGCCTTCTGCACCACCGATAATTTTAACCATTTTAATCACCTCGTACGCTTTTTTTATTTACAATTATTCTACCACAATTTATATAAAATGTGAAGTGCATTTAGGATACAAATTTTCTTTTCCATAATATCAAAAACTTTCCTTATCTTTCATTATGCTTCATATAAACGCTTTCAGAAATTTTGACTGTTTTTTCCTATTTTCTTTTTTTATTTATTTTTTTCTTTTATTAAAAAATAATCATCTAAATTTAGGTATATAAACACATTAAAATAAAGTAACTATCATTATATAAATAAAAAAGAGTGCAGTAAATCTGCACTCCAAAGTTTAAGATAATAACATCCTGTCGTTGGCGAATTCTCCGCCCGAACACATTTCAAATTTTTCAAGTAAATCTTTTACTTCAAGATTTTTCTTTTCATCTCCGCTGACATCGTATATTATATGACCTTCATACATCATTATAAGTCTGTTTCCGTATTTGATGGCGTCTCTCATGTTGTGAGTTACCATAAGCGCTGTAAGATTATCTTTTTCAATTATCTTATCTGTTATCTTAAGTACTTTAGCCGCGGTCTTAGGGTCAAGAGCAGCAGTGTGTTCATCCAAAAGAAGTAACTCCGGTTTCTTTAAAGTAGCCATAAGAAGTGTCAAAGCCTGTCTTTGTCCTCCAGACAAAAGCCCTACTTTATCGCTTAATCTGTCCTCCAGACCGAGGTCGAGAGTTTTAAGAAGCTCTTTATACTCTTCTCTCTCTTCATTTTTGATTCCCCAGGCAAAACCTCTCTTATCCCCTCTTCTGTTCGCCATGGCGAGATTTTCTTCTATCATCATATCGGAAGCAGTCCCTCTCATAGGATCCTGAAATACTCTTCCTATCCATCTTGCTCTTTTATGTTCATCGAGGTTTGTAATTAAATGATCCGCAAGAGTTATTTTACCGCTGTCAACGGGATATACGCCCGCTACCATATTAAGCATTGTAGATTTCCCTGCACCGTTACCGCCGATAACAGTTACAAAATCCTGAGGGTTCAAGTGTAGATTTATATCTATCAATGCTTTCTTTTCATTTATGGTACCTTCGTTGAATGTCTTATTTATATTCTGTAATTTAAGCATTTTCTACACCTCCCCGCCGTTTATTTCTTTATTTATTTTTATTTTCTTTCTCATATTTAGTTTTGATTTAATAATAGGAAGAGAAAGAGCGAGTGCAACAATAATAGCCGTTAACAGTTTTAAATCGTTAGGGTTCATACCGAGTCTTAGTACTACGGCAATGATGACTCTGTATATAATACTTCCCAATACTACACTGAATAGCTTTGTCTTAAAAGAATGTGCGTGGGTCAAAATAACTTCTCCGATGATAATAGAAGCAAGACCTATTACTATAGTACCTGTCCCCATACCGACGTCTCCGTATCGCTGAGACTGTGCTACCATTGCTCCGGAAAGAGAAACGAGCCCGTTTGAAATCACAAGTCCTATAATTTTCATGGTATCGGTATTGACGCCGAGAGCCCTGACCATATCCTCGTTATTACCAGTAGCTCTGATTGCAGAACCTATTTCCGTTCCAAAGAACCAATAAAGAACTACCATACATATAACCGCGATTATAATACCAAAAACTAATGTGGCACTTCGGTTTGAAAGTCCTGTTAGATTAGTTATCATATCGATAACAGTCTGTACATTTCCTCCCCCGATTTGAGGCATAGCCAAATTTGATTTTCCTGCTAAAACTTTTAAGTTTATGGAATAAAGCGAAAGCATTGTAAGGATACCTGCCAAGATTGCGGGTATCTTAAGTTTTGTATGTAAGAAACCCGTGACATAACCTGCTATCATACCTGCCAAAGTTGCAGCAATCAAACTCAGAATAGGGTTTACTCCCGATACGACCAATGTAGCGGTTATACATCCTCCCAGTGCAAATGTTCCGTCAACGGTCAAATCCGCTATATCTAATATTTTAAATGTTATGTATACTCCAAGACACATTATTCCCCATAAAATACCTAAACTGATGGCATCGGGAAGGTTCCTCAGTATACCCATGAAAAGTTCCATTCTCTACCCCCTGATTATATTATTACTTATAAATATATTTATTTTTTATAGAAAGAAACAATAATTTATTATTTTCACTATTAGTTCTATTCTACTATTAAATATAAAACTTTTCAATAAAAAAATACTTTTTTATAAGGTTATAAAACGTTTTAAAGTGTTTGTGAAATATTTTAGTTATAATAAAAAAATGAAAAATATAAAAACAATGGTATTGAAATTCTTTACCGATGTATTTTTGTAAATAATATATAGTATAATAGTTTAAACTGTTAAACAAAGGAGTTAAAAATGAATGACTGTAAAAAACAAAGATTAAGCTTATCAAATAAATTTAAGAATTGTAAAAATGCCTTTGTAGCTTTAGGAGATGAGACGAGACAAAGTATCATAGTAGCACTTTTGGAAAGTGATAATATAGGTATGAGAGTCGGGGAAATAACAAAGAAAACTTATCTTTCACGTCCCGCAGTATCACATCATTTAAAAATTTTAAAAGAAGCAAATATTATTTCCATGTATAAAAAAGGAACAATGAATTTTTATTATATAAGTACAAACAAAACAATATGGAATGAAATAAAAAATCTAACGGACGAAGTTTATGAAGTCATTCAAAATGCTTCAGCACATGGATATCCGGATGAAGATCAAGAATAGAATTAAAAATATAAAGGAGAACACAATGAATTTAAAAGAAGCTATAATAAATAGACATTCTGTAAGAAGTTATGAAAATAAAAAAATCGAGGGAGAAATAAAAGAAAAACTCATTGATATAATTGAGGAGTGCAATAAAAAATCGGGACTTAATATAAAATTATTCTTAGATGAACCAAAGGCTTTTGATACTTTTATGGCACACTACGGGAAATTTGAAAATGCAAATAATTATATAGTACTTATAGGTAAAAAAGAAAAAGGCATAGAAGAAAAGTGCGGTTATTACGGAGAAGAAATAGTTTTAAAAGCTCAAACTCTGGGGCTGAATACATGTTGGGTAGCACTTACTTACAAAAAAAGCAAGATACCTTATAAGATTAAAAAAGATGAAAAAATATACTGCACTATCGCGTTAGGTTACGGTAAAACAAATGGAGTAAGCCGTAAATCAAAATCAATAAAAGAAATTGTCAAGAATGATAATGATATGCCAAAATGGTTTAAAGAAGGTGTAGAAGCCGCTCTTTTAGCGCCTACAGCAACCAATCAGCAAAAATTTATATTCGATATCAATGAAGGCAAAGTATCCGTTCGGGCTCTAAAGGGATTTTACTCAAAACTTGACCTGGGTATAGTAAAGTACCATTTTGAAATAGGCTCAAATATGAAATGCTTTGACATCTAAATTATAATTAAATATTAAATAAAAAACACCCATATGGGTGTTTTTTTATTTAACGAGTTTATCTTTTAGCTTATCAGGAACTTTCATATCCAAAGTCTTAAGAGTATCATCATTAACAACAAGTTTTAAATCATCTCCGCTTAAATATTCGATAGGCATATCGTTGACTTTAGCTTTGCCTTCCAAAACTTTAATAGCCTGAAGACCTGTTTTATAACCAAGGTCATAATAGTCTATACCATAACAAGCAAGTCCGCCGTCAGTAGCCATAGCCTGTGCTCCGCAGTAAACCGGAACCTTTGCTTCATTCGTAACGAGTGCAACGGTAGCCATACCAGCTGCGAATGTATTGTCTGTAGGAATATATATCGCATCTACTTTATCTACGATTGAAGAAGTTACCTGCTGGATTTCATTTGAACTTGATACTGTACCCTCAACGAGTGTAAGACCCAATTTCTTAGCTTCTTTTTTAGCTATTTTAGCCTGTAAAACAGAGTTTGCTTCATTCGACGAATATAAAAGACCTACTTTTTTAGCCTTTGGTGAAAACTCTTTTAATACTTCAAGCTGATCCTTTACAGGAGTCAAATCACTCGTACCCGATACATTCGTTTCAGGTTTTTCATTTGACTTTACAAGTCCCGCGTCGGCCGGATCTGTAACAGCAGTTATCAAGATAGGAATATCTTTTGTTTTGCTTGCAGCAGCCTGAGCGGCAGGTGTACCGATAGCCAAAATCAAATCCTTGCCGTCATTCACAAATCCGTCGGAAATAGTTTGACAGTTTGATTGATCTCCGGCAGCATTTTGGAAATCTATTTTTATTTTATCTCCGTCTTCATATCCATTTTCTTTTAATGCGGCAACAAAGCCTTTATATGATGCATCCAATGAATCATGCTGGATCAATTGAATGACACCTATTTTATACGCTTTATCAGAGCCCGATGAAGAACTTCCGCAGCTTGCAAGTCCTATCATCATGCCGAAACAAAGCATAACAGATAATATTTTCTTTAACATATTATTTCTCCCCCTAGTATAGTTACTTAATATTTACGTTTTAAATCCTATAATATTATAAAAACATGTATTTCTACCCTTTTAAGAGCAGAAATACGAATACTCAATCAATTACTTTTATTATTTCTTTACTTTATTCATTACACTGTCAGGAATAGTAATACCTAAAGTTTTAGCAGCATCTTCGTTTACAGCCATTTCCAAATCTTCCTGGGCAAGGTAACCTATCGGCATATCGTTGACTTTTGTTTTTCCTTCCAAGATATCTACAGCTTGAAGACCTGTCTTATATCCAAGATTGTAATAGTCTATCCCATATGTTGCAAGAGCTCCGCCCTTTAACATACCTGATTCACCGCATATGATAGGAACTTTCTTTTCGTTCGCAACCATAGAAACGGTAGCGATACCCGCAGAAATCATATTATCTGTAGGAACATAAAGAGCATCCACTTTATCTACTACGGCATCTGTAACCTGCTGGATTTCATTTGAGCTTGATACGGTAGCATCAACGGCAGTCATACCTTCCGCTTTTATAGCTTCTTTTGCAAGCTTAGCCTGTAGGATAGAGTTAGATTCATTTGTTGAATATAAAATACCAACTTTTTTAGCTTTTGGTAATATTTCTTTTAAAAGCTTGATTTGTTCTTTTACCGGAGTTAAATCGCTTGTTCCCGATACGTTTGTTTCAGGTTTCTCATTTGATTTAACAAGTCCCGCATCCGCAGGGTCCGTAACGGCAGTAACAAGTATAGGAATATCCTTTGTTTTATTTGCCACAGCCTGAGCTGCAGGAGTACCTATAGCTAAGATCAAATCTTTATTATCATTTATAAAACTATCTGAAATAGTTTGGCAGTTTGATTGATCCCCTGCGGCATTTTGATAATCCAATTTGATTTTTTCACCGTCTTTGTAACCTTTTTCTTCCAATGCTTTCATGAAACCTTCGTTTGCTTTATCCAAAGCATCATGCTGAACGAGTTGTAGTACACCGATTTTGTATACTTTGTCTGAACTTCCGCCTGAACCGCAAGCGGTAAGACCTAATACAAGTCCCAAACAAAGCATCATAGATATTATTTTCTTTGTCATTTTATATCTCCCCATAATTTTCTATATTGAATTAATTGTAACCAAAATATCAAAAAGTGTCAAGAATTTTCTGTAAACTTACTCTATTTGATTATTTAGATAAAGCTTATAGCTATATAAAAGTATTTAAGTATTTGATTATTTCATCCACGGACTCATCATATTTTAAAAGATAATGTCCGGGTAAATCCATTGAAACATGCTTTAAATCACACTTATTATAACTATTATCAAAAATTATCTGAGACATCTCTTTACTTGGCCAATATTTATCGTTTCCTTCTGATATCAGAAATACTTTTCCTTTGTAATTATTTATATCTATATAAGCTTCTTCATTAAAATTATTTTTTATTGACTTCTCATAACATGAACAAAAATTTCCATTCATCGAATCTTTTAAAATATCTTTATTGAATTGAAATTTAATATATGGTAATTCTTTACCGTTATACGACCAAGAAGATTTTGGTTCTTTAAAACTCTCTAAGTCAAACTTTTTAGGAAGACCTTGAAATACATAACAAGAAGCAACAAGGGCTATGGTAGCGGCAGAATTGATATAATTTGTAAGGAGTAACGCGGCTTCGCCTCCTTTTGACTGTCCTATTATAATTATCTTTTCATCATCTAAGCCATACTCTTTTATTATAAACTCAATGGAATTAATAAAATACTCCATAGGTATTCTTTCAAGGCTTTCATTAAGCCCCTCTTTACCGAAATACGCAAGTAATAAGACATTAAAATTTGATTTCAAATAATCAAAGAGTTTATCACTTATGTTTACAGGAAGTCCGGCTCTGCTTCCACCTATTACAACGACCAAAGGTCTTTGTTTATTTTCATAAAAATCTCCGTAAATTTTTGATGTACGATACTTTTTCATAATATATCTTCTCCAATGTTTTTATATTTAGTTACAATACTGTATAGGTACTAAACATTATTTTTAAAATAAATGCTGTCTAAATGACAGCTTATTAAAAATTATTCATCACTCAATTTATTGTCTATTATTCCTTCGAAAGATGTAAAAAAATCAAACATATAGTCATAGAGTTCTTTAGGCATTGTTTTAAGTATTTTAATGGATTCGTCATTAGCCTCTTTGTGAAGTTCATTATGTTTGTCATAATTTATCCGACCGTCTTTTGTAAGACTTAAAACGACTTCAGTATCGGAAGACGGAGATACTTTCTTTTCAACAAGCCCTTTATCTACAAGCTTATATATCATCTGAGAAGCCGCACCTTTTGTTATACCCAAATATTTTGCCAAAGACGTTACATTTATACCCTGATTATCTCCAATGGCAACGATAGTATGAATTTCTGATTTTGATAATAAAAGCCCCGTCCCATAATCTCTTTTTTTATTTTCCCATTCATTATATTTATGTATTATTCTCTCCATTAAAAAAATCAATTGATTATAATCGTTCATCCCTTACCTCTATATATTTAGCATCTTTACTGTATAGCAACTATACTAAATATATAACTTTATTTGTTTTTTGTCAAGGATATTAAAATAATATCAGCTAAATCAATAAAATAACAGATGGATAAAACTATCCATCTGCTATAAATTTCTATATGATGTTAACATTGATAGTACTACATCAACGGAGCAAATAGTCTAAGCAGACTTCTGTAAATTTTGAACAATATAGGAAGTCTGTTCTTTTTATTGTATCTTCTTTCACTCTTCTCAAATGTTTCAAGCATATCTTTTTTTATTTCCATAATGCTCTTCGTCTTATAAAGATAAACTCCGCACTCGAAATGAAGATATAAACTCCTGTAATCCATATTTGCGGTTCCTACGGTACCAACTTTATCATCGGAGACAAAACATTTTCCGTGAAGAAATCCCGGTGTATAATGATATATCTTTACGCCGTTATTTATAAGTTCGGGGCAGAATGACTTAGTAAGCTCGAATGCAGTCTTCTTGTCCGGTATCCCCGGAATAACTATCCTTACATCCACTCCTCTTTTTGCGGCTAAAGTAAGAGCTGTAGTCATTTCATTATCTATAATCAAGTAAGGAGTATAAATATACACATAATCCCTTGCGGAATTTAATATATTCATGTATACATTCTCTGATAGTACTTCATTATCCAAAGGAGAATCACTAAAGGGCTGAACATAACCTTCATCTTTATAATCCGCCGCAAAGCCGTAATCCGGTTTGAACTTTTCATATGCAAGCTCATTATCCGTAGGTCTTAACCCGTTCCACATTTCAAGGAACATGATCGTAAGGTTCCAGACACCTTCTCCTTCCAGCTTAATGGCATTATCTTTCCAATGACCAAATCTTTCCACTTCATTGATATATTCATCGGATAAATTGATGCCTCCGGTGAAACCTACTTTACCGTCTATGACGGTTATTTTTCTATGGTCACGATTATTCATCACAAGAGATAAAAAAGGCACAAAAGGATTGAATACGATAGTCTTAATGCCTTTCTTCTCAAGTACTCTATGATACTTGCTTGGAAGTACGGTAAGAGAACCTACATCATCGTAGATAAACCTTACATCCACACCTTCTTTTACTTTTTCTTCCAAAATATCTAAAATAGTATCCCACATTTTTCCTTCGTGAACTATGAAATACTCGATAAATATATATTTTTCAGCTTTTTTAAGCTCCTCTATCATGTCGACAAAGGCGTCTTCTCCTACAGGATAAAACTTTGTTTTTGTATTCTTACACATAGGATAAGGACCGTAATTGGAGATATACATCGCACTTCCCGCAACGAGAGGATCTTCTTTTATGATTTCTTCAATCGTATCCGCATCCTGAGGAAGCATTCTATGAGCAAATTCGCTGGCTCTGCTCAATTTTTTCTTCAGTTTTCTTGTGGGTTTTTTATTTCCAACGGCTAAATAGAAGAGTATGCCAAAGAACGGAAAACCCATTATAACTATCGCCCAGCCGAGTTTATATGCAGGGTTCATGTTCCTTGTATTTACATAAGCCACCGTTAGTATACTTGCAAATAAAAGTATTCCGTAAACTTCATTTACACTTTCACCGAGAGCAAATACTATGTAAAACAACATAAATGCCTGAAATAATAATAAAAGTCCGAAAATAACTATTCTGCTGAATATTTTGTCTAAAAATTTCATTGTTTCCCTCTAAAGTTGTCTTTTAATATAATATAGCATTACAAAATTCGAAAGTCCATATTTTCCATAATAATTATTATTTTTATTTATTATTTCTTTAAATAACAAAAAAGACCACCTGAGTGGTCTTTTAAACTGTTTTATTTCATTACCGCGCCTTTGGCTGCAGATGATACGTTTCTTTGATATCTGGCTAACCAGCCGTCTTTAACAGGCTCTTTAGGACAGACATAAGATTTTCTTCTGTTTTCAAATTCTTCATCGGTAATTTTTGCATTGATTTTTGAATCAGGGATATCTATTTCGATGATATCGCCTTCTTCGATTAGTCCGATATTCCCTCCGTCATATGCTTCGGGAGCAACGTGACCTATTGAAGCACCTCTTGATGCACCGGAAAATCTTCCGTCGGTAATAAGAGCGACTGTTTTATCAAGCCCCATTCCCGCAAGTGCGGAAGTAGGATTTAGCATTTCTCTCATACCCGGACCGCCTTTCGGTCCTTCGTAGCGGATAACGACTACATCTCCGTCAACTATTTTACCGTTGTAAATAGCGTCTATCGCATCTTCTTCGCTGTTGAACACTCTTGCAGGTCCTGTATGTTTAAGCATACTTTCATCGACCGCACTTCTTTTTACAACACATCCGTCTTTGGCAATATTTCCCCAAAGGATTGCAATACCGCCTGTCTCACTGTAAGGACAGCTTACAGGTTTTATCAGATTATCATCTTTTATTTCATGCCCCTTGATATTTTCTCCTACCGTCTTACCGTTTGCGGTAATGAGAGAAGTATCGATAAGTCCCTTTTTATCAAGCTCATTTAAAACTGCTCTAAGCCCGCCGGCTCTGTTCAAGTCATGCATATGAGTGCCGCCTGCGGGAGCCAAATGACATAGGTTTGGAACCTTTGAACTGAATTCGTTGAATATTTCAAGGTTGAGTTCAACACCGGCTTCATTTGCAATAGCTAATAAGTGAAGTACGCTGTTTGATGAACATCCGAGAGCCATATCGCATGCAAGTGCATTCCTGATAGACTTTTCATTGATTATATCTCTTGCTTTGATATCTTTTTCAACCAAATTCATTATTGCCATACCTGCTTCTTTGGCAAGTCTTATCCTTCCGCTTTCTACGGCAGGAATAGTACCGTTACCGGGAAGAGCTATACCGACAGCTTCAGAAAGACAATTCATTGAATTTGCGGTATACATTCCGGAGCAAGAACCGCATCCGGGACATGTATTTTCTTCATATTCAAGCAGTTCCGCGTCACCGATGATATCGGCTTTCCTAGCCCCAACGGCTTCAAACATCTTGGAAAGAGAAGTTTCCTCACCTTTTACAAGACCGGACATCATAGGTCCGCCTGAACAAACCACCGTAGGAATATTAAGTCTGACAGCAGCCATAATCATTCCGGGAACGATTTTATCACAGTTGGGAACCAATACCAATCCGTCAAAACAATGAGCAATAGCCATCGTTTCAACGCTGTCTGCAATAAGTTCACGGCTAGGAAGAGAATATTTCATACCGTCATGTCCCATGGCTATACCGTCACAAACTCCGATGGAAGGAACTTCTATAGGAGTTCCTCCCGCCATTCTTATTCCCGCTTTTACTGCTTCGGCAACTTTATCCAAGTGCATATGACCTGGGACAATTTCGCTTTTAGCATTAACAACACCTATGAGAGGTCTGTTTAGCTCTTCTTTCGTATATCCCATAGCATAGAAAAGACTTCTAGCGGGAGCCTTTTCTACACCTTTAGTAACATTTTCACTTCTTAAGCCCATTATATGTATCTCCTATTTTTTTAACCAGCTCATCATTTTTCTAAGTTCAGCACCAACTTTACATAATAAATGTTCTGTTTCTTTTCTTCTTGTTGCTAAGAATTTAGCTTTTCCGCCTGATTTGAATTCTTGAATGAATTCACTTGCGAATGTACCGTCTTGGATTTCATGAAGAACTTTCTTCATTTCTTTTCTTGTATCTTCAGTGATTAGTCTTGTGCCTGTTCTGTAATCACCGTATTCAGCTGTATTTGAAATAGAATATCTCATCATTTCAAATCCGCCGCTGTTTATAAGGTCAACGATAAGTTTCATTTCATGGATACATTCAAAATATGCCATTTCAGGTTCATAACCCGCTTCAACAAGAGTATCAAAACCTGCTTTCATAAGTTCTGTTACACCGCCGCAAAGTACTGCTTGTTCACCGAATAAGTCGGTTTCTGTTTCTTCTTTGAATGATGTTTCCAAGATACCAGCTCTGCCTGCTCCGATACCAGCGGCATAAGCAAGTGCATAATCTTTAGCTTTACCTGAAGCATCTTGATATACAGCTATCAAACTTGGAACTCCTCTGCCTTCAACATACTGACTTCTAACCGTATGTCCAGGTCCTTTAGGCGCAACCATGATAACATCGATGTCTTTTGCCGGTACGATTTGGTTATAATGGATATTAAAACCATGAGCAAACATCAATACGTTGCCTTCTTTCATATGTTTTGCAACTTGAGTTTTATAAATATCAGCAGCTAATTCGTCAGGAACAAGCATCATTACCAAATCCCCAGCTTCAGCGGCAGCTTCGATATCCATAACTTTAAGTCCAGCTTCTTCAGCTTTTTTTACACTTGCTGAACCCGGTCTTAAACCTACTACTACATTAACACCGCTTTCATGTAAGTTTTGAGCGTGAGCGTGTCCTTGGCTACCATATCCGATGATAGCTACTGTCTTTCCGTCTAATAAACCTAAATTACAATCTTGATCATAATACTTTTTAATCATTTTAAATATATCTCCTTTTGTATGTATAATTTATAATTAATTTTATTAATTAGCTATTTTATCTTACAGGTTCAAGTCCTCTTGCAATACCTGTAATACCCGTCCTGCAGACCTCTACGACGTCGTAGCAGTCTATCATATTCATAAAACCGTCCAGCTTTTCAGGTGCTCCGGTAAGTTCTATGATCATGCTGTCTTTACATAGATCTATAATCTTACCTCTGTAAATATCGACTATTTCTTTAAGAGAGGTTCTCTCTGTCTTATCCGTTTTGATTTTCACAAGCAGTAATTCTCTGTATAAAGAGTTGCTTGAATCAAGAGTAAATATATCTTTTACGACTTCCAGTTTCTTTGTCTGAGTCATAATCTGATATAGTGATTGGTCTGTACCGTTAAAGACAATAGTTATCCTTGATATGTCTTTATCATTTGTGGTAGATACTGTAAGAGAATCGATATTAAAACCGCGTCTTCCAAACAAACTGACAATCCTTGTTAAGACATTTGATTGATTATCAACCAAAATGCTTATAACTTCTTTTCTATAAGCCATTTTAATTCTCCTTTATTTAATTAATTATCATATCATCTACGGTCCCGCCGTTAGGTATCATAGGCAGAACTCTTTCAAGTTCTTCGATCCTGCAATCGATCCAAACCGGACCGTTTACTTTAAGTGCCTTTTCATATATATCTTCGAATTCTTCCAAAGTCTCAGCTCTAAATCCTGTTAATCCAAAGGCTTCGGCTAATTTAACAAAATCTGTTTTTCTGTTTAAAACAGTTTGAGAATATCTTTTTTCGTAAAAGACTGTCTGCCACTGATAAACCATACCGAGGACACCATTATTCATTATAATAGTTATAATCGGAAGATTTTGACTAACTGCGGTACATGCTTCATTTAAACACATATGGAATGAGCCGTCTCCAACAAATTGAATGACTCTTTTATCCGGCGAACCAACTGCAGCACCGATAGCAGCTCCGTAGCTGTATCCCATAGTTCCAAGCCCTCCGCTGGTTAAGAATTTAATAGGCTTCACATTTTTTAAATACTGCGCCGCCCACATCTGGTGCTGACCTACATCCGTAACGATTATAGGTTCTTTATCAGACATGGCACATGCGGTGGTTACGATATCTCCCGGATGCAAATCCCCCTTATAATACTTATCTTCTACGGGAGTTTTCCTCCAAAGTAAAGTTTGATCTATCCATTCTTTACGAGATTTCTTTTCAATCAATGGTAATAATCTTATAAGAAAATCTTTAACGTCACTTATAACGCTTTTATGTACAAATACATTCTTGTTTATTTCGCTCATATCAAGGTCTACTTGAATTTTTTTAGCATGACTTGCAAATTTGTTCGGATTAAGGGCAACTCTGTCGCTGAATCTCGTTCCGAGAGCCAAAACCAAATCTGCATTATGTATTGCTTTATTTGCAGCTACGGTACCGTGCATACCTATCATGCCGAGCCTTCTTTTATTGTTGTATCCCAGAACTCCCGTAGCCATTAAAGTATTGGTTGCGGGTATATCGCCTTTTGATAAAAGTTCGTTCAGTTCATCCAGTGCTTCGGAAGCAACAACTCCGCCTCCAAAATATATTACCGGCTTTTCCGCTTTGTTTATAAGTCTGGCAACTTCTTCGATATCTTCATCCTTTGCAACAGGATTTTTATATAATTCAAGAGGTTCAGCCTTTTCATATTCAGTCAAGGCAGCGGTCACGTCTTTTGTGATATCCACAAGAACAGGACCTTTTCTTCCGCTGTTTGCTATCCTGAAAGCATCTCTGAGTGCATCAGCCAAATCTTCAACTTTATTTACAAAGAAATTATGCTTTGTTATAGGAAGTGTCACACCTGTGATGCATATTTCCTGAAATGAATCTCTTCCGATAAGATTATCAGGAACATTGGCTGTGATTGCAACCATAGGAATACTATCCATAAATGCGGTTGCAATCCCCGTTACCAAGTTGGTAGCGCCCGGTCCGCTTGTTGCAATTACCACACCTGTTTTACCTGTCGCTCTATAGTAACCGTCGGCAGCATGAGCAGCACCCTGTTCATGTGCCGTAAGGACGTGCTTGATTTTATCGCTGTACTTGTATAAAACATCGTAAATGTTTAAAGCAGCCCCTCCCGGATACCCAAAAACGGTATCAACACTGTGCTCTAATAATACTTCTGCTAAAACTTCAGAACCTGTTAATTTCATATCGCATCATCCTTTTCTAAATTTTTATTGACCTTTCTATTATATACAATTTTGTATACAAAGTACAAGACTTTAGAGTAAATTATTTCAGAATTTTCTGAATTTTTTATATTTCTAAGTCTTTTTATATATTGTAACAAATACTTACATAAATTTCACTTAAATATTTATAAAAACTTCCCGCAAAACCAAATAAGCGGGAAGCAATTAATTACTATTTAATTTTTTTTGTAAATACTTTAAAAGCTAAGTTCGAATTTTCTATCCTCCGAGATAAGCTTTTTTAACATCATCGGACTCTAAAAGCTCACTTGCGTTTCCTCTCATGACTACTTCTCCCGTTTCAAGGATATATGCTCTGTTAGAAATCGAAAGAGCCATGTTTGCATTCTGCTCAACAAGGAAGATAGTCGTGCCTTCTTCGTTGATTTGTTTAATAAGCTTGAATATATCCTGTACGATAACCGGAGCAAGCCCCATCGAAGGTTCATCCAAAAGTAAGAACTTAGGTTTAGACATAAGTGCTCTCGAAATGGCAAGCATTTGCTGTTCCCCGCCGCTTAAAGTTCCTGCCAACTGACTTTTTCTTTCTTTAAGTCTCGGGAATTTATTATATATATCAAGGATATCTTCCTTGATACCTTCTTTATCATTTCTGAGGTAAGCACCCATTTCAAGATTTTCAAGCACTGTCATGTCCGAAAATATCCTTCTTCCCTCAGGTACATGGGAAATACCCATTTTTACTATATCCGTTGCTTTTGTATTTTCGATAGGTTTATCCATAAATTCGATAGTCCCGCTTGATTTCGGAACAAGTCCGGATATGGTTCTGAGCGTGGAAGTCTTCCCAGCACCGTTTGAACCTATAAGGGTAACTATTTCACCTTCGTTTACTTGTAAAGAAACATTTTTAAGAACATGAATAGCACCATAATGTACATTTAAATCTTTTATTTCAAAGAACATATTACGCTTCCTCCCCTAGATATGCTTTGATAACTCTATCATTATTCTTGATTTCCTCAGGTGTACCTTCCGCAATTATCGTACCGAAGTCCAAAACATATATCCTTTCGCAGATTTCCATTACGAATTTCATATCATGTTCGATAAGGATAACCGTAAGTTCGTATTTTTTTCTTAAATCTTCAATTAAAACTCTAAGCTCTTCCGTTTCGCTTGGGTTCATACCTGCTGCCGGCTCATCGAGAAATATTACACTGGCTCCCGTAGCAACCGCTCTGGCTATTTCAAGTTTTCTTTGTTCTCCGTAAGGAAGATTATCCGCAAGCTCGTCCCTTTTATCCGCAAGACCAACAAAATCGAGTATTGCCATTGCATTTTCATAGAATATTTTTTCGCATTCTCTGTAAGCCTTTGTCCTGAATATCGCAGAAAACACATTATATTTAACTCTTTTATGCATGGCTATCCTTAAATTATCCAAAACGGATAAATCTCTGAATAATCTAATATTCTGGAAAGTCCTGCTTATACCGAAACTGCTCGTTATATAAGGTTTAAGTCCGTTAATTAATATACTGTCTCCCGTCTTATCGTTTTTAAGTTCGATTTTACCGCTGGTTGGGACATAAACGCCTGTTAAAAGATTGAATATGGTAGTTTTACCCGCTCCGTTAGGTCCGATAAGACCAATGAGTTCACCCTTTTCTACATTTATATTTACATGAGAAACAGCTTTTAAGCCGCCGAAACTTTTACTTAAGTCTTCTATTTTTAATATCGCCATTAAACTATTCCTCCGCTTTCCTGCTATTTAATTTCTTCTTCATATTTTCTATAGAGAACATTTCTCTCAATTTTACAAAGAAAGGAGTTTCTCCCGATTTAATAAGCATTATTGCAATAAGCAATAATGAATAAAGTACCATTCTGAGTTCCGCAAAATCCTGAAGTGCAAATGAAACTATATTTAAAACAAATGCCGCGATTATGGTACCGTTGATATTTCCAAGACCGCCCAATACTACTATCATTAAAATATCGATAGATTTCATAAATCCGAAGTTTTTAGGCTGGATAACTCCTACGTAACCGGAATATAATGCGCCCGCAACGCCTGCAAAGAACGTACCTATAATAAATGCAAGTATCTTTGCCTTTGTGACATTTACCCCCATAGATTCTGATGCTATTTCATCTTCTCTCACCGAAATACAAGCTCTCCCGAATGAGGATTTGAGTACATTCGTGATAACAAAGTAACATATGACCATACATATAAAGCAGAATTCAAATGAGGAATAAAGAGGGATAGAAGAAAGTCCCGCAGCTCCTCCGAGAATTGTCTGGTCTACATTTTGTATTACTATTTTTATTATTTCGCCGAGTCCAAGGGTTGCTATTGCAAGGTAGTCGCCTCTTAATCTAAGGGTTGGAATACCGATCAAGAAGCCCAAGAAACCGGATAACACACCGCCTAAGATAACAGCTAAAATAATCATAACAGGTGATGAAGATATCCTAAGGGTCATCAATGCACTTGTGTATGCACCTATAGCCATAAATCCCGCATGCCCAAGGGAGAACTGTCCGGTAATACCCGTAATAAGGTTAAGACCGAGACCGAGGATTATATCTATACAAAGTTTAAGTACAACTGTCTCGTAGAAGGGAGAAATTATACCTACAACTATCAAAAGCTTGATTATTATATAAGCGGCAACAAAAATCAACAATGTAGGTAAATTATCGCTAAGTCCGGATATTTTACTTTCATCTTTTTTCTTAAAAAAATCAAAAAATTTCATTATACTGCCTCCTATACCTTTTCTTTCCTGTTTTTACCCAGTAAACCGGATGGTTTTACTATCAGGATTATAATAAGTATTGCAAAGGCAACCGCATCTTTATATGCACTTGACAAGTATCCGCTGACCAACGTTTCTATAAGCCCGAGGGATACTCCTCCGACTATTGCACCCGGAATACTTCCTATACCTCCAAATACCGCAGCGATAAAGGCTTTTAGCCCAGGTGTCATACCGGATAAAGGATTTATGGTAAACATAGCCCCGTACATTACTCCCGCAACGGCAGCCAAAGCAGAACCGATAAGGAAAGTAAATGATATAGCTTTATCTACACTTACACCCATCAACTGAGCGGCATCGGGATCGGAAGAAACGGCTCTCATAGATTTACCTATCTTTGTCTTGCTTATTAAGAATTGAAGAGCGACCATCAAGATAAGAGTTATAAATGTAACCATTAATTTATCGCTTGAGATAGATAGTCCTCCCAAACTTATATAACCAAATCCGAAAAATCCCGAAGGATATGTTTTTACGTCAGGACCTACGAAATACATCATTGCATATTCGAGTAAGAAACTGACCCCTATCGCCGTAATCAATAGTGTGATCCTAGGTGCGTTCCTAAGCGGTCTGTAAGCAACTTTTTCTATTACCACTCCAAGTAATGCACAAACGACCATAGCTATCAATGTAGCGGGAATAAATCCTATCCCCAAAGTATATGCACAGAAAAATCCTATGTAACCTCCGACCATTAATATATCACCGTGGGCGAAGTTGATTAAATTGATAATTCCGTATACCATGGTATAACCAAGAGCAATCAAAGCATAAATGCTCCCTATGGATATACCGTTAATGATTTGCTGAATAAATTGTTCCAAATCTTATACCCCCATTATTTAAATTATTTAAAGATATTGTTAAAACCATATACTATATCGTTTTAATTATAGCCTTAAACTATAGTAAAGTGGTAAGTATCACCTACCACTTTACTTAAAATTTATTTAATTATACAATAAATTTCAAAATATTAAATTATAGTTTTGTATTGAATGTTGCTTTACCGTCTTTGAATTCAAGTACAACTGTTTCTTTTACAGGGTTATGCTGTTTATCGATAGATAATGTACCCGTAACGGCTTTAAAATCTTTTGTAGATGCTAAAGCTTCAGCAACTTTTTGAGGATCTGCGCTACCGGCTCTCTTGATAGCGTCGCATGCAAATTTAGCTGCATCATAACCCAATGTTTCAAAAGCACCCGGGTTTTCATCGTTGTTTGCTGATTTATATGCTTTAACGAAGTTTTGAACTACATCTGATTTATCATCGGCAGCATAGTGATTTGTAAAGTATACATCTTTTAGAGCATCTTTACCTGCTGTTTCAAGCATTGAAGGAGAATCGTATCCGTCAGCACCTAAGATAGGAATATCTATACCAAGATCTCTTGCTTGTTTTATGATTAGTGAGCATTCTGTATAGTAACCAGGTAGGTAGATAACATCTGCTTTTTTGTCTTTGATTTTTGTAAGAACAGGTGCAAAGTCTTTATCCTGAGCTGTGAATGTTTCTGTTGAAACTACTTTTCCGCCGTCCTTTTTAAATTTAGCTTCAAATGCTTTTGCAAGACCGTTTGAATAGTCGTTTGAATTATCAGCTAATACGATAGCAGATTTAGCGTCTAATTTTTTAGAAGCGAATTCTGCCATTTTACTTCCTTGAAGTGTATCTGTGTAGCAAAGTCTGTAAATATAATCCTGAACGGAACCATCTTCTTTCATCGTTATGTCATCAGAAGTACCTGAACAAGTTATCGCTGGAACTTTATATTGATTTGCAGCCGAGATAGTAGCTTTGAATGCACCTGATGTAGCAGGTCCTATCATAACGCTAACGCCTTCTTTTGAAGCAAGTTTTGTAGCGGCACTCATAGCTTCGTTGTTATCCGATTTATTATCTATCTTAACAACTTCAACTTGTTTGCCGTTTACTCCGCCGTCTTTATTGATTTCGGCAACAGCCATTTCAATACCCTTTGTACAAGCTTGTCCGTAAGTAGCTACGTCTCCGGAAAGTTCATAGTTAACACCGATTTTTATAGTGTCTCCTTTACTTTCAGACTCGCTTCCTCCGCAGGCGGTAAAACCAACAAGCATCATTGAAGCAAGAACTAAAGCTGCTATTTTTTTCATAGTTTTTTTCATTTTTATTACCCCTTATTTAATATAATTTTTCCTATATTTTCCCATCTTATCTTTCAAAGAAAATACTAATAATTGTTATTATATTACCCTTACAATTTTCTTTTGTCAAGTCAAAATGATACAATTTTCAGAAAATTAAAAAAATATTATATATTAAGTATTTTTATTACGAATTATGCTATAATTATCCCTAAGTTTTTTGTAGAAGGAGACACTATTTTGAATTATAAAGAAGCAATAGAATATATACACATGACAAATAAATTCGGCTCCGTTTTGGGACTTGATAATATATTGAATTTACTGGATAGGCTCGGTAATCCTCAGAAAGATTTAAAAGTCATTCATATAGCAGGTACCAACGGTAAGGGGTCCATTTCCACCATGATGAATAAGGTACTTATGGAAGCGGAATATGATGTAGGGCTTTATACATCCCCTTTCCTTGAAAAATTCAACGAAAGGATAAAAATAAATAACAATGATATCCCTGACGAAGACATTGCACATTACTTAACTGAGGTAAAAGAAAAAATAGATAAAATGACAGCTGAAGGGCTTAATCACCCTACGGAATTTGAAATAATAACTGCAATGGCACTTTATTATTTTAAAGAAAAGAACGTGGACATCGTTATTTTGGAAGTAGGCTTGGGAGGAAGACTGGACGCTACAAATGTCATTGATGCTCCTATTTTGGAAATCATAGCTTCCATAAGTTTTGACCATACCGAATACCTTGGAAACACATTAAAACAGATAGCTTATGAAAAAGGCGGGATAATAAAAGAAAACAGCAAGGTTATTTTATATCCCTCTCATAAAGAAGCTTTGAATGAGCTTATCAGGATATCAAAAGAAAAAAATGCTTCATATTATTTAACAAATAAAGGCGATATAGAATTAATAAAAACAGATATTAACGGAAGCGAATTATATTACAAAAAAGAAAATACATTCGGTCTTGATAAATTCAGCTTATCTCTATTGGGGAAAAATCAGATATACAATGTACTTACCGTGATAAAATCCCTCGAAGTATTAAAAAAAGATGGTTATAACATAAATAAATGTAATATTGAAAAAGCCCTTAATAATATACATTTTAATGGAAGATTTGAAGTATATAGTAAAAATCCTTTCATCATACTCGACGGAGGTCATAACAAAGAAGGGGTTGAAAGTTTTGTTGATAACATCAAATTATATTTGAGAGACAAAAAAATAGTTTTATTCTTCGGCATGTTAGCCGACAAAGATATCGACAGTGCTTTAAAAAAACTCATACCTTTGGCTAAAAAGATATATACACTGACTCCGAATAACAACAGAGCATTTACAAGCAAAGATATGTATGAAAAGATAAAAAAAGTCGATAATCATATTGAAGTGACTTACTTAAATAATATTAGTGAAATACCGGATTTAATAGATAAAAACAGCGACGAAACGTATGCTTTTGTAGGTTCTTTGTATATGATAGGAGAAGTAAGGACAATATTAAAAAAGCTTAAAAATTAATTTTAAATTAAAATAATAAAATCTATTGACTTTTATATATAGCAAGACTATAATTAAGCAACAAAATAATTAAGCAACTTAACTATTTGTTGCTTTTTTTATTTTAAAGAGAGGAATGATTAAATGAAAGAAGATAATGAAACATTAAAAAAAGAACTAAAGGAATTTGTTTATTATCTGCACTCCATTAATAAAATCTTTACTCCGAAAATGGACTGTCATCTTATTCTGCCGAAGTCGGAATTCTTTCTGCTCTCAGTACTCTTGAGGGAAAAGAAAGAAAACGATGTCGATGGTATTTACCCTTCCGAAATAAGCCTTAAAAGCAGGCTTTCCAGACCCGCAATAACACAGACTCTGAATAGCCTTGAGAAAAAAGGGTATATCATAAGGGTACTGGAAGAAAATGACAGAAGGAAATTTAAAGTGAGTATCACCGAAGACGGCAAAAAAATCGTAGATGATGCTTTTGAGGACAGGTTTTTACAATTAATGGAAATAGCCAATAAACTTGGAGAAGAAAAGTTAAAGCAGCTTTTGGATATCTTAAAGGAAATTGTGGAAATTTATAAAAACTAAACCAAAGAAAGGAAAAGACATAATATGATAAAACTTAGAAAATACTTAAAACCATTTGTTTTCTCGATCATATTTACCATATGCTTCTTGCTTGTTCAGGCAAACTGTGAATTATCACTGCCCGATTACATGTCAAAGATAGTAAACTATGGTATACAAAACGGAGGGATAGAAAATAACATCCCAAACGTAATAAGAGAAGACGAATATGAAAAAGTAAAATTCTTCTTGGATGAAAAAGACCAGAAAGACTTAAATAAACTTTACACAAAAGTAACTAAGAAAAGTTCTGATTATAATGAATACAAAGAAGAATATCCGATTCTAAAAAAAGAAAATGTATTTGTTTTAAAAGATGATGCGGATAAAGATATAATTGAAAAACTGGATACGGCTGTAGGGAAAAGTGAAATAATCGTTAGTTCTATAGACAATCCGGAAAAAATAAAAGATCAAAACTTATTTAGCTTGGATACCGACAGCGATAAAATGAAACAAATGCAGCAAATGCAGGGTATGACCTCGGGTAAAACCGATACATTTACAATGATAAAGAACATGCCCGAAAAGAATTTGAATGAATTTAAGGATAAGATTTATACAAGCCTTGATAAGATACCGGAAACCAGCATAAGCCAAGTTGCAGGAACCTTTATAAAGAGCGAATATAAAGCTGTCGGATTAAACCTTGAAGACGTTCAGTCATCCTATATATTTAACATCGGAATTAAAATGCTTCTTATAGCTTTATTATCCGCGGTATGTGCGATATGTGTAGGTTTCCTTGCCTCAAGAGCAGGTGCGGGAGTTGCAAAAGCACTTAGAAAAGATGTATTCGGAAAAGTAGAAAGCTTTTCAAATGCAGAATTTAATAAATTCGCCGTTTCATCATTGATAACAAGGACGACCAATGATATCAACCAAGTGCAAATGCTTATAACGATGGGTATGAGAATGATTTGTTTTGCGCCTATAATGGGGGCAATAGCGATATTTAAAGCACTTGAATTCAGCGCTTCAATGAGCTGGATCATCTTACTTGCAGTAATACTTATTTTAGGCTTCATGATGATAGCATTTTCCGTGGTGCTTCCAAGATTTAAAATAGTTCAAAAACTTACGGATAAGCTGAACTTGGTTGCCAGAGAAAACTTATCGGGACTTATGGTAATAAGAGCTTTCGGTACCGAAGATTTTGAAGAAGAAAGATTTGATGAAACAAACAAAAGCCTAACTAAAACAAACTTATTCGTAAACAGATTTATGATGTTCCTATTTCCTTTCATGATGATAGTCATGAACCTCGTTCAATTACTGATAGTATGGGTAGGAGCAAATCAAATCGAAGCAAGTGCACTTCAAGTCGGAGATATGATGGCATTCATTCAATATGCAATGCAGATAATCATGTCATTCTTAATGATTTCCATGATGTTCATAATGGTTCCCAGAGCAAGTGTATCCGCAAACAGGATAAACGAAGTATTGGAAACAGAAGTAGAACTGAAAGACCCTAAAGAAGAAAAAGAATTTGATGAAAATAAAATAGGTGTTGTAGAATTCAAAGATGTATCCTTCGCTTATCCGGGTGCAAGCGAATATGTCCTTCATCATATAAACTTTACCGCTAACAAGGGTGAAACTACTGCTATTGTAGGTTCAACGGGAAGCGGTAAATCAACATTGATTCAACTTATACCTAGACTCTTTGAAGCAAGCAAAGGTGAAATACTAGTCGATGGAGTCAATGTAAAAGATATAAATCAAGACCATTTAAGGGACAAAGTAGGATATATCCCTCAGCAGGGTATATTATTCAAAGGTACAATAAAGTCAAACCTCCAATACGGTAAACAGAACGCGACCGATGAAGAAATGAGAAGGGCTTGTGATATTGCTCAGGCAAGTGAATTTATAAACGAAAAACCCGAAGGATTTGAAACAGAAATTTCTTCCGGAGGTACGAACGTTTCGGGAGGACAAAGACAAAGACTTTCCATTGCAAGAGCTATTATAAAAAATGCCGAAATATATATATTTGATGATAGTTTTTCGGCTCTTGACTTTAAGACAGATAAAAATCTCCGTGCGGCATTAAATAAAGAATTATCTAATGCAACTATGATAATAGTAGCACAAAGAATCAGTACGATAATGCATGCGGAAAAGATCATCGTATTGGACGAGGGAGAAATCGCAGGAATAGGAACCCATAAAGAACTTATGGAAAACTGCGATGTATACAAAGAAATAGCCTTATCTCAATTATCAGAAGAGGAGGTTAGAGACAATGAGTAATGAAAACAGACCAAGAAGAGGTCCTATGGGCAGAGGTCCCGCTATGATGAGAGGCGGAGAAAAAGCAAAGGATTTCAAGGGCACTATAAAAACTCTTCTCAAATATTTGGGTTCAAAGAAACTTAGTATATTTATAGTATTTATATTTGCGGTTGTATCGACAATATTCAGTATTGTCGGACCTAAAATCTTAGGAAAAGCAACAACTAAAATATTCGAAGGTGTTATGGGTAAAATCGCGGGAACGGCAACGGGTATAGACTTTACTTATATAGGAAAGATACTTATCACCTTAGTAATACTATATTTAATATCCGCACTCTTCTCATATTTGCAAAGTTTTATTATGACAGGAGTTACTACGGATTTAACTTACAGATTAAGAAAAGATATTTCTCATAAGATAAATAAACTACCGCTTAAATATTACGACAAACAGACTCATGGTGAAGTATTATCTAGGATAACAAATGATATAGATACGATAAACCAAAACTTAAATCAGGGTCTTACACAAATAATCACAAGTATAACTACGGTAATAGGTATTTTATACATGATGGCAACAATAGATCTGACTATGACATTGGTAGCTATAATGATAATACCGGTATCGGTGATATGCATAATGATCGTAGTTCATTTTTCACAAAGATATTTCAGAAGCCAGCAGGAATATTTGGGGCATGTAAACGGTCATATTGAAGAAATGTATTCCGGACATATAATCGTTAAAGCTTTCAACAGAGAAAATAAATCTATCGAAGAATTTAATGAATACAATGAAACATTATATCATTCTGCCTGGAAATCTCAATTCTTATCAGGAATGATGCAGCCGATAATGAACTTTATCAGCAATCTTGGATATGTAGTTATATGTATAATCGGAGGTTACAGAGCAACAAGAGGACAGGTAACAGTAGGCGATATCCAGGCTTTTATACAATATGTAAGAAACTTTACACAGCCTATAACTCAGCTTGCAAATGTATCAAACATACTACAGCAAACCGCGGCATCTGCAGAAAGAGTTTTTGAATTCTTGGATGAAGAAGATGAAAAAGAAACGACTGACAATCCTGTTACGGTCGATGTAGAGAAAGTAAAAGGTTCTGTAGAATTTGAAGATGTATGTTTTGGTTATGAAAAAGATAAACCTATAATAAAACATTTTTCTTCTAAAATAGAACCCGGACAAAAAATAGCGATAGTCGGTCCTACGGGAGCGGGTAAAACCACTATAGTAAAACTTCTTATGAGATTTTACGATGTAAACAGCGGTAAAATCAAAATCGACGGGATAGATATAAATGACTATAAACGTAGAGATTTGAGGCAAATGTTTGGAATGGTCTTACAGGATACATGGCTATACAATGATACTGTAATGAACAATATTAGATACGGTAATTTAAATGCCACCGATGAAGAAGTAGAACAAGCAGCGATTGCGGCACATGTGGATCACTTTATCAAGACAAATGTAGATGGATATCAAATGGTACTTAATGAAGAATCAAGCAATATTTCAAGCGGTCAAAAGCAGCTTTTAACTATTGCAAGAGCACTTCTTGCAGATCCTAAGATACTTATTTTAGATGAAGCAACAAGTTCCGTTGACACAAGAACAGAAAAATTAATAGTAAAAGCTATGGATACTTTAATTCAGGGAAGAACAAGTTTCATTATAGCTCATAGATTATCTACAATTAAAGATGCTGATCTGATACTTGTTATGAGAGACGGTAATATTGTAGAACAGGGAACACACGCTTCACTTATTGAAGAAAATGGTTTCTATGCAAATCTATATAATTCTCAGTTTGAAGAATAAATAATAAAAAAGAACCTTATAAAGGTTCTTTTTTATTAAATTAAATATCGTCTATTTCACCCTAACCCTAACAACCCTAGAAAAACTAGACTTATACTTTCCGCTAACTCCCCTTACCTTATAATAATAAACC
>NZ_JANJZK010000011.1 GCF_024623185.1 Anaerofustis stercorihominis
GAGTTCGATTCTCCTAGGGGTCACCAAGTTAGAATTATGACTACCGATTAGGTAGTTTTTTTATTTTTAAGAGTTTATAAAAATACTTTATTTTATATTATAAGTTAAAATGTGATAATAAATTAGTTATTAGATTTTATTACAAATAAAAATAACTATAAAGTAAAAGATAATTAGATGTAATAGTAAATACAAAAGACTGCTTATAGCAGTCTTTTGTATCTTATTGGTATTTGTAATTCTGTAAGCCATTCATCTTCGCAGTCTTTGTTCCATATCCCGTCTATATAACTAAGCCTCGGATAATCAATTATTTCATAATTATTTTCGTTTATCCATTTAAACAAGAAATTAAATACATTTGAAATACTATCGTAGCTTCCTTTATGCATAGCACTTACGACTTTTACGCTTTCGATTTTTTTAAATTCTATACCATCTACTTCATTACCATAATCCGTTACTGCTTCACAGTATTCGATATTTATGTTTTTCTCTTTGTATTCTTTATCCAATTCTTTTACGAAACAATATTCCGGATTTAAACATTTAAGGTCAGGGTTTTCTTTTTGTACTTTTTCTCCAAGCTTAGGGATTAAAGTAAAAAGTGCATCATAGTTTGGAAGCAGCATTTTTTTAGAGTATACGATACATTTCGGCGTGTTCTTGATTACAGCTTGATATTTCATTAAAACTTCCTCCTCTTTTTCATCTAGAATAAAATTAAGTTTGGAAAGTTTATTGTTTATTTCGATAAGTTCACTTTGCAATTCACTTTTTTTACTGTTTAAGATAAGTCCAATGTCATGCCCGGACATCATTGATTTGATTTCTTTTATTGAAAATCCTATTTGTTTTAATGAGTTGATATAATGTATTTGAATCAGTTGGTTTGTGGTATACAATCTATAGCTTGTATATTTATCCACTTTTTCGGGCTTTAAAAGATTTATTTCGTCGTAATATCTTAAAGTTTTTATCGGTGTTCTGCAAAGTATTGAAAATTGACCTATCTTGTACATAACTTTCCTCCCTAACTAAATTCTATTCCCTCCGGTTACGGGAGAGTCAAGAGGTTTTAGTATTTCTTTTTATAATATAAGTAAGATCCTAAATATAAAATTAATATTATTACCATTGGAATACTTAAAAATATTGATATTTCCTTATATTCCATAAGTCCTGTTATAAAGCATCCGATCGCAAGTATATATATACTTAAATTTAAAGTCATGGATTTTGCACTGTTTTCTATAAATATTAGTCTTTCGTCTTCAAATTCGTTTATCATTGCTTCAAATTTTTCTTTATTTTTTTCTTTTATTTTATAACTTATTAGTAATATTAAACTACATAATGAAATCGAAGTCGTAAATCCCATGATGTAATAATTTTGTTTTATAATACTAAATATCAAGAATATAACAGCGGTTAAAAATAAAATTATAAATAATTTCTTCATATTGTTGTATTTCTTCATTATTCTTCCTCCTCAAAAATAAAAACATCCTCTATAGATAAATCAAATACTTTTGCAATTTTATATGCAAGCATTATGGAAGGGTTATATTTTCCATTCTCTAAAGATATTATCGTTTGTCTGGATACATTTAATTTTTTCGCCAGTTCTATTTGTGTCATTGAATTTTTCTTTCTTAGTTCATTTATTATATTTTTAATGGTATTTCCCTCCTTATTTATGATGTTAAGTATACTTTACATTTTTATAATACAATATAATAGATAATATGTCAAGCATGCTTTACATAGTTTTATAATAATAATTTAATTATCATATAACTTAAAAATAATAAAGGGGGCATATACTTACTTAACAAACTAGCGGAGGGCATAATGAAAAGAGTAAAGATATTAATTATGATACTTTTAATTATGGGGTTATTTACAGGGTGTTCTAATTTAAAATCAGAACATGTTGATTTATCAAATATAACTGTAGATAATATAAAAATTGGCACTGATATAAGTAATATAGATTTTTCAAAATATACCAAAAGCAATAAGTATTCGGGGGACTATAGATATAAGTTTGATGAACTTTTATTAAATACAAATAAAGACAAAGTATCGTTTATATTCACTAGGTTAGACGAAAAGAAAACTGAATTTAAAATTAATTCTAAGGGGAATATTAAAACCATAAGTGATGTTACAAATATTCTTGGAGCGGATTTTAAAGATGTATCTCAGGATAAGGAGCAGTCGCTGAGAAAACGTACTTATTATGATAAGATCAACAACATAAAAGCAGATTTTATTTATCTCGATTTGGATCAGAGTATTTCCTGGGTAGAAATATATTATGCATAATATTATTTTGATTTAATATAATTAAATAATCAAAAAAAGACAGAATATCATCTGTCTTTTTAAGTTTAATATAATTACTGAAACATTCCAAAACTTATAGAAAGCCCTTCGTTTACTTTATTCATCGTACTCATATCCACGTGACCTATTTTTTCTCTAAGTCTTTGTTTATCAATTGTTCTGATTTGTTCAAGAAGTATCACACTGTCTTTATTAAGTAATTCGCTGTTTGCCGAAAGGGAAATATGTGTAGGTAATTTTGCTTTATCCATTGATGAAGTTATTGCCGAAACAATAACTGTCGGACTGTGTTTGTTTCCTACATCATTTTGAATAATAAGGACAGGTCTAAGCCCCCCCTGTTCGCTGCCTACAATAGGGCTTAAATCTGCGTAATAAATGTCTCCTCTTTTTACACCCATATTTCTATACTCCAATTTTAGCTATATTTTAATTTATTTTGTCTTTTTCAAATTTATAAGGTTCATATTATAATATTTGAAAAAACTTAACTATGTTACTAATAAAATATTTGCCATGAATAGAAATTTTTATACATTTATAATTTAAATTTTTGTAAATAAGTAATATTTTCCTTTTATATAAATATATTTTACAAGGAGTATATTTAGGAGGATTAAAATGGAATTTGAACAAATGGTAAAAAAGATAAATTTAACTAGTAAAGAAGACAATATCGAAGTAGTCACAGAGGTATTTGAGAACGTTAAGATATTAGATAATATGTCTAATATAGAAAGAATATTACTTAGTAATACCGAAGCGGTAATAAAAAATATTTCCCTTAAAAACGGGAAATTTGTTTTAAAAGGGGTACTAAAGCTTAATATTTTATATTTGGGCGAAAACGAAGCTTTAGCATCAGTAGATAAGAATATTGAATTTTTCGTTAACCTCGGCGAAGGGGAAAAATGGGATAAGATATTTAACTTAAGGGCTAGTATTGCAAGTATAGAAACGAGAGTCATTAAAAAAAGAAGGATAGAAGTAAGTGCGAATGTTAAAATAAGCGGAGTCAGTATAATTCCCGAAGATATAAACGTAATGAGCAATAATAATATAGGTGGTCTTGAAATAAAAACCAACACCGATGTATGTTCGGTATTTGATTTAAACAGTACCAAGGAGACTTTTACATTTAAAAAAGACGTACCTTTATCCGACAGCGTAAATGTTTTATTTGTATTTGCAAAACTCAGAGATGTCAATACAAACGCTTCGGGGGTTGGCGTATTATACAGTGCTAAAGTAGAGGTCACATTGATTTATAAGATTGGATTTGAAGATGACAGTGATACAAAAATTGAAAAACTAATTTATCCTATAAATCATTTTATAGAAAAAGATCCTAAACTGAAATGTGATTATTATAATATAGTTCCAAGCGTAGAAAGTGTGAGCGGAGAATACGTTATGGATGATGAAGATTCGTATATCGAAATAACTATGGAACTGATTTCAAGTACACTTTTCTGTGAAAAGAAAGAAGTAAACATTATTGAAGATGCTTACAGTACAAACAGAAATACTCTTCCTGTTTTAAAAGAACATAGTATCGTAATGCTCGGAAGTGACTTTGAAAAGAAAATGAAAATAAGTAACAGCAAGACTTTGATTGATACCGATATGATCGGCGGTGTTATCGGTGATATGGAATATGTAAAATTTGATTACTCCGTTGAGGAAAGTATACTTTCCGTAGAGGGCAGTGTGGTTACTCAAGTAGTTACATATATAGATAATGACAGCAGATATTATGTCGACACTATAAATGTGCCTTTTGAATTAAAAGAAGAGATAAGCGGCGGAGAAAATCTTGATTTGTTCGTAGATGTAAATGTGAATAATCTTGTGGTTACAAGTTTAAATCAGACTATCAGCATTGACGGTGAGGTTGTCGTAAGCGGATATATGTTTGATACAAAGGAAGTAAGCGATATAGCTTCAATAGAAAATATTGAAGCCGAAGAGGAAACCGTAGACAGTATTAAGGTCAAAGTATATTATAAAGAAAAAAATGAAAGCCTTTGGGATATAGGAAAGAAAAACCTTATAGCGAAAGAAGACATTTTAAAGATGAATGACTTTGAAAGTGAAGAAGATGTTTTGGAAAGCTGTCCGTTGATAATAAAATAGGTATGACCGATTTATTTACTTTTTGATATTATCTTGATATAATATGTCATAATTTAACGCTATAAGAGGTAACTTATTTGGGATATACGATTTATGAATATTTATGTTTTTTTATGATATATAGTTTTTTAGGCTGGGTAACGGAAATAATCTTTCAAACCATAAAAGAAGGTCATTTTATCAACAGAGGATTTTTAAGGGGGTCGGTGTGTCCGATATACGGATTTGGAGTATTACTGGTAATATATTTTTTAGAGCCCTTAAAATCTAACTTGCTAATATTATTTATCGGTTCTGTTATATTTACCACATTGCTGGAATTAGCTACGGGGTTCGTTTTGGAAAAAATTTTTTCAATAAGATGGTGGGATTATTCAAAAGAAAAGTTTAACTTAAATGGTTATATATGTCTTGGCTTTTCGATTATATGGGGGCTTGCATGTGTATTTGTTATAAATATCATTCATCCTTTAATATATACTTTTGTTACGTTTATTCCCGCGAAAGTTGGGCTTATAGCAGTTATTGTATGTTCGGTAATATTTATTTTAGATACGATCCTTACTGTGGCTACAATACTTAAGTTCAAATCCAAACTAAAAAGATTATCTCAAATCGGCGATAAACTCCTTGAATTTTCAGATGGGATTGGTAAGCATATTTCCGATGAAACCCTGATTGTTGCCGGCAAAACCGATAGGCTAAAAGAAGATATATATCTTGAAAAGCTTGCATTTAAACAGCTTAGTGAAGAAAGAAAAGATATAATTGAAAATTATTTGATGAAGTTCAGATATTTAAGTTATTTAAAAACGCATCCTAAAATTCAAACATCAAAGTACAGAGATTTACTTGATGAAATAAAAGAGAATATCAAAAAAAGAAAGCAATAGATCTTGCTTTCTTTTTATTTATACTAAAAGCTTTTGATTGACACCTTTTTAGAATGAATATATAATTTAATTAATAGTACGTTTTATTAATTATTTATAATTTTTATACTACTATGATTAAGTATAAAAGGAAGGTAATTCCAATGCCAAATAAAATAAATAATGAATTGTTTAGTCCCGAGTGAATGAGTGAAGTATTATCTACTTCCAAAACAGGACTTTGGATGATGTCAATAGACATGAAAAATAATATTAATAAAATGTATGGCGAAGATGTTATGCTCGATTTGCTCGGACTTAAAGAAGCTTTGGAACCCGAGGCTTGCTATGCCCATTGGTATGATAGGATAAATGAAAGTTATCTCGACGATGTATGGGAAGCTGTTGAAAAAATAATAACAACAGGAAAGCTCGTTGAAGTACAGTATCCATGGAATCATCCCATTTTCGGTGAAATTTATGTTAGATGTGCAGGTAAGGTAGAGAGTGAAGATAATGGTGTTTACACTATAAAAGGATATCATCAGAATATCAGCGATTTAAGAAACTTAAAAGAAGATATTTTAAAAAAAGAGCAAAGACTGAAAGAAATAGAAGAAGAGAAAAATAGATATAATGATTTATTGCAGTCCGTTTTATGCGGAATCGCTCAGTATAAATATATAGACGGGAAAATTCAATTTAAAAGAATAAACAGAGAAGCTATAAAAATTCTTGGTTATTCTGAAGAAGATTTTTATAAAAAGAAAATTTGGACATTAGATGATATATATGTTAAGGAAGATAAAAACAGAATTTCCAAAGAAAATAGTAATTTAAGGAATGCAGGGGATAAATCCATTATTTTTGAATGCAAAATAAAACGTCCAAACGGAACGACTTGCTGGGTTCTTAGAAATGCACAGATAATATTAGATGAAAACGGCGAAAAAATTATCCAAAGTGTTTTCTTGGATATTGATAAGCATATAAAAGCCGAAAAAGAAAACAGGGAACTATCCGATAAAATCGCAGCAAACAATGCTCTTCTTAGGGTTTCTATGGAAAATACAAATATATGTGATTTTACATATTATCCGGATGAAAAACTATGTGTCATGCCCAAGCGAACCAGCGAAGTTTACGGATGTAAAGATAGATATGATAATATGCCCAAAGATTTTGCAGAAGAATATATAGATAAAGGCTATTATGATGATTATTACAGAATGTATGATGATATTCACAAAGGCAAAAAAACCGCCGTTTCTATTTTTAAGGCAAAAAACAGAGATCTATGGTGCAGGGTCACTTTGTCTACGGTTAGGTTTGATGAAAGTGGTAAACCTAAACTTGTGGTAGGTATTGTAGAAGATGTTACCAAAGAAAAATCTACGGAAATTCAAAATATTGAACTTAATGCAATAAGTGAGTTTATGATACGTTCGGATTATGAATTTTTAAGTATAGTAGATTTGGATAAACAGCAATATTCAATAAAATATTCAGCATTGGAAGATACTATGTTAAAGCCTATAAGTTATAAACCGCAAATTGATAAAGGTCTTCGTGACGATTGGGTTTATGATGAAGACAGAGAAGAGTATAGAAGACAAATGAGTCTTTATAACATATTAGATGAATTAAACAGCGGAAAAGAAATGATAAACGTTTATTTCAGATCGAACCAAAACCCTCCTAGACATAAAGAATGCAGAATATGCTATTTTGAAAATAATAAGAAAATACTTATAACACTTCGTGATATTCATGATATGATACAAAAAGAAGAAAACAATAAAATAGCACTAAAAGAAGCTTACGAATCAGCGGCAAGAGCAAACGAGGCAAAGAGTGAATTTTTATCAAGAATGTCTCATGATATAAGAACGCCTATGAATGCTATTTTTGGTATGACTTCTATAGCAAAAAGTAATTTAAATAATCCGGTTAAGGTACTCGAGTGTTTGGATAAAATCACAATTTCCAGTGATCATTTATTAAATCTTATAAATGAAGTTCTCGATATGTCTAAAATCGAAAGCGGAAAACTTTCATTGACATCGGAAAAAATAGATTTATTACACTTGATAGAAGATGTTGTTACTATAATTTCTCCTGATATAAGTAAAAAGGAACAAAATTTATCTTTAGATACGTCGGGAGTAATTCATTCTGATGTCATTAGTGACTCGTTAAGATTAAGGCAGGTCCTTTTAAATATCTTATCAAATTCTATGAAATATACTCCAAAGGGCGGAAATATAGAATTAAAAGTTAATGAAGTAAATTCTACTTTAGAAGGTTATGGCAGATATGAGTTTATTTTTAAGGACGATGGTATCGGAATGGATGAAGAGTTTATAAATAAAATTTTTGCTCCATTTGAAAGAGCCGATGACAGCAGGATAAATAAAGTCCACGGCACAGGACTGGGAATGGCGATTACAAAAAGTATAGTTGATTTAATGTCCGGAGATATTATAGTAGAAAGTAAAAAAGGCAAGGGCTCCAAGTTTACGGTTATAGTAAATATTAAACTTCAGGATGCAAGTGAAATATATAATAAAAGATTTATAGATAAAAATATATTAGTAATAAGTGATGATAGTAATTTTATAAATGATATAAAAAATATATTGGAAAATGTAGAGTTAAACGTAGAAAATATCAGTTCAAAAGAAAGATTATTATATATATTCAAGGAAATAAGAAATAAAGAAAAATCCTATTTTAATATTATAATTGATTGGGATTATAAAGATATAAACAGTGTTGAGGATATAAAAAATATAATAGAAATAACAAATCATAAGACGCCTATTACCGTTTATTATAACGGAAAGTGGACAAATAAAGAGAACGAGGCAAAACTCGCAGGTGTTTCTATGTTCAGCTCCAAACCGGTGGTCAAATCAAGGGTTTTGTATCAGCTTGATTACTTCCTTAAAAATGATGTAGATAAGGATAATAGTAATAGAAATATAAAAGTAGATTTAAGTACAAAAAGAGTTTTACTTGTTGAAGATAATGAACTTAATATGGAAGTTGCAAAAGAACTATTAAAAATAACAAAAGTTGATGTAGATACTGCTGAAAATGGTAAAGTAGCTTATGAAAAAATAAAAAATATAAGTCCAAACCATTATGATTTAGTGTTTATGGATATACAAATGCCTGTAATGAACGGATATGAGGCAACTAAGAAAATAAGAAAATTAGATAGAGACGATGTAAAATCTCTTCCTATCATAGCAATGACGGCAAATGCATTTTTGGAAGATATAAGAGCCGCAAAAGATGCAGGGATGAATGAGCATATCGCAAAACCATTGAGTATAGAAACATTTGTTAATACAATGGAAAAATATTTAAAAGACCGCTAGTAATCAGCGGTCTTTTTATTTGACGGGCACTGCGCCTGCTTACGCAGATTCCGCGCCCTCTTTATATTCAATCATTATAATTTTAATAGTTTTTCAAGTGCTTTTACATAAACTTCCGTAGCTGTAAGTAAGGTAGAAACTTTAAATGTTTCATTGCTTTGATGAGCATTTTCATCGTCGTCCGGAAGCAGTGCTCCAAATGCAACTACATTATCGAATGCTCTTGCATAAGTTCCTCCGCCAAGTGTATATGGTTTGTTTTTACTGTCTCCGGTTACTTCTTCATATGCACTTTGAAGAGTTTTAACCAAAGGAGAATCCGGCTCAACATAAAGAGGAGCTTTATGTTCTATTACTTCGAACTCATATCCTGTTTCACTGAATGACTTCTTAAGTATATTAAATACTTTTTCAAAATCTTCTGTTAATGGATAACGGATATCTATGGTTAATTTCAATTCTCCGTCCTTTGCTTCCACCACTCCTGTGTTTAATGTAAGAGGTCCGTATTCATCTTCCATTTTTAGCCCGCAGTTTTCACCCAGATAACCCTTTCCTATAAGATCGTTGTAATTATTTACTAAGGTATTATCTTTCATTACAGAGCCTAAGAATTCCATTAAATAGCTTCCTGCATTTTTACCTTCCCATGGAGTTGATGCATGGGCAGACACCGCATTGAGTCTGAGTGTTATTTTATTATCTTTCTTTTCTAAGACTTCTCCTGTTAATTTATGTTCATTTATATATTCATAAAATTTTTCTTCGATATCAATATCGCTGTTGTTTTCTAATGTAACGATCATTTTAGGGATAACTACATTTGCGGCTTCCCCGCCTTTTAATTCTATTATTTTTATTTTTTCATCATCTATGTATTTACCTTTTATATTTATTTGGCAGATACCTTTTTCTCCGAATATTACAGGGAATGCTGCGTCGGGAGAAAATCCCATTGTTAAGTCTTCTTCAACTTCTTTGTAGTGTTCCATACATTTAAATCCTGTTTCTTCATTTGCACCAAATATTACTCTTATTCTTTTATTGAGTTTTGTGCCCATGTCCATAAGTACTTTTACGGCATACAGTGAAGCTATAACCGGCCCCTTATCGTCATTTGCTCCTCTTGCGTAAATAACTCCGTCTTTTACTACGGGGATATATGGATCGCTATCCCATCCGTCACCTTCAGGGACCACATCAACGTGTCCCAAGATACCTATTAAATCTTTGCCTTCTCCGACTTCTGCATATCCGCAGTAGTTATCTAAATTTTTTGTTTTAAATCCCAGTTCTTCAGCTATTTTAAGGGCTTCGTTAAGCGCTTTGGCGGGACCTTCACCGAAAGGCATTCCTTCTTTTGGTTCTTCCTCAACACTTTTGATGCTTACCAGTCTTTTAATATCGTTTACCATATTTTTTTCATATGATTTTACTTTTTCGTTTATATTCATTTTTATCCTCCAACTATCTCATGAATTAATAACATTGTATCACACGTAAATTATAAAGCAAAGTTTTTATTAATAAAAGAAATGGTAAAAGAATACATTTAAATAAAGACTTTTTAAAGGAGAGAGATGTGAAATTACAATGCTTACATTTTAATAATAGGAAGCTCTACAGTTATATTACTCATTTCGACAGTGAGTATTATTTATTTTGTGAAGACGATGAAAATGATATTTATTCTTTGGTAAAATATGATAAAGAAAAGTCAATTGCCAGGGATATTCTTGTGTTTGATAACTACTTTGATTTTAAAATAGATGACTACGACAAAAGTATATATATTATGGGTAGAATGATGAATAAACTCGCCGTTTATAAAATCAAGAAAAATGTCATCATTCATGTTTTTGATTTTAAAATCAAGACTTATGATAAAATCATAGATTTTTTTGTAATCAAGGGATATGTTTTTTTCTATTTAAGATCGGTTGATTACAGTGAGCTTGTACTATATATGTATGATAAAAAAGATGATTTTATATTAGTTGAAGACATAGTTTTGAAAAATTTATTGAATGCTCCCTTGCTTTTCAGTGATGAAAACAGAGATATAGTTGTTATAGAAGAATTCTACATAAAAAACTTTTTTACTTCTTTTGATTTAAATGATGAAAATAATTTTAAAAATAATATTTATTTGATACCTCTAAGAGAACTTATACATAGTATAGTAAGTAAAAAGAATATTTTTTATGATATTTTAAGGTCAAATAAAGGTTTGAATTATATAACAATAATAGGACAAACAATTAATGAAGTAGTTTTATTTTTATCTAAACCATTTTATGAAAATGAGATTTTATATTATGATGTTTTAAATGGAAAAATAAGTAAAAAAGTTAAAACAACTAATATATTTTTAAACAGCATTAATCTAGGTAAAGATATATATTTTAAAGCTACCAATAATTATGATAATGAAATAATTTATGATAGTGAAATAAATAAAGTTTTTTCGTGGCAAAAGAATGATTTGCTCAGTGCATTTATGTTTCTCGGAGAGGTTGAAGGAAGGTATTTGGTATTTAAAAAAGAAAATATTTACGCACTTGAAAATGTGTATAATATTTTTGATAAAAAAAGCGGATTTACCAAAACTTTTTCTTCAAAACTGGTTATTATAAACGACGATATTCTTCTTTAACATTAAGAAAAAAATAAATTTATTTTTACATCATAATATGATAAACTATAGGAAATGGGGTAATTCGTATGTCAAAAGAATTTGTTGTAGAAACATATTTATTTTGTGAAAATTGTTTAGAAGATACGATGCACAGAGCCGTTTATAAAGATGGGGAAATAGTAAAACTTACATGCCTTCAATGCGAAAATGAAATCATGCTTCATAGACCTTCACCTCGCATAAAGAAAGAAAAAGGCTTTACTAAATTTTTTACAAGACTGCTTGTGCCGAAATCGTAAAAATAAAATAAATAAAGAGGTAAAAAAATGCGTATAGGATTTGGATATGATGTTCATAGGCTGGGTAAGAATGAAGATCTTATCTTAGCCGGAGAGAAAATTGATTATCCGGAAGGGCTGATAGGACATTCCGATGCGGATGTTTTGGTTCATGCTTTAATGGATTCTATCCTTGGCGCACTTGCTTTGGGCGATATAGGAAAGCATTTTCCGGATACTGATGATAAATATAAAGGCATAAGCAGTATGCTTTTATTAAAAGAAGTTTGTAATCTTATTGATAAAGAAGGTTATGAACTTTGTAATGCTGATGTCACGCTGGTCATGCAGGCACCTAAAATAGCACCTTATATAGAAAAAATGCGCGAAAATATTTCTTTTATTATGAATACTCCTGTTAAAAACATAAGTATAAAAGCTACCACGGAAGAGAAACTAGGTTTTAGTGGCAGAAAAGAAGGTATAAAAGCCTACAGTGTATGTTTGCTTAAGGAGAAGGAATAAATGAAATTATATAATACGTTAACGAGAAAAAAAGAAGAATTTGTACCTATTAATGAAGGGGAAGTAAATATGTATGTATGCGGTCCTACCGTATACAACTTTTTCCATATCGGAAATGCCAGACCCTTCATTATTTTTGATACTTTGAGAAGATATCTTGAATATAAAGGCTATAAAGTCAATTATGTTCAAAACTTTACTGATATCGATGATAAAATAATCAATAAAGCAAAGGAAGAACATACGACAAGCAAGGCGGTCGCTGATAAATATATAAAAGAATACTTTACGGATGCCAAAGGGCTTGGTATAAAAGAAGCTACCGTTCATCCTAGAGTAAGCGAATGTATATCGGATATCATCGATTTGATAAGCGATTTGGAAAAGAACGGTTACGCTTATAATGTGGACGGAAACGTATATTACAGAGTAAGCAAATTTGAGGATTACGGAAAGCTTTCAAAGAAACCTATCGATGAACTTGTTTCGGGAGCCAGAGTCGAGGTGAATGACGAAAAAGAATCTCCGCTGGACTTTGCTCTTTGGAAAAAACAAAAAGAAGACAGTGAGATTGCATTCGATTCTCCTTGGGGAAAAGGTAGGCCCGGATGGCATATAGAATGTTCAGCAATGAGCAGAAAATATTTAGGTTCAACTATTGATATCCACGGAGGAGGAGAAGATTTGATTTTCCCTCATCATGAAAATGAAATAGCTCAGTCCGAAGGTGCTAACGGTAAAGATTTCGTACATTATTTTGTTCATAACGGATATATAAATATAAACAATGAAAAGATGTCTAAATCTAAAGGTAACTTCTTTATGGTAAGAGATATTGCAAAGGATTTTGATTTGGAAGTCGTAAGATTATTTATGCTGTCGGCTCATTACAAAACCCCTGTAAACTTTTCATTTGATATATTAAAACAGACAGAGAGCGGTCTTAACAGGCTATATAATACAAAAGAAAATCTTTTGTTCTTACTTGACAAGGTAAAAGATGAAGAGTTAAAAGAAGATGAAAAAGAATTTATAAGTGCTCTTCCAAAATACAGAGAAGAGTTTAAGGCTGCAATGGAAGATGATATAAATACTGCAAATGCGGTAAGTACCATTTATGAACTCAGTAAAGATATAAATTCAAATGTAAATGAAAACTCATCTAGAGAAATGATAAAAAAATCTTATGATATGTATATGGAGCTAAACGGAGTTTTGGGCTTACTTACAAAAGAAAAGGAAGATGAAATCCTTGAAGATGAGATCCTTGAACTGATTGAAAAAAGACAGGAAGCAAGAAAGAATAAAGACTTTACTCTTGCGGATAAGATAAGAGACGATCTGCTTGATAAAGGAATAGTTTTAAAAGATACCAGAGAAGGTGTAAAGTGGCACAAAGAGAAATAGATAATAAGAAAGATATTTTATCTATTGGAAGCAAGGAACTTGCTTATCTCGGGGACAGTGTCTACGAAGTAAATATAAGAAAGACATTAATCAGGCTTGGTATAAGAGGCGTAAAAGACTTGAACAAAATGAGTATGAACTACGTCTCTGCCCTTTATCAAGCCGATATTTTTTCTTTTTTAAAGGATTATTTAACCGAAGATGAAATGAAAGTAGCCCTAAGGGGAAGAAATACAAAAATTAAACATTCATCAAAGAGTGTAAATATTTCTACATACAGACTTGCTACGGCTCTTGAATGTGTTTTCGGATATCTGTATTTACTCGATGATATGGATAGGATCAAAGAGCTTATGGATAAAATATTTGAGTACAAAAAGGCAGAGGTAATATAATGAGCTACACTGTTTTGTATCGAGAATTCAGACCTAAAAATTTTGAAGAGATTATAGGTCAGGACAATATAATTAACATTTTAAAGAATCAGATAAAAAATGATTCTATTTCTCATGCCTACCTTTTCAGCGGTATAAGAGGAACCGGAAAGACCTCTACAGCAAAAGTGTTTGCTAAAAGCATATGCTGCTTAAATAATAAAGACGGCGAAGCCTGCAACGAGTGTGCTTCATGCAACGATATCAATATCGGAGACGGTGCGGATATAGTTGAAATAGATGCTGCTTCAAACAGAGGTATCGACGAGATAAGGGACTTAAAAGAAAAAGTAAATTATATGCCTAACTTCGGCAGATATAAAGTTTATATCATCGATGAAGTCCATATGCTTACGACAGAAGCCTTTAATGCGCTTCTTAAAACTTTGGAAGAACCGCCTTCCCATATAGTATTTATATTTGCAACCACGGAACCAAATAAAATATTACCTACTATATTATCTAGATGTCAGCGTTTTGACTTTAACAGGATAGACAGCGAAGTAGTAGTAAATCATCTTGCCAATATACTTAATAAAAAAGAAATAGAGTATGAAAAAGAAGCTTTGGCGCTTATTGCACTCAACACCGAAGGTGCTTTAAGAGACGCTTTAAGTTTACTCGATAAAGCTATTTCCGTAGTGAAAGACAATAAAATCACAAAAGAAATAGTAGATGATATATTAGGTTTAATAAGTGATGAGGAAATATTCCTTTTAGCTAACGGTATCCTTGAAAATGATGTAGATAAGAGCCTTAATGCTATACATGACTTTTTAAATAAAGGAAGAGAAGTCGGAAGTATAATAACTCAGCTTATGGAATATTACTCCAATAAAATAATAGCTGTAAATGTTAAAGAGCCCGAGAAGATAATAAATAAAAGCAGTACGTATATTGCTTCTTTAAGAGAAAGTTTTAATGGTCCTAAAGACAGTAAAAGGATAAGTGATATTTTATATTCTCTGGCTAAGCTTAAAAATGACATGAGGTTTTTCAGCGAACCGGAATTTTTATTTACCGCAAAGATAATAAATCTATGTTCGGGTGAGACAGATAATACTTTTGATACTAAAATCAGTGAAAATACTTCTGTAAATATTGATAACCAACAAATCGAACTCTTGAATGATAGGATAAGGTCTCTTGAGAGAGAAGTAAACAGTTTATCTTATTTAAAATCCGAAGTCGAAAAAATTAAGAATATGGATTTTTCCGGCGGGGTTATTCCTGTCAAGGAAGAAGTCATAGAACTCAAAGATAAACCCAAAAAGACGACACCTGACAGTAATGAAATCGTGGTTGATAAAAAAGATATCAAAGAAGCTGATAAGATTTTATCTCTCACACAGCGTTATATAATTAACAGTGCCAAAGATCCGCTTGTCGGTATGAGCGTAAATAAATTTAAAGTCGTCTCTCTTGAAGGTAATGTGCTTACTGTATATCCCGGTGAAGCACTTAATATGATGGACTTTTATTTTGACAATGACGGAGATAAAATATTTAAAGATATATTAAAAGAGAAGTCCGGCAGAAATTTAGATGTTGTTTATATTGACAAAAAGATAAAATTAAGATATAAAAATGATAGCAGTAAAAACAGTCTTAAAAGTTTAAAAAAAGATTTAAACATTAAAAATGATATCAAACCGGAACCGGAAGTAACTTCGAATACTCCTGTAAAAGAGGATGAGGTAGTTTCTAAAGCTTTGGAAAATGACAATATTGCTTCTGATTACAATCTTGACGAGATCATGTCGAGCAGCGAAGAAGAATATATATCGGATGAGGAATTATCGCAAATCAGTAATGAGATAGTTGTGGATGATATCATGGATGTAGAAGAAGATTATGATGCATCGATAATGGAAATATTCGGTGCCAGTGAAGAATAATGGAGGTAAATTTAAATGGCTAAAGGAAGAATGAATGGAATGGGCGGCGGCAATATGCAGGGTATGATGAAACAAATGCAGAAAATGCAGGCTGATATGGAAAGAATGCAGAAGGAATTGGAAGAAACAAATTATGAAGCAACAAGCGGCGGGGGTGCGGTTAAAGCCGTTGTAAGCGGAGAAAAACTTGTACAGTCTATAGAAGTAGACCCTGATATGCTAAAAGAAGAAGATGCCGAAATCATATGTGATATGATCGCTGCTGCCGTAAATGAAGCTTTAAATAAAGCGTCAAGCGATGCGAACAGCAAAATGGGTTCTTTGACGGGAGGACTTGGCGGACTTAATATTCCGGGATTATAAAATGAGTGTTTATTCTAAACCTATACTCAATTTAATAAACGAACTTTCAAAACTTCCCGGTGTAGGGAGGAAAACCGCAAGCAGGCTTGCTTATTATATAATCAATATGGAGCAATGCGATGTGGATAGTTTATCCGAAGCTATCAAAGTAGCAAAGAAAGAATTAAAGTATTGTTCTATTTGTTACAATATAACGGATAAAGATCCTTGTGATATATGTTCAAGTAATAAAAGAGATAAATCTACGATATTGGTTGTAAGTGAGTCAAAAGACCTTATAGCCATTGAAAAAACAAAAGAGTATAATGGGCTTTATCATGTCCTCGGGGGGGTTATATCTCCTATGGAAGGGATAATGGTAGAAGATATAAGGATAAAAGAGCTTATAAGCAGGATAGGCACCAGTGATGATGTTGACGAGGTCATACTTGCCACAGGTTTTAACGTAGAAGGTGAAACTACCGCTATGGTAATCAAGAAACTTTTAAAGCCTTTTGATGATGTTAAGGTCACAAGGATAGCCAAGGGGCTTCCGCAGGGGGCAGACCTTGAGTATACCGACGGAGCTACACTTGCAAATGCAATCATAGGAAGAAATGAAATATAAAAGAATCGTCTGATATCAGGCGATTCTTATTTTTTATCCAGTAATATGAAAAGTAATTCTTTTTTATCTTCCACACTCCAGCTTTTATAATCCTGAAACGCAACCATTGTAGAATCCTTTAGAAGATTTTTAAGAGTAAGGTTTAAATATTTTTCATCATTTAATAAACTTTCATCCAGAGAAGTATAATTATCCTTGCTTTTTTTATTGTCTTCTCCTTTTGTTATATAATCAACACTTACATTAAATATTTCGCTTAATTTATTTGCCATTTCAGCAGATACTTTTCTGTTTCCCTTTTCGTACATGCTAATTGTGTTAGAATGAACTCCGAGTTTTTGTCCCAGTTCCTGCTGTGTTAAACTATTATCTTTTCTAAGCTTCCTAATTCGATCTCCTATAGTATCCATTTTACTTCTCCGTATATGGGATTTATTATTTATTTTCTTTTATCCACCTTAATAATATCACAATTTGTTATTATTTTCAATACAGAAATCAACTAATTGTGTGAAAAATATCAATAAAATCACACAAAATGAATAATTTCGCTTGACAATCACACATATAGTGTGATAATCTACAAGTGTAGAAAGAACGTTCGATTTAGTAATGATTGTTGCAGGAGGCTTATTATGAAAACAGATTTATATAAACAAACAGAAAAGAGATTATATGATTATCCTTTTTTGATTAAGAGGATTGAAATGATACAAAAGAGGCTGGAAGAGCTTGAACCGGCCTCTCTTCCCTCAAGGTCGATTTATATCGCGACTAATTCAAATAGGATATATAATGATTTTGTCGCTGCGGAAGCTACAAATATTGCGGATTTTAAGATACTTCTTCAAAAAGAGTTAAAAGAAAAGCAATCACTTGTTTTTGAAATAGAAAAAGCTTTGGAGTGTCTCACGGATTTGGAAAGAAAAGTCATTGTCATGAGATACTTCAAAATGCAGAGGATGACTGAAATAAGTGATAATCTGGGATATTCAAGAGAATATGGAAGCAGAGTCAGGAAGAGAGCCGTGAATAAAATCGGAATGGTTTTATGGGGCGTGACCAGTGAAGAAATGGATGAAACAAGAAATAATAACAGAAATAAGAAAAATTGATTTATCATAGACTTTGAATATTTTCAAAGTCTTTTTTTATTTGACAAAGTATATCAATTTTTATATAATAAGACCTAATTGTTTACTTTGTGAACTAATTTGGAGGGTATATGGAGACTGTAAGTGAAGATTTTTTGGATTCATGGATAAATCTTTCAACAATATTAAGAAATAAAAGGTATATGGTAAACTTATCTTTTAATGAGGGTGTATTATGCCATATTTTATATAAAGAACTTACAGTTCAAAACAATAAAAAAGGGCTTGCGATAAAAGAAATATGTGTAAGAACCGGTTTACTTAAGTCACAGATAAATAAAATAATAAACGGGCTTGTAGATAAAGGGCTTGTTAAAAGAACAAAAAGTGAAGAGGATAAAAGAGTTATTTATATATCCTTAAACGAAGATAAAATTGATGTATATAAAAAAGAGTATAATGCGATTTTAAAGCTGATAGATAAGCTGGTATATAGTTTGGGAAAAGATAAGGCTAAGAACGCGACCGATATTTTCAATGAGATATCAGGGTATGTCGGTTTATTGCATAGGAGGTAAATATGGGAGTAAGAATATTAACAGATTCATCATCGGATTATGAACAAAATGAAATTAAAGAAAAGGGCATATTATTCGTACCTATAATGGTTTCTTTTGATGAAGAACATTATTATGACGGGGTGGATATTGATAAAGATACTTTTTATGATAAATTATTGAATACCGATATTTTCCCTAAGACCGCTCAGCCTGCACCGAGAGAATTTCTTAAATATTTTAATGAAGCCAAAGAAGCTGGAGATGATATAATAGCGATTTTACTCTCAAGCGGTTTAAGCGGAACGGTTCAGAGTGCAAATATTGCAAAACAAATTGCAGATTATGATAACATATTCATCATTGACAGTGTACATGCCGTAACGGGGGTAAGATTATTGGTGGATACCGCCGTGAAGTTAAGAGATGAAGGTCTAAGCGGTAAAGAGATATACGAAAAACTATCTTATTTGGTTACGAAGCTTCGTTCCGTGGTAATGGTAGATACTTTGGAATATCTACATAAAGGCGGAAGGCTCACAAAAGCTCAGGCTGCTTTGGGAGAGGCAGTAAATATGAAACCAATCATAAGTATTGACAGTGAAGGTAAGCTTTTTATGAAAGATAAATCACTTGGTAAAGCCAGAGCTTATAAGAAAATGGTAAAAGAATATCAAAAAATAGACAGAGATATTAATTATCCCGCATATTTCCCTTATTCAAACGAGAAAGAAAACTGTGAAGAACTTATAAAAAGATTAAAATCAATAGATAAAAATATAAATGAAAATGATATATATAATATAGGACCAACAATTGGAGCTCATTTAGGCAGCGGAACGTTTGGGTTTACTGTGGTAGAAAAATAAAAGAAAGTCTAATGACTTTCTTTTTTAGTATAATGATATTATATTAATTATATTTAATTATTGATTACATCAAAAAATGTATTTATAAATAAAAAACATCGGTACTTAACCGATGCTATAAATTTATCTTAATTCATATGTAAGAAGTGAATTATCGCTTTCTGTAAAATTTGTTAAGAATACTGTATTATATTCTTTGAAAAATTCTTCATATGCATATTGTGCTTTTTCAAGACTGTCAAATAAAGCAAAGACACTTGGTCCCGAACCGCTCATTTGTACACCGACCGCGTCTAATTTTTCAAACTTGTCTTTTATATATCTGATTTCGGGATACTTTTCTAAAACAAAAGGTTCAAAAACATTTATAAGTCCTTTTTTAAGTTTCTTTTTATCAGAGTTCAACAGTCCGTTCATCAAAGCTGTGAAATCCGGTCTTTTTAAATCAGTGGCATTATCAATAAGGTCATATGCAAATTTTGTACTTACACCAAAATCGGGTTTGCATAGTACGATATAACTTGGGATATATGGATAAATAGGTCTTATTTTTTCACCGATCCCCTCACACATACCCGCTCCGCTATGGATCAAAAACGGGATATCAGCACCGATCTTTCTTCCTATTTCACATAACTGATTTCTGCTTAAGCCAAGGTCATAGATTTTATTGTAAGCAATTAAAGCCGCTGCGCCGTTTGCACTGCCGCCTCCAAGACCCGCACATACAGGTATCCTTTTTTCTATATGCACAGATAATAAATCTCTGTCACTTTTAAGTTTGGAGATTTCTTTTATGCATTTATATACTATGTTATTTTCGTCTCTTGGGACTTCGTCATTATTGCAGGTAATAACAATTTTTTCTGATTTTTCGAATGTTAGATAATCGTAAATATTGATTGAATGCATTACTGTTTTAATATCATGATAATTATCTTTTCTTTTACCCACTACATCCAATCCAAGATTGACTTTTGCGGGTATCTTGATTTGTAATTTATCCATGTTTTACCTTCGCTTACTTTTAAAATTATAACATCTTTGGTACGTTAATACATCTGCCGTCTTTATCCGGTGCATTTTGTAAAGCTTCTTCTATGTTAAGTCCTTCTTTTACTTCATCTTCTCTGACTACATTTTCAAGGTCTAATACATGTGCTAAAGGTTTTACGTTTTCAGTGTCTACATTATCTAAAGATTTAGCGTATTCAAGTTGCTTTGTAAGAGTATCTCTGTATGCCTCAACATCTTTTTCGTCTATATCAATCTTGGCAAGAGATGCGGTATATAGTACATCTTCTTTACTTACTTTCATAATATACTCCTTTATCCTATGATTTATATTATTCTATATTTTACTTTTTTTGGATTGAATAGTCAAGGAAGTATCTGAAACTAACCTTTAAATCTATTTATATTAATGTTTTCTTAATCAAAAACCATTATAATTTTAATATAAACTGTGCTATAATGTTAAATAATTAATACAGTATGGAGGATTAGACGTGAAAGTTATATTACTTGAAGATATAAAAGGTATAGGTAAAAAAAGAGAAATCAAAAATGTAAAAACCGGATATGCAAATAATTTCTTACTTAAGAATGGTAAGGCAGTTGAAGCGACAAAAGCAAATATAGAAAAACTGGAAGAAGAAATAAGGCTTGAAAATGAAAATAGAGCTAAATTGATTGAAGATGCTAAGAAGGCAAAAGCAGACCTTGAAAAAATATCTGTTGATTTAAAGGCAAAATCTGGACCTGACGGAAAGCTTTACGGTTCCGTTACATCAATGGACGTGAGTGATGCAATAAAAAAAGCAAGCGGAGCAGATGTTGATAAAAGAAAAATAGTAATGGATAACATCAAAACCGAAGGCGAATATAAGGTAAAAGTAAAACTTTTTGAAGATGTCGAAGCGATGGTTAAAATCAACGTAGTAAGTGAATAATTAAAATAGATAGTATTGAATAAGGAGTCGGGAAGTGGCAGATAAACTAAGCTTAAAAGTTATGCCCCATAACAGTGAAGCGGAAAGATGTGTTCTTGGGTGCACATTGATAAACAGTGAAACTATAAGTGTAGTAAGAGAAGTTTTAAGTGTAGATGATTTTTATGATGACCAGCATAAATGGGTTTATAAATCAGTTTTGGCTCTTTCGGACAGAGGTAAAGCTGTAGACGCGCTTACTCTTTCAAATGAACTTAAAGAAAATGGTGTATTTGATAAGATTGGCGGTTATGAATTTTTAACTAAAATAGGTGACAGTGTAGTATCGACAAATAATATAGAGCACTACTGTGATATCATAAAAGAGAAATCTATAAGGCGAAGGCTTATAAGGGAGCTTGGAGATGTTATAGATAAATGTTATGCAAATGAAGATGATGCTTCTTCAATGATAGAAAAAGCTCAAAAGTCGGTTTATGATATTTCCATGGATAATAATACAACTGATTTTACAAAACTATCGGATGCGGTCAGTGATGCCGTTAACGAACTCAACAGGATTCAAAAGCTGGATGAGAAAGTCATAGGGGTTCCTTCCGGTTTTGAAGCGATAGATGATATTACATCCGGATTTCAAAAAGGAGATCTTGTACTTATTGCCGCCAGACCTAGTATGGGTAAGACCGCACTTGCTGTTAATATAGCTCAAAATGCCGCTATAAGACATAAACAGGCTGTAGCCATATTTTCACTTGAAATGCCTACAAAACAGCTGGCTAACAGAATTATGTCCGGAGAAGCGGAGGTCGATTCTTCAAGACTCAGGATAGCTAATATATTCCCAAGCGAGTGGTCAAGCCTTTATGATATGGTAAGGACTATAAGAGAAAATGATGTAAAATTATTTATCAATGATACCTCAGGTATTTCCGTGGGAGAGCTTAGAAGAAAGTGCAGAAAACTTAAAGCTACTGAAGGCTTAGATTTGATTATCATAGACTACTTACAGCTTATGACCATAAATGAAAGAGTTGAGAGCAGGCAGCAGGAAATTTCTACTATTTCAAGGACACTAAAAGGAATAGCAAAAGAACTTGGATGTCCTGTGATTGCACTCAGTCAGTTATCCCGTGGACCGGAAGCAAGGACAAATAAAAGGCCTATGCTTTCAGACCTTAGAGAGTCGGGGGCGATTGAGCAAGATGCCGACCTTGTAATGCTTTTATACAGAGATAAATATTATAACCCTGAGAGTGAGGATGATTCTACGGAAGTTATAATAGCAAAACATAGAAATGGTAGTGTTGGAACTGTTAAGCTTAAGTTCCATGGAGAATACACAAAATTCATCACTGTTGAAGATGATCCTACGAGTTCTGAAGCATATAGTGATGATAATTTAGTATAGGAGATGAAAATAAATGAGAGATATTTTTGAAAAGGACTTTATTTTAAGAGTGCTGGTTCCTCTAGCGGGTACAATGCTGGTTTCCGGAGTGCTTTACATCTTAGGTAATGTATTTCTTATTCTTGTCGCTCTTATTGTATTTGCTGGACTGTTTTTCTTCACAAAATATTCAAAAGATAATCTTGAAGAAGAAATATATTATGAAGAAGAAGATACCAGCCCTATTGAGGAAATAAGAAAAGAAATCAACAAACCTGTGGATTATTATGAAGAATATGATTCAGAACCCGTAAAACCTAAGGTAAATACTTATGATAATATGCTGGATGATTACGGCTCTGCACTTTTGAATGTAGAGGATGAAGATGGGGAAGCTCTTCATTTTGAAAAAGCATCGTCTTTAACTCAGCAAATCAGGACCAGTGTAGATGAAGATTACCCTGAACCTGTTAGAAGAAGCGAGAAAAAAATAAGTAAACCAAAGCAAAAGAAAAATGTAAATGTGGTTTCCAGATCCATGAATAATATAAAAAGGAAAAGGGAAGTCCCTGTTAAGAATGAAATCAATTATGATGATGATTTTGAATTTGAATATGGTTCTTATGACGAATAAAATATTATAATTTCACTATTACATTAAAAATTTAAAATATGATACAATTTAAAGAAACGCGTAGCTTTATGGTGCAAATCAGTTTGAAGTTATGCGTTATTTTTTATTTGGAAGTATATAATTGGGAAATAAAAAATCATTTGTACGTGGATTTTCAATGTGTTTTATTATGGTATTTATGATGAATTTATTGGAGACATTTATAAATATGGGTGAGGTCAGCTGAAATGCATTTTTGTTTGAGCTTTAGGACTTTACCTTTTGTATTCATAGCTGCTTATCTTATTCAAAATTTTGCGGTAGGGAAACTAAAAGATAAATGGATAAATTTTTTCTTCAGTGAAGAAGAAAGCGAGTATGCATTTATGTTATTTAATGGGATTTTTATTTTTACGGTAATGTTCATTATCATGACTGTGGTCGGCGCAGTAATTGCGGGGGATTATGTAAATGAAATATTAAGTAATTATTTTTTGATATGGACGAGGAACTTTTGTGCGGCATTTTTTATAAATATTATTCTTGCGGGACCTATCAGCCGATTTGTAGCAGCAAAAGTAAATAACTTATTTAACGAATAAAAAAACACCTAATTGGTGTTTTTATTTTAATAAATATTCATTTATCATCTCCGCTACAGCATTTTCATTGTTAGTCTTTTTAAGTACATAATTAGCTGCTTTTTTGGTAAATTCATCCGCATTTTGTACTGCAAAAGAATATTTGGTATTTTCAAGAAGCTCTACATCACTTGCCTGATCCCCTATGGTCGCGGCTTCATTTTTATCTATATCATAATGTTTCATCAATGCTTCAAGCCCTGTAAATTTATTTACTTTTGTTGGTCTTATATCATAAACATTTCTGTCGACTGTTCCATATATGCTTTTGGGTAAATAGCTTTTTAAATATTCAAGATCCTCTTTATCTTTGAAGTGTACCGATATCCTATAGCAGTCTCTAAGGGAAGTTAAATCCCCTTTAATAAGACCTTCATCATCTATCCAAGTCCTTACATCATCAAGAAGTTCTCCCTCATTTTTATAAAAATAACCGTCTCTATTAAGAGGCATAAAATCTCTGTTGTCTAAGGTGAATTTTTCTACTAAATAATCATATATATCATTATCTATAGTAACAAGCTCTTCATGTCCGTTTATGAAGTCCAAAAGCAATGCTCCGTTTACACCAATGTGCTTGTTTTTTATGATTTTTAATTCCTCGACGATGGGTTTTATAGACGCGTCGTTTCTTCCTGATATAATGCTTACTATTATTCCCTTGTCGATACATTTTTGAATTGCTCTTTTATCTTCGTATGATATGGTGTTATCATCTCTTATTAATGTTTTATCAAGATCCAGTGCAAGTAGTTTAATCATTTTAATCTCCAAGTACTATATTCAATAAATCAAGCGGTTTTTCTATATAGTAATCTGCATTGCAGGTTTTAATTTCTTCTTCATTCCCGTATCCGTATTTTACCATTACGGCGTCCAATTTATTTAAATGCCCGCCTTCTATATCCGTAGGTTTATCCCCTATCATCAATGTTTTTTTAGTATTATTTATATTTAATACTTTCATTGTTTCTCTTACTAAATCGGCTTTGTTTCCTCTTGTTTGCAAATCATCCTGTCCGTTAATAAATTTAAAGAATTTATCGATTTTAAAGTATTCAGCCTGGCATACGACATTTTCAAGAGGTTTGTTAGATGCAATGGCAAGTGTTACTCCTTTGTTATATAGAGTTTCTATAAGCTCATAAACTCCTTCAAATAAACTCGCTTCATAAACTCCTTTTTCTCTGACGTATTTTCTATGTATCATTATGGCTTTCGCACCTTCTTCTTTTGAAAAACCATACTTATCCACAATTAGATGTGCAAAAGGCGGTCCAATCATTTTCTTAACATTTTCTATCGTTTCTTCTATACCATATTCGCCAAGGCACTTTACAAATCCTTTCGCTATGCCCAGCCATGAATCCACTATTACACCGTCAAAATCAAAAATTACTGTATCGTATTTCATATAAAGCCTCACTTTCAATAACTATATATTAATATAATGATATAAATAATTCAATTTAAAAATACTTACTTTTTAAAAGTAAATTTAAAGAGATGTCGTTACTTATGAAATTATAATTCTATTAATCGTGGGCTTCGGGGCACTACGCCTGCCTTCGGTAGATTCCGCGCCCCTTATTTTCACAAACTAATCAATTATGATTATTTTTTATATTTTTTTATTTTTTTTGGAAAAAAGGTGTACATTTTGTCACAAATTATAATAAAAGTACAAAACCTGAAAAAAGACATAAATATTACATATAGTTTAAATGTATGCATCATATTTCTGTCATTTCCTGTAAATTATTGATATAGATTAAGTATATCACATTTGTTACTAAAATTACACTTACAGTATCAGTACAAAATATTGAAATATATTTAATTAAAGGGGTTATAAAATGAATAGAAGAAGAATAATGTTGAGTATTTTATTATCATGCTTGATGATATTGACGACGCTGACGCCTGTATTTGCGGCTGATAGCAATAATATCAATGATAGTGATAGTAAAACAATCGGAGAAGTAAGCAAAAAGACAATGGCTGCGAGTGCACGTTCGGTAGGTGATACCTTCGAGGATACTTTTGAGAAAGACGGGAAGACTTTTACGATCACATATGTAGTAACGGACGCTTCAGCGAATGAAGTATCTTTTGCATTAAAGAACGATCCTACGACGAATATCAAGGAGTTGAGCGGGATGTATGAGATACCTTCAAGCGTAACGTATAACGGTACTGAATATACTGTTACGAGCATAGCTGATAATGCATTTTATAAGTGGAGTTTCAGTGAGCAGATTAATACAAAGTGTACATATATAATTATACCCGATACAATAATCAAAATAGGAGCCAATGCTTTTGAACAGAATACTAATTTAAAGAGTATATATATACCTGATTCTGTTACATCGATAGGCGAATCAGCATTTTCAGGTTGTTATAATGCCAAAAAATTAAGATTTTCCAGGAATCTTACCGCGCTCCCTGATTATGCATTTTTTAATATCAGGGTGGATAATCTTGTGATACCGGGCAATATAAAAACAATAGGAAGCAATATGATAAGAAATGAGTGGTTAGAAAGCGTTAAAGTGCTGGAAGGGGTAGAATCCATAGCTTCTAAGTCTTTTATGAATTGGAATAATACAACAAGAGAAGTTGAGCTTCCTGCAAGCCTGACGTCTTTAGATTCCGGTTTTATTGATAATCGTCTTAACAGTACAGATGCAAAGCTTACAATTCATTCACCTTCTTTAAATATTGATTTTACTAAACCGCTGGCTTATGTTAACTCCGGTACGGTTTACGGACACAGCGGTTCTGCCGGTAGTCCGTCACAGGTAAAACAAAATTTTGATGCTAATCAATTTTCTTACAGCGGAGTCAGTTTTTCTACTGAGGGAGTATGTCACAGTAATAATGTTAAGTCAAGGACCGAGCCTACCTGCGGGGAAGACGGCAGCGTTACGTATGAAGCAGGGACTTGTGACTGCGGGAATACGAATGTACCGGAAACTACCATAGCCCTCTCTGCTACAGGACTTCATGACTGCAGCTGGAAGATTACCAAAGAACCTACCTGTACAGCCAAAGGCACTAAGGTTTTTAAATGTGATACTTGCGGAGATGTATTTATTGAGCCTATCGAGATTCCTGCAACTGGAGTACATGATTATAGTGTAGAAGTGACAGAAAAAGCTGCAAGCTGTACTGAAAATGGCTTGAAATATATGAAATGTAAATACTGTGATTTAAAGGATGACAGTTCGGAGAAAAATATACCTGCTTTGGGACATAAATTTAATAAAGAAGTGATAGATGAAAAGGCTACATATGAAAAAGAAGGAAAGAAGCATATGGAATGTAGTGTGTGCGGAGCGAAAGATGAAAGTTCCCATGTATCAATTTCAAAGCTTATAAAACAGGGAACAGAAGGAAAAGATAAAGACTCTGTATCTGATGGAAGCACTGTAACGAAGACAACCGAGACAAACAGCAAAACAAAAATAGATACCCCGGATACTTCCGACAGCTCAAACGCTATATTTTATGGCTTGATAGCTATAATTGCAATAGCAGGAGTTGGAGGGACTATCTTTAAAATAAAAAGGGTAAGTTAATTTAAAACGCCAAACCGAGAAAGCACCTCCCCCGATGGGGCTTTTTTGGATTAAGATTAATATTTGAGCTTAAAATTTATATTTATTTCGGTTTAAAATAAGGGATCCTAAAAATGAATAATTAGTATCCCTAAATTTAAAACAATAAACTATTTCTTTCTGGATTTATTATATTTTTTATCTTTCTGCTCACTTTTATTGATTTTATGAAGTATCAATAACATCAGGTATATCAATAAGACATTAAATCCCACAGATAAAGTAGTATTTACCACTTGATCTTTTTTTTCTCTTTTTAAAATAATTTTTTCATCATTATCTTTTGAATTATCCTTACTCTCCTCTTTTACTTTTGTCCCTATTTTTTTTATCTTGTTTAAATGAGTCAATATTTTTTTACCATATCCTTTTCCCGGATATGCCCAGCCTTTTTTATATGGATTATCCGAATAACCCAAATATTCGACATACATAGCTTTTCCCCTCAGAGAATCATTCCATCTCGGGTCTACGCATTTTCCCTTTAGAGGCTCTTTAGAAGCATAGCATTTAAGATGCTGGACGACTGCTCTTATACCTATCGTCATTGTTTTGAATTTAGCACCTTTAACACCGCCTCCGGTCGTTCCGAGCCCCGCAAAATTATTTTGTTCTTTTGTTACATCTCCTCCGTAATTTAAACATCCGGTTTCGTGCATCATTACACAAAATGTGATATCAGGTCTAACACCTTCTTTTTTTGCTTCTTTGATCGTTGTTTTGACGAAGCTTAAAGCATACTTTTTTGTGATCGTATTTTTGGTGTTCGGTTTATTGTTTTTTATTAAATATGTATACATTTGTTCAGCTGTACAAGCGGAGTTTTCACCCATTATTTTCGTAAGTTTTTTTTCGTCCTTTCCATTTACTAACGACGGAAAACATGGTAATATTAATAACGTTATAATAATAGATATAATAAATAAGCGAAAATTATTAATTTTTTGTGAATAATTCATGAAAAGCCTCTTTTTTTACATTTTTTATACTATTATTATTATAAATTAAAAAAAACAGTTTTTTTGTAAATTTTAATATAAATAAAATAAAAATATTATTGTAACGGAAGGTAGTACATTGAAAAAGTCTTTAACAAAAATATTAGGGATATTATTAATAGGAATTATTTTAGCCGGTGCTACATTATTTATGTATGTATCTCTTACATTACCGGATATTTCCGGATATACATATTCGCCTAAGCTGAAAACTCAGATCTTAACCAGCGATAAGAAGTTGGTAGGTGAGATTTATGATGAAAATAGGACACTTGTATCTATAGATGATATGCCGGAAGATTTGGTTCATGCCGTGGTTGCAATAGAAGACAGAAGATTTTATAAACATCACGGATTTGACCTTAAAGGGATATTCAGAGCAATTGCGGTAAACCTTAAGGGAGACGGCATTCATGAAGGTGCATCAACCATAACTCAGCAAGTTGTAAGAAGGCTATTCTTATCGGATGAGCGTACATATACAAGAAAGATAAAAGAAATTCTCCTTGCCGTTAAATTTGAGCAGGAATTCAGTAAAGATGAGATAGTAGAGATTTATTTAAATGATGTATTCATGGGACAGGGAACTTACGGTGTAGAAGAAGCTTCAAAGAGATTTTTCGGAAAGCATGTAAAAGACTTGACTCTTGAGGAATGTGCACTCCTCGCAGGTATACCTCAGGCCCCTACAGTATATAATCCAACTACCAAGACAGGATATAAGCAGTCTAAAATCAGAAAAGAAGAAGTTTTGGATGCTATGGAGGACAGCAGATATATAACTCATGAAGAAAATGAAAAGGCAAAAGCCGTTAAAATATCTATCAGAAAAAGTGATTCTCAAAAGAACTTTAACGGAAGAACAAGGAAAGGCTGCGGTGCTTATTCACAAAGAGTATTAAGCGAAGCTCAAAATGTTCTTGTAAACAGTTTTACAAATAAAAATCAAATGAGTAAGAAAAAGGCTCAGGAAAAAGTTGAACAAATGATAAATCAGGACGGTATAAAAATTTATTGTTCTCTTAATATGAGTCTTCAAACTGCAGGGGTAAAGAGTGTAGATAGTTTTATGTCTGCTTACGGACTCAAAGACAGTGCGGATATGGCTTTTGTAACTGTAGACGGCTCGAACGGGAAAGTTCTTGCCTATTATGGAGGATCATCTTCAATAGATATGGCAAATACACCTCGTCAGCCCGGAAGTACGATAAAACCACTATATGTATCTAAATATTTGGAGCAACCTGACAAGACCATATATTCAACCGTTCAGGACGGGCCGATAAACCTTTACGGATATTCTCCTAAAAATTACGGAAATAAATATTACGGAAGAGTAACTATACAAAAGGCAATAACAAATTCACTAAACACTGCTTGTTTAAGATTATACGATGAACTCGGTGTTAAAGAAAACGGGGACCTTGCAGGATATGATGCGGTAAAAGAATTTGGATTTTCAACGCTTGTAGATGTTAAAGACGATCCGGTATATAACGATAACAACTATGCATTCGCACTTGGCGGACTTACTTATGGATTTAAGCCTTTGGAACTTGCCAATGCCTATTCTGCTTTTGCAAATGACGGAGAAAAGTATCCTTATTATTTTGTTGATAAAATCACTACCAAGGACGGAAAAGTACTATATGAAAGAGAACCTTCAACTTCAAAGAGGATAAGAACAAGTGAAGCAAATTCCGCAATAGTTGAATGTATGAAAGGCGTTGTTAGATATGGTACTGGTTCACTTGCGCAGACTCAGTACGAAACTTTTGGTAAGACAGGTACCACACATGATAATAAAGACTTCTGGTTCTGCGGTGTGACTGGAAACCTTGCTACAAGTATTTGGGTCGGAACTCCATCCAATAAAATATTATATGGAATAAGTTCATCCGGTGTTGCTTCCTTCTATAACAGGTATGTAAACAATACTGATAAAATAGATGATTTTGGCAAAATTGCGAATGTAAATACTAATAATACTTCGGATAAAAAAGTTGAGTATAAAAATATATTAGTTGTAAAAGATAATATAGATGTAACAAATAGAGAATATTTTACAAGGCTTGAAGTTGAAACTGTTTCTGTTCCCGAAGAAGATGTAAGCAAATACTCAGACAGAATGGTTACCAAAGCAACCGTTGATGCTTCAACAGGACTTTTATTCAATAAAGAGAAATGTGATAAAGAAAACAAGGAAATAAGATATTATATCAGCGGAAAAGAACCTAAACAGTTGTGTAACAAACTTCATATATTTTAAAGGTATATAATGGAAGATATAAAAAAAGAGATAGAAAAATTAACCGAAGAGTCATTAGAACATAACAGAAAATATTACGAAGAGGATAATCCAAGCATATCTGATTATGATTATGATATGCTTATTAGGAAGTTAAGTAAACTTGAAGAAGAATATCCTCAGTATAAAAAAGAATATTCCCCTACCGACAGAGTAGGGGGAAAGGCTCTTGATGCCTTTGATAAAGTAAAGCATGAGTATAAGCAGCTAAGCTTAGCTAATGCTTTTTCTTATGATGAACTTTTAGATTTTGACCTAAGAGTAAAGAAGGAGATTGAAAATCCAACGTATACTTTGGAAAATAAATTTGACGGTCTTACAATAGTCCTTACTTATAAAAAAGGACTTTTATCGGTGGGGGCTACAAGAGGTGACGGTGAAGTAGGCGAAGATGTTACTTTAAATGTAAAAACCATTAAATCAATTCCTCTGAAACTCAATGAAGAAGTCGACTTGACGGTCAGAGGCGAAGTACTTATCTATAAAGATAACTTTGAAAAGATAAATAAAGAAAGAGAAAAAGAGGGGCTCAGTCTTTTTGCTAATCCGAGAAATATGGCAGCGGGTTCCATAAGGCAGCTTGATTCAAAAATAGCGGCAAAGAGAAATCTTGACTGTTTTATATTTAATCTTGAACATATCGATGGAAAGACATTATCATCACATAGTGAAAGTCTTGATTATTTAAAATCTTTAGGGTTTAAAGTAAGTGAATATAAGATATTTAATAATATAAAGGATATCTTTGATGAGCTTATCAAAAAAGAAGACAGCAGAAGATCCATGCCTTATGAAATAGACGGGGCTGTTATTAAATTGAATGATCTCGAACAGAGAGAACTTTTAGGTTCTACAAATAAAAATCCTAGATGGGCTATAGCATATAAATTTTCCGAAACAAAAGTCAAGACAAAACTTACAGATATCATTGTAAATGTGGGTAGGACCGGTACTCTTACACCTGTTGCAATTCTGGAAGGCGTTAGGATAGACGGGTCGTTCGTGAGCAGGGCTACTCTTCACAATGAGGATTATATCAATGACAATGATATAAGGATAGGTGATAATGTAATAGTGAAAAAAGCCGGTGAGATTATCCCACAGGTCATAAGCTCTGTTAAAGAAGACAGAAACGGCGATGAAAAACTATTTGAAATGCCTAAAAACTGTCCTGTTTGCGGCAAGGAAGTAGTACGACAAGAAGGAAATAGTGCGGTCAAGTGTATCAATGTTGATTGTCCCGCTAAGGTTTCCCGGGAAATAATTCATTTTGCTTCAAGGGAAGCTATGAATATAGATACTCTCGGAGAAAGAGTCCTTGAAACTTTGATTGAAAAAGATTTGATTCAGGATGTCAGTGATATTTATAAACTGGAAAATAAGAAAGAGAAAATAGAAAGCCTTGAAAAAATGGGTGAGAAATCCGTTTCCAATATGTTAAATGCAATAGAAAAATCCAAAGAAAATTCACTTGAAGATTTATTGTTTGCATTATCTATTAACTTAGTAGGTAAGCAAGGAGCTAAATTATTAGCTAAGAGATTTAAGACAATGGATAATTTAATAAACGCTTCCTATGAAGATATCGTAGATATCAATGAAATCGGCGATAAAATGGCTACCGAAATTATAAACTTCTTTAAAAATCCTTCTAAACTTGCTTTAATAGAAAGATTAAAAGCCGTCGGAGTAAATATGGAATATATCGACGAAGAAAATGATAATTTGAAATTTGAAGGAATGACTTTTGTTCTTACCGGTACCTTATCAAAGTATAAAAGAAATGACGCTAAAAAGATAATTGAGAATTACGGAGGAAAGGTTTCTTCTTCGGTCAGCAAAAAGACAACTTACGTGCTTGCCGGAGAGAATGCGGGAAGTAAAGAAGAAAAAGCTAAAGAACTCGGTGTTAAGATAATTTCCGAAAATGAATTTGAAAATATGATTTAAATAAAGTCTCTTACTAATCTAGTAAGAGACTTTTATTTTGTATTTACTGGAATTTAATATAAAAAAATACTATAATAAGTCTATATTTGTATAAAAAGAGGGCATTATGGATTTTAGATATTTTTTTGTCTCCCCGGATAGCGGAGGCTATGTACCGGAGGAACTTACATGGAGATTATTTGATATAGGTCATTTATTAACACTTCTTTGTGTAGGTTTTGTGGTTATATATATGTGTAAAAAATTTTCTTTATGGGACATAAAAAAGCAAGATAGTTTTATAAAAAAGATTGCGGTTTTTATGCTCATGCAAGAAATATTTAAAAATATAGTTCATTATTTGACGGGAGTCTTGATTTACGAAGATATACCGCTTCATTTATGTAGGTTTTCCATATTTATGACATTGTGGTATGCCTTTAAGTCCAATAAGTTGAATAAAGAATATTTATATGCTTTTTCTCTTCCTGCTTCGGTTGCTGCACTTATGTTTGCCGATTGGACCAAGTTTGCTAGGATATCTTTTACAAATATAGATTCTACCATATTTCATATGCTGCTTCTTATGGTACCGATGTTACTGATATACTCCGGCAGATTAAAGCCCAATTATAAATATTTAAATAGTTGTATAATGTTTATGTTTCCTGTCGGACTTATAGTATTTAGAATTAATAAAATCATTGGAACTAATTTTATGTTTTTAAATACTCCCTCTCCCGGTTCTCCTCTAGTACTTCTCGAAAATTTGTTTGGAAGTCCGGGGTATATATTTGCGGGTATATGCTTAATTTTTATCATATGGATATCAATGTATTTGCCTTGGGAAATCAAATATAAGAAAGAAAGTGAAATTGAGCAGTTAGCTTAAAATAAAGTGAGGAATGATCATGACTTTAAAATATTTTTTTGCAAATCCAAATATAGTTCCTTCATCATTAAAATGGCATGCTTATGGTATGGAACATCTGATTTTACTGTTTATTATATTTGTTTTTAATATATTTATGTGTAAGAAATTCGTTAAATTAAGTGTAGAACAGCAAAATAAGCTCTTAAAATTTTTTGCCATACTTATTGTTTTTCAGGAAATATTAAAGGATATCCTTCATTATTATGCAGGCACCTTAAATTTAGAACATTTGCCTCTTCATTTGTGCGGGATATCAATATTTATAACTTTTTGGTATGCGTTTAAACCCGGTAAAGTAAGTGGTGAATATTTATATGCATTGTCTTTTCCCGGAGCTTTGGCGGCATTATTGTTTCCGAACTGGACTGAGTATCCGATGATGCATTTTTCAAATATAAATTCTTTTACTATACATACGTGGCTGGTTGTATTTGTTACGATGCTTTTATACAGCGGCAGATTGAAACCTGATTTTAGGAATTTACCAAAGACGTCTTTACTTATAGGTATCCTTGCTGTACCTATATATTTTATAAATAAATTATGGGATACGAACTTTATGTTCTTAAATGGACCGTCCAAAGGGTCTCCGTTGGTATTTTTATATGATATCTTTGGCGGAGGTTATTTAATAGCTTTGATTGTTTTAGTACTGAGTGCTTGGCTGTTGATGTATCTGCCTTGGGAAGTGATTTACAGGAAAAAAGCTAATAGAGAAAGTGAGCAGATAGCTTAAAAGGATAGACTTTAGTCTATCCTTTTATTTTAACTTCATTTTTTAATTCTTTTCTATCATAAAAATCATCTAAGTTTTGTATTGTAGTTTTTGCGATATTTTTCAAAGCCTCATCTGTCAGAAAAGCTTGATGAGATGTGAGTATAACATTTGGCATTGAAACTAAAGCCGATAGTTTATCATCTCTTTTGATTAGATCTGATTTATCTTCGTAAAAGAAATCTTTCTCACCTTCATATACATCGAGGCAAGCTCCTCCTATAAAGCCATTTTTAAGAGCACTTATTAATGAATCAGTTTCAATTAATTCTCCTCTTGAAGTATTTATTATATAAACTCCTTTTTTCATTTTTCTTATATTTTCTTCATTTATTAGATATTTTGTATCTTCGGTTAAAGGACAGTGAAGAGAAATTATATCACTGGTATTTAAAAGAGTGTTTAAATCGACATATTGTATATCACTATCTTTTTTGGGATATAGATCGTATGCAATCACATTCATTTTAAAACCTTTGCATATATCTATAAGTTCTTCTCCGATTTTCCCCGTTCCGATTATGCCTATTGTCTTTCCCTTTAAATCAAATCCAACCATACCGTTTAGACTAAAATTATAATCTCTTGTTTTGGTATATGCTTTGTGTATTTTTCTGTTTAGAGTTAAAAACATGCCTATTGCATATTCAGCTACTGAGCTTGGAGAATATGAAGGAACGTTCAGTACTTTTATTTTATCTTTTGTCGCATTTAAATCGACATGATTATATCCGGCACATCTTAATGCTATTACTTTAATTCCCAAGTCATATAAAACATCAATAGTATCCTTATCCAAATTGTCATTTACAAAAGAAATTATGCCGCTGGAACCCGAAGCTAAAATAGCAGAGTTTTTGTTAAGTCTGCTCTCATAAAATTCTATTTCATAATTTTTGTTGTAATAATCAAACCATTTTCTATCATAAGATTTCGTATTAAAAAAACATATCTTTTCCATATATGTATTTTTCTCAGAATTTTCATTTATATTCTTTTTAATTTTAAGTCTAAAATACGAGTATATATTTATAATTCATAACAGGAAAAATTCTTAATTACTTATATTATTTCCCAAGTCAAGTAAAATCAATAAAACACAATATATTGTGTTTTTTGTGCTTGACAATATTATATACCACAATATATAATTGTTAACGTAGCCTTGATGAGGCAGTTGAACCGATTAGAAAATATAGGAGAATAATGATGGTAACAGAGATTTTAAAAAGAGACGGACGTACAAGTAAATACGAAAAGAAGAAGATAACAGATGCCATTTATAAAGCAGCCGAAGCAGCGGGCGGACAGGATTATGCTACGGCAAAAGAGCTATCTGATAAAGTAGATAATATTTTAAACGATAAGTATATAGATATAGTTCCTACTGTGGAACAAATACAAGATACGGTTGAGAAGACTTTGATTGAAAGTGGACATGCCAAAACTGCAAAGAATTACATACTATATAGGGCGGAAAGAAATAAAGTCAGAGAGATGAATACCAAGCTGATGAAGATATATGAAGATCTGACTTTCAAAAGCTCCATTGAAAATGATGTAAAGAGAGAAAATGCAAATATAAACGGTGATACCGCCATGGGAACCATGCTAAAATATGGTTCCGAGGGTGCAAAAAACTTTTATGAAATGTTTATTTTGGACGAAAAACATGCTGCCGCACATGCCAAAGGTAATATTCATATTCATGACTTGGATTTTTATACTTTAACTACGACGTGCTGTCAGATAGATTTAACAAAATTATTTAAAGGCGGATTTTCTACAGGGAACGGATTTATAAGAGAGCCAAAGGATATAAGGACTTATTCCGCACTTGCTTGTATTGCCATACAGTCCAATCAAAATGATCAGCACGGTGGGCAAAGTATTCCGAAGTTCGATTATGATTTAGCTCAGGGTGTAAAAAAGACATATAGAAAAATTTATGTCACAAATATGGCTAAAGCCTTGGAACTTCTCGCCGGGATAGAAAACAGTGAAGAAGTCTCTAAGGATATATATAAAAATATCGAAGAAAAATCAGGTTTGTATCCTACGCTTGATGATAATGAAAAATTCTTAAAACTTGAGAGAGAAGAACTGGATAAATTAGACCATGACGACTTTGATACTCTAATTTCTTTTACAAAGAAAAGTTCTTTGAAAGAAACCGACAAAGCTACATATCAGGCTATGGAAGCACTTATACATAATCTAAATACTATGCATTCCAGAGCCGGTGCACAGGTTCCTTTCAGTTCAATAAACTACGGAACCGATACTTCCAGCGAAGGAAGAATGATTATTAAAAATATCCTGCTTGCAACAAAGTCAGGTTTGGGAAACGGAGAAACTCCTATTTTCCCCGTTCAAATATTTAAGGTAAAAGAAGGAGTTAACTACAATCCTGAAGACCCTAATTATGATTTGTTTAAACTTGCCATAGAAGTTTCCAGTGAGAGACTATTTCCTAACTTCTCCTTTATAGATTCTCCTTTCAACTTAAAATATTATAAAGAGGGAGATCCGGACTCTGAAATTGCTTATATGGGGTGCAGAACAAGAGTAATGGCAAATGTTGATAAAGATAATGAAATAGTGACCGGCAGAGGAAATTTAAGTTTTACTTCCATAAATCTTCCTAGACTTGCTATAGAAGCAAAAGGTGATATTGATAAATTTTATTCAATGCTTAATGATGAGATGAACCTTTGTGTTAAACAGCTTTTGCACAGATTTAAAATACAATGTTCAAAGACAGTAAGAAATTCTCCGTTCTTAATGGGTGAAGGAGTATGGATCAATTCTGAAAATTTAAAGCCGGATGATACGGTTGAAGAAGTTTTGAAGCATGGTACTTTAAGTATCGGGTTTATCGGGCTTGCGGAAACACTGACTGCTTTAGTCGGCAAACATCATGGGGAAAGTGAAGAAAGCGAAAGACTCGGACTTGAAATCATTTCTCACATGAGAGATAAAGTAGATGAAGAAACAGAAAGGCGCGGTCTCAATTTTTCTTTGGTTGCAACTCCTGCCGAAGGATTATCCGGAAGATTTGTAAGGATGGATAAAAAAAGATATGGTATTATCGAAGGTGTAACCGATAAAGATTATTATACAAATTCATTTCATGTACCTGTTGGATATGATATAAGTGCCTTTGATAAAATCAAAAAAGAGGCACCTTTCCATGAACTGACAAACGGCGGGCATATAACATATGTTGAGCTTGACGGTGATACTACAAAGAATTTAGAAGCATTTGAAAAAATAGTAAGATGTATGAAAGATATGGGACTTGGTTACGGTGCTATAAATCATCCTGTTGACAGAGATCCTGTATGCGGATATAACGGGGTAATCTATGATGAATGCCCTCACTGTCACAGAAAAGAAGATGACACGGACGTTCCATTCGAAAGAATAAGAAGGATAACAGGATATCTGGTAGGTACTTTGGATAGATTTAATAATGGAAAAAGGGCTGAAGAATCTGATAGAGTGAAGCATTCACTAAATTCACAAATGGAAAACTTATAGGAGGTAATATAATGAACACAGCAAAAGAATTAACTTATGAAACTAAAATAAATGATACTAATGTGTATGTATACGGAAATATAGATAATTTAACTAAAGAAGAAATCAAAGCATATATCAAAGAAGTTGAAAGAGAAAAAAACAGTGAAGTGATTGAACTTAATTTATATGCGGATGAAGAAAGCGGATATATCGGAAGAAGTGCGAAAGTAAAACCTATTCCTTTCGATAGGATAAGAAGGATAACCGGATATTTGGTAGGTACTTTGGATAGATTTAATGATGCTAAAAGAAGTGAAGAGCAGGATAGGGTAAAACATTCTCTAAATTCTAATATGGAAAGACTTTAGTATGGATGAAGAAAAAGAAATAAGGATAGCCGGCATTGTCAGAGAATCCATTGTAGACGGTCCGGGACTGAGGTTTACTCTTTTTGTCCAGGGGTGTCCTCATAAATGCCCTGAATGCCATAATCCCCAAACTCATGATTTTAACGGCGGACAAGTTGTCAGTCATGAAAAAGTATTAAATGCTATATTTGATAATCCCCTTTTAAGCGGTGTGACCTTTTCAGGCGGAGAACCTTTCATGCAGGCTAAAAGTTTATATTTAATAGGGAAGGAAATTAAAAATAAAGGTTTGAATTTAATTACCTATACCGGATTTTTATTTGAAGATTTATTGAAAATGAGTGAAAATGATCCTTATATATTAAAGCTTATAAAATTAAATGATTATATAATGGATGGAAAATTTGAGCTTAAAAATAAAACTTATGATAAAACCTTTGTTGGAAGCTCCAATCAAAGAAGGATCGATGTTAAAAAGACGATAGAAAATAATTATAAAATCATAGAAAAAGACTTCTAAATGAAGTCTTTTTTATTTATGTTACTTAATAAGAAATAATAATGGTAAATAATGACATATTTTATCAAATATTGTTGTAAACGATATTACTATATGATATTCTTATTATATGAAAATTAAGTGAATATCATGTGTAAATAACATGGTGCGAGCTTGTGGTATAAAGGAGTATAAAATGAAAGAGGAAAGAAAAATTAGAAGAAGAATAGAGAAGTTTGTATCGCTACTCGTAGCATTTTTATTGTTTTTTGAAGTTTTCTTGGGCGGATTTTCGCCAATATTTGCTAAGGCTTCTGAAAATAGTGATGTAAAAAGCATGAGAGTAGATACATCGAGAAAAGATGATGTAATCGAAAAAGGGAAAGATTACACCATTTATGAAAACGAAGATGGTTCCAGAACGATCGACATGTATACAGATAACGTCAGAGAAAAAGACGAAAACGGTGAATATGTTGATTACGACAGTTCCATTGAGACTCTTCCTCAAAAGAGAAGCAGAAGTGCTTCCGATTACAAATATAAAAATGTAAGTGGTGTGACCGATGTTATGCTGCCTTCGGATTTTGCGGATAATAAACTTATATCGGTTTCCAAAGATGGTAAAGATCAAGTTACCTTCAGACCGATATTTGAAAAAGAAGCAGATAGCAATGAGACAAAGGGTGAATTACAAAAAGAGAATGTAACGGATATATATGAAGGTAATGAAGAAAAGAATACCAAAATTATATACGGTACGGATGATAAGAACGTAAAGCTTGAATATATACCTTTGGATAACGGTATTAAAGAAAATATAATTTTAAATAAAAAACCGGATAATAATAAATTTTATTATGAACTTACCTGCAAAGGAATGGTTCCTACTATTCCCGAAGTAGGAGGAGTTCTTTTTAATGATAAAATTTCGGGAGAAGAGAAGGGTGCTATTTTAGTGCCTTATATGACAGACAGCTCCGAAGGCGGTGCATACAGTGAAGACTTACATTATTCTTTAGAGGAAATAGATAAAGAAAATGATAAATATAAACTTATTTTAACGGTATCAAGGGATTATCTTGATGATGATAACAGAATATATCCTGTTATTATCGACCCTACATATACCGCAAAGTCTACAGACGGCGTTAAAGATGTATATATAGAAAGCGGATATCCAACTTCAAATTTCTACGTTAGTACGATCAGAAAAATGCCGATAGGTTATGGTTCCACCGATAAAGTCTGCAGGACTTTAATGAAATTTCCTGAGCTAAGTGCTAAAATCAAGAATAATTATGTCACAAGTGCCGCATTAAAACTTTATGAGCTAAGTAACGGTTCACCTTTTTCAACCGTGGAAGTTCATAAAAATGCTTCATCTTGGGCATTGGGTGAGGTCACATGGAACAAAAGACCTAAATGGACTTCGACTGTATATGCTTCAAAGAAGCTTAGCAATACTACCGCAGTGCATTCTTTGAATATAACAAAGCTTGTACAGGAATGGGCAAGGGGTACACAGGCTAATTACGGTATATTGCTAAAAGCGAGTGTAGAAAGTTCAGGTACTAAAAATTATAATTCTTTCCATGGTACGAGATCTTCCACTGCGGCAAAGAGACCTACTCTTTCTGTCAACTATACTGTTCCTTCTCCTAAACCGCCGGGAAAAGCAGAAGTAACGGTAAATGGTGCCAAAACAGTTTATGTAAACAATAAAAGCGGGGATAAAGCTCTAGCTGTAAAATGGACAGGTGTTACTTCAAATTGTTTAGAAGCTGTTCAGGCAAGACATATAAGATATAAGGCTGATAATGTATTTGATAATGCAACAGAAACTATGGCATATAAGAATACGGGAACTGTAGCGGCAAGCGGTACTTATAATACAAAAGCTGCCTTATCAAGCGGCTGGAGCGAAGGCAGGTACGGCATAGGGATCAGAGGAGTAGATAAAGGCAATAATAAAGGAAGTGGTACATATTGTTATATTTATGTCGATAATACTGCACCTAATAAAGTCAGTAACATAAAATTAACTTCAAGCAGAGACGGTACATCTCAAACAACTTCTAAAGTTAAAGTAACTTATACATCGGGAAGTGACCCTGGAACCAATTCATCCGGTGTTGCTAAACACAATATCATACTTTACGGTGAAGACGGGAATGTTATCCAGAATGTTACCACTGCAAATATGTCTACTTATACTTTTACCAATGTGGAAGCGAACCAGAACGTTTATGTTAAGATTGCCAGTATTGATAAGGCTAACAATAAATCTGCTTTTGTTCAAAGTGCTAATCATTCTATTTCTAATATGGTAAAACCTGAGATAGATCATGCAAATACGACTTCGTCATTATCTGATGATACATATATTAATAACGTCAATAAAGAAATGTTTATTTCTTGGAAGGTCAACTATAAAGACGGTGATAAAGAATTAAATTTAGGTAAGATAACTTGTAATGTTTTAAAAGAAGACGGGATTGCCGTTAGCGGATTTAGTGAAAAAAATCTTGTTTTCCCTTCTTCCGTAACAGGATATCCAAAGGAATATAAAGAATATGATGTAAGTAATGTATTTGGAAATATAGATACACTGGTTGACGGAAAATACAAAGTCAGATTAAGATTTTATTCAAGTGATAACCTAATTTATGATGAAAAAGATTTTATATATAATAAAGATACGACCTCTCCTGAAATTGACATAAATACTCCCGATGAAAATGCCGTCTTGAAATTGGTTTCCAATATTTCATATACGGCAGCTGATGCTATAAGCGGGATAAAGGATAGTAAGATATATCTTGTTTACAGTAATGGAAAAGAAAAACTGCTCACTGAAAACAGCGGAAATTATAATTTTGATACAACAAATTATGACGAGGGTAATTATAAAATAAAAATAGTCGTAAATGATAAGGCTGGAAACAAGAATGAAGTTTTAAGAAATGTAAGCATATCAAATCCTCCGCCTACACCTATAGTAGACTTTGCTAAGGTGTTTGGAGGAAGCAATGATAATATAGAACTAAATTACAGTTGGGTCAGGGGGGACGAAAGTATATCCAAAGTAGATCATATCGAGTATGCCATGGACAATAAAGAAAATTGGATTAGTATACAAGATTCCAATCCTAATATAGATGAGAATAACAGATATGAAAATAAAACAGCAAACCTTAGTGTTGAAAACCTAAAGGAAGGAACACATACTTTTTACTTTAAAGCTGTAGATCATGACGGCGTAAGCGGTACTATAAGAAGCTTGAAGTACACCGTAGATGCTACCGCACCTGTTATTAGCATATCTAAACCTGCTATGAATTCTAAATTTATAGATTTGGTTTTCTTAAAAGGTACAGTGGAAGATCCGCATTTACTTAGTTACGATGTTATGATTGCAAATGGAGAAAATACGGTAGAGTCTGATTATACTTTAGTAAAAACTGTTGATAATCCAAAAGAAAAAGATAATATTTCCGGTACTTTAGCTGTTTTAAATTTGAAGGATAATGATAAATACCCTATAGGACAGAAATTAAGTATTAAAGTAAAAGCTAAAGATACTTGTAATAACGTTAATAATACCAATAATGTAATTGTAGTTGAAAAGAAAGATGTCATACATCACGATGCAGATTTTAGTGTAGAAAAAACTACTGTTACTGACGGTGGAAAAAGTGAAGATATGGTTTTGGTTGGGGAAGAAAAAGCTTCCTTTAGTTTAAAGACCCTTCAAAACGAATCTTATAACGAGAATAATACAAGTTATTATATAGATGGAAGTACTGAATCAAAGGGTGAAGACGGTAAATTTGATTTCTCAGATAATGAAAAATTTTCTGATGACAGTATACATAGTTTGATCGTCAGGGATACAGTAAGTGAAACACCTAAATATTCTGTTCCGACTTATGATTATAATTTATATGATAATATCGATGTAAGTGATGAGACTTTAACTAACTTAGAAAGAGAAAATAATTTGATAAGCCTTACAGATAAGAGCATATCCGGCGAATACATAATCAAGTCTGATGCTGCCGGGATCGTATCAGAAAATACATTATCTCTTAAAGTCATGGCAGAAGATACCATTCCTGAAGGCTGTGAGGTCGAATATTACTTAAGTCTTAATGATAAAGATTATATCAAAGTAAATAATGATGAAGAATATTATTTAGGAGGAAGCAGAGATAAATTTATATTAGATAGTTTAAAATTAAATAATATAAAACTAAAAGCTGTCTTGAAAGGGAATGGTGAAAACTCTCCTTCAATATCTTCGGTTAATGTTCTTGCAAAAGGTTCAAGCGGGGATGTTTTAAAAGTTGATATGATGAATAAATACAATCCTAAAAACGTGCAGGTTAAGAGCGGACTGAATTACAGAACCAAAATCAGCTGGGATAAAGTCGAAGGAGCCGATAACGATAATGTTATATATGAAATATACAGAAGTGAAGGAGATACATTTGATGTCAATAAAGCCGAAGTCGTAGCCGAAGGTGTGAAAGACAATTACTGGTTTGACAGCTATACTCCTATAGATCAGTACAGTAATGCCAATAATAATGAAGGAATTATGACCAGATCTTCCGCTATAATGAATTACGAAAAAGACTTTTCATACAAGGTAAAGGCAGTCAAAGATTTCAGCGGAAAGGTGAGGAAGAGTAACGGTACACTTGGAAATAATCCTTCTACACTGCCTGCTCTAAATGAGTATACAAAGCGCCTCGGAGATAAAGATTACTTGGGATATTTTGATTTTGAAACTCCCGTAAGTAACGGTAAAGTAGAGCAAAGTATGGGTAACTTCGTATACGAACAGTCCGACGGAAGTGTAAAAGGCAAGAATTATGATATAGATATGTCGAGAGTGTATAACAGTAATTCCACGAGTGTGACACCTCTTGGAATAGGCTGGGACTATGAATTCAATCAAATATTACTTCAGACATATGATGAGTACGGCGATGAAATGGGTATGGTCTATAAAGACGGAAGCGGTACGATTTATAATTTTGCAAAGATAAAGAATGAAAAATTATCCGTTAAAGAAAATATCGATGAAGCAAGCGGAAATATAGTATCCAGAGAGACAAAATATCAAAGTCCGTTCGGAACATACATTCTTTTAACTAAAATAGAAAAATTGGATATAGATGATATTGACAGCGACGGAGATTTAAGTGAAGTAATAGATGTAAATTATATTATCAAAACAAAAGACGGTGATACTTCTACCTTTGACAGAAATTCACAGATAATATCGACCGAAGACAGAAACGGGAACACGATGGTATATAGGTATTTTGATGAAGATATTAACGCTCCGATGGATTCAAATATAGATTACAGAAGCAAAGGCAAAAAAGGATTGCTTAAAGAAGTCGAAGTTTTAAACGGAAAATCAATAAGTGAATTTGATAATGAGTATAAAACCAAGCTTAGCGAGAGCAGTGAAAATCAGCAAAAATTCAAAAACAGCAGAAGCATTATGACTTTTGAATATAATGATGAAAATATGATTGAAAGAGTAAATATGCCTCATGGTAAATACGTTACATATTCATATAAAAATGTAAGCTTCGGACTTGGTAAGAATAGAAAAGTCCTAGCCAGTGTAAATAGTCATGTCGATGAAAATAATTCTCTTGATTACAGTTACGGATACTCAAGCGGAAGTAATCTTAGTACCATAAAAGACGGCGAAAATAATGAATATACCATAGACTATTATAATGATAACGATAAGCTTGACATGGTTAAAAAGGTAACTTATCCTAACGGAGAAGGTAAGAGCTATGAATATAGTAAAATCGGTGGAGATGAAAGTGCTCAGAAATTTGATAAGACAACAGAATATATCCATAAAAAAGCGGATATAGGAGATAAACTTAAAAATATTATAGGAGAGGACCCTACTGTTATTGCAAGCAGTGAAGTCAAGTATAATGTTGACGGAAATATCATATACAGTAAAGATGCTAAAGGCAACGAAGTAGTAAGCGAATATGAAAACGGGCTCGAAGTAAAGACAACAAAGACTGTGGATACTTATACCTTAAGTAACGGAACGGTTCAAAAAGGCAGTAAGGAAAAGGTTTCCACCACTAAGTATGATTCGATACCTGATAATAACTCCCTCGCTTGTATCGCAGATACTAAAGGAAACGTTCTAAAAGAAACTGCGGAAGACGGAAGCGTGACAGAATATAAGTATGACAGCGAAGAATTTGACGCCGACAGTGAAATAACCACTTTAGATGGAAAGACCCTAGAACAAAATAAATATGATTATGATGAAAAAGGGAATATACTTACAGAAGAAGAAACGGTTTCCGGTGATAAAACGATAAATACTTATGACGAAGACGGTGAGCTTTTAATTGAAGAAAACATAACCGCAGGAAATAAAATAAGCTCTACATCATATGTTTATGATGATAAGGGCAACACCGTTAGTGAAACGACTAAAAATGCAAGCGGAAGTGAAGAGAGAACTACAAATAGTGAATATGATAAATTTGGCAGAGTAACGAAAGAAACGGACGCAAAAGGTTATTCTACGATGTATGAGTACGACGGATATGACAGAGTGATAAAGACTACGAAGAACTCACTTACCGACAGCGAAATAGCAGAGGGCGGAAGCAATAAGCCTATAGTAACCGAAAACAGATATAATAACAACGGAAGCCTCGTTTACGAAAAGAAAGAAGACGGAAGCGAAATCACTTATGAATATGACGATATGAATAAGGCTGTTAGGACTGAAACTGTGAAAGACGGACAATCGAGCGTAACGACTAATTCTTACGGTTATGCAGAGGGAAATGAAACTGACTTTATTATGGGGAATGAAGAAAATAGAAATTATGATTTCCTTTATAAAGAAACAAGTACTACCGACGGCATAGAAAGTATAAGTTATTCGGATGTAAACGGACAGAATGTAAAAGAGTATTCCAGAGGGAACACCACATATAATGAATATGACAATCAGGGACAGCTTATAAAGACATTTAACATCGAAGATGACGCAGATGTGAAATATGGCAGACTTACCATGAACCTTTATGATGAAAAGGGGCAGCAAACATGCACAATAGAAAATCCGATTTATGATGCGGAAAACAAAGTTTACACTGCCGATGACCAAAAATCCCTTGTTACAACAACAAAATATGATAAACTTGGTAATAAGATAAGCGAAACGGACCCTATGGGGAATGAGACAAAATATGGATATACCGAGGATAAGAAGCTAAATAAAGTTATCCTTCCCGGAGAAAACGTAACCGAGACTATGGAGAACATATCCGAAGGCGACAACACGAAGGCAGAAACAAAAAATGCCCTTGGAAACAAGAGCGAAGAAGTAACGGACAGCTTCGGGAACACCGTAGAGATAAGGGATATAGGAAAAGGGACCGAGACGGAAAAGAAAATCGTAACGAAGTACGATTACGATAAGAACGACAACAAAGTAAAAGAAACTTATTCAAACGGTGACTATAAGACCTTCTCATATGATTATGACGGGAAACTTTTAAAGGAAGAGCATTTCAGAAAAGATGACATTAAGAAAAGCGAAGACATAGTCTACAGCTACGATTTAAGCGGGAATGTAGTAAAAGTCGTTCAAAGCAAGTACAGCGGTGAAGAAGTATCAAGCGTGAGATATACACTTAACTCTTATGACGGAAGGAACAGGCTGGTAAGTTCTTACGAGGGAGAAAAAGAAACTCCGAGCGAAAACGAAAGATTGAGATATTCTTATAACGACAAGAACGAACTTATCAAAGTCACTTATCCAAACTTAGAAGCGGGAACGAAAGAAGTCATATACGAATACAGTGAAAACGGAAAAGTGATGAACATCAAAGCCGTTACATCTTCGAGTTCGGCAGAAAAACTTGTAAGGCAGTACACTTATTCTCCTAAGGGGAATGTGGAAAATATCAAGGACTACACCGGATTTGACGCGGGAAATGACAACTATATTTTAAGAAGCTATGAATATGATTTATTCGACAGAGTGACTCATATCAAATATGCAAACGGTGACGACCTTACAAACGCAAAAGAAGAATATAAATTCACTTATGACAAGAACGGGAATATACTAACCGAAGAAATTTTCAACGATTATCTGACGGAAGTGGGAAATAAAATTCATGCAGTAAAGAGTTATACCTACGACGAACTGGGAAGGCTTACAAAGGTCGAGGTAACGGATAAGCCGGATAATGACAGCGTAACCACCACAACATATACTTACGATAAAGTCGGCAACAGGCTAAGCAGGACAAAGGACGGAGCGAGGGAAGACTACGAATATAACGATTTAAACGAACTGTTAAAGGTAAAGAGCGGAGAAAACATAATAAAGGAATATTCCTACGACGCAAACGGGAACACGAAGAAAGAAGTGAGCGGAAGTAAGGAAACGAATTACTCTTACGATATTTCCAATCAGATGACCAAGTATGAGGCTAAGGGCGGGGAGAACGTTACTTTGACTCAGAACAATGAGTATAATTATGAAGGGCAGAGGATAAGGAAAGAGGTTGTTGATAGCAGTAAGGAAACTCCTGTTACTAAGGTGAATAATTATGTTTATGATAGAGGGAATGTTATTTGTACAACAGATAATGAAAATAAGCTTATTTCATCTAATATCCTAAACTTAGATGGTAGTGTAATCTCAAGTGCAAGATTAGATAATAGTCATTTTAAGTATCATTCTTATAATAAAGATACTAGAAACAGCACCTCAACTCTTGTCGGTGACGATAATGTTGGTATCGTGGCTTATAAGTACGATGAGTTCGGCGGTACCGAAGTATTAGGCAATACAAGCTTTGAAAATGAAGTGTGTTACACGGGACAGGTGTATGATAAAGAGACTGGAGATTACTACTATAATGCGAGATACTATAACCCTGAGGACGGCAGGTTTGTGACAGTTGATACTTATAGGGGTGAGTTTGAAGAGCCACTAAGTTTGCATTTGTATGCTTATTGTGCCAATAATCCTATCAACTTTACGGATCCGAGTGGGCATAAGAAAAAGAAAAAACAAATAGTATATTTAAATGATAAGTTGGATAAAAAAATGAATTCAAGTTATAATCATTTACTATCTTATATAAAAAAGAATGTTCATTGGTATAAGCCTTCAAGTATAATTGGATTTTATAAGCATTTTGTTTCTTTAGTAAAAACTGGTGGTGCCTGGGATTTAAAACGAAAAAAAGAATGGAAATTTAAGAAGAATAAAACTTATTATTTTTATAAAACTAAATTAAAAGATGCTGCAGATGTTGGTAATATTCATTTTGGGTATGTAGGTTTTGGTTTCTTTTCAAGGGCTGTTTTATGTGCTGGTGCTGGTGCATACCAAATTAAAAGTGGAACATCTAAATGGAAGTTTTGGTGGTCATACGGAGATGATCCTAGAGATACTCAAATGATAAGATTAGGTTATAATGTACATTGGGATAGGCATAAAAACCAGCAAAAGCAAAAAATTGCAAATAAGAGAAAGTTATGGAAAAAATAAATGAAAAAATTATTAAATAAAAAAATTATATTTTTTGTAATTATCTTATTTATTGGCTTATTTATACATAGAAGTTTTTTTTCAATGTCTAATTTGCCAAATGGTAAGCATATTTTTAGAAGCAGTTCACCATCACATAAATATACTTTTAATGCATATTTATGTGATGGTGGTGCGACTACCGATTATGCTATTAGAGGTGAAATAATAGATAATAATACTGGAAAAAAGAGAAATATTTATTGGGACTATAGAGTTAATATTGTTAAATCCAAATGGATTAATGATAATAGTATAGTTATTAATGGTAAAAAAATAAATGATGTAAAAAAAGATAAATATGATTTTAGAAATAGTGAAGAGTATGATGAGGATTTTAATTATGAACATTTTTATAAATGATATGTTTTAAATTAAACATATTGAAAAATAATAGAATATATAGTATGTTTGATGTGAGTAAAATGTGAAATAAACTAAATAAACGAAAGGCAGAAGCAACGGGATTGGGAATGGGCTGAGACTCGCTTATTAAGATAGGGCTTCTGCTTTTTGATTACATGGATAATTCTTCGAAATGAAGAATTATCCATGTAATTATGAAGGGCAGAGGATAAGGAAAGAAGTTGTTGATAGTAGTAAGGAAACTCCTGTTACTAAGGTGAATAATTATTATTACAACGGCGAAGAAATTTTGTATATAACTGATACAAATGATAAGAAAATCACAGAAAATATTTTAGATACAGACTTTACTTTAAGATTTTATAACAATCAGCCAACGCTATATACTCTCAATACTGACGGACGAGGTTCTACATCGGTAGTTGTGGACTCATTAAATAGGGGTATAACGGGATATAAATATGATGAGTTCGGAAGTACTGAAATAGTGGGTAATACAGAATTTAATAACGAAGTATGTTACACCGGACAAGTATACGACAAGGAAACCGGGGACTATTATTATAACGCGAGGTATTATAGCCCTGATGACGGTAGGTTTGTGACTGTGGATACTTATAGGGGTGAGTTTGAAGAGCCACTAAGTTTGCATTTGTATGCTTATTGTAAGAATGATCCTATTAATTATAATGATTATAGTGGGCATAAGTATGATAGAGGTAAGGCTATGAATTATGCAAGTAAAATGTGGAATAAAGGTTATTATGATTATATAAAAACAGGTTATTATTATTATAAAACTGGTGATTGCGCGAATTTTGTTTCTCAATGTTTATACAAAGGTGGTATTAAAACAGATAAAGACTGGTACTCAAAAAGAAGTGTAAAGAAAAAAACTTCTCCTTATGCAAAAAGAGATTGGCGTAAAAAATATGATTGGAAAATTGCATCTAGTTGGAGACAAGTTAATCCACAGCGAGATTATTTAAAGAAAGGTAAAGTTACATGTAAAGGGGAAATAAAGAAAAATACTAATATGAAAGAATTTATTAAAAAATATAAACCTCAAAAAGGAGATATATTAAATTTTAGAAGAACACCGAAGAAAAGTATAAATCATGCTGCAATGATTAACAATGTGGTAAATAATACAAAGAAAAAAAAATATGGTATTAAATATACTGGACATACTGATCCTGCATGGAATAAGAATGTAATGAAGTATTTTGATGATTATCCAGATGGAAGTGTATATGTTTTACATGTAAAGTAGGTACATATTAATGAAAAAAAGAATATATATAATATTTATAATAATATTAATATTTAGTTTTCCTTTTCTATATAATTCTATAAAAATACATAAAGATATGTTTTTTGAAATATATCATATTAAAAAAATTTTAAATAGTTTTACATTAAATGAGAATCATATTAAAACATTAAAAGGTATTAAATATATAGGAAATAATAGTAAAAACATAATTAATATTTCAGATATAAATGAATTGCCATTAACTCAACTTATAAAATTAGATAATGATATAGACGGAATAAGGTATCAATATGATGATATGGAAAGTAATATTTGTTTTATAAATTTAAATAAGTGCATTTTTGATAAGAAAAAGATAAAAAAAGTATTATTAAAAGAATATGACGGGGTAAAACATTATATAAAAAAAGAGGTTTTAAATAGTGAACTTTCTATTATTAAAAGGCAATGTGTACTAAATAGTGGTACAATTAATGGATTTAATTATTTTTATTATATAAATTATACTCCCTTACCAGCAAATAGTTGGGATGAAAAAGAAGCTCATTTATTTGTATATACAGATAAAATATTTATATCTATAAGAGCTCAGCAAGTAGGAACAAAGAATTTAGGAGCAGGACAGTTAAGGAAACTAATTAATAAAATCAAAAAATAGATATAAACAGGAGTAGAAAAAAAGGAATATGATACTACAATGATTATCTTTCACTGATATTCATAAAAGTACTTCTGTTTTACCCGCTATTCTTCATAATGAAGAATAGCGGGCTTTTTAATTATTTATAATGAAATAAATATAATATATCATAAATATTAATCTATATATATTGAAAAATACATGATTTTATGATAAATTAAATGTGAGAGAAATATGATATAAAACTCCAAAAAGCAGAAGCAATGTAATTGGGAATGGGATAAGACTCACGAAATAAGATAGGGCTTCTGCTTTTTGATATATAGAAAGTTCTTTAAATTGAAGAATTGTAAGAAAATTATTAAATTTATATAAATTTCATTTTTAAAGGAAACTAAAGGAATAATATAACATGTTAAAAAAAATATTTATAAGTATATTATCAATATTAATAATATTTAGTTTGAGTGCTTGTAGCAACAATACATTGTTCAATGACGATTGTGATTTATATAATAATGATATTATTAATAACTATTTTCAAATGTATGTTTCAGATGGTAAATCTAATTCATACTTATCAACAAGCAAATTTTTATATAACATAAATAATAAAAATATTTATGAAAGTTTTTCTGATACAAATCATAGTGTAAAAAACTTGAATTATTTTAAAAATACATTATATTACTTAAATGAAAGTACAGGAAATTTATGTTGTTTAGATGAAAATAAAAATGAAAAAATTATTAAAGAAAATATAGAAAATTATGTTATTGCCAATAATAAAGTTTATTTTTATAAATACACAGATAATAATAAATTAGAAATTCTAACCAATAAAAATGAACTTTATAATATTCCCAATATTGATCAAAATAAATTTATTTTTGTAGACTTAAAAACATTGTATTATATAGGAAGAGATCCTAAAAATATAAATGATGATATAAAATCTGATTTAATTTATCATTATGATTTAAAAAAAAATAAAATAAATACAGAAATTAATTTAAAGGATATAAAAAATATTAAAGGAGAGAATTTATCTAATTATGAGATAGTTGATTTTAATGTAGCCGATAATTATATTTATATATTTATTAAGTATAGTAATAAAATTTTATTATTAAAGTACGATTTGAATAATAAACATTATACATTTTTAAATCAAAAGTATTTAAAGGACAGTGAAGATTATTATAGTTGTTACTATACGCATAAAAATGCTTATCTCATAACAAAAGATGAAGATAATTTTTATATTTATAAAGATAATTTAAAGGGTAAAAGTATAAACAAACCTCTTATAACTATATATAATAAATTAGGAACAAGGGGTGAAGACTTAGATTTATTAGCTATAAATAAAAAAAATATTTTAATAAATAGTAGATTAGGTCAAGAAAGGAGTCATCTATTTCTTTATGATTATAATGGAAAATTTATAGAAGATAAAATTCTTTAGCTACACCTACGACGAACTTACAAGGCTTACAAAGGTCGATGTAACGGATAAGCTGGATAATGACAGCGTAAGCACCACAACATATACTTACGACAAAGTCGGCAACAGGCTAAGCAGGACAAAAGACGGAGCGAGGGAAGAATACGAATACAACGACTTAAACGAACTATTAAAGGTAAAGAGCGGAGAAAGCATAATAAAGGAATATTCCTACGACGCAAACGGGAACACGAAGAAAGAAGTGAGCGGAAGTAAGGAAACGAATTATTCTTATGATATCTCCAATCAGATGACCAAGTTTGAGGCTAAGGACGGGGAGAATGTTACTTTGACTCAGAACAATGAGTATAATTATGAAGGGCAGAGGATAAGGAAAGAGGTTGTTGATAGTAGTAAGGAAACTCCTGTTACTAAGGTGAATAATTATTATTACAACGGCGAAGAAATTTTGTATACAACAGATGAAAATAATAAGAAAACCATAGAAAATATATTGGATACAGATTTCACTTTAAGATTCAATAATAATAAATTATCAGTATATACACTTAACTCTGACGGACGAGGTTCGACATCTGTAGTTGTGGACTCACTAAATAAGGGTGTAACGGGATATAAATATGATGAGTTCGGAAGTACTGAAATAGTGGGTAATACAGAATTTAATAACGAAGTATGTTACACCGGACAAGTATACGACAAGGAAACCGGGGATTATTACTATAATGCAAGGTACTACAGTCCTGATGAAGGAAGGTTTGTGACCGTGGATACTTATAGGGAAGAGTTTGAAGAACCTCAAAGTCTTCACTTGTATGCTTATTGTGCTAATAATCCGATTAACTTTATTGATCCTAGTGGGCATAAATATGATAGAAATAAAGTTACTAAATATATAGAAAAATATGCATTTAAATATAATAAAAATTATCCAAATTTTAATACTAATGGTGGTGGAGATTGTGCTAACTTTGTTTCACAGTGTGTTAGATATGGAGGAATTGCAAAAAATAAGAAGTGGTATTGTAATAAAAGGAAAACTCCAATAAATGGTAAGTATGGTAAATGGACATGGAGTAAAGCATGGGCTGTGACACCTAAATTATATTCATATATGAAGAAAGGGAAAAAAGTTGTAAAAATAAATAAAAAGAAATATATAGCTGATAAAGTCAAAAAAATAATATTAAAAAGGGAGATCTTATATTTTTCAGATTACAGGGGTTTGGTGTAAATCATGCTGGTATAGTTAGTTCTATAACTAGAGATAAAGATATAAAATATGCTGGACATAACACGGATAGAGCTTATTGGCCACTATCTAAATCCTTTGATACTAATAGTAGATTTATGAAAGTTAATATAGTTAGGATGTGATCAATTGAAAAAATATTTTATATTTATTTTATTAATATTATCATTTATAATAGGGATATTTTATTTTTTATATGATATATTAACATTATCTCCAATTCAACTTGTTGATAAAATATATTATGAACAAAATAATGAGGAAAAAAACTCTAAAAAATGTGAAGAGTTTGTAACAGAATTGATTAAAAGTAATAATTATGATAAATATAATAAGAATATTTCAAATGATAATTATAACCTAATAAAATCATATCATTATTATATAGATGATAAATATAAAAATTTAGTTAAACCGTATCCTATAAAATGTATTTATAATGAAGACAAAAAATATATTATTTACTATAAAACAGGATATTTTGTCGAAGACCCAAATACTTCAGAGTATATTTATGCAACAAGTACTAGTACTATGAGAATCGTTATTTTTTATGATTCTGAAATATGGAAGGTAAAAGAAGTAGATACTGAATTAGGTATTGAAGGGTTAGGGTCAAATAAGTTTAAAAAAATATGTATAGATTATATTAAATCTATAAAATTAAATAAATTTTATTAATAATGAAAATGTTTATTTAAATATATCATATATTTATTAAGAAAAAAGTGTGAAACAAGTCAAGAAAATAAAAAGGCGGAAGCAACGGGATTGTGTTGGGTCAAACTCTCTATATAAATAGTGCTTCTGCTTTTTGGTTATACGGATTATTCTTCGAAATGAAGAATTGTGCGATATCGGCTTAAATGTGATTTCCAGCGCAAGATTTGAAAATGGCAGTGCTAAATATTATTCTTATAATAAGGATACGAGGAACTCTACTTCTACTATTGTAGGAGATGATAACGTAGGTTCTGTTGCTTATAGGTATGACGAGTTTGGCGAAACCGAAAAACTTGGAAATGAAAGTTTGGAAAATGAAGTGTGTTATACGGGACAGGTGTATGATAAAGAGACGGAAAATTATTATTATAATGCTAGGTATTACAGTCCCGATGAAGGAAGGTTTGTGACTGTAGATACTTATAGGGGAGAATTTGAAGAACCGTTATCACTTCACTTATATGCTTACTGTGCCAATAATCCTATCAACTTTACGGATCCAAGTGGGCATAAAAAGGTAGACATAACAAAGAAATTAAGAAAAGCTATGAAAAAGCATTATGAAGCATTTAGAGGAAATTATTGGTCCAATATATATATATGTATGGAGCAATAGGAGGAAGGACAAATAGTATTAAGTATTTTATCAATAAGGTTAAAAGCGAAGGGAAATGGGATTTAAAATATTCATGGAAGTTAAAGTCATCAAAAAAATATAAGTTTGGTAAAAAAACATTAGCTTATGATGATCCAGGTAATATACATTTTGGATAAGTTGGAGCATTTATGTTTACAAGTAAAGTATTAAGATTAGGCGCTGGTTTATATCAGATTAAATCGGGAACATCTAGCCTTAGCTTTTATAAATCTTATGGAGATGACCCTAGAGATAGTGAAATGATAAAATATGGATATAAATTAGCTAAAAAAGACGTGAAGAAGGGAAAAATTGGTCCTTGGTTGATTAGATCCTATTCAAATAGTATAAGTTGGAAGAAGAAATGATGAAAGATATAATTAAAATTATAGCTAAAATATTTGCTTGTTTTATACTTATCTCTTTTATTGTAGTAACGTGTTTTCCAAGGGTTTCAACACAAAAACTTACACCTGAAGGAGAATATTTGTTTTCTATAAAATCTCCCTATGATGAAAAAAAAGTGAATATTTATTTGTTTAATGGTGGGGCAACAACAAATTATTATATTAGAGGTGAAGTTGAATATAAGAATGGTAAAAAAAGAAATATTTATTTTAATGCAGCTGAGGAAACTGCCAAAGTAAAATGGCTCAATAAGAATTCTTTAATAATTAATGGGCATTTAATAAAGGATATAAATTATGATTTTTATAATTTTAATTTTAATATTAAGTAAAAATATAATAAGATTACATATTAATATATTATAAAATATTATAATATATGATATGTTTAATGAGAAAGAACAGTGAACTAAAATTAAAAAAGGCAGAAGCAATGTGGTTGGGAATGGGCTGAGACTCACGAAATAAGATAGGGCTTCTGCTTTTTGATATATAGAAAATTCTTCAAATTGAAGAATTGTAAAGGTGTGACTATAAAAATATTAAAATTAATTTTTTTTCATTTTTTTTATTATAAATAATTCTTCATTATGAAGAATTAATATCGAGACAAAATATAAATTTAATTAAAAACGTTAAGCTGTTATGATTAAAAAGTAAGATAATAAACTTTTTAAATGAAGAATAAATATCTATGGAGATGATTTTATGAGCAAAGATAAAAATGATAATATGATTATATGTAAAAATGAACATCTGCATAATATTGGTATAGGTTTTTATTTTCATGGTGGGACTTTATATGAAAATAATAAAGTTAGAGGCATTTCCCATTTGCTCGAGCATATGTTTTTTAGAAAATTAAATAATATTTCTCAAATAGAATTATATAAAAAGGTAAATAAAATGGGTGTATCTTTAAATGGTACAACATATAAAGATTATATTAGATTTTATGCAACGGTGTTGCCAAAATATTATAATGATTTTATAGATTTAATCGTAAATTTATATGAGGATTTTTCATGGAGTGATGAAGAAATCAATGCTGAAAAAGAAGTTGTTAAAAGACAAATTGAAGAAAAAAGCACTTATTATTTTGATGATATCGTAAATAATAATTACTTTGAAGGAAGCTGTTTTAAGAATGAAATCATGGGAGACTGCCATAAAATAGATAGCCTTTCATATAATATAATCAATGATTATAAAAGAAGATTTTTTAATAAGGATAACTCAGTGATAGTATTAACCGGGAATTTCAATTCTGATAATATTAATTATTTAAATGAGAAATTAAAGAAGGCTCTTGCATTTTCTAGTAAACCTTTGATAAGGCAAAATACTGTTCCTAAAAAATTTTGTAAGAGAGATGAGAGTAATATTACAATTGTTCCGAGCGATTATGATATTATCGAAATAGAAATTAGAATCGATATATGTAAAAAAATAGATATGCATATGGTGGAAATTTTATTTAATATATTAGCTGTAGGGGACGGTTCAAGGCTTTCATTCAAGCTTAAAGATACTTTGGGGTATATTGGTGATATTGATTGTGATTTAAATTATTATGAAGATTTCAATACCGCTATATTAGCATGCAGTGTACATAATCATCTTCTCATAAAAACATTAAATATAATATTTGGAGAAATAAAAAATATTAAACATGATATAACTGAAAATGATTTGGAAGAGGTCATAGTATTTTTAAAAGATTTTTCTAATGTAATTGATTCATCAGAGGAGTTAAATGATTTAATCGGTTATGAAAGATTTGTACTTGGTAATAAAAATTTTAATATTGATAATGAAATAAGCGCCTTTGAAAATATAACTGTTGAAGACTTACTTAATACAGCAAAACAAATATTTAAATCAGAAAATATTAGTATTTATGTAGAAAATAACAGCACTATAGAAAGAAAATATAAAGTAAAAGATTGTATTTATAAAATTAAAGAAACATTATAAAAAAGACCTAAAATAAAGGTCTTTTTTAACTTATCTAGTCATGATCATGACGATTTCTTCAAACCATTCACCTTCAAAAAACTCCCCTTTTTTAAGTCTTTTATAAGGTTTGAATCCCGCTTTTTCATATGCTCTTACTGCACGTTCGTTTACACTTCTCGGACATATTTCGATTATGTCGGCATTTAAAGTATTAAACAGGTAAGAACACATTAATTTTAGACTTCTTGAGCCAAGTCCTTTGCTATGTCCCGCATCGGGAGCGATAAATATATCTATTCCGTAAGCATTATTATATGCTGTCAGATCATGGTCTATGTATTTCTTTTCATCGAATTCATAATACTGGATATATCCTGATGGTTTATGTAAATATTCTATAATACAAGGTTTGATCAAACTTTTTCCATGTATCCTGTCAAGATATTTTTCTTTTAGAGCATTTAGAGAATTATCTTTATCTCTTCCTCCGTAGTATTTGCTGACTTTTTCGTCGTCTCTCCATTTTCCGAGCATGATTAATTCTTCATCTGTGTCGTTAAGTCTTCTGATACTTAAATCTCCGTTTACAGCAATATATTCTTTCATAAATAACTCCTTATAAGTGGATTATAAAAATATTATAACATAAACATTTTATAGCTTTAATTGAAAAGTGAAAAATATTGGTATATAATTAATAAAGATTAAATAAGATGAGGATAAATATGAGCACAGTAGTAGATTTACATATGCACAGTATCAATTCAGACGGAACTTTGAGTGCTGAAGAAATGCTTAATATGATGAATGAATTGAATGTTGACTTTGCGTCTATAACAGACCATGACAATGTTAAAGTTTATGAACAAATAAAAAAAATCAATGTTAAATTTAATAAACCGCTTACTTTAATTCCCGGTACAGAGCTGGGTTGTTCTTTTGATGGCGTCATAAGAGATGTTCTCGGTTATGGGATAGATACAAAGGTAATAGATGATTTTGTAAGTAATAGATATTCAAAAGAAAATCAAATCAAGAAACAGAAAAGACTGCTTGAAGAATATAAAAGAGTATTTAAAAGAGCCGGGATAAAATTTGATGAAGATATAGAAGTTTCTAGGGGCAATAAGAGTGAAGCGTATATAACAATATATGAAAATCTTATAAAATATCCCGAAAATATAGAAAAATATCCTTTCATTTCTAAAATCACTTTGTTTTTCTGGAATTATTGTTCTAATAATGAAACTAAATTTTTTGTGAACGAATCTATGGATTATCCTACGATGAAAGAAGGAATAGAACTTATTCATGATGCGGGAGGATTAGCGTTTTTGGCTCACCCCTGTATGTATAGAATAGGAAAGTTAAGGACTCTTCAGCTTATCAATCATGCAATGGATTGTGGGATAGATGGTATTGAGGTAATGCATTCCCAGCATACTTTCGACGACAATTTGTTTTTGGCTGAGGTAGCAAGAAAATATAGGCTTTTAAAAAGCGGAGGAAGCGATTATCACGGCGGGACCAAGCCTGATATAAGTATGGTGACAGGGAAAGGCGATTTATATGTGCCATATAATATGGTAAAAGAGTGGATAGATAAAGTCAGACAGATTAAACTATAAAGGGGTGATAATTATGAATATAGACTTGCATATTCATACTAATAATTCGGATGGTGATGATAGTACTAAGGAGATCATAAAGAAGACGCGGGATAATGATATAAAACTTATATCTATTACAGACCATGATACTGTAAGTGCATATGATGATTTGAAAGGTATTGATACCGATGGTATTGAAATCATTCCCGCAGTTGAATTATCCTGTGCATATAATCATGAAATGAGAGATATATTGGGATATGATATAAATCTGGAAAAGATGCGAGAAATCCTTAAACGTTATGAATCTAAAGAAGAAGATATAAAAAGGGAAAATGCTTTATTAAAAGAATATGTTAAAGTATTTAAGGATAACGGGCTTATTATAGATGACGGACTTCAAATAATAGACGGAGAAAAAAATGAAGGATATAAAAAAGTGATAATAAGTGCGGTAAGTCATGAAGAAAATGTTGCTAAATTCTCGCAGATAATGAATCCTTCTGCTTTTTTCTGGGATAATTGTGCAAATAAAAAAAGCAGTTTCTATGTAGATGAATCAAGGTTTTTTAAAACTATTAAAGATACTATAGAGATTATACATGAAGCAGACGGGCTTGCTTTTTTCGCTCATCCGTGTATCCATCATATGCCTCATAATGAGGTAGGTAAAATGCTTGATGAAGCCAGGAAATATGGGCTTGACGGTGTAGAGGTCCTCCATGCCAAACATTCTGATGAAGATGTTGAATTCTTACTAAATTACGCAGATAGTAATGGTATTTATAAAAGCGGCGGTAGTGATTACCACGGAAGTCCCAAGCCTGATATAAAGATTTTGATTGGCAGAGGAAATTTGAATGTTGAGTATGATTTGGTTAAAGATTGGACTGAAAACTGCAAATATGTATTGTAATAATAAAAGGCTTGGATTATCCAAACCTTTTTTATTTACTCTTCTATTTCTTTAATTATTTTACATGGATTTCCTGCTGCGATTACATTTTGGGGTATGCTTTTATTTATTAGGCTTCCCGCACCAATGATTGAATTTTTACTTATGGTTACTCCTGGAAGTATGATTACATTACCTCCTATCCATACGTTATCTTCGATTATTACTTTTTTTGCGTATGAATATCCTGCTTTTCTTTTTAATGGATTTTCTGCGTGTCCAACGGTATATATGGAAACATTTGGGGCTATTCTGACATATTTGCCTATTACTACGTTCGCTTCAGCAAGTATAGTACAGTTGTGATTTATAAATGAATGTTTATCGATACTGATATTTTCCCCGTAATCACAAATAAAAGGAGGAAGTATGTCTACACTTTCATGTATGTAACCAAGCATGTCTTTAAGTATGCTTTTTCTTTTTTTGATGTCTGTAGTGCCAAGATTATTATACTTATCCATAAGCTTCTTATTTTCCAAAAGTAAGTCCATTAATTCTTTATTTTGTATATATTCGAGTTCATTTATCATTTTATCATATTCACTAAAAATTTTATCCATACAAATCTCTTTCATTATAAATTATATATTAATTATAACTCTTTATTTTTGAGATGTCATTAATTAAAAGTATATTTACGGCTGAAATTAATTTGATTTAATATTAAATTATTTTTTTATAATGTATGAGCATTTATTATTAAAATAATTAGTTGTCAATATTAAAACGCTTACTGTTGATTTTCTATACTTTAAGTTTTGTTTACGATAATAATTTGATATTAATCATATAAAATAAGAAAATATAAGCAGATTAATATATAGGAATTTTCAGTTTTATTATTATTTTTTATAAATTACTTATTTTCTTTTTACAGGTCTTATATACTTAAAATGTTTCTTTGGGTCAAAATAAAAGTAGATAATCCTGCCGGGAGAAGTGTCAAAGGTGTAATTGGTGTCAGAAAAATCAAAATCTGACATAGCTTTCTCGATTTTTTCTTCTACGCTTCGATTTTCCTGTTCATAGTCAAATGGTCCGTGTTCAAAAACGATATATTCGTCTTCTGGAACATCAACCATAAGCATTTGTGGGGGAACTTCTCCGCTAAAATCAAAAGGAAGACGCACTCCGTAGCATTCTGTACGAGGGAACCCCCAGTCGCATAGTCTGCCGCTTGGGTCATTGATGTATGCCATTATCTGACCGCTTGCGCTGTTTGCTTCACTTCCTCCGTTATCATCCAATTTTCCTTTGATGCTGTCCAGTAACCCGCAAATCGTTTCATAGTCCTGCCCCGGGATAAGGTTTTGTTTCTGCCAAAAATCCCAATATCCGTTGCTTTCATAGTTTTTAATATGTAAAAACTTGTGTGCGGGGATCGTTACAAAATAAATTTTAATATCAGCTGTAGATTTTATCATTCCAATTTCTCCAAATCCTAAAAAGTAGCGGTCAAAAGGGTTTATTTTTGTGCGAAGTATTAATGGCTTAGGGTTTTTTCTATATTTGCTGGGTGTTATACCATATACTTTTTTAAAAGCCCTTGTAAAAGCTTCATTGGATGAAAATCCGTAATCAAAAGCAATGTCTAAAATAGTCTTTTTGCTGTCTCTGACTTCTTTTAGTGCAAATGCTAATTTTCTCTTCCTCAAATAATTTCTTAATTGCATTCCGGATATTTCTTTGAATTTTCTTGTCGTATGAAACATTGAGTAACCAAGCTTTTTTGAAAGTGCGTTTAATGTCAATGCTTCGTCATTATGATTTTTATGCATTCATCGATCTCGTCAACGATTATTTGAATTTGTTTTCTCCATTCATACATAATTTATCTCCTCAATTCAACCACTCTGTATTCATTATATAAAATTAAAGATTTTTCTTCTTGATATTACTTGCTATTTATATATTTTAAAGAAATTTTTAGTTTTTTGTATTACAGGTTATTAAAAAAGGACTGGTGACAGTCCTTAACTTAAAATATTTTGTACGGTTTTAAAATGCATTTTACAAACATTATTTAACTCTTCTTCTCCGAATTTTTTAACGAATTCTTTTCCTTTAGAAATAACAATGCTGTTTGCTCCCAAAGGAAAATCAAAATCGTAGTGTTTATTCATGTTTTTTATGGTTGTAAGAAGTGCGTCTCTTGCTATAATACTTGCCGCTGCAACGGCTATATTTTGTTCCGCTTTTGGTTTAAATATCATTTCCAGATTTAAATCTTGAAGGCCGCTTCTGATTTGTTCTTCTCTTCCGAATTTATCCACTAAAGCTTTTTTAAATGGTTGTTTTTTATAAACATTTTTAATATTGGTTATATGAGCCCATGCTAAAATTGCATTTATATTTCCTATTTTCTTATATAATTCGTTGTATTTGCGTTGTCCTATTCTAAGTATCGAATAACTATTTGTAACTTTTTTTATCTCTTTTGCAAGCTTTATTATTCTATCATCGCTTAAATCTTTTGAGTCTCTGACTCCGAGAGTTTTTAATATATCGTACTCGTTTTTTTCTAAATATACGCTGCCTACGATAATAGGAGCATAAAAATCCCCTTTCCCGACTTCGTCGCTTCCGAGAAGAGGAGGGTCCATGATTGGATATAACTGATTTTTCTCGGTATCAAAAGCAGAGGAACTTAAACTGTTCCCCTGAAAAGTATCATATATATTATTTAATATTAAATTTAACTTATCGCTTTTACTCTGAGAAGTATCTAAAGTTGTTCCTTTTTTCTTGCTGGAATAAATCCTTACAATATTACTATCTATATGAAATTGTATACCATAAGCTATTTTTTTAAAATCACTTATACTATAAGATATAAGTTCATTGGAATTTTTTATTCTCAGATATAAATCCTCTGGTGTCTTATTCATTCTGTTTCCTTTACGATACGGGTTTAACGAATATCATTCTTCCTGCGGCGGTTTGAAGTACACTTGTTACGACTGTATTAAGTTCTTCTCCGATCCTGTTTCTGCCTTCTTCCACGACTATCATCGTTCCGTCTTCGAGATAAGCAATTCCCTGTGAATTTTCTTTGCCCTCTTTTAATACTTTGACAAATAATTCTTCTCCCGGAAGAACCACTGTCTTAACAGCATTTGAAAGTTCGTTTGTGTTGAGAACTTCAACTCCTTGAAATTCTGCGATTTTATTTAGGTTGTAATCATTGGTTACGACTTTTGCATCGATATCTATTGCGAGTTTTAATAATTTTGTATCTACTTCTGTTATCTCCGGATAGTCTTTATCCAAATTTACTACTTCTATGGGAAGTTCTTTTTGGATTTGATTTAATATATCGATCCCTCTTCTTCCTCTGCTTCTTTTGACGCTGTCGGCAGAGTCCGCGATTTGCTGAAGTTCATATAATACAAAGTTAGGTAATATTATCGGTCCGTCTATAAAACCGGTTTTTAATATATCCAATATCCTTCCGTCGATTATTACGCTGGTATCTAAAATCTTTGCGACGCCTATAGGAACTTTGGGATGTTTCTTTGTTTGTTTTTGTTTAAATGTATCATTTTCAAATGGATTGAGTCCTCTGAAGAACCTTTCCGCATCCGGCGCTTTATATGTAGCTATAGAAACAAATACATATATGCACACAGCATATATCACTATAGTTATAATGCTTACTATCCACCCCGGTAAGTTCATGTTTTGGAAAGGAAGACATAATAAAGCAGACAAAATCAAAGCAAGTATCAGAGAGCCTATTACAAGACCGATTTGAGTAAATGTAGTATTGTTTATTTCTCTGCTTACCTGAGCAAAAATACGTCTGAATGCTTTAGCAAAAAATGGAATAAAAATAATAAAAATAAAACCGAATAAAATAGCTGCTAATACATAAATTGTACCTTTGCCAAATGCTGATGTGATATTTATTCCAAGCCTTTGATATAAGTGTCCGCTATCTATCAGCCAGCTGCCTAACTGCGTTCCAACAATTGCACCCAATACAAAAATAAATGCATAAAGTGCTTTTTTCATCTTTACACCTCCTTCTATTAAATTTTCTATCATCACTAAGGTATATACTACCTTAAATTAATTGTATAAGAAATAAATGTAAATGTAAATAGAAAAAAGATTAAAGTTTTATGAAAAGAACTTTAATCTTTTTGTTTATGGTCTAATTATTGAATAATTTGAAGACACATTCTTTAAGTGTGCTGATTTCTATTACTTTTATATTTAAATTTGAAATGTCTTCATGTTCATCCAAGGAGTTTCTCGGTATGATTGCTTTTTTAAACCCAAGGGAATTAGCTTCTTTTATCCTTTTGAAAATATTGTTTATCTTTCTTATTTCTCCGCAAAGGCCTACTTCACCTATTATTATGGTGTTGATAGGTATTTCTTTTTTTAGCATAGAGGATATCACCGCGCAAGCAACTGCCAGGTCACTTGCGGTTTCTTTTACTCTTACTCCTCCCACGACATTTAAATATACATCTGTAGAATGAAGTTTGACATTAGTCATTTTTTCTATTACAGCTAATATTTGAACAAACCTGTTATATTCAAAGCCTGTGGATACTCTTCTTGGAACTTGAAAAGATGACATCATGGCAAGGGCCTGTATCTCTATCAGAACACTTCTGTTACCTTCCATTATTGAACAAATAACACTTCCGTAGCTTCTGTTTTCTCTGTCTTCCAGTAACAGCCTCGATGGATTTGTTACGCATTCAAGACCTTTTCTGGTCATCTCGAATACTCCGATTTCCTCGCTGGAGCCAAATCTGTTTTTACTTAGTCTCAGTATCCTTAAGCTTGAATTCGATTCGCTTTCAAAATACATAACGGTATCTACCATATGTTCAATGGTCTTCGGTCCCGCTATTGTACCTTGTTTTGTTATATGTCCCACTATGAATACACTTGTATTGGTAGCTTTGGCAAAGTTCATAAGCAAATTGGTGCATTCTCTTACCTGGGTTATCGTCCCGGGTGCGCTTGGTATATTGGAACTCCTTACGGTTTGGATAGAATCTATTATTAATAAATCCGCCTTATTCTCTTTAGCACTTTCTATTATCTGTTCTATATCCGTATTTGATAAAACAAGTATATCACTTCCTTTTAGTCCCAGCCTGTCCAGTCTCAATTTTAACTGTGAGAGACTTTCTTCACTGGATGCATATAAAACTCTTTTTCCGATTATGGATACATTATGAGCTGTCTGCATTAAAAGAGTGGATTTTCCTATTCCCGGCTCTCCTCCGACAAGTACCAGGCTTGATGCTACGATACCTTCTCCCAGTACATTATCCAGCTCACTTATCGATGTCGTAAACCTCATATCTTCTTTTGTGTCTACATCTTTTAAGTTGGTGACTTTGGGAGTGAAAACACTGCTTTTGGAATTTACAAGATCCAGTTCTTTTTTTGAAAATTCGCTGAACGTATTCCAGTTTCCGCAGTCCGGGCATTTCCCCCAGTATTTGGGGCTTTCGTATCCGCATTCGCTGCACACAAATATTTTTTTATCTTTTGCCAAAATTTTATCCTCTTTGCTAATTTTTTTATATAAAATGATTATTATCCTGAAAAAGATTATAACATATAAGAAAAAATTTTCATAAAAAGATATTAAAAAAACTATTACATATTTAAAATATTATCTACTTACAAAATAATATAAAATTATGCATAAATTTATGGTAAAATAAAAAAAAGATGATTTATTGTAAAAGGGCGATAAAAAGGGCAAAAAAATTGGAAATATTTAATATATTTTAGTTGTTACCCTTGACTTATCATAGTTCTTTTGCTAAAATATTAAATTACTGAAAATACAAAACAAGCCTAAAATTTGTATTAATTTTATGCAGTTTAGGACGGAGGAAACAACAGCAAATTGGTTGAATCTTTTATTTTAAAATAAGATGATTTTGCTGTGTTTTTCATGTTTAAATTAAGGAGAGTGGTACAGTGATTCATCCAGAGAAAATTGGTAGAAGAGAAAGAATGAGTTTTTCTAAAATCAAAGATGTAATGGAAATGCCTAATTTAATTTCTATTCAGACAGACTCATATAAGTGGTTTATAGAGGAAGGTCTTAGAGAGGCATTTTTAGATGTATTCCCTATCAGCGACCCAAGTGAGAATTTAATACTTGAATTCGTTGATTATATCTTAGATGACACTCCAAAATATGATGTTGAAGAGTGTAAAGAAAGAAAGACAAATTATTCTGCTTCTTTAAAAGTTAAAGTTAGACTTGTTGTAAAAGAAGATGGTGAAATCAAAGACGTTAGAGAACAGCATGTATTCATGGCTGATTTTCCTTTAATGACCAGAACCGGTACATTCATCATCAATGGTGCTGAAAGAGTTATTGTAAGCCAGCTTATTCGTTCACCCGGAGCATATTTCTCAGTTGAAAGAGATAAGTATGGTAAAGAATTATACAATGGACAAATCATCCCTAACAGAGGGGCTTGGCTGGAATATGAAACGGACGCAAGTGACTGTCTGTACGCCAGAGTAGACAGAACAAAAAAAGTTCCGATCACGGTTTTAATCAGAGCATTGGGACTTGGAACAAATGAAGAGATCATAAATTTCTTCGGAGAAGAAAAGAGACTTATGACTACATTCGAAAAAGATTCTTCTTCAAGTGTAGACGAAGGTCTTATTGAAATTTATAAAAAACTCAGACCGGGCGAACCTGAAAGCGTTGATTCAGCTAAAGGTTTATTCATTCCGATGTTTTTCGACCAAAGAAGATACGACCTGATGATGGTTGGTAGATTTAAACTTAACAAAAAATTAGCTCTTGCTACAAGAATTACTGGCCAGTATGCATTCAAAGATATAGTTAATCCTTTAACCGGAGAAATCTTAGTAAGTAAAGATGAAATAATTGATGAAAAAACTGCATGGGAAATCCAAAACTGTGGAATTAATACTGTCGAAGTCAAAGTGTCTGAGGACAAAGGCTTTAAAATAATAGGTAACGGTGTCGTTGACATAAATAAATTTGAGTTGCCTTTTGATGTAAGTGATTTAAAAATCGATGAAATGGTCAACTTTAGAGTTTTAAGTGAAATATTAGACTCCGACCTTTCAAATGAAGAAAAGAAAGAACAAATCAAAGACAGAATGAGCGAACTTCTTCCTAAGCATATCACTGTGGAAGATATTTATGCTTCTATCAGTTATAACCTCGGTTTCGATCATGGTATCGGAACTTTAGATGATATCGACCATTTAGGCAACAGAAGGATCCGTTCCGTAGGTGAACTTTTACAAAACCAATTCAGAATCGGTCTTTCAAGATTAGAAAGAACTGTAAAAGAAAGAATGATTTCATTCGACCCTGAAGAAGTTACACCTTCAAGCTTAGTAAACGTAAAACCTGTAAATGCTGCTTTGAAAGAATTCTTCGGTTCATCTCAGTTGTCTCAGTTTATGGACCAAACAAATCCTCTTGGGGAACTTACACATAAGAGAAGATATTCTGCTTTAGGTCCCGGCGGACTTTCAAGAGACAGAGCCGGATTTGAAGTCAGAGACGTTCATCATTCTCACTACGGAAGAGTTTGTCCAATAGAAACTCCTGAAGGTCCGAATATCGGTCTTATCGGTTCTCTTGCAACATTCTCCAGAGTTAATAAGTATGGATTTATCGAAACTCCGTACAGAAGAGTAAAAGACGGTGCGGTAACAGGGGATATAGATTATATCCCGGCTGATGAAGAAGGTAAATACACCATAGCTCAGGCAAATGAACCTTTAATGGAAAACGGTTCTTTTGAACATTCAAAGGTAACCGGTAGAGCCGGATTTGAAAGGGATTTCGTAACTGTTGAAAAAGATAAGGTAGACTATATGGATATATCTCCTAAGCAGGTGGTTTCCGTTGCTACCAGTATGATACCTTTCCTTGAAAATGACGATGCCAACAGAGCCCTTATGGGTGCCAACATGCAGCGTCAGGCAGTACCTTTATTAAAACCGCAGGCTCCTATGGTAGCCACAGGTATAGAACACAGAGCTGCTAAGGACAGCGGTGTTTGTGTCGTAAGTGAAGTTGACGGTGTAGTTAAAAGAGTTACCGCAACTGAAATCATTATTACAGATGATGCTACGAAGCAAAATGTAAAATATAAATTACTTAAATATAAGAGAACAAACCAAAATACTTGCATAAACCAAATCCCTATCGTAAAACTTGGTGACAGGATCAAAAAAGGCGAAGTAATAGCTGACGGTCCTTCTACGGAAAACGGTGATTTATCGCTCGGTAGGAATATCCTTATCGGATTTATGACTTGGGAAGGTTATAACTACGAAGATGCTATCATTATAAATGAAAAACTCGTAAAGGAAGATGCTCTTACTTCAATCCATATCGAAGAATTCGACTGCGAAGCTAAGGAAACAAAGCTTGGAAGCGAAGAAATCACGAGAGATATTCCAAATGTAGGTGAAGATGCACTTAGAAACCTCGATGAAAGAGGGGTCATAAGAGTAGGTGCGGAAGTTAAATCAGATGATATCCTTGTTGGTAAAGTTACTCCGAAAGGAGAAAGCGACCCAACGGCGGAAGAAAAATTACTTCGTGCAATCTTTGGTGAAAAAGCCAGAGAAGTAAGAGACACCTCACTTAAAGTTCCTCACGGAGAAAAGGGTGTTGTAGTAGATGTAAAAGTATATACAAAAGAAAACGGCGATGAATTAAAACCTAATGTAAATAAGCTTGTAAGAGTTTATATTGCAATAAAGAGAAAAATTCAAGTCGGTGATAAAATGGCGGGACGTCACGGTAACAAAGGGGTAATCAGTAGAGTTGTCCCTGAAGAAGATATGCCATTCTTACCTGATGGAACTCCGCTTGAAATATTACTTTCTCCAATGGGGGTTCCTTCCCGTATGAATATTGGACAGGTACTGGAAGTCCATTTGGGGCTTGCTTGTAAAGCTCTAGGTATCGATATAGCCACTCCGGTATTCGACGGAGCAAAAGAAGAAGATATCATGGAACTTCTGGAACAGGCAGGATACTCATCAGACGGTAAAATCCAGCTTTATGACGGAAGAACAGGTGAACCTTTCGATAACAGGGTAACCGTCGGATATATGTACATGCTGAGACTACATCATATCGTTGATGAAAAGATGCATGCCAGAGCAACCGGTCCTTACTCCCTGGTTACACAGCAGCCACTTGGCGGTAAAGCACAAATGGGTGGACAGAGATTCGGAGAAATGGAAGTTTGGGCTCTTGAAGCATACGGTGCCGCTCATACATTACAGGAAATCCTTACCGTTAAGAGTGATGATGTATCCGGAAGAGTCAAGACTTACGAATCTATCATTAAAGGAGAAAATATCCCAAAAGCAGGTGTTCCTGAATCATTTAAAGTTCTTATTAAAGAATTCCAAAGCTTATGCTTAGACGTAAATGTTCTTGGTGAAAGAAATGAAGTAATTGACATCAAAGACGATGAAGATGAAGACTTGGTAGAAGATTTAGAACAAGTAGAAGCAAGTGCAGACGGCGACTTTGTAGAAGATTTGGATGATATCGAATTTGAAGAAATCAGTGAAGCTGATATTCTTGAAGATGACGGGGACATTGAAAGCGAAGATTTAGATTTCCTTGATAGTGATGTATTAAGTTCTGCTTCATCAGATGATGAAGACGAAGAATTTATGTAATAGGAACTATTAAAGGGAAAATATAAGTGGGAGGTAAATTCCTTGAAAGAATTTAATGATGTAAATATAGATAATAAAAAAGAAAAAACAAATATGGGTGATATTGATTTTAAATCAATACAAATTGGTTTAGCATCAAAAGAAAAAATTCTTGATTGGTCTTACGGCGAGGTAAAAAAACCGGAGACTATTAACTACAGAACTTCTAAACCGGAAAAAGACGGATTGTTTTGTGAAAAGATTTTCGGACCGACTAAGGATTATGAATGTTACTGCGGTAAATATAAACAAATCAGATATAAAGGCGTGATTTGCGACAGATGCGGGGTCGAACTTACAAAGTCAAAAGTAAGAAGAGAAAGAATGGGACATATTGCTTTAGCTGCTCCCGTTACTCACATTTGGTACTTTAAAGGTATCCCAAGCAGAATAGGTCTACTTCTTGAAATGTCGCCTAAAGAGCTTGAAAGAATAATATATTTTGCTGCATATGTGGTAACAGATCCGGGAAATACTCCTTTGGATGAAAAAACGGTTTTAACCGAAAATGAGTATAAAGAATACAGACAGATTTACGGAAGTGAGTTTACTGCAAAAATAGGTGCCGAAGCAATTCAGGATTTACTTGGACAAGTGGATCTAGAAAAAGAAAGTCAGGAATTAAAACAAATCATTGCTACGGAAACTACAAGACAAAAGAAAACAAAAGCAATAAAGAAACTTAAAATTGTAGAAGATTTTAGAAATTCCAATAACAATCCTCAGGATATGGTCCTTGAAGTAGTTCCTGTTATTCCTCCTGAACTCAGACCTATGGTTATGCTTGACGGGGGAAGATATGCTACAAGTGACTTAAATGACTTATACAGAAGAGTTATAAACAGAAATAACAGACTTAAAAGACTTCTTGAACTTAATGCTCCTGATATTATCGTTCAAAATGAAAAGAGAATGCTTCAGGAAGCTGTTGATGCACTGATAGATAACGGAAGAAGGGGCAGACCTGTTACAGGTCCCGGAAACAGACCGCTTCGTTCATTATCCGATATGCTTAAGGGTAAACAAGGTAGATTCAGACAAAACTTACTTGGTAAGAGGGTCGACTACTCGGGACGTTCCGTTATAGTTGTTGGTCCGGAACTTAAGATGTATCAATGCGGTCTTCCTAAGGAAATGGCAATCGAATTATTCAAGCCTTTCATTATGAGAGAACTTGTGAAGAGAAAACATTCTCTAAATATAAAATCAGCTAAAAGAATGGTAGAAAGACAAAGTCCGGAAGTTTGGGATGTGCTCGACGATGTAATCAAAGATCATCCGGTTTTACTTAACCGTGCCCCTACACTTCATAGACTAGGTATCCAAGCATTCGAACCGATTTTGGTCGAAGGAAGAGCTATTAAGCTTCATCCTCTTGTTTGTACAGCGTTCAACGCCGACTTTGACGGTGACCAAATGGCCGTTCATGTGCCTTTGAGCGTTGAAGCACAAGCTGAAGCAAGGTTTTTAATGCTTGCTGCATACAATATTTTGAAACCTCAGGACGGCTCTCCTGTAGTTTCTCCTACACAGGATATGATCCTTGGCTCTTATTACTTGACTATTGTAAAAGAAAACCAAAAAGGTGAAGGAAAGGCATTTGCTTCAATTCCCGAACTTGAAATGGCATATTATAATAAAGAAGTAGAACTTCATGCAAAAGTTAAAGTAAGAGTTAAGAAAGTCATTGACGGAAAAGAACATGTCAAAATAGTTGAATCAACTGTAGGTAGGTTCTTATTTAATCAAATAATCCCTCAGGATTTAGGATTTGTGGTAAGAGAAACTCCTGCGGATATGTTCAAACTGGAAATAGATAAAGTAGTGGATAAAGGTGTTTTATCCGAAATAGTTTATAAATGTTTCACAAGACACGGTGCCGCTAAGACATCAATGGTTCTTGATGATATCAAAAAAATGGGCTTTACTTATTCTACAAAGGCAGCCGTTACTGTAAGTATTTCAGATATGGAAGTACCGGATGTTAAACCTCAGTTACTTGATGAAGCTGATGTAAAAGTAGATAAAGTTTTAAAGAAATATAAAAGAGGTATGATTACCGAAGCCGAAAGAAAAAGAGAAGTTATCGATATTTGGAATGATACGACCAACTTGGTAACAAATGCGCTTCTTGACCACCTTGATCCATTCAATCCGATCAACATGATGGCTGACTCGGGTGCCAGAGGTAGCAGGAACCAGATCAGACAGCTTGCCGGTATGAGAGGGCTTATGGCGTCTCCTAACGGGGATATCATAGAACTTCCTATACGTTCTAACTTCCGTGAAGGCTTGGACGTTTTGGAATTCTTTATCTCTTCTCACGGTGCGAGAAAAGGTCTTGCGGATACTGCCCTTAGAACTGCCGATTCAGGTTACTTGACAAGAAGACTCGTTGATGTAAGTCAGGATCAAATCGTTAAAGAAGACGACTGCGGTACGGATCAAGGTTATGATGTTACTGCTATCAAAGTAGGTAACGACGTTATCGAAGAATTGGAAGAAAGAATAAACGGCAGATATGCATTTGACGATGTCGTTAATCCAAATACAGGAGAAGTAATAGTTTCAAGAAATGAACTCATTACTCCTGATAAAGCTAAGAAAATAGTTGATGCGGGTATAGAAAAAGTAAGTATCAGAGCCGTATTCAACTGTAAGAGTAAAGTCGGAGTTTGTGCTAAATGCTACGGTGTAGACTTAACGAGTATGAAGACTGTAAGCGTTGGTGAGGCTGTAGGTACTATTGCCGCACAGTCTATCGGTGAACCCGGTACTCAGCTTACTATGCGTACATTCCATACAGGCGGGGTCGCATCAGCGGAAGATATCACTCAAGGTCTTCCAAGAATCGAAGAGTTATTTGAAGCCAGAAGACCGAAAGGTCAGGCAATAATTTCTGATATCGATGGTGTTATCGAAGTTACCGAAGAGGACGGACACAGCAAAGTTATCGTTATGAACAATGAGAACGGTGAAGTATTCGATTATGATATTCCTTACGGTTCAAGGATAAAAGTAAGACAAGGGGATAAGGTAGAAGCCGGTGATGAAATCACTGAAGGTAGTATTTATCCTGAAGATCTTCTTAGGATAAAAGGTGTTGACGGAGTTCAAAAATATATCTTGACTGAAGTACAAAAAGTATATAGATACCAAGGTGTTCATATCTCGGATAAGCACGTTGAAATAATAATAAGACAAATGCTTAGAAAATATGAAGTTACCGATGCGGGAGAAACAGAACTTCTTCCGGGTACGAGTGTTGATTATTTTGAATTTGAAAATGCAAACCAAAAAGCGAGAGAAGAAGGTAAAGAAGAAGCTACAGGTAACAGAAAGTTACTCGGTATTACAAAGGCTTCGCTTTCTACATCTTCATTCCTTTCAGCCGCGTCATTCCAGGAAACCACAAAGGTCCTTACCGATGCTGCTATTCAAGGTAAAGTCGACCCATTACTTGGACTAAAAGAAAATATCATTTTAGGTAAACTTATTCCTGCGGGTACAGGTATCAAGAAATACGACCTTGAACTTGTTAAGAATAAAGACGATGATGACCTTTTAAAAGAGATTTTAGATGAGCTTAATGAAAGCCAAATAGAAAATTCTTTGGAAGAAGAAGGTTTGACCGTTCATGATATCGAAGAAGACGATAAGCTTGATAATGAAGATTTAAATGATTTTGAGCTTAAAAGCGAAAATGAATAGGAAATAAAAATATAAATTAAAATCTACGATTCTTATGAGTCGTAGATTTTAGTACATATATAAATGCTTATGATAGGAGAAAACATATGTCTAAAATTGGATTATTAGGCTGCGGTACAGTCGGAACAGGCGTATATGAAATAATCAATGAAAAAAAGGGAAACTTTTTTGAAGAAAATAATTATAAGATAAAGAAAATTTTAGTTAGAGATGCTTCCAGAAAAAGAGAAGGTATTCCAAGTGAACTGTTGACGGACAGTCCGGATGATATTTTAAATGATGATGAGATATCTCTTATTATTGCCGTAATGGGAAGTTACGAGCAAGAATATCCTGCAATAAAAAAAGCGTTGCAGCTTAAAAAGAATGTCGTTACTGCAAACAAAGAAATCATATCTAAGCATATGGAAGAACTTTTGGAGCTTGCTAAAGAAAACGGTGTTACGATTTTGTTTGAAGCTTCCGTAGGCGGCGGTATCCCTATTATAGAATCAATTATAGATACTATTAAAATAAATAAAATAAATAAAGTCCAAGGTATATTAAACGGGACTACAAATTTTATTTTATCCAAGATGACAAAAGAAGAGTTGGACTTTGATGAAGTATTAAAAGTCGCTCAGGATATGGGTTTTGCCGAAGCTGACCCGACAGCCGATGTAGACGGATTTGATATTTCAAGAAAGCTTACTATACTTTCTTCACTTTGTTACGGTGCTTACATAGATAATGATGATATATATACCAGAACGGTAAGAAACATTACACTATCGGATATACAAGCTGCCGATGACTTCGGTTATGTATTCAAGTATATGGCTGAAAGTGAACTATATGATGATAATACATTCGGAGCAAGCGTTACTCCCGTACTTATCGGAAAAGACTCCGTTACCAGCAATGTAAATGATGAATATAATGTGGTCAGTATCAACGGCAACATTATAGGTCAGTTATCATTTTTAGGAAGAGGTGCGGGAAAAGAAGCTACCGCAAATGCCGTAGTAGCGGATGTAATAAAAGTTCTGACAAAATCGGTTCATGATTATACACATTTGAAATTTGAAAATAATTATAAGAGCTGCGGGATAGAAAGATACAAAAATAAATTTTATCTAAGAGTTTCTGTAAAAGATGAAGTTGAATTTGCAAAGACAATAGATATAGTCTACAGAAATATAGAAAATATCAATCTTTCGTATGAAGACGGAAAAGTTATACTTCTGACAGATGAAGTGACAGGTGAGTTCATGAGTAAATTGTGCGATAGGTTATCGCATGTGACCGAAGATGTATTCTATGCTAGAATAATCGATAATATATTATAGGAAGGTAATGAGGATGAGAAAAGAAGATAGTTTAATCAAGGCGATAACGATTGATGAAGATATTGCTAAAATATCAGTAATGGAAGTTCCGGATAAACCGGGTATTGCTTTTAATTTATTCAGCAGTATAGCAAACGAAGGTATTAAAATCGAAAGTATTACTCAAAATGTAAACAGAAGTCAGGTAAATGATATAACATTTACTGTGCCTACGGATGAATTTGAAAAAGCATTTAAAATCACAAGTGATTTTGCAATCGAAGTAGGAGCTACAAAAGTACTTTACGATAAAGGTGTAGCAAAGCTTTCCGTTATAGGATCCGGAATGGTTGCCAGCACTCAGGTAGCGAGCAGAGTATTTAAAGCACTTTATGAAAAAGGCGTAAACATACAAATGATTTCTACGAGTGAAGTTAAAATTTCTTGCGTAATCGAAAAAGATAAAGCTAAAGAAGCTTTAAAACAAATTTATAAAGAATTCGAAGTAGAATAATACATAACTTAAAAAGGCCATATGGTCTTTTTTATTTTATTGGATAGTATTTGGGATTATTTATAGTTATGATATAACTATAATGATAATAAAGATAATGTTTTGATTTATTAAATCATTATTGATATCATATAAAGTAATGTTTATGATAAAAGGCTTATAACGACGTTGTTATAAGCCTTTTTGGGGTGTTTTTATTTTAAGAAAAACATTTATGTTTGTCAAGTGTACGAATATATTTTATATTATTTTGTTACAAATGTCCATACTTTTTAGAAAAAAATTCCAAAATAAGATATGAATTCATATTCTTTATTAATAATCTATTTGTTATTTAATATTTTATTATTGTTATATAAAAACATTATTACCGAGGCAATGCATATTATTATATAACCTATAATGCTATAAAAGTCTGGTATTTGTCCGAGTAGCAGAAAAGATAAAATCGTAGCAAATATGATTTGAGAATAATCATAAATTGATATTTCACTTGCAGGTGCATGAGTATAAGCAGCCGTTATAAAAAATTGTCCTCCCGAAGCAGCCAGACCCGTTAAAAGCAGTATGGATATCTGATATAAACTCATGGGTGTGAATTCAAATATCAAGTATGGAAGAGATACCAGACATGAAAACAGTGAAAAAAAGAATACTATAAAGGGACCTTTGACCCCTTTTGTACCAAGCTTTCTAACGTAAGTATACGCTATACCCGCACACATACCTCCCATGATACCTATTAAAGACGGAAATATAGGCATTCCCGTAAACCCGGGCTTAACGACGAATAACGTTCCCAAAAATGCGATGAAAACGCATAGACCTTGAAAGGGTTTGATTTTTTCACTCAAAATAAAATAAGAAAATATTATTACAAAAAAGGGTGATAATTTATTTAACATTGAAGCGTCACTTACGAGCATGTGGTCTATAGCGTAGTAATTACAAAATATTCCTATTGTACCGAATGTAGCACGTAATACTAAATCCGCTCTTGAGCCTTTGGACATAAAAATCTTTATCCCTTGTTTTTTCATTAATATTAAAGCTATAAAAAACGCTATAAAGTTTCTGAAGAAGCTCTTTTGTATAAATGGCAGGTCTCCCGCCATTCTTACAAATACATTCATAAGTGCAAAGCAGAATGCAGAAAGTACTATAAAAAATACGCCTTTATTTTTATCTGATATTATGATTTTTTCTTTCATGATGTCCTCTTTCTAAATTTATATTACGACTTATTATATCATCAAAATTTATCTTTACATACATTATATTGTGATGTTATTTTATAAATTATGCTATAATTATTTTAGGTGATGATTATGATTTATGTAACGGGTGATACACATATTCCTATCGACATCCATAAACTTGATGACGATGTTTTTACGAAACAGAAAAATTTAACTAAGCATGATTATGTTATCATATGCGGTGACTTCGGAGGCGTTTGGGGGAATGGAAGAGGCGATAATTATTATTTGAATAAACTTGAAAATAAGAACTTTACAACACTTTGGGTGGACGGTAATCACGAGAACTATACTCTTCTTAAAAATTATAAGATAGAAAACTGGCACGGCGGTAAAGTACAGTTTATCAAAGACAGTGTTATTCATCTTATGCGAGGACAAGTATTCGATATCGAAGGAAATAAGTTCTTTACTTTCGGCGGAGGTAATTCCATTGATAAGAGTATAAGAGACCCGGGAAGGACTTGGTGGAAAGAAGAAATGCCAAGTAAGAAAGAATATGATGAAGGTCTCAGAAATTTAAAATTAAATGATTTTAAGGTGGATTATATAATAAGTCATACTGCTCCGTATTTTATAAACAGGGATATATTTAAAAAGGCAATCAAGGATGAGTATAAGCTAAATAAATATTTGGAAGATGTGGAGGATATGTGTGAATATAAGAAGCATTTCTTTGGGCATTTTCATGAAGATATTGATATTGATGATAAACATAGCTGCTTATATCAAAGGATACTAAGGATTGTATGACTTCTCGGCACTACGCCTCACTATCGTGAGAATTCGCGCCTTGAAGTCAATATTTAAAGTGAATATAAAGTATAGACTAAGGGCGCGGAGTCTGCTTTGCAGGGGAAGTGCCCGCCTTTTTGTATAAAGTAAAAAAGCCCGACGGGTAAGATCGGACTTTTTAAAAAGGGTTTTATTTATCATGAACAGGTTTTTTCAGTATGGCTAAAAGTGCCATTCCGACTAATGAACCTGCTGCAAGAGCAGCCAAGTAATATAATGGATTTCCGATGATTGCTGTTACCCATAGTCCTCCGTGAGGTGCTCTTAGGGTACAGCCGAATAACATGGAAAGTCCGCCTGCTATACCGGCTCCAATGGCGCATGACGGTATTACTCTTAGAGGATCCGCCGCTGCGAATGGTATAGCTCCTTCCGTGATGAATGAAGCTCCCATAATATAATTTGTAAGGGCTGAACCTCTTTCATCTTTTGAAAATCTGTTTTTAAAGAATGTAGCGCAAAGTGCGATTGCAAGTGGAGGAACCATTCCACCTATCATAACTGCCGCCATGATATCAAAGTTACCTGTTGTTAGTGAAGCCGTTCCGAATACATATGCTGCCTTATTGAACGGACCGCCCATATCAATAGACATCATAGCACCCAGAACTATTCCGAGTACGACTTTTGATGATTCTCCCATAACTTTAAGTCCATTTGTCAACGAAGCGTTAAGGATAGATACCGGAGGGTTTACAAGGAATGTCATTATCGCTCCGATCAATAATACCCCTAGTAACGGATATATCAGAACAGGTTTCATTCCTTCCAAACTGTTTGGAAGTTTGGAGAATAATTTCTTTAAGAATACCATCAAATATCCTGCAATGAAACCCGCAAGTAGTGCTCCTAAAAATCCGGAGCCTCCGCTGTTTGCAATTGCTCCGCCTACAAAGCCTGTAACGAGTGCAGGTCTGTCACCTATACTCATTGCGATGTATCCCGCAAGGATAGGTAACATAAATCCGAATGCAGTGTCTCCGATAGTTTTAAGGAATGCAGCAAATGGTGTATTTGAACCGAAGGTTTTTGCACCGAGACTGGCATCGTCGAATAAGAATGCAAGAGCGATCAATATACCTCCGCCGATTACGAATGGAAGCATATGTGAAACTCCATTCATAAGGTGCTTATAAATCTGTCTTCCTATACTTTCGTTTGCACCGTCGTCTTCTGTTACTTCTCCGCCGCCTTCATAAATAGGTGCTTTTTCATTGATTGCGTCGGTAAGCAGTTCTTCCGCCTTGTTGATACCGTTGGCAACTTTCGTTTGAATGACCTTTTTGCCGTTAAATCTAGCCATTTCCACTTCTCTGTCAGCTGCTACGATAATACATTTTGCATGTTCTATTTCATCTTTTGTAAGTTTATTTTTAACTCCCCCCGAACCGTCTGTTTCAACTTTAAATTTAATGCCCATTTCTTTTGCTTTTTTCTCCATAGCTTCCGCAGCCATGTAAGTATGGGCGATACCTGTCGGGCATGCTGTTACCGCAAGGACTTCAAAATATCCGTCATCTTCCTTATTGCTTTCGGCTTTTTCTTCCGTCTTTTCTTCTTTGAATTTTTCTTTTTCTGCTTTATCAATCATAGCCAAAAATTCATCTTTATTTTTTGCATTTATTAAACTTGCTCTGAAGTTTTCATCCATAAGCAGTGTGGATAATCTGCTCAATACCTCCAAATGAACATTGTTTTCTCCGTCGGGAGCGGCTATCATAAAGAATAGGTATGCAGGTTGAGCGTCAAGCGACTGAAAATTCAGCCCATCCCTCAATACCATTGCGCTTAGTCCCGCTTCTTTTACAGCTTTATTTTTGGAATGAGGAATGGCAACGCCTTCTCCGATACCTGTTGTTCCCTGAGCTTCTCTTTCCAAAACTCCTTTTTTGTATTCTTCTTTGTCGGATAATCTTCCGCTTTTATCCATTAAATCTACCAAGAAGTCAATAGCTCCCGATTTGTCTTTTACATCGGGATTTAATGCAATTCCTTCTTTTCTAAGTAAATCACTTATTCTCATTTTAGTCTCCTTAATATTTATAATAATTTCAGTAAAGCGTCTACATCTTTTTTTGTAGCTATACTTTCGCTGAAAGCACTTGCACTGCCTGAAGCTATGCCCAGTTTTAACGCCTCATAGTAGTCATTGTTTTTAAGATACCCCGCTAAAAATCCTGCGACCATTGAATCTCCCGCACCTACGGAATTTATTACTTTTCCCTTTGGAGAGGTGCTTTTTAATATTTCTCCTTTTTCAGTTAGGAGTATCGCTCCGTCGCCTGCCATGGAAACCAGAATATTTCTCGCTCCCATATCCTGAAGCTTTTTAGCATAGGTTATTATGTCTTCCTCTGTCTTTAATATGACATTAAATAATTCTCCCAGTTCATGATGATTTGGTTTTATAAGAAACGGAGAATATTTTAATACATTTAATAACAGTTCGTTGGTTGCGTCCACTGCGATATTTACTTTTTTCTCATTAAGTCTTTTCATTATTTGTTCATAAATGTCGTCATTCACCGAACTTGGAATACTTCCGGCAAGGACTAATATATCTTTATCTGAAAGCTTATCTAATTTACTCATCAGTAAATTCAAATCTTCCTTGGTTATATTAGGTCCCCCCGCATTTATTTCACTTTCTATATCCGCCTTTACTTTGACGTTTATTCTTGTCATCCCTTCTTTAAGCGTTATAAAGTCGGTTTTGATATTTCTTTTTTTTAGTTTCTTTATGAGCTCTTCTCCCGTGAAACCCGCTATATATCCGATAGCCGTGTTATCGACACCGAGCTCGCTTAACATCATTGAAACATTTATACCCTTTCCTCCCGGATTTAAAAATTCTTCCTTGGAGCGGTTTACTTCTCCGCTTTCAAATTTATCCAGAAGCATTACGTAATCCAGCGCCGGGTTAAATGTTACGGTGTATATCATATTATTGTGCCTCCAGTATTTTAGTTTTGCCCTTAAGGGAATTATTGACATCAGATGCGGTAATTATTACTGCGTCTTTTAAATTTGCAAAAGTAATCGGAGCTATCTTGTTAAATTTGGATTCATCTCCAAGGATAAAAGCTTCTTTGCATTTTTTTAGTGCAGCTCCTTTTATCAAAGCTTCCTTCTCTTCATACGTCGTATATCCGGCTTTTATATCAATCCCGTTTGTTCCGAAGAAACCTTTGGTAAAATTATATTTTACTAAGCTTTTTACCGCTTCGCTTCCGACTATGGAACCTGTGATTTCCCTTGCTTCTCCCGATGTGATGAATACTTTGTAACCCATTTTGGAGAGGGTGAGAGCGTGATATAATCCATTCGTTACGAAAGTAACATTCTTAGGTGTGATATATTTAAGCATGGCTCCCGTTGAAGTCCCCGCGTCTAAATATACAAAGTCGTTTTCTTCGATAAGGCTTGCCGCCATTTTCCCTATTTTGTCTTTTTCTTCTTTGTTTATATTTTCTCTTGTAATAATATCTTCTTCTTTTTTTATAAAACTGCTGTTTTCGATTTTAGCCGCTCCCCCATGGACTTTCTTAAGTTTGTTCATGCTGTCGAGAGCTTGTAAGTCTCTTCTTGTCGTTGCATCGGAGGAGTTAAGTGCTTGTGTGATTTCTTTTACTGTAAGAACATTTTTTTCGTTAAGCATTTCTAAAATTTTTTCATATCTTTTTTCGGTCAACATATCATCACTTCCTTTTTTATAGGTGTATGATAACACTAAGTATTTTCATTGTCAATCATTTTTAATCAAAAATAATCAATAACAATCAAATATATTCATAAATCCTTATATATACACTTGATAAGGATAGTATTGGTAAATTAAGTTAAAATTATTCCCATAAATTCTATAGGGTTCCACCCTAAGACCCGCGAATATTTTTTCTAAGTTTAATTCGCAAATCTTGCTTAAAGCAAATTTGCTCATGTTATTGAATGTGTTTCACACATCTAAAATTTACCAAAGTAAATTTTAGCAAGCCTTCCTTGAAGTCTTGCAATAGTCACAAAATGGATTAAAGGACTCCACTCAAACGTAGTTTTTTAGGGTTCCACTCTAAGACCCGCCATTTTTTGCTCGTCCAAAAAATGG
>NZ_JANJZK010000012.1 GCF_024623185.1 Anaerofustis stercorihominis
AGTGCCGGGGTATAAGGGGCAGAGCCCCTTATGTGGATTGTAAGGCGGAGCCTTGCAGAATGGCGGGTTGTAGGGTGGAACCCTACAGAGTATCGGGGTATTAGGGGCAGAGCCCCTTATGTGGGTTGTAGGGCAGTGCCCTGCATAGGGTTTTAGGGTCGAAACCTATTATAAATGAATTATTTTGTTAAAGAACCCCTTATAAAACTCCTCTTCGTGGGAGACAAGTATTACGCTTCCTTTAAAGGTGAGAAGTGCTTTTTTGAGTGCTTCTTTGGCGTTTTTGTCCAGATGATTGGTAGGTTCGTCCATAATGAGGAAATTGCATGGGCTTAATGTAAGCAGACACATCTTTACTTTTGCCTGCTCTCCGCCGCTTAAGGAAGCTATTTCCTGATTGGAATGTTTGAAGCTAATTCCGCATCTTGAAAGATGACGTCGTATTTCCTTTTCGGAAAGCTTTCTGAAGCTGTCTGAAACTATTTCAAGAGGCGTCATTTTATCGTCTTCCCAAGTGAGGTCCTGTTCGTAGTATCCGATGATGACCTGAGGGGAAAATTCAAATCCTCCGCCCAGCTTTTCGATATTTCCCGTAAGGGTCTTTAATAAGGTGGATTTTCCTATGCCGTTGAAGCCTGTTATAACCACCTTCTCTCCTCCTTTTACGGATAGGTTTATGTCTTTTAATACAGGGTAGTCATATCCAACTTTAAGGTTATTTACGCTAAGCTGTTCGGTGTTATTCAGAGGAAGGCTTTTTAAGTCGAAGACGGGATTTATTTCTCTTGTGTCCAAGGCTTCCATTTTATCCATCCTCTCCAGCTGTTTACGTCTGCCCTTAGCCATCCTAGTCTTTCTTCCCGCAATGTTCCTTCTTATGAATTCCTCGGTCTTCTTGATTTCTCTTTGCTGAGCGTTGTATTTTCTGATGTAGTCCTCTCTGAGCATTTCTTTCTTTTTGAGAAACTCGGAGTATGTCCCGTAGTATTTGTTTATCTTCCCGTTATCTATATCACATATCCTGTTGGATATATTTTCCAAGAAGGTATGGTCGTGGGAGACCACCATAAATGCGTTATCCAGATTTTTAAGGTATTCACTGAGCCATGCTACATGTTCTTTATCTAAAAAGTTGGTGGGTTCGTCCAAGAGGAGGACGTCGGGCTTTTGAAGAAGGAGCTTTGAAAGGATTACTTTAGCCCTTTGACCTCCGCTTAAATTCCTTATCTTTCTGTTAAGACCTATTGCATCAAGTCCGAGCCCCGTAGAGATCTGTTTGATTTTCGTATCTATTTCGTAAAAATCTTCTCTCTCCAGCCTTTCCTGATATCTACCCGCCTTTTCCAGTGCATCAAAATCACCCTCCGCGGATTTTATGTATAATTCGTTCATTTTGTCTTCCATGATGTATAATTCTTCAAATGAAGATTTCAGGAAGTCCTTTATTGTTATCTCATCGTCTATTTTTGCGTACTGGTCAAGATATCCGACTTTTATCTTTTTGTCCCACACGACCCTGCCTTCGTCGGGGACGGTAAGTCCCGTGCATATTTTTATAAAGGTGCTTTTACCCGCACCGTTCTGACCTACTATACCCATATGTTCGCCCTTATTTAGCGTCATATCCGCACCTTTGAATAAAACCGTATCCGAATATGAATGAAAAAGATTTTCTATATATAATAAACTCATTTTGTTTTCCTCGCTGATTTTTTATTTATTTTTATTCTTCGCCTTCATAAATGAATAAAATAAAATTCAAATAAAAAAGAAGGCGGTATCTGCCTTCCGTTTTAAATATAAAACAAAAGGCTACGGACCGTAACGCTGCCCATAGCCTAAATCTTTTATCGGGAAGAGAGCAATAAAATAAATCCTTTTAAAGGTTCATTTTACTGTTATTACTTCCCGATGAATATTTTATGCTCTGCACAACGTTCATCGTTAAATTGCACAGAGCTGAGTTTTCTGGTGATTTTGTCTGTTTCGTAAAAGTTCATGACTTTCTCCTTTTTTACTAAGCTCATGATAGCAGAGGTTTTGTTATTTGTCAAATGGAAGATTAAGGGGCTCTGCCCCTAGGAAGTTTGTTTCTTTAAAAAAGAAAACAAAAAGCACCCTACAGGGTGCTTTAAATCTAATTATTCAACTACCGCGATAACTTCAACTTCCACAAGCACGTCTTTGGGAAGTCTTGATACTTCCACGCACGACCTTGCAGGCTTTGAAATGAAGTATTTTTCATAAACTCCGTTAAAATCCGCAAAATCTTCGATATCACTTAAAAAGCATGTGGTCTTTATGACTTTATCAAATCCGCTTCCCGCTTCTCTTAATATCTCTTCTATATTTTGGCATACTCTATTAGCCTGCACTTTTATATCCCCTTCGATAATTTCTCCGCTTTCGGGGATTATCGGTATCTGTCCCGATGCATATAACATACCGTTCACGATAATTCCCTGCGAATAAGGTCCTATCGCTTGAGGTGCCTTTTTTGTTGATACTGTTTTCATATTATCTCTTCCTTTCAATCAAACTGGATTTATTATATCATATTTTATTATTTATTAAATTTTTTATATATAATTTTCCGATAATTTATTTATTAATTAAATCGTGCTGTATGACACTGTTTTACGAACATCTAGTAGCAGCATATGAAATTAAGATATATGAGAACGGTGACTAAATATAATACCAGATATAAATAATTTTAAATAAAAAAGAGTCTTAAATTTTAATCAAGACTCTAAAGTTAAAACGTATTATATTATTTTTTATTTTTGAGCATATCTCTTTCTCTTTCTTACAAAAGTAGACGGATCCATGTTCAAACTTGCCGCTGCATCTCTTACATTCTTATATTTTTTATATGCTTCATTTATATATTTAAGTTCTATACTTTCAACTAACTTTTTTAAATCTTTAGTTTCATTAAGTTCAATATTTTCAAAAGGGTTACTTTTAGGTGATATATTTAAAGGTAGATCCTTTGCATTTACTTTTTCTTTACTGCAAATAATCAGCCCTCTTTCAACTATGTTTCTAAGTTCTCTGATATTTCCGGGCCAGTCATAATTTTTTAATTTTTCCAATGCACTTTCGCTGAACTTCTTGTTAAATCCGTATTTATCATTAAAATTATTTATAAATAGGTTTGTTAGTGGGATTATATCTTCTTTTCTTTCTCTTAGAGAGGGGATATAGATAGGGAATACCATAAGTCTGTAATAAAGATCTTTTCTGAATAATTTTTTATCGACCATATCTTCCATATCTGCATTTGTTGCTGCAATTATCCTTACATCTATTTTAATTGGTTTTGTTCCGCCTATTCTCTCTATTTCCTGCTCCTGCAAAACTCTTAAAAGTTTCACTTGCATATTAAGAGGGAGTTCGCCGATTTCATCCAAGAATATCGTTCCTTTATCCGCGACTTCGAACAGTCCCGCTTTTCCGTTTTTATTTGCTCCCGTAAAAGCACCTTTTTCATATCCGAAAAGTTCACTTTCAACAAGGTTTGGAGATATCGCACCGCAGTTGATTTTTATAAAAGGTTTATCTTTTCTGTTGCTGTTTTTATATATATGATTTGCAAACAGTTCTTTTCCTACTCCTGTGTCTCCAAGCAACATCACCGTTGCATCTAGTCCTGCTACTTTATCGGCAATGTTTAATGCTTCTATGGATTTTTTATCAACGCAGATGATATCGTCAACTATAGTAGGATTATTATTTATCGGACTTAATTTGTGTTCTCTATTTGTGTCTATTATTTGTTTTCTTCCGATTTCTTCTTTTAAATTATATATTTCGGTTAAATCTCTTACATTGGTTACTACCATGATTATGTCTCCGTTATCATCTATGACCGGAGAGCTTGTTATCAAGGCTTTTTTTCCTGTTTTAAATTCCTGCTGAAGTGTTATAGGTTTCTTTTTTTGCATGGCAAGCAATGAACCTGAAACGGAAATAACATTATTTTTTACTAAATCAAGCATATTTTTTCCGATGACTTCTTCTTTTTTTAGTCCTGTTATCATCTCATAAGATTTATTCGCTTTTATTGTATTTGCATTTCCGTCCGTTATATATATTCCGTCAAATGAATTTTCTATAATAGCATCTAACCTGTCATTTGCTTCCTGCAAATTATTAAAAATACTAAAGTTATTTGTATCATTCTTTCCCATTTTTTTACCTCTGTTTCATTTTAACTCCTTTGTTGCAATAATGCAACTGTATTTTTGTCATAATATTGGTAATAAAAGTCATAATGATGTTTTATCTTTTTTTACTTGATATTATTTTGATATGAATATATAATGTGGTTATATTATCACGGAGGCAGTATGATGATCGATAAAATAGAAAAAGTACTTAATGAAAAAGTCAGACCTTCTCTTAACAGTCATGGGGGAGATGTAGTAATAAAGAGTTATGAAGATAATATACTTAGAATTCAATTAATAGGTCAGTGTTCTGGATGCCCAGCAGCAAGAACCACTAACGAAGATTTGATTAAAAGCAGCGTCATGGAAGAAATCCCCGAAGTAAAAGATGTTATTTTAATTGAAGAAGTAAGTGAAGAACTGTTGGATTTTGCTAAAAAGATTTTAAAACATTAAGGGTATTTATGAAAGTATTTATAAAATATTGCGGGGGATGTAATCCGAGGTATGACAGGGTAAGAGAGTTAGATAATTTCAAAAGAAAATATAAAGATATTGAGTTTACTTATGATTACGATAATGATGTCGATATTTGTTTAATCGTATGCGGCTGTAATTCTGCTTGTGCAGATGTTAGTTTTATTGATAAGAATATAAAAACATATATTATTAAAAGTAAACGAGAATTAGAAGATATTAAGTTATAATATAAAGCCGAGTTTATCGGTTTTTTTATTATATTGTGATATAATATGTTTAGTTATGATTCGGGGGTATAAAAATGGATAAATATATGCTTTTAAAACTGATTTCTTTATGTGTATTCTTGATACTTTTAATATATACACCTATATGGCTCACTTGGGTGTTCATAATGTATTTACTATTAAGATTAATAGTATTTGTACTTCCGACAAAAGGAAATGATACTTCTATAGTTGGAAAAGAAAGTGCTTTGTTCGTTTTGGATTTACAAAAGTGTAATTCCAAAAATAAGAATGATTTTATAAAGAGAGTCAATAAAGAAATTAAAATTGCAAAGGATTTGGATTATAATATCATTTATATCAAAAATGTATTTGAATATTATGACATACTATTTTCTTTATTCACCATGGGCGGTGGATTTTTAAAAGGAAGCGGTGATACCGAATTTGCTGATAAACTAAATATAAAGAGTGAAAATATATTTATTAAACATAATCAGGATGCATTTACCAATAAAGAGTTATCTTCTTTTCTTGTAAATAATGATATTGGGGATATTTATATCTCCGGTCAGGATGCGAGAGCTTGTGTATTAAAAACAGCTGTCGGAGCAAAGAATAGAGGATATAATGTTAAAATCATAAGAAATGCCATAAATCCTAATGATAATAGTATTATAAATAAAATAGAAAGTAAAAATATTAAAGTAATAAATTCTTTAAAAGACAATAGGTAAAGATATGAGTGAGCTTAGAAAAATTCCCGGAGTTGGAGCTAAAACGGAAAAGGATTTAATAGAACTTGGGTATAGAACGATAAACTCTTTAAAAGGTGAAGATCCCGAAGAAATATACTTAAGGGACTGTGAAAGAAGAGGTTTTCAGATAGACAGATGTCAGCTTTATGTATATAGATGTGCAGTGTATTATGCAAATGACGGAAAAGACAAAGAAAATAAAAAATGGTGGGATTTTAAAGATAAATAGCAATTTATCCCATTTGACTTTTGTTTTATTAAATGTTAGAGTATCAGAGTAATTAAATAAACAAGCTAGGGGAGCCATTAGGCTGAGAAAACAATTTGTTCACCCTTACTACTTGATCCGGGTAATACCGGCGTAAGGAAGCTAAAGAATTTGTTAAACCCCTCCTGTTTATATAAAATAAGGAGGATTTTTTATGTCTTTTTTTATAACTTCTACTGATAATGGATATGTTCTTAAATCTGCGGGATATATAGCTTTAGTCATTTTATTTTTATCGGTTTTATGTATAGCTACATTTTTATCAAAGAAGAGAGAACAAAAAAGAAAAAATACAAAAGAGTTAGTGTACTGTGCGATGATAATTGCTCTTGGGACCGTTGCATCATTCTTAAAAGTATATGAATTCCCATTTGGAGGTACTGTTACTTTATGCAGTATGCTGTTTGTATGTTTGGCAGGTTATTTTTACGGACCCGCCACAGGTGTTTTAACGGCAAGTGCATATGGTATCTTACAATTTATAGTCCAGCCTTATATAGTTTTTCCCCTTCAGGTATTGGTGGATTACTTATTTGCTTTTGGCTCTCTTGGTTTGTCGGGACTATTTTATAAATCTAAAAACGGACTGTTAAAGGGTTATTTGATCGGAGTTTTGGGCAGATATCTATTTGCGGTGATTTCGGGATGGATTTTCTTTTCTGAATATGCATGGGAAGGTTGGGCAGCTTTACCATATTCTTTAGTGTATAATGGTATATATATCGGTGCGGAAGCTCTTTTGACTGTTATAATCATATCCGTGCCTGCAGTAAAAAAAGGACTTGAGCGAATTAAAATTAATGCATAGAGTATAATTATATTTTTTGATTTTTATATATTTAAAGCACTTACAAGTTGCATTTAGAAACGTCAAGTTGGTTCAAATGAAATGTAAGGATGTTATAATTAAATAGTAACGGAGGTGCTAATATGAAAACAGGAGAAAAAATATCAAAAGCGAGGAAAAATATCAACTTAACGCAGGATCAGTTGGCGGAAGTCCTTGATGTTTCAAGGCAAACTATTTCCAAATGGGAATCGGATATTGCTTATCCTGAAGCAGGTAAACTTAAGCTTCTATCTGATACCTTAAATGTCAGTATAGATTACTTATTGAATGATGAAGCAGAGGAAACTAAAGTACCTGAAATGAAGCAGACATCGAATGGATATGAAGTAGATTGGTCTAAACTTTATCCTATTTTGAATAAATATGAAAAAGAGATATATATAAATCATTATTTTGATCTCTTTAGTAATTTGATTAAAGAAGCGATGAAAAAATATAATTATTCATTGGAAGATGCAACATTAGTTTTAAAAGATATTTATTATAAGGCATATCTTAAATTAAAAGAAGAAGAAAATAAATAAAAAGAACCCATATGGGTTCTTTTTATTCGTCATAAACTGCTGTTATTATTGGTTTTCCTTCTCTGTCAAGCAAAGGTGTCAGTCCTCCGGAATAACCATTTACATGATATAAATAATTCACACCGGTATTTCTGTCTACCCAAATTTCAGTTACAGTCATTGTTCCTTGTGAATAGGTCTTTTTAAATCTTGCTTCTTTCATTTATTTACCTACTTATTACTTCTTCTCCAAATGTTCATGTTTTCAGCGTCTTTTATAAGTTCATCTCTAAAATCAGGATGTGCGATACTTATGAGTGCTTCTGCTTTTTGCCATGTAGAAAGACCCTTTAAGTTGACTTTACCATATTCAGTTACTACATAATGAGTATTGGCTCTTGTATCGGTAACTACTGAACCAGGATGTAGTGTAGGAAGAATACGAGATTTTAGTTCGCCTTGTTTATTTTTAAATGTTGAAGATAAACAGATAAAGCTCTTTCCGTCTTTTGACAGATAAGCGCCAAGAACGAAGTCAAGCTGTCCGCCTGCACCGCTTATTTGTTTTGTTCCTGATGTTTCAGAGCTGACTTGTCCGAATAAATCAATATCTACAGCATTATTTATAGATATGAAATTATCGTGAGCAGAGATGATTCTTACATCATTTGTATAATCAACGGGAGCAGACATACATTCAGGATTGTTGTCTAAGTAATCATATAATTTATTAGTTCCCGCACCAAAAGCGTATGTTTGACGGAATCTGTTTAAGTTTTTCTTTGAACCGTTAATTTTTCCTGCATTTGCAATATCGACAAAACCGTCAACAAACATTTCTGTATGAACACCTAAATCTTTTAAATCTGATTCAGCAATCAAAGAACCTACGGCATTTGGCATACCACCTATACCAAGCTGTAAACAAGCTCCGTTTGGTATTTCTTCAACGATAAGTTTTGCTACTGTCTTATCAACTTCCGTTGCGGCACCGCCGCCGCCCATTTCTGCCATTGGAGGATTGTCTCCTTCAATTATCATGTCGACTTTGGAAATATGAATTGCTTCTTCGTAACCGCCAAGACATCTAGGTACATTTTCATTTACTTCAACAATGACTTTTTTTGCATTTTCACATGCTGCCATTAGATGTGAGGCACTTGGTCCGAAACTAAAATATCCGTGGTTGTCCATCGGTGCAACTTGCATAACCGCAATATCTGCTCCGGGAGTATTTCCGTCTCTGTAGTATCTTGGAAGTTCGGAGTAACGAATAGGTGCATAGAATGAGAATCCTTTTGCTATAGCTTTTCTTTCTATTCCTCCCATATGCCATGAGTTCCATGTAAAATGTTCTTTTGCATTATCTACTTTAAAAATTTCAGGTTCCCACATTAAAATACCACCCCTAATATTTAAGTCTTTTAGGTTTGGCAATATTTTTGCAAGTTCCTTATCAAATGCTACGGGAGTAGTCGTTGTCCATCCGTAGTCAATCCAATCTCCAGATTTTACTGCTTTTACCGCCTCAGCTGCGGTAACTAATTTTTGTCCGTATTCTTGTTTAAAATCCATACTAACATCCTTTCAATTATTAAAATGTAAATATATTTTATCATTTATAAGCATTTTCGGTCAATAGTTTATAGGTGGAAAATCAGTAAAATTTTACTGATTTTTTTTCATTTTGCTTGTTACCCTTATATCAGGACCAAAAAATTTTAAATATTTAAAATTGCTTACTATTCTTGAATATATTCTTGATTTGTATTTTTCTCTTATTTCATTTAAGGTAAGATTAGTTGTCATAATCATTTTTTTATTATAAGTCATTTTATAGTCTATTAACTTAAGTATTTCGTTATTCACATAATCACTCTGCGTTTCAATGCCAAGGTCATCTAAAATAAGCAGATCCACATCGAGAATTTCTTTTTTCTTTTTTTCCAAATCGGGATCATTAAAACTTTTAATTATATCTTCAAACTCTTTTGCCGTTAGGCAAATTACACTGTAACCTTTATTTAACAGCATTTTTCCCGTAGCTGCTGCCAAAAATGTTTTTCCGCTTCCTACTTTACCTGACATTAATAATCCAAGAATATTTTTTTCATCTTCAAATGTATTAATAAATTTAAGAGATTGTTCTTTGTTTTTTATTATATTCTCTCTCGGCGTTATTTGATATTTTCTTTTGTCATTGTCAAATAAGTTTTCATCAAAATTATCGAAACTTCCGTCTCTGAATAAAATACTGTTTTTCTTTTTTCTTTTTTTAAGATATTCTTTTAGGCAAGTACACATCTCATTGTTAACATAACCGCTGTCTTTACATTTTTCGCAGTCATATTTGAGACTTAAATAATCTTTATCAAAGCCTAATTTTTCAAGTTCTGTTTTTAGCTGATTGTTTAACTCTATATTTCTATTTTCAAAAATTTCATTTGATATATCATTCATACATGCATAAAGTCCGTAAGCATTTATCTTATCAATGATAGTTTTTATTGACGGATAATTTTTACACATTATATCTATTTTATTACTTAATTCTTTTTCTTTTACTTTTCTCTTATTATTGAAATTACTTACACTGATTTCTTTATCTTCCATGATTATTCTCCGCTCATCATTCTTTCAATATCTTCTTCGCTGTAATATTCATAATCAAGGTCACTTTGAATAGTTTCTTTTTTACTGTTATTTTGTGTTTTTGCATATTTATTTTGTTTAGGTTTTGTATCTTTATCTGTATTTATGTACATATTATAGATTATTTTATCTACATATTTAAAGCTTGGACGATTTGTTGAGATTGTTTCGTCGCAGGCTTTTAAAATCTGTTCCATGTTTAATTTATATTCATCAAACCATTTGTCAACCAAAGCTTCTTCCGGCTTTGTAATAAAAGAACCTCTGGTATTAAGACCAAGATATTTAAATATTTGCTGATATTCCTGATATCTTTTATCGCTTTTACTAAATTCTGTTGCAGCTTCATCAAATGTTTTAATTCCCTTTGAATAAAAATCCATAGCGACTGCATTCCAGTATTTTCTCTGTTTTATTTTTCTTTTTATCAAACATGTATTTACTATTAATTTAACTGTTTCCGCACTGAAAGAGTATTCTTCCATCCAGTCCGAAAACATCTCCATTTCCTGATGTGAAATAGGTCTACCAAGTCCTCCTTCTTCCATTGGAGCTTCAAATTCCTGACTTAAATCTTCGAAAAGATTTTGTTTTTTAGCATTATATTCTATAGTTTCGGAGTATGAACCATTTTTTTTGAATTTTTCCGGAGTAAATATCATTGTGGAAATATTTTTGTATTGTATCACATAATTTCTTTTGTCGGTATGCATAAATGTGATAACTTGTTTTTCGTGCCAGTATCTAAATGCTTTTACGACATCGGCTTCGCTCATTCCCAAAGTATTTGCTATTTTTCTGTTTGAAGGCATATCCTCAATAGAATTTTGAGTACACTTTAGTCCGTAAAGATATACTTTGACATAATCCCCCCTTGCCATAGGCATAAAGTGATTGATAAACATATTCTCTACTATTGTTACTCCGATATCATCATTATTATTTACAAGTTCAAATCTATTCATTAAAATTTCTCCAAAATAAAGTAAAACAATTATAGCATATTTTGTAACTTTAGTGTAGAATATATATTGTTATTGTATTTTATTTTTATGAGGTAGAAAATGATTAATGAACTTAAAGTTTCCGATAAGGTCTTTGACAATTTCTTATTAAAAGGTGTCACTTTACGTAGGGCTAGAAACGGAAAAGACTATTTGGATATAATATTAAAAGATAAAAGCGGAGAGATCCCTGCAAAGCTATGGAATGTAGATCCTACTATGAAAGACGTTTTTTCGGTAGGAGATACGGTTAAAGTCGGAGGAGAAGTAGACAGTTTTGGTTCTAATCCACAGGTTAAAATCGAGAGTATTGAAAAGGTAGAGCTAAATGATGAAGATATGGCTAAGCTCGTTGAAACAGCTCCTTTGAATTCTGATAAAATGTATGACGATATAATCGATACAATAGAGAATATAAAAAATGAAGATATTAAAATAATTACCAAAACGCTTACGGAAAAATATAAAGATAAATTTAAGAGTTATCCCGCAGCAAAATCTTTTCATCACGCTATGAAGAGCGGGCTTATGTATCATACATATACTATGCTTACGAATGCAAAGAAACTTACAGATACATATAAATTTTTAAATAAAGATTTGGTATTTGCGGGAGTTATCTTACATGATATATGTAAGACTGAAGAAATGGAGTGTAATGATATAGGTGTTGTCGAGTCATACAGTACTGACGGACAGTTGCTTGGACATATAATTCAGTGTGTATGTGAGATAGACAATGTAAGCAGGACATTGAGTATAAACAGTGAAGTCCCTTCACTATTAAAGCATATGATACTGTCTCATCACTATCATCCGGAATTCGGTTCTCCGAAATATCCTATGATACCCGAAGCTGAAATACTACATTACTTAGATATTCTAGATTCAAGGATGAATCAAATGGAAACTGCATTTAATAACACAAATGAAAATGAATTTTCAAGCAGAGTAAGAATGCTTGATAACAGAAATATTTATCACTATACACTTGATAATAAGGAGGAAGATTAATTATGACTGTACAAATGAGTGCACTTTTAGTAGTATTCATGATTGGATATTTCGGAATGCTTGCAATTAAGCTCGGAGGTTATATTAAAAATAATAAGAAGCTGGGGAAAATGGTTTATGAGGCTCCAAAGGGGCTTGAAAACACTGATTTTAAACAACAATTATTATATTTGATTTTAATCATAGCAGGTATATTAGTTTTGGATTTCTTGCATTTTTTAAATGAGACCTTATTTTTCTATTTGATAGGAATTATAGGTGTCTATTTTGGATTTGCTACATATTCGCTGTTCATGTGCGTTTTAGGCGGCAGAGGTATGTACGAATGGGGAGTTCGTACAATGACAGGTGCACTTACATATGATAATATGGATTCTTATGAAATCGAACAAAGAAAGAAACATAAAGGTCTTATCGTAAAATATAAACCTAAGTCAGGGTTTTTAAATGCTACACAAATAATGTTTATAGATTATGACGATAAGGACGAAATAAATAGGATTTCAAGACTTAATGTCGGAAAAGAAAAGGGTAAATCTGCATATGCTTATGCACCGACACCAAACAAGAAAAAAAGAGGAAAACGTAAAAAATAAAGACTGCCATGCAGTCTTTTTATTTTGTCTTTTATGGGAAAGATTGTCTTGAGCTGCGAGATTTCGCACCCCGCAATATACTTATTCCAGTATTTTAAAAAGTGCTAAAACTTTTTCATACTGAGAAAAATCACTAGGTAAGATTATTGCATATCCGTTTACAACCTTAACCTTTTCTGTTATATCGCTTCCAAGTGATTCCATTGTAAGTTTCCCGTCTTTTTCTGCGTTTTTATATTGATCACTGTCTTTATCAAACGCATATAATTCAAGTGTTTTACCGTCTGCAGATAATTTATATCCCGATTTTGCACCTACAAGTTCAAACATTGTTTCTTCCTCTGTTGCTTTAATCCCTATATTTGCTATTTCTGTCTTAATTCCTCTGCTGTGATTGGATTTTCCTTAGGCTGATCACTATCTGTATTACTGCCGCCGCAGGCTACAAAAGAAACCGCCATAAGACCGATTAAAAGTACTGCTATGATTTTTTTTAACTTCATGATTTCCCCTCCTAAATGAGACTATATATTTAGGATAATTTAGTATAAATGTAAATATTTTGACTTGTTTTTAACATTGACAGAAAACGTTTTCTAAGGTAATATATAAGTATAAATATAATGTTTTTTGAACGGATAATCGACTGATGAAAGGAAGTGTATATTATGGATTATCAAGCTAAATATAAGGAAAAGCTTACTACTGCAAAAGAGGCGGTAAAGGTAGTAAAATCGGGGGACTGGGTAGATTACAGTTTTTGTGCAAATCATCCTGTAGACTTGGATAAGGCTCTTGCCGAAAGGATGAAGGAAGATTCTTCTCTAAGAGATTTAAAATTCAGAGGTGGGATAGCATTATGGCAGCCGGAAGTAACAAAGCTTGAAGATGCACCCGGAAGACTTATTTGGAATTCCATACATACGACGGGGATCGAAAGGAAACTTATTAATTCCGGAATTTGTTATTATGTACCTATTCGTTATTCCGAAGTACCTCGTTATTACAGGGAAAATATCAAGCATGTCGACGTAGCTTTTATTCAAGTCGCACCTATGGATAAACATGGGTTCTTTAACTTTGGTCTTTCTGCCTCTCATTTGGCTGCACTTTGTGAGATTTCCGATACCGTTGTTGTTGAGGTTAATGAAAATATGCCGGTTTGTCTGGGAGGTTTTGAAGTAGGAGTACATATTGACGATGTCGATATGGTAGTTGAAAGTTCGAACAGACCTATGGCAGAAATGCCTTCAGGTAAAACAAGCGAAATAGATGAAGCCGTTGCCGAATTGATTGTTCCCGAGATACCTGACGGAGCATGTTTGCAGCTTGGTATAGGGGGTATGCCTAATGCAGTAGGTTCTTTGATTGCAAAATCTGATTTAAAGGATCTTGGCGTTCATACAGAAATGTATGTTGACTCATTTGTTGATATAACTATGGCAGGAAAGATAACAGGTAAGAGAAAAAGTATAGACAAAGGACGTCAGGTGTTTACTTTCGGAGCAGGAACACAAAAGCTTTATGATTTTGTGGATGCTAATCCGAGCATTATGGCGGCGCCTGTAGATTATGTAAATGATATCAATGTGATTGCAGGTTTAGATAATTTTATATCTATTAATAATACTGTTGAAGTAGACTTGTTCGGACAGGTTGCTTCCGAAACAGGGGGGACTCGTCATATAAGCGGTGCCGGAGGACAGCTCGACTTTGTTCTCGGTGCATATAAATCTAAAGGCGGTAAGAGCTTTATTTGCTGTTCTTCCACTGTTCCTACAAAAGACGGTTCACTTAAGAGCAGAATAAAACCTTGCATTACCGAAGGAGGTATAATTACGGCTACAAGAGCCAATACTCAGTATCTTGTTACGGAATACGGATTAGTTAACCTCAAAGGAGCTTCAACATGGGAAAGAGCAGAAAAAATTATTTCGGTTTCTCATCCTGACCTTAGAGACGAACTTATTAAAGAAGCTGACGAAATGCATATCTGGAACAGAACTAATAAACGTGTTTAATAATTAGTATATACTATTAAACAATTTGAAAGAGAGAAAAAATATGGAATATAAGAAAAATATTTATACTGTGGAAGATGGTATTGCTACGATTACAATGAATTATCCCGATAACTTAAATGCAATAGATATGGATATGGCAGAGGAGCTGCTTGATATACTGGACAAATGTGAAAATGATCCAAATGTAAAAGTTGTTATTTTGAAAAGCGGAGGAAAAGCATTTTCAGCGGGAGGGGATATAGGATATTTCTATAAAAATATTAAAGCCGGCGGAGATATAAATATGGACGATTTGATTGAGAGAGCCGGATATGTATCCTTGAATATAAAGAAAATGAGCAAGATAGTAATTACATCTGTTATCGGTGCTGCAGCAGGTGCAGGAGCAAACCTTGCATTATCCGGAGATTTTGTCGTTTGTGCGGATAATGTTAAGTTCATACAGGCTTTCATTAATCTGGGTTTGGTGCCTGATACCGGAGGGACTTATTTATTAAGTAAATCTATTGGTATAGCAAAAGCATTTGAGCTTTGTGCTACCGGAAAGCCTTTGGGAGCTGTAGAAGCTATGGAACTTGGAATTGTAAACAAGGTATGTTCTAAAGATGAGCTTGAAGAAACTACAATGGCTTTGGCTAAGAAAATTACCGAGGGTCCTTTGATTGCTTATAAAAACCTCAAAAAACAATTTTTTGAAGCAAACTATACAGATTATGAAAAATATTTAAAAGACGGCGAGGTTCCTACTCAGAGAGAATGTATAGCCTCCGAAGATTTTAAAGAAGGTGTATGTGCATTTATAGAAAAACGAAAAGCCGATTTTAAAGGTGAATGATTAAATAATTTTTACTGCATAAAAAAAGACCTCTAAATCAGAGGTCTTTTTAATTAATTATATTTTTTTGCTTTTTGTATCAATATTATCAAGCCTGTCAATGTAAAAATAGATAAGACTATCCAAATACCTAAATGATTGGTATCATTTGTATTTACCGTTGTAATATTATTTTTATTATTGTTTTTTCTGTTTTCCGATGTACCTGTACTATTATCATTTGGTTTTGTTGTTATCTGATTGTTATCACTTAATGATTTCCAGCCGGCATATAGAGTTATATTTTTTGTCACCTTATCTTTTTCAAAGTCCCATAGTCTACTACATTGTTTATCTATGTACCAACCTTTAAATTTATGGTTCTTTTTAGTCGGATCTTTAGGTATGGTAACCACTCCATTTTCTTCTACTTCCTGCGGTTCGATAAAGCTTCCGCCCATAGTATCGAATTTTACGGTATATGATACGATAGGTTTTGTACCGCTTACTTTGTATACCATTGTGTAAGTTGAAAATTTATTTGTGGATATTGTTACGGTTTCATTGATATTATCTTTATCACTTAATAATATAGAACTATAGGTACCATTTTCAAAATGTGTATGTATCATAGCATATGTGTAGATTAAATTATCTTTTGGTTTTAATTCATCAGGTATTTTAAAAGTTAAATCTACACTTTGAGGCATTTTTGTAATTTTCTCTGTTGCAATAGGGATACTGTCGTCTTTATTTTGATATTTTTCTTTTGTTACATCTACAATAAAATGTTTTCCTATATTATGATCCGATAATACATTATTGATTTTTTCTTGTTCTTCGTCTTTAGGTTTTTCGATATCATTGATTTCAATGACGATTTTTAATAGCTGCGTATTATTTTCTTTTACTTCCTTTATATCATTTTCATCTAAAGAGTATAGGAAACGTTTCTTTTGCTCTTCATCTATATTTACTATATCGTTTCCTCCTGTTTGTATCTTGATCGCAAGTTCAACTTCTATTTGAGGGATCTTTGATAAACTCTCATGAAGATTATCTGTGCTGTCTACATCTACTTTTTTCTTTTCTTCTTCACTAAGGGCTTCATAATCCAGTTTTGCATCAAGTATCTTGTCAATTTCCTCATCTTTTGGAGGTGTTGTTTCCTCTACTTTAGGCAGATTATTTATTATATCCTCCATTGTGTCTTTATCCAAAGGTTTAAATGACACTTCTATCGATGTGGTAATATCTGCTGTTAATGTATATATACTGCTTCTTAAATCATCATGTTTTTTTATATCATTTTTGACACTGACTCCGCCTACTTTAACATCATCTATTTGATATCCGTAATCCGGAGTAAAAGTGAAGTCCGTCGGTTCACCTTTACCTATCATTGTCTTTCCGCCGGGAGTTATAGTTCCATTGTTTGGAGTGTTAATATTTATTATGATTCCTTCTTTTAATATCCATACAGCTTTATCGCTTCCGACTTCTTTTTTGAGATAGTATTTATAATCCGGGTCGGTGAAATTAACTTTTCCCGTACTGGATTTATCGAATTCAAAAAACTCTATATCTTTATCCAGTGTTCCTGTAGTGTTTAATGTTAAGTTTCCGTCAAGTTTTCCACTGCCTGTTATTTTTCCTCCGCTAGGTATGGTTATTGTTCCATTTCCTGTTAAATTGCCTTTTATAGGAGTATTTTGAACAGATTTTGTAATTAAACTACCTTCTTTTTCAATATCTATATCATTTATATTCATTAAGTGGTACGGAGAGTCTGTGCCTGTATAAGTAAGTGTTAATTCTGCGTTATTATTTATTTTTACATTAGTTTGTTTTGTGTTATCGGTAGAGTAAATTCCGGTTGTGTATGTACTGGTTTTGGTTTCTATTTCATTTCCTGCTTCGACCAATACTCTTCCTGCCGAACATGTTGTGCCGTTTTGGTATGAGAATATATATTTACTGTTTGTTGTTGAACCGAGAAGAGATATAATCGAATCATTTTTTATTGAGCTATGATTTGAACCCAAAGCATAAATATTTGCGTTAATAGTACTATCTTTTATGTTTAGTCTGGCATTTTTTTCTATATCGCAGTAATTAACACCTCCGGTATATATGCCTTCATTTACTTGCGAGTTTTTTATGGTTGTATCTACATTACCTGATATATTTGCTTTTCCCGGGTCGTTTTCATTGTAGGAATAAGAAGCACTTCCCGGATATACACCTTTGATATCTAAATTAGATAAATTATGAGTTATATTGCCATCAATATTTACATTACCGTTGGCAGCGTAAAGTCTTCCTCCTCCTAAGAAATAATTTATATTTCCTCCTTTTAAATTCGTATTTATATTTCCCGTTATTTTAATTTCACTTTTATTCATATTATTTTGAATATATCCACCACATATAAATTGATTTGCCTTAAGTCCGTCTTCAGCAGTTATCACTATTGCGTCTTTTGAATTATTGTTTCCAATATTAGCTTTTCCCGAACCTGCATTTATAAAGCTTCCGCCGTATAACCATTTTCCGTCAAAGTTATTATTTTTGCCATATTTAATATTAATACTTTCTTTAACATCTGTACTGGCATTTATAGCTTCATTAATATATCCTCCTCCAATTATGTTCCCTGAAGCTAAGTTTATATTATCTCCGAATTCTAGGTTTGTGCTTCCTACATTTGCAGAAGAATTTTTACAGCTTGATGTTCTTAATACTCCGCCGGCACATATACCTCTTTGGAAATTTAGGTTATCTTCCAATTTTATACCGGTACTTCCTTTTACATCAACATTTGCATTAGGCTGTTCTGTATATCCTCCTCCAATGATATTCAGACCGGTAGTGCTGCCGCTTATTAATGTTGTTCCTTCGTGTATAGTAATATCAGTGCTTCCTACGGTAGCCTCTGATTTGGAACCTTCCGGTGTATATTCACATAAACCTCCTCCTATTATCAGGTTTACGTTTTCGTATTTAGCTATTTGATTATCTATCTTGTATAAATCCAGCTTTATCTTTCCCTCTACATTTGCGGTTCCTCCCCATAAGGCATATCCGCCTCCGGTGAGACCCATGCTGCTTTCCCAGCATACCCTGGCACTTTTTATAGTTACATTTCCTTCAACATTTAATACAGCGTTAGAATATAGTGCTTGTCCGCCTCCAAAAAATCTATTAAACGCTTGGTTGTTTTCCTGTGAGACTGAGGCATAATTATCTTTGATAGCTTCAATATTTATATTACCTTTTACCGTAAGCGTTGCATGATTGGTGTCAGATTGTGTTCCCATTGCTCTTCCGCCGCCATATAATTCCATTTCATTGTCATTTGCACCTTTTGCGCTTCCGGTAAATATTATAGAAATATTGCCTCCGACGCTGTTTGTACATGTAGTGTTGGTTGTTTTATATACATATGAAGAAGGTCCGGCATGTCCACCTCCGTATACTTCTTCAGATAGTCCTTTTATAAATATATCCACAGAACCGGAGACACTGCTTGTGCTTGTTAGTTTTACATCTCCGCTATTAGGGACCGTCGCCATGCTTCCTCCGTAAATATATCTTGCCTGACCGGTTTCCTCGATAGTTATCTTTGCTGAACCGTGCATATTCGCAGTTATATCGGTATTGTCAGCGTTTGCGGAAGATAAACATCCTCCGACTAAATTAGTATATACTCTGCCTTTTACTTTTATATTTGTATTTCCCGTTAGGTCTGCATTTTTACTTCCGCCATATATATTTGTAACGGCAGAATTTTCATTAATCGTTACATCTGCGTTTGAAGATATATCTTTTCCGTTACCGCCTCCGTATATGGTAGATCCCATATCTATATTGCTGTCAAGTGTAAATTTGATCCCATTTAAAAATATGCTTACTTATCGTATTCATCGACTTTTACTGACGGCAGATCCGTTTTTATGGTTAAAGAAGTTATTCCTTTATTTGTTGGGATTTCCACCGTCTTATAATCATAACCGGTATACAAAGCATCCGTGACGTTGAATATAACATCACCTGCATTATCATCCGGAAGAGCATTTAAAGCTTCTGTGAAATCTTTATAATCTCCGCTTGTACCTATTTTATATTCGTTATCTGCACTTCGTACTTTTTTTGATTTTTCAGATGTATTTTTTGTATTTTTGCTTTCTTCTTTTTTTACGTCTTCATTTATTTTAACTTCTATGGTTGGGATATCTTCTTCTTTTATTTCTTTAGATAATATATACTTATCTTCAAAAATCGGTTTAAATATGTAAGAAGTGTTTTCTTTGCCATATTCCGGACATTCCCATGATACATCCAGTGAGGTTGGATTACTCCCATTATTAAGATAAACATCCACTACGTCCGGTAAATCTAAATTTTCAATAGGTATCTTTTCTTTTAGGATGATTTCTTTTACATCTAAGTCCCCGAACTTAGTTATTGTATTTTCCCCGACATCATCTTCACTTTGATTTGTTTTGACTGATACATTTTCATTATTATTTTCATTTATAGTCTGAGCAAATATACTTGATAAACCAAAATAAAAACATAACGAGAATATGAGTAACACAATCAAAGATTTTTTTACTGTTTTTTTCATTTTAATCCCCCTTAGCAAAATTATAATAGTAAATTAAAAAACGCTTTTATTGTTATTTAACAATAATTTTAGAATTGTAAATATAGTTTTATTTTTATGGTTATAACTATATAATGTCGCAAAATGTATACATTTTGCGACACTTATGGTATATTAAATATAAATAAAATATAGCTATTGTTTTTATATTTATATTACAAATATTTAAAATATATTAAATAAAATGACAAATTATTTTGTTTTTATACTTTTGTTACTTTATTTTATAGTTTTAGTAGCGTTTTAAGTCATAAAATTGTTTTATAATTGATGCATTTTAAGTTATATTTATCACTTATAATTATTCTTATATTTTGATAATTAGAGAATAAATTAATTTGATATAAAATAGGGGAGAGAGTTTATATACTCTTTTTTTGATTGATTTATAAAGAGAAATAAAAAAAACTAAAATGTGCTTTATGAAAATGTATATTTCTTTTAGTATTCATTTAAAATAGCTCTATTTGAGTTTTTGTGTGCTTGTTAGATGTTTGTTAGAAAATGAGAAAATGATTACTGTATGTAATATTAGAAATATAATAGTAATGAGGTATTTAGTGTGATAAAAATAATAAAAAAAGACCTAAAGGTCTTAACATAAAAGGATGGTGCCGAAGACCGGAATCGAACCGGTACGATCGGTAAGGATCGCAGGATTTTAAGTCCTGTGCGTCTGCCAGTTCCGCCACTTCGGCATAAAATCTCTTTGTTAATCTATTGACTTTTAAAATGGAGGCGGCACCCAGATTTGAACTGGGGATACGGGTGTTGCAGACCCTTGCCTTACCACTTGGCTATGCCGCCTAAAAAAAATGGAGCGAAAGACGAGATTCGAACTCGCGACCCTCGCCTTGGCAAGGCGATGCTCTACCACTGAGCCACTTTCGCATAAAATGGTGGTCGCAATAGGGCTCGAACCTATGACCCCCTGCTTGTAAGGCAGGTGCTCTCCCAGCTGAGCTATGCGACCACTTACAGTGCTGATTTATTATATAATAACAAAAGGTTTATGTCAAGTAATATTTGGTATTTTTTTAATAAATTTTTACTGTAAATATACTAAGTATCATTCTACGGTTTTATATGTTTTTGTATCGTAATAGATCGTTTTGAAGCTCTTTGTTTTTTCACTGTCTATATTCTTCTTATAAGTAGAAGGGATCGATAAAATTGTATTATCACCGTCAGATATATATTTCTTTTCAGGATGCTTTTCGTAAAAATCAAAATACCAGTACATATCCATGTGCTGACCTTTATTTGCTATTGCTCTGCTTATATAGTATGGGTCAAAATCCTTGTTTACGGGATTAGTAAAATATGGAGGCTCGGGAGCTGCTAGCACGGCACTTTGCATATTATACTTTATGCCCTTGTATTCTCCGTTTTTTACTGCTTTTAAATTTTCTTCTTTAGGTTTATCTCCATATGGATATGCAAGATAAGAAGTGGCTGTTTTATTGTTGTTTTTATATACAAGATTATTTACTTTACCTATTTCTTCCATTATTTCCCTTTTATTTAAGTTGTTCATATTGTAATGATGATAAGTATGGTTACCTACTTCATATCCTAAATCTGTAAGGACTCTGAACTTATCCTTATAATCACCTTCGGTTTTATTATTGTAGTAAGCATCATAGTCGAATGGGTTTTCCGTTATATATAACACTCCTCCCGAACCGAAATCAGGGTGTTCGGATTTAAATTCTTCCATTATACCGATCAACGTATCATTATTTACAACAAGTTTCCCCTCCTTGTTTTTAACAAGTGAAAAACAACTTTTTAATCCGTCATCGAATGTAAGTAATATAGGGGTTTTCCCTGCGGGGATATTTATATCGTTGCTTAAGTATTCTTTCATTGATATCAAAACATAACCGTTCTTATACATATATTCCAAGTCATTACGAAATTCTTTTTTGTTTCTGTGCCATGGGAAATGTTTGACTTTATTATCTATACTATGATACATTATCACCATTATGTCTCCGGCTTCATTTGGCTTGACGGTTTTATAATCTATGCTTTTATATTCCGTTTTATCTTTAGATGCTATATTATTTTCGGTATTTGTATATTTGCTGAAATGTTTTACGTTAAATGTAACGATGCTTATTATTCCGATTATGAGTACTATTATTATTAAGTAATATCGATTCTTTTTTATAAAAAACTTGAAACTTTTATCTTTATTTGCAAATTCATCATTATGTTTATTTTCGTTTTTTGCCAATGTATTTATTCCTTTCTGTTATCATCTCTTATTAATTAATATATGTAGTAATGAGCTCTAATATTTTCATTTTTTCAATTTATATTTATTTTGTTTACTTTACTATATTACCACTAATTTTGCCAATTAAAACCATTTTACAATAATATTAATGAAAATTTAATTTTTATGTTAAAATGGTGGAGCAAAATAAATTTTTTATATATTTATGTAAAATATAAATTATTTAGTTGACAAAACATAATTACCATGTTATTATATAAGCGTAAAGACAGGATTATGTTTTACAAATACAGCGTCTTTGCAATAAGGGTAGATGGTTAAACATTATTAAGTTTTGAGGAGGATTTTAAAAATGAAACAAAAGTATAACCCTATGATGTTCCAATGTAGTGAAAGTTTGGATATGAGCAAACATATCGTAGCTACATATTACATGAGAGGAAAAGGCAACGATGTTATGAGCCTTGACCTTGCTAAATTCGCGGAAGCAATCGCTGCGGAACAAGCAACAGGTACATGGATCGATGTTCCTTTTGAAACAGATGATATAGTTGAAAGACATGCCGCTAAGGTAATAGGTATATATGAAACACCTGCTTATGACAGGGAACTTCCTGAAGGAATCCAATACAGAGATATGATAGTTAGACTTGCTTTCCCATGGGAAAATATAGGTACTAACTTCCCAATGATTTTCACAACAGCTATAGGTAATATCTCAGCTGCCAGACTTAAATTATTGGATCTTGAATTCCCAAAAGAATATACAGATCACTTCCAAGGTCCTAAATTCGGTATCCAAGGTGTAAGAGATATCCTTGATATCCCTGAAAGACCGCTTACATGTGCTATGATCAAACCTGATACAGGATGGACTCCAGAACAAGGTGGTATAATGGCATATGATGCATACCTAGGCGGTATCGATGTAATCAAAGATGATGAATTACTTGTTGCCGATCCTGCATGGTGTCCTATCGAAAAAAGAGTTCAGGCTATAACAGATGCAGGTAAGAGAGCATTTGAACAAACAGGTGAAAAGAAACTATACACAGTTAACTTAACTGAAGACAGCTTCAAAATTAAAGATCTAGCTTACAGAGCAATTGACGCAGGTGCTAATGCGTTGATGATTAATACATACACTGCAGGTTTCTCTGCACTTAGACAATTAGCTGAAGATCCAAATATTCAGATTCCAGTTATGTCTCACCCTGACTATGCTGCTGCACAGTCTTACTCTCCTGACACAGGTGTTGCAGTAGCACTTCTTTGGGGTAAATTAGCAAGATTAGCAGGTGCTGATATGGCTATCACAACAAACTACTACGGTAAGATCCCTGTACTTAGAGATTCTTACTTAAGAACATGCAGAGATCTTAAGATGAAATTCCATAACATCAAAGATTGTTTACCTGCACCAAGCGGCGGAATGTACCAAGGTGTAGTTCCTGATACTATTTATGAAGTAGGTACAGACGTTATGATCGCTGCCGGCGGAGCTGTTCACGGACATAGAAACGGTGCTACAGCAGGTGCAAAAGCTCTTAGACAAGCTATCGACGGAGCAATGGCAGGAATCCCGCTAAAAGAATATGCTAAAGATAAACCTGATCTTCAAATCGCTTTAGATGACTGGGGATGCGGTGAAAAAGAAGATTTATTCGACATGAAAAAATAGTCGTTTTACTAAACATAAAATATGTTTACCTCTAAATATTATAATTAAAATATTGCCCCCGACGAAAGTCGGGGGTTTATTTGTATTTAAACATATTTAATTGATTTAATTTTTTAGTATTTCCATATTTAAAAAATATTTAAATTAGGTAAGTATTGGGGATTTATTTTGATTAAGTCGATTTATAAAAGTAATAATAATTGTCAAGTAAAAACCCTTGACAATATGTTTTTCTTTTGTTATAATCTCTTAGTCAGTATAAGGAGAGAAGTATGGAAAAGTATTTTAAAATGTCATATTTAATAGATATTTATTCATCTCTGCTTACACATAAGCAATTAAAGGTATTGGAATATTATTACGATGATGATATTTCACTCAGTGAGATTGCGAGTATGTTAAATATTTCTCGTCAAGGTGTTTATGATACTTTGAAGAGAGCTGAAAAGATAATATTGGAATACGATGAAAAATTAAATTTACTAAAAAAATATGAAGAAAATATTGAACTGTTAAATAGATTGGAAGAATTGAGTAAAGACAAAGAGTCCTTATCATTAATAAAAGAGATAAGAGAAAACCTATAAGGAGGTATAGACCTTGTTTGAAGCTTTAGGAGATAAACTGCAGGCAACCTTTAAGAAACTTAGAGGAAAAGGTAAGCTTACCGAGAAAGATATAGATGCGGCTTTGAGAGAAATCAGGATGTCGCTTTTGGAAGCGGATGTAAACTACAAAGTAGTTAAGACATTTGCAAATAATTTAAAAGAAAAATGTATGGGAGAAGAGGTCTTAAAGTCTTTAACTCCCGGACAGCAAGTAATAAAGATAGTCAATAACGAACTTATAACTTTGCTCGGAGGCGAAAGCAGAGATATAACCTTTGCCGATAACGGACCTACGGTAATAATGGTTGTAGGGGTTCAGGGCAGCGGTAAAACTACAAGTATCGGTAAAATGGGTAACTTCTTTAAAAATAAGAAGAATAAAAAAGTAGTATTTGTTGCATGTGATATCCATAGAGCCGCAGCTGTCGACCAGTTAAAAGTTCTCGGTGAAGGACTCGACATAGAAGTATTTACACTTGATAAAAAAGATGCGGGTAAGATAGCTAAAAAGGGTGTTGAGTACGGAAAAAAAATCGGTGCGGATATAATCATCGTCGATACAGCCGGAAGACAGCATGTGGACAGCGAAATGATGGAAGAAGCAGTAAAAGTCAAAAAGGCTATAAATCCAAACGAAACATTATTTGTTATAGATTCATTGATGGGTCAGCAGGCGGTTGACGCAGCAAAAGCATTTGATGAAAGTCTGGAAATAACAGGATTTATCCTTTCTAAACTCGATTCCGACGCAAGAGGCGGAGCAGCCCTTAGTGTTACTTATATAACCAAGAAACCTATAAAGTTTTCTGCATTTGGTGAAAAAATGGAAGACTTTGAACCTTTTCATCCTGATAGAGTAGCTTCGAGAATACTCGGAATGGGCGATGTTTTATCTTTGATAGAAAAAGCAGAAACCATTTATGATGAAAAAGAAGCCAAAAAGATGGAAGAAAAGATGAGAAAGAATTCTTTCACCTTGGAAGACTTTTTGGATCAAATGGAAAGCATGAACAAAATGGGCGGGATAGAAGGCTTGTTATCAATGCTTCCGGGAGCGGGAAAGCTTAAAGGTATGGCAATAAGTGAAAAAGACTTGATTAAACAAAAAGCTATTATCCAGTCTATGACGATTAAAGAAAGACAAAATCCCAATATAATAAATGCAAGCAGAAGAAAGAGGATAGCAGCCGGAAGCGGAACAAAGGTAAGCGATGTAAATAAACTTCTTACAGGTTTTGAACAAAGCAAGAAGATGATGAAGCAGCTGAATTCCGGTAAGATGAAATTTCCGGGAATGAAACTTCCGTTTATGTAAAACAGTCAAAAAGAAATTTAATTTCTTTATATATAAAAACATAATAGTATAAATAAAAGGAGAAAAAACATGGCAGTAAAAATCAGATTAAAAAGAATGGGTGCAAAAAAACAACCTTACTACAGAATAGTAGTAGCAGACGAAAGAACAGCAAGAGACGGCAAGAGCATTGCTTTACTTGGACACTATAAACCTGTAGGTGAAAAAAGTGTAGAAATTGATGCTGAAAAAGCAAAAGAATGGTTAAACAAAGGTGCTAAACCTACAGATACTGTTGCTAAACTTTTCAAACAAAATGGTATCACAAAATAGTTAGGAGACCGATATGGTTGAATTAATAGAAACGATTGCAAAGGCTTTGGTAGATAATCCCGACGAAGTTGAAGTAAGACAAGTTGAAAAGGAAAATCTTACAGTAATCAAGCTCAAAGTGTCAAAAGACGATATGGGCAAAGTTATCGGTAAACAAGGCAGAATTGCAAAAGCTATAAGAAGCGTATTAAAAGCTGCTGCAACCAAAGAAGAAAAGAGAGTTGTTTTAGACATCGAAGAATAATAAAAACACCGCAGGTCGGTGTTTTTTTATTTGTTTAATAAAAATATGTTAAAATCATTATTTAAAGAATATTTAAACTAATGAATGATTTAAAATTTATAAAAACAGCAAGATCCATTAAAACTACGATTATTATTTTTGATAAAATTTTATAAGAAAGGAGGCAGAGCATGATAAATAAAATAAAGATAATTAATGAAATCATCGATTATATTGAAAATCACTTATACGAAAATTTGAGTATTGATGATATATCAAAAGTAATGAATTACTCTAAATATTATCTCCATCGTTTATTTTCAAATATCGTAGGCGTAACTATTCATGATTATATTAACAGAAGGCGTTTGACAGAGTCTGCAGAATTTCTGGTGTTTACTGATAAACCGATAATAGAAATTGCATTGAACTCAGGGTATGAAAGTCAGCAGGCTTTCTCCAATGCTTTTAAAGATATGTATAAAATATCTCCAAAAAAGTTCAGAGAAAGAAAATCATTCTATCCTCTTCAGCTAAGGTTTTTCATTGGAAAAGATTTTATAAATTTAAAATATGAGATATTTACGCCGGAAGATATCGACATTGTAAGTAAAGATGATATTGAAAAATGTATGGATCTTGTAAAGCTTGTGGTAGACGGGTTTCCGGGATTTGAGCAAGCGCAGTATATGGAAAGTCTTATCGAACACATCCAAAATAAAGAAGCTTTTATTATTAAATATAATGATAATGCTATTGCAGTAATGTTTTATAGTATACAAAAAGGAAATATAGATTTTCTTGCAGTTCATCCTAAATATAATAAAAGAGAGATATTAATAACATTTATCAGCAAAATATTTAATGACTTAAGTTCAAATAGAGAAATGATAAGTATTACAACTTTTAGAGAAGGTGATAAAGCGGACAGAGGTTATAGGGAGTTATTGTTGGCTTTAGGGTTTATAGAGAGTGACTTGTTGACGGAATTTGGTTATCCCACCCAAAAAATGATACTTAAGAGAAAAGGGTTTGAGGAACTTTTATGAGTAATGAAAATATGACCAATTCTCGTGAAAATATCCTTTCTCGTGACTTTGATTTATCTTCTCTTTTGAAATTTGCTTTTCCTACTATAATAATGATGATTTTCATGGGGCTATATACAATTATAGATACTATATTTGTTTCGAGGTTTGTGAACACAAATGCTCTTAGTTCAATAAATATAGTTTGTCCCATAATAAATATTGTAGTAGGGATAGGGACTATGATTGCTACAGGTTCGAGTGCAATCATTGCTTCGAAAATGGGGGAGGGGGATTATAAAGAAGCGAGAGAATACCTTTCTCTTATTGTGATTTTTGGAATTACTATAGGAATAATTATTTCCATATTAGGGATAATCTTCATAGATAAAATAATTTGGAGCTTAGGGGCAAGTGAAATTTTATATAGCTACTGTAAAGATTATTTATTGATAATCCTAATATTTACCCCTGCCGGTATCCTTCAAGTCTTGTTCCAATCTCTAATTGTTACTGCCGGGCGTCCCGGATTTGGTATGATTTTATCAATCAGTGCAGGAATGATGAATATGATACTGGATTATATATTCATTGTGATTTTTAATATGGGGATAAAAGGTTCAGCCCTTGGAACGGGTATAGGATATGTGCTCCCGTCCGTAATAGGAATTATATTTTTTCTGACTTCAAAGGGTACGTTATATTTTGAAAAGCCTAAATTTGATATAAATATGATATTTAAAAGTTTGTATAACGGTTCATCGGAAATGGTAAGTCAGCTTGCTACTGCCATTACTACGTTTCTTTTTAATTTGGTAATGATGAAACTTCTCGGAGAGAATGGAGTTGCTGCCATTACTATAATTATTTATTCACAGTTTATGCTTTCCACTTTATTTATCGGATTTTCTATGGGTGTTTCTCCGATTATGAGTTTTAATTACGGGAGTAAAAATCATAATAGATTAAAAACTTTGATTAAAAGCAGTATTACTTTCATTGGTTTTATATCTATATTGGTTTTCATGATATCTATGTTTTTTGGAGATCGTCTGGTAAGTGTATTTTCTCCAGCTGGAAGTGAAGTATATGATATTGCAAGAAATGGATTTTTTATTTTTCCAATTAGCTTTTTATTTTGCGGGTTCAATATTTTTTCTTCCGCAATCTTTACTGCTTTATCCAATGGGAAAGTTTCTGCTATGATTTCTTTCTTAAGAACGTTTTGTTTTATAACGATAGGGTTACTTACTCTTCCCATACTATTTGGCGTAAACGGTGTTTGGCTGGCAGTTCCATTATCTGAGTTTATTACCATGTTTATATCCATATATTTTATTAAAACTATTTAAGAATTTAAATAATTTATTTATATTCATATCATACTCAATCATATTAAGTTTCATAAAGATACTTAGTATGATTTTTTAATAATTATATTCTCTATTTATCCACTTCATTATGACCTTGACAATATACTCTTGTTCTTCTTTTGACAGTTCTTTATTCATCTCTATTTTATGCCATTTATATAAACATTTTCTGCAGCATGTGGCAGTGGCATGCTGAGCAATGAAGACAGGATGATTTTTTGTCGGGGTTTGTTTCCCTTCATTTGGTATAACGGCAGGGGATAATCTTTTATATATAAAGTCTCTTGCATGATCATTTATTACATCTAATCCTTTTTTATCAATATAATCCATATCTTTATTTTTTAAATGAAAACTTGTCCTGAACTTTGATTTAGATAACCTTTCAAGAATATTTTCTATTTTCATTGTTTCATATTCCTTATTATCCATTTCTTTCTCCAAAGATTTAATAATTTATAATATTATAATAATTATATCACTAAAAAATAAAAGCGAAATTTTTATCGCTTTTAAAAAATTTCTTTTAGTTTATTGAAAGTCGTACAGCTGATGTTATAAGCAAAACTTGAAGCGTCGCTATCAGCGATATTTGTATCAAGTCCCATGCCGATAAGTTTATTGTAGAAAAATGAATATTTATCTTCTATTGATTTTGCCTTCTCATATCCTTTAGAAGTCAGATTTATTTTTCCGTCTTTATCAACTTTAATATATTCATCTTTCTTTAAGTTCTTAACTGCACGGCTTACACTTGCTTTTGAATAGTTCATGTATTTTGCGATATCTATAGCATGTACGTTATTATTTTTTATTCTAAGTTTATAAATACTTTGCAAATATCTGCATGCAGAATTTCTCATATTTCCCTCTCTAAATTAAATATGTTTTTTCTTTGATTTTTATAATTTCATCTACATCTACATAAATATAGGGTTCAAATTTAAACTTATTCTTAATTTCATTTTTGATTTTATTTATATCGTCTTTCAATTCTTTATTATCAAAACTTTCTTTTAATGAAATTTGAATAATAGCAATTTTATGTTCCGGACCATAATCGTGGACTTCAAAATCTTTGAGTTTATCGAAAATAGGATATTTCATTATTATACTCTCTATTTTTTTCTCATCTTCTTCATTTGCTCCTTTACCAATCAGTAATATTATATTTTCACTGAAAGCAGGAATACCGCTGTAGAATATTATTATGCTTATAATTAGCCCTAAAATCCCGTCTACGGGAAGAGTTGTAAAAGGGGAGATTATAAATGATATTAGAGTTGCCGATGTAGCTAGTATGTCCGAAGAATAATTTTTTATATTTGCGTTTAGAGCAGATGATTCAATGCTTTTATTTTTGTTTTTTGTATATAATACCAATCCGAGTTTTATTATTATTGATATAATACTTACTATAAACAGAAGTGGGATTATATCCGGCTTTACGGGATCGATTAAATTTGTTATGGATTTTTTCATTAATAGTATCCCTGTTGACATGATTATTATTGAAATAAAAAGTCCGCTTATATACTCCATTCTCCCGTGACCGTATGGGTGAGTCTTTTCACCTTCCACCTCCGAAGCATAAAAGCCTATCACCGCGGTAATTGAACTTATGCAGTCGATTAAATTATCAATTCCTTCCGATAATATTGCTATGCTTCCGCTTAAAAATGATGTGCCAAGTTTTAATATAAATAATATCAAATTCCCGATTATGCCAATAACACCGGTTTTAATAGCCTCATTAGTTCTGGTTATGTTATTTTTCTCTGTCGTTTCTTCTTGTTCTTCTTTCAAAATGACGTTCAAAGTGTCTTCTGTTTCTTTCTGATCTTTGATCGTTTTCGTCATAATTTATATATGCCTCCATTCTTTTGATTATTCTGTTGAGGTAGTCTTCCAGATTGTTTTGTTCTTCTTCGCTCAAATCTGAAAATATTTCATTTATTTCAAATTGATTTTCTCCCGCTTCTTTTCCTTTTTCCGTTAAGTGAATTAACATAACTCTTTTATCTTCTTCTGACGGGGTCCTTTCAATAAATCCGCCTTTTTCCAGTTTTGATAATAACTCTCCGAGAGATTGTGATCTTATATCAAGTAAATATGACAATTCCTTCTGGGATATGTCAGGTTTTAATTGAAGCATTTTTAAAACTCTTCCTTGTCCTCTGTGAGGGTCTGATACTGCTGAAAATCTGCTCATGTTTTTATGGTAGTATCTGTGCATTAACCATTGTATTTTAGAAAATTGTTCATATAGATTTCTATTCATTGTATTACCTCCTAAAATCAGGTACCAATTTTTAAAAGGTACCTTTCTATATTTAGATTATACAGGTACCTTATTGATTTGTCAAGAAAAATATTAAGGTACCTTGTAATACGTTATTATTAACGTATTAATTGATCATATAAAAAAAATAGCACTTATTTTAAGTACTATTTTTTTATCTTAGAAGCTCTTTTTTAATTTGTATAAAATACTACCTAAACCAGCTAAACTTATAAGCATTATGATCGAATAAATGTAATTATCATTTGTATCTCCCGTTTGAGGTGTTTTAGTAGTTTTTTCTTTATTTATGATCTCTTTCTTTTGATTTTCAATGTTTTTAGGATTTGTTTTATTTACTATATATTTAATATGCGGTTTATTAAAATATTCTTGTTTTTCTTTTCCGTCAGTAGATGTATAATCTATATAAGCCTCCTCATTTGTATATGCAATATGTTCTCCCTCTTTATCTGATTTGTTTATAAGTTTTACTTGATATTTAAGTTCCAGTTTTTCAGTTTTTTTAACTGGGGTATTTATACTTAATATAAACTTTTCCGGTTTGTTTATATATTCAATTACATAAGGGTATATACCATCTTTGTCTTTATCACCAAAACATATTTCTTGTTTGTCGTTTATAGTGCTTTTTAATTCTTTATTTCCGATATATAGTTTAAAGCTATTTGATATTAAATCAAAATCTTTACCGATCAAATCGGTGATCTTACCTTTTTCAATAGTATATAGTATATCACTTTTAACATTGTCAAACATACCTTCAACGCCGCTTGCATTATCATCATATTTTTTTGAAATACCACCTAAGCTTGATAATCCAAGCATGAAGTTTAGTCCATATGGATGATTTGATAATTGGTCTGTACTTCCATATGAAAAACAGTCATAACCATTATTTACTGCCTTTTTGTACTCTTCGGCTGCTGTATACATAGCAATATCAGTACTATAACCGTTATTTTCTCTATTTTCTGCCGGAACGTATTTTTTACTATAATTTTTATCTGGGTTATATCTGTATAAAGTTTGTCCGTCATATATATCTGTATAAGCTTTAATTGTTGTTTCATAACTTTCTTTATATTTATTCATCCATGATTTACAGTCTTTTAGTTCATCCAGATACGATTCTATATCTTTATGATTTTTCTTTAATTGACCTATATCCGGACCGCAATAAATATTTTCTTCACCCGTATTATTATTTTCATTAAAAACCGTTTTAGGTTCATCTGACCATAGATATGTAACGCCGTCACTGACAATAACAAGATGCTTATTTTTGTTTTCAACTTTATTGTCACTATCAAGCATTTTTCTGCCAGCTCTTATTCCTGCTTCTAAATTAGTGCCGCTTGAAATTTTTGTATTAATTGCCTCTTCGATTGTTTTTAAATTATCATTATTTAATTTTGTTAATTCTAAAATATTATGTGCTTGTTTGTTAAAAATAATTATTCCTACTTTTATCTTGTGATTTTGAGCATTTTTGTTTAGTTCTTGCAGCATTTTTAATGCTTCGTTTCTCACATTTGTACTCGTGGATTTGTCAAGTACAAATACGACATCACTGTAAGTTTTTACTTCATTTGCTTTCAATGATAAAGTTATAATTGTTTTATCGTTTTTTAGTTCTTCGGCGGATTTGCTTTTATTCAAATAATTATTTTCTGCTGCAAATATACTTGTTTGTGTACTTAGCAGAAAAATAATAGAAAATAGAAAAGATATTAAATTTTTTTTCATTAAAAATCTCCTTCTTTCACTTTTTAGCATTCCTGTCTCGATGATTTTTGATATTGAAGATTTTTAATAAAGTTTTAAACTATGGTTTGTTACATAACGTTTACTTTTTGTAACATATGTGATAAAATTATATATATTTAATTTTATAAAACTTTTAATACTATTTTCATTATAATCATTACTTGTTTCTTTGGTTTTTGTAATATTTCGAGGGGTAAAACTGTGTCACAATATGTAAAGTTTATGTTACGAAAAGTAAAGGTTTTTTATTATATTTTGATTTTTTAAATTAAAGTAATTTTCTGAAAATTAGAAAATGATTAATTTAGTTCCACTTTTCTTTTACTTTTGATATAATGTATTAGAATAAGGAGGTTAATGAATAGGAATTTATAATTAAAGCGCCCGAACCGAATTCCTAAATATATATTAAAAGGTTGACGAGGAAAAGGGTTTATCGAGTTTTCGGCGGATGCCCTTTGGGATAAAAGTGTTCCTTAAAGCTAAAAAAAACCTTGGAGTAATCCTTGGGACAAAATTAAGCTTAAACTTTAAGAAATTAAAAACTTAAGGAGAAAATATAATATGTGCGGAATAGTAGGTTATATAGGAGATAAAAAAGCGAGCGATATTTTGGTTGACGGACTTGCGAAATTAGAATACAGAGGCTATGATTCAGCCGGGATTGCAGTATTCGAGGACGGAAAGATCAATATAAGAAAACATAAAGGCAGACTTGATAATTTAAAAGAAAGCCTTAAAAAGAACGATGTTGAAGGGCATGTAGGTATAGGACATACAAGATGGGCTACTCACGGAGAACCGTCTGATATAAATTCTCATCCGCATGCAAGTCATAACGGTAAAATCGTTATAGTTCATAACGGTATAATTGAAAACTATATAGATTTAAAAGAAGAATTGGTAGAAAAAGGGTATAGATTTATTTCTGATACTGATACTGAGGTTGCAGCTCATTTAATAGAAGAGCTATATGACGGGGATTTGCTTTCAACAGTGAAGGAAGCAACTAAAAAACTCTCAGGTTCTTATGCTCTTGCAGTAATGTGTAAAGATAATCCAGATGAACTTATAGCTGTCAGAAAAGACAGTCCTTTGATAATCGGTAAAGGAGAAGGAGAAAACTTCATAGCAAGCGATATCCCTGCGGTACTTAAACACACAAGAGACATTTATCTGCTTGACGATGATGAAATTGCTGTTATTACAAAGGATAGCGTTACAATATACGATGAAGAAGGCAAAAAGGTCGGCAAACAGATACTTAAAGTAAACTGGGATGCTGCGGGAGCCGAAAAAGGCGGATATGAACATTTCATGCTTAAAGAAATTCATGAACAGCCAAGAGCTATCAGAGATACTTTAAGAGGAAGATTAGATGAAGAAAAACATGAAGTAAAACTCGATGATATAACTATTACAAAAGAAGATTTGGATAAAATCAACAAGATTTATATAGTTGCATGCGGTACCGCTTATTATGCAGGTAACGTTGGTAAAAATGTAATAGAAAAATATGCAAGAATTCCTGTAGAAGTTGATATCGCAAGCGAATTCAGATATCGTAATCCTATTATTGATGAACATACACTTCTTATTTCAATATCACAGTCAGGTGAAACTGCGGATACTCTAGCCGCAATGAGACTTGCAAGTAAGCAAGGTGCAAGAGTTTTAGCCGTTACAAATGTGGTAGGAAGTACTGTTTCGAGAGAAGCGAGTGATGTTCTTTATACATGGGCAGGTCCGGAAATTGCCGTTGCTTCGACAAAAGCGTATTCTACTCAGGTTGTAAGTATGTATTTGATTGCATTATTATTTGGTAAACTGACCGGAAATCTAAGCGACGAACATTTTGAGGAAGTAGCCAAAGGATTGATGGAAATTGATAAGAATGTGGAAAATGTACTTGCAAAAGAAGAAGAAATAAAGAAAATAGCTTACGATCACTTTAAAGTTCATGATGTATTTTTCTTAGGTAGGGGACTTGATTATTTCTTATCTTTGGAAGGTTCTCTAAAGATGAAAGAGATTTCATATGTTCATTCGGAAGCGTATCAGGCAGGTGAACTTAAACATGGTCCTATAGCCTTAGTGGAAGAAGGAACTTTGATTATCGCTATTTGTACTCAGGATGCTCTATTTGAAAAAATGCTGAGCAATATAAAAGAAGTTGTTGCTAGGGGAGCATATATAGTAGGCTTCGCTAAGGAACATAATACAAATATCGAAAAAGAAGCGAATAAGGTAATGTATATTGATAATGTAATTGATGACTTAACTGTCGTACCGACAGTAGTTTATCTGCAAACATTGGCATATTACCTTGCTGTTGCAAGAAACTGTGACGTTGATAAACCAAGAAACTTGGCAAAATCAGTTACCGTTGAATAAATAAGTTAATAATAACAATTTGTATGGGAGGCAAAACCAAGAGAATTTTTCTCTTGGTTTTACTGGTATATGAAACGTCGTGTCTCATGGTATTTCATATACCCTTTAGGGGTACCTAAGGCTGTCATACTGTTATTATCATATAAAATAACAAGCTGCAGTCTCTTTATTTTAAAGAGTTTTTTTGCGGTGGATAGGAGATGTGATGACAAACAGTAAAGTAAAATTTTTGACTAAAGCTGCGATAATAGCGGCTTTATACATTGTGAGCACAATGCTTATTTCTCCGATAGCTTTCGGAGAAAACCAAGTGAGAATTTCGGAAGCGCTTAATGTATTGGTGTATTTTACGCCTTCCGCAATCCCTGGATTATTCGTAGGGTGCATACTCGCGAACTTATCCAGTCCTTTTGGGATAATAGATATAGCTTTTGGTTCTATTGCTACTCTTTTAGCGGCTTTTACCGCAAGTAAGATAAAGAATAAGTATTTGGTTGGAATACCGAGTATTTTATTCAATGGATTATTTGTAGGCTTTATCTTGTATAAAATGGCTTCGATCCCTTTTGTTGCCGGATTTATAAGTGTATCAATAGGACAAGCGGTAAGTCTTTATGTTGTTGGGCTTCCGTTATTATTATTGATAGAAAAAAATCAAAAATTGAGGAGCTTACTTTCGGATTAATGAATACATATATGCTTTTAGCAGTCAAAGAAGCTTTAAAAAGCGGGGAGGATGTCCCCGTTGGGGCTGTTATAGTTAAGGATGATAAAATCATATCAAAGGCTCATAACAGGGTTATAGAAGATAATGACCCCACAGCTCATGCCGAAATATTAGCAATAAGAGAAGCCTCGGGAATTCTTGGCAGTCATAATTTAAGCGGATGCAGTATATATGTAACTCTTGAGCCGTGTCCTATGTGTACAGGAGCCATTATAAACGCTAAAATAGATAAAGTAGTATTTGGTGCGATGGATATGGATTACGGTGCTTTTGGGAGCAGATATAATCTATTAGAGGATAATAAAGCTAAAGGCATTGATGTTTACGGAGGCATTGAAGAAGAAAGATGTTCTGTGATTTTAAAAGATTTTTTTAAGCAAATAAGAAATAAATAAAAGCAAGGGGTACCCACCTTGCTTTTTTAGTTGAATAAATATATTAAAGTTACTATTCCAAGCAGCATTTTATTATTGATCTTATTAAAAACAAGCGTTAACTTAGAATATGTCTGCGGCTTTGCACTGATTAAAATCAAGAAATATTCAATAAAAGTCTCTTTGTCTATATTCACCAAATCTTCATTTCTTTTTATCAGCCTTGATAATACTTCTTTATCCTGAACCTTTTTTATTTGTATAGCTGTTTCTCTCTTAACTATATCTTCTATTAAGTTTTTAAATTCGGTAAAAGTATACTTTTTATTTTTTTCTATTCCAAGTATATTCCCGAGGTTTTCTATCAAAGATAATTCCAGATTTTTTTCTTTTCTGAATTCCGAGTATTTTATTAAATCATCTAATTTTTCTAATATTATTTTTTTATTTAAATGATTAGTTTCAAGCAATATTTTAAGAAGATAATTTTTACTCTCGCTCAACTTTTCTCCGAGATGTGAAGTAAATTTATTAAATTCTATATCATTTACATAATCAATATAATATATTTTCCCGCTTACTTTATTTATTGCTTTTAATGTATCCAAGTATCCTGTGTTTATATGCTTTTTCATCTTAGCACTATTATAACTGTTCTCTATTTCCAGAAAGTCACTGCTTTTTATTACATTTACATTTCTGAAACTTAAAGGTTCTATAGTTTCTTCGCTTGAGAGAATTTTTTGATATCCGTTATCTACCAAAATATTTATTAAATCAGTATTTGAATTGGTAAATAAATTGTTTTTTTTAATAAACCTTGAAATTTCAGGAAAACAAATCAAAAGCAGCAGGTATGAATGGAACTGCCCCAAAGGTATTTCATTTATATTTATTACTTCATAATCAAGTGTACTTAGATTAATGCTGTTTAAAAATAAATTTGTATTTGATTTTCGTACTTTATCTTCTTTTATATATTTTTTAAGAGAAAATTTTAAGTCATTGAGTCTTTCGTCTGTAGCTAAAAACTTTGTAAATTCTTTTATGAACTGTCTGTCATTTAATGTTGACCAGTTGGCTTCATATATATTTGCAATCAATTCTGTTATTTTGAACAAATCGGTATTTATAGCCATTGTCCAGAATTTAACCATATTATCAATATCCTGCATAGCTAAAAATGACGCATTAATAACGCCGAGCCCTCCAGCACAGATAGCCTCAAAAGTTATATCGTTTTCTATAAAAGCAGAAAAGGAACCTATTTCAAAGAATTTCTTACTGCCGTCTGAATTTAGTATAATAGCATCATATTTTTGCATTATATCACTCCCGGTTCATTAACTTAATTATTATATCACAAAGGGCAATAAAAAAATACCTTCATAAAGGTATCTTTTTTTCTTCATAAATTATAAATTTAATATTAGTTTAAAGAATCTTTTAAAGCTTTGCCTGCTTTGAAAACTGGTGCTTTGCTGGCTGGGATAGTGATTTGTTCTTTAGTTTGAGGGTTGATACCTTTTCTTTCTGCTCTTTCTCTAACTTCGAAAGTACCAAATCCTACTAGAGATACTTTGTCTTCTTTTTTAAGTGTTTCTGTAATAGTTTCAATAAATGCTCCTAGACAGTTATCACATTCTTTCTTTGTAAGACCAGTTTTTTCGCTTAAAGCGCTTACTAATTCTGATTTATTCATTATAATTCCTCCAAATTTATATTTGTTGACTTAACAACTTTCCAACTCTAGATTATATTTTACCAAAAAATATATTTATTTCAATAGTAATTTAGCCTTTTCCCAATATTTTTCCAAAATTTCAGCTTTTAAGCCCGTAATATCGTTATTATCGACTTCAATCAGCTTTTCCATCATCGAAAACCTTAAAATAAACTTATTTGTTGATGCTTTTAATGCTTCTTCGCTGTTTATGTCCAGCAGTCGTAATGTATTTACAACACTGAATAATAAGTCTCCTGCTTCCATAAATAAGTTATCTTCATCATTATTTATTTCATTTTCAAATTCATTGATTTCTTCATGAATTTTATCTAGTGCTTGGTTGTAATCTTCAAAATCGAAGTTTGCATTTTTTGCTCTTGACTGAATTTTATTTGCATATAATAAAGCGGGGAATACTTTTGGAACACTTTCCATAGTCTGTGAAAAGTTAGTATAAGATTTTTCTTCTTTTTTTACTTCATTCCATACTTTACTTGTGTCTTCGCCTTCCAAGATTGTATTATCGAATACATAAGGATGTCTTCTTATTATTTTTGAACTTATACTGTCTATAACATCTCTTTCATCGAATGAACTGTTTTCTATCTCTATCTGACAGTGAAGCGCTATTTGGAGAAGTAAATCTCCCAGTTCTTCTTTTAAGTCTTCTATATTATTTCTGTCAATGGCATCTATTACTTCATACGTTTCTTCCAAGAGATGTTTTTTAAGGCTTTCATGTGTTTGTTTTCTGTCCCACGGACAGCCTTTGTCGCTTCTTAGATAAGCTATTAAATCCATAAATGAATTCAGGCTTCCCTTGATTAAAAGAAAATCTTGCTTTTTGATTATTAAAGTTATTGGGAATAAGGCTTCATCCCCGTCATTTAAGTCCTTTAACCTTATTTTGTCGAGTTTTTCTTTTCTTATTACATAAATTTCAATTTTTTTACTAAAATATTTGATTAAATGCTCTTTTACTCTATTTAAATCTTTTTTATCATTTATATTTATAAATATATTTATGCTTCCATAGTCAGGTATGTCTAAAGAGGGGTTATTTGCATTTATTACTTTATAGCTGTCCAAGTCATTATATAATATATTTGTTATGTTATCGTCTATATTTATTTCAATATTTTTATTCTCAATAAGACTATCCAGTAAATCATTCTTATTAAGAGTATCAAATATCAAACAAATATTTTCTTTATTTGAAAATTTATTTATCAGCTCTTCATAATTATTTATATCGATATATTCTATACTTTTTTTAAAAGGGAATATAATCTTTTTATTATTTTTTTCTACATATATGATTTCTGCATTTTCTATTTTATTTAAGGTATTTAAACTTAAATCTCCTACATTATTGATATTTACTATAAATATTTTTTTCATTATTGTACCTCTTTAAGTTATATAATTACATTTTATCAGAGAATATATTAAGGATACAATAGTTTATGCTTTTATTTATCCTCGATTTATGACTTTATTTATTTTTTTATTATACTTTCATCTCCTAAATAATGATGGTTTGTTGTATTATTATTTTCATTAAACTCAAATACCAATGATATTCCCTACGGAATATTTATATCTACATTATAAAATTTCTTATCTAATTTCCGTGAGCGGCTATGAGGACTCTTGTATCCTCTATTATATCTTTCTTTATTACTTTCTCGTAATAGGGGATTTCTCCTAAAATAGCGTAATTTATAGGCTTTTATGTTTTTGAAGTTAAATTTGATTATTTCTATATACCATTATGATATATAGGATTTTTTTCATCATTTTCATTTACTTTTGGCGGAAGAATATCAAATGTACGTATATGTATATCAGCTGGTTATATATGTAATATTTTGCTTGCTGGGTATTGTTATGGCTCATCAAATATTTTATCATTTTTTATAACTTAAATTTTTGATTTTTTTATAACATGAAATTTATACTATATTAAATAATATAACATTATAATCATGAACTATTCTTCTTAGGCAGTGAATATAATTAATATTAAAATCATATTCTTATTCTCATAATATATTTTTTATTTATTACATCATTTTTTCGTTATTTATAAAATATACAATTTTTTACTCGGTAAATAAGTTTTATTCAATCACTGCGATTTTTCCGTTTTAATTAGTAGATATTTTAATTTATTTTCTTATTTAATATTTGGTTGATATTATCCAAGTGCAACATCTAAAATCATCATTATAAGAAATCCTACGGCAAATCCGATCGTAGCTATATTTGAATGTTCGCCTTCGCTTGCTTCAGGGATCAATTCCTCTACTATGACATATATCATTGCTCCTGCGGCAAAGGATAATAAGTAGGGTAGGAAAGGGATTATAACAGATGATAATAATATCGTTAAAAAGGCAGCTATCGGTTCCACTATTCCAGATAAAGTTCCATATATGAAAGATTTTGTTTTGCTTATGCCTTCATTCTTTAAAGGCATAGATATTATAGCCCCTTCCGGAAAATTTTGAATTGCTATACCTATTGAAAGAGAGAGCGCGCCGAGAAAAGTTATATCTGTGTTGCCCGTCATAAATCCTGCAAATACCACTCCTACTGCCATTCCTTCGGGGATATTATGAAGTGTAACGGCTAAAATCAGCATAGTTGTTTTTTTAAGTTTACTGCTTACTCCTTCGACTTCATTGTCAAGATGCATATGCGGGATTATTTTGTCTAAACTAAGTAGAAATATTATCCCGAGTGCAAAACCCACAGCTGCGGGGATAAAAGCCAGTTTATTCATATCAGCCGACATATCCATTGAAGGTATCAAAAGCGACCATACCGAAGCTGCTATCATGACTCCTGCCGCAAATCCCAAGAGAGCTTTTTGTACAGAAGCTTTTATATCTCCTCTCATAAGATAAACCATTGCCGCACCAAGTGTTGTTCCCAGAAATGGTATCATTATTCCAATAAATGTATTCATAATCTCCTCCTTTTAAGTTAGTTTTAGCTAACCTGTATGTAAAATTTAAAGGCTTCAAGCCCTTGTTTTCTTAATAAGAATATTACTCTTTCGTTCGAAATATGTCAATATGAATGTAGCATATATAATATTATATATGAGTAATATTTTAAATTGTTAAAAATATTTAATTGTGATATAATTTTATAATAATAAAGGAGGACGATATTATGGATTTTAGATTTGGACATACTTCTCTTAGGGTATATGATCTTGAAAAAAGTTTGGATTTTTATGTTGGAGCTCTTGGAATGAAAGAGACGAGGAGAAAAGATTATCCGGGAGACTTTTGTTTGGTGTTTTTGAAAGATGCGGCTGATACATGTGAAGTGGAGCTTACTTATAATTATGACCCCGAAAAGCCATATGAAGTTGGGAATGGGTTTGCACATCTTGGATTTTACGTAAAGGATTTGGAAGCTGCACATAAAGAACTTAAGGAAAAAGGGTATAAGGTTACTGATTTTTCAGGTCTTGGGGGAAATAAGTCAAGCTTTTTCTTCGTGACGGATCCTGACGGATATGATATTGAAATTATTAGAGAAAAATAGTGTATAAATAATAATTTAATTTAGTTTTGAAAGATTTTAAATCATATAATTAAAAATAAAAGAGCAGATATCTGCTCTTTTTATAATTTTATTTCGTCGTTTTCATTTATTATATTTACAAAAAATCTTCTGTGTCTCGGTCCGTCAAACTCCGTAAAATATATTCCCTGCCATGTCCCGAGGACTAACTGTCCGTCTTTTATTATTATATTTTCACTCGTTCCTATTATGCTTGATTTTATATGAGCAGTGCTGTTTCCCTCATAATGTCTGAATTCCCTCATATCAGGGAAAAACTTATCGAGTGCAAACATCATATCCCTTACGACATCGGGGTCTGCTGCTTCATTTATGGTTATTCCCGCAGTTGTATGAGGACAGTAGATCGTACATATACCATTTTTAACTTTACTTTTTTCTACAGCTTCTCTTACTTTGGAAGTAATATTGTGGAAATTTTCACTGTCGGTCCTAAGGTCAAATTCAAATAACATAATAAACTCCTTTTTTATATTGTTAATCCCTATTATAAAGTATTTTATAATTTTAGTCTATAGTAAAAAAGACCTCAAAGAGGTCTTTATATTAATAATCAAAGAAATTGAACGTATCGTGATTGTAATTATCGTTAAAATTAAATGTAGAATCGTTATGAAATATATTGTGGTAAGAAGAAACTGTAAAATAACATGTTCCCGCTATAAGCAGAGCTAAAAATATACTTATAAATATAGTTCTTACTTTTTTGCTGGATGTAAGCAGATATACACCTATAACAACAAGGAATAAAGGCCATATAAATTCTAAAGATCTAAAAAAACCATTAAATGAAATAATGTGTATATTAAGTAAATCTAGTATATATCCGGCACCGATTAATATAAATAATACTCCTAAGATGATTTTTAAATTTTTATTCATTATCATCACCTTCTTCTTTCATTTTGATTAATTCTTCTTTGGTAAATTCTCCTTGTAAGTCCTCAGTGTCTTGATTATTTTTGTCTTCCGAGTTTTCTTCACTCGTACCCATAAATATGATTTCATCTGAAGTTTCTATAAGTTTTACTTCTTCATCTTTGTTTTCTTCTGATTTGGTTTCTTCATTTTGATTTGTGTCTTCTTTTGAATCAGAAGTTTCTTGAGTATAATTTTCTTTTTGTTTTGTATTGAAATCATCAGCTTTTTTCTTTTTTGCAGGTGCAGCTGAGGTTATAAGTAAAATACCTGCTATTAAAAATCCTATAGGAACTATAAATCTTGATATAAATTCCGGAAGGATCTTACTTAAGAATAAAACGACACCGATTATAACAAGAAAAATACCCAGATTATATTGTCTCTTGTTTTCTTTTACCGGGTTTTCATAATTGTTATCTTTTTTTGTTTGGTAATTTTGATTGTAAGATGAATTTGCGGATTGTTTTTCATTAGTGTTATATGGAGTTATAGGTTCATAAGGGATTAAAAAACATAGTAAAATGTAAATAAGGATTAATACTCCGCTTGTTGCAAATGATAAAAGGATCGTTGCGAGTCTGATAATAGTTGAGTCGATTTCAAAATATTCACCGATCCCCCCGCATACACCTCCGATATATTTGTCTTCTCTGCTTTTGTAAAGCTTTTTTTCGTTCATAACGTCCTCCAATTATTATTTTGTCTTATTATATGTTATATAGTATAGGTGTAAGATAAGATATGAATTAATTAAACATTAAAAACAAATTAAAAAGAATTTTATCAAAAAATACTTTATTTGATTTTAATATGAAAACAGAGTATAATTTAAGTAATTTGATAGTCAAAGTAGCTAGGAGCGAACATGAATAAAGAGGAACGTATATTAAATGAATTTTTGGTAGAAAGTTTCAATGAAATTTTAAAAGTAGAAGAGGGAGCTTTAAAAAAAGGAAAATTTAAAAATCTTTCAATCAGAGAAATGCATGTTATCGAAGCTGTTGTAAAAAACGAAAAAAAAGGAAACAATACTTCTTCAAATATTGCAAAAACTTTGGATATAACTCCCGGAACCCTTACTATAAGCGTAAATAGTTTAGAGAAAAAAGGATATTTATTAAGAGAGAGGGATATACATGATAAGAGAGTAATAAATATTTATACTACTAAAGCAGGTAAACAAGTTGAAGAAAACCATGCAAAATTTCATGAAAATATGGTCAAAGAGATGCTTGATTTTTTTCCTGAGGAAAAGAGAAAAATATTAATGGAAGCTGTTGTTGAATTGGAAAAATTCTTTAAAAGCAGAAAGAAGGTAGATTAAATGGTAAAGATTGTTGTTGACAGTACATGTGATTTAAGTAAGGAGCAAATCGAAAGGCTGGATATAACGGTGGTGCCTTTGAGTGTAAGGTTTGACGATGATGAATATTTGGATAGTGTTACGATAAATAATGAAGAATTTTACGAAAAACTCATATTGACAGGGGATGATATGCCTACAACTTCTCAGCCGAGTCCAAAGAGTTTTGAAAAAGTATTTAAGGAATATGTGGATAAGGGTGACGATGTCGTTGCTATCCTTGTATCATCCAAATTAAGCGGAACACTACAGTCTGCATTCAATGCAAAAATGGAAGTCAGCGAAGATAAAATTTATTTAGTCGATTCGAGGATTGCCAGTTTTGGAACCTATTTATTAATTAGTGAAGCATGTAAGCTAAGAGATGAGGGGAAAAGTGCTTCTGAAATCGTTATTAAAATAGAGCATATGATAAAAAATTTAAAGCTTTATGTTTGTTTAAATACACTTAAGTATTTGGTTTACGGAGGAAGGATTTCTAAGGCAACCGGAGTTGTAGGGACTATGCTTAATATTAACCCTATTTTAGAGGCTGTCGACGGAGAACTCGTTCAGTCAGGAAAAGTAAGAGGTAAAAAACTTTCTTATAAATTCATGTTAGAGAAAGTAAAAGACGATATAGATACTTCATATCCGGTTTCTTTCGGTCATGCTCATGCTCATAAGGCAATAAAAGATTTTGAAAGTTTTATGCTGGAGCATGTTGATATAAAAGATAAAGAAACTGTTTCAATAGGACCTACTGTGGGTACTTACTCAGGTCCAGGAGCTATAGGCATAGCATATATTAAAAAAGAAGAAAAATAAATAATTATAGTTTTCTTTGACTTAAATTCAGCACCTTAGGGTGCTTTTTTATTTTGAACACAATTAATTGTTTTTTCATACTATAAATAGAAGTAATATTCCTGTGTAGGAGGAAAAATAATGAATGTGATTACATATTACAAATCAAAAGACGGTGAGAATGAAGTTCCCGGTGCTACTCATTTTAAAATCAAGGAATTTGCCTGCCATGACGGAACCGATAAGATATTTATTGATATAGATCTTGCTAAAAAGTTAGAAAAAATAAGAGTACATTTTAAAAAAGCCGTCCATATAAATTCAGGTTACAGGACTGTAGATTATAACAGAAAAATAGGAGGAGCAAGTGGAAGCTATCATACAAAGGGAAGAGCTTTTGATATATATATCAGTGGAGTTGATGTAAAAACTATAGCAAAATATGCAGAAGCTATAGGATTAAAAGGAATAGGCTGTTATCCGAACGCGAATTTTGTTCATATAGATTCCAGACCTTCAAAGTTTTTCTATTATTATACTAATTATTATCGCTCTGTAAGAACTTTTGGAGGTAACCCTTCTTATTATCCTGTTATTTCAAGGGGAAGCAGGGGAGCGTATGTTAAAAAAGCTCAAAATAGATTGATAAAAAAGGGATATAAAATATCGGCGGATGGTATTTTTGGTTCATCGACACAAAATGCGGTAAAGAAATTTCAAAATAAATCGGGACTTACGGCTGACGGTATTGTAGGTAAAAATACTTGGAAGTTATTATATAAATAAAAAGGACTTAGATTAGCTCTTTTTTAGTGTTTGTATACGCCTGCTAAAGCAGATTCCGCGCCCCGCACCGCCCTCACATACCAAAATGCAAATCCAAAGATACAATAATTAAACACAGTAATAAGTAAAACTCTTCACATTAAAAATCAAAATAATATACCAAACAAAACGTCTTTAGATATGCAGTCTGAAATGATACCAAATAAAATATAAAATATAAAACCACCCTAAAAAACAATAAAAAAAACATCTTACATAAGTAAGATGTGAAAATACATAATGGCGGAGAAGGAGGGATTTGAACCCTCGCGCCGCTTACACGACCTATACCCTTAGCAGGGGCACCTCTTCGGCCAACTTGAGTACTTCTCCGTAATCCGAATAAAAAAAAAGATATTCAGTTTAATCTTAATGGCCGAGAGGGTGGGATTCGAACCCACGTGGGCTTGCACCCTAACGGTTTTCAAGACCGCCCCGTTATGACCACTTCGGTACCTCTCGGGATTCATTAAGCTTAACTATATTATCATATAGAATTATTTTTGTCAACATAATAAGCCTTAATTATAAAATATTTTTATTTATTCCCGCTCATTTCCTTTGACTTTTCGATACTCGAAAGAAGTGCATCTATTACATTACCTCTAAATCCAGAGTATTCGAGAGCATTTATTCCTTTTATGGTCGTTCCCCCCGGAGAACATACATTATCCTTTAATTTTCCGGGATGTTCCTTCGTTTTAAGGACCATCTTTGCCGCCCCAAGAACCATCTGTGAAGCGAGCTTGTAAGCCATTTCTCTCTTAACTCCGCTTTCCACCGCCGCGTCCGCCAAAGCTTCTATGAATACATACACAAATGCAGGTCCGCAGCCGCTTAGGCTACCCGCAGTATCTATCAAGGCTTCTTCAACGACCTCGCTTTTACCGAAGCTACCGAATATCCTAAGTACGTCTTCAAGATCTTCAAAATCAGCATTCTCCCCGGGACATATAAGGCTCATTCCCTCCATTACCATTGCGGGAGTATTCGGCATGGTCCTTATAAGCCTTATTTTCTTACCAAACATCTTTTCGACGTTTTCTAATGTCTGACCCGCCGCTATGGTGACTATCAAAGTATCATCACTTACACAGTCCTTTATTTCGTTTATTACTATATGATAAGCATTGGGCTTTACCGCAAGGAATAAAATGTCGCTCTTTTTCGCAACTTCCTTGTTGTCCATGGTAACATTTATCCCATATGTATCTTGTGCATTTTTAAGGGTTTTATCCGTGGAAGCGCTGGCGATTATATTTTTTTTATCAGCCACACCCCCGTCAATGATCCCTCCTGCCATGGCTCTTGCCATATTTCCAAACCCTATAAATCCCACTATCTTGTTCATAACACTATCTCCTTTTAATATATTTCTTCTTTCATCAATGATATTATACCAAAAACCACGTATCTTTAAAGAAAAAATCGCTTTTTAATTCTTCACAAAATTTATCGTACTCGGGACACATTTTGTATAAGGTACGATAAAACCACTTTTGGTGATTTCTGAACCTCATATGGCACATTTCGTGAAGCAGTACGCTTTTTATTATATCCTCGGAGTATTTCACCAGACATACGTTTAGGCATATCCTGTCCGTCTTAACGGAATAACTTCCGAACCTTGTCTTCATTATCCTTGTCCTTAAAGTAAATTTCCTTCTTATACCCACTTCTTCCGCCCTCAGTTTACATTCACAGATGAGCTTTTTGTTCAGTATATCATCAAAAGTCTTTTTAAGATAATCGTTTATGAGCACAGTTTGATATTCTATGTCATCTTCTTTTGAATATAAGATAAATTTATCTTTTTCAAGGTCTATTTTATCCTCATCGGATTTTATCACATCTATCTTATACCTTCTGCCCAGTATACCGATCGTCTTGTCCTGAAGGTCATCCACCTCAGCATACCGCTTTTTCATTATTTCTATTCTCTTTTTTATCCAGTCGTCTTTGAGCCTGAGTACGTTATAGACCCCCTGTGTCGTAAGCTCCTTATTCGCATTTACCACCACATTCAAATCTTTGTCTATTCTTATATATAAGTTTTTTATATTTTTTCTGTTTATTATTACGTTATAATCCAAATCATTCATTTACTAAAAATACTTCCTCTTACTTAAAATACTTTCTCATCAAATAAAAACTAAATCCTACCACGGAAAGGCTTAAAAATATAACCAGCGGATATCCGTACTTCCACGCAAGCTCCGGCATATATTTAAAGTTCATCCCGTACCACCCCGCAATGAGTGCAAGTGGAGAGAACACTGCGGTGATTATCGTAAGGGTCTGCATCGTCCTGTTCTGCTTTATATCCGCCTGTGCCTGATACAGATCCCTGAGATGCCTTGTATATTCCATAAGCATATCTACTTTCCCGTTAAGCCTTACGACTTTATTTGTAAATATCCTGAAAAGCCCTTTATATCCGTTTATGAATATGTCCTCTTCGTTCTCCTCAAATACCATACCCATTTCTATAAGCTGGTCGTAGTAATTGCTGAGTACCAACAGCTGTCTTTTCATATTTACTATAAAATAATTGAAGTTCTTTAAGTCTCCCGTTAAGACCTTGTCTTCGATTTCGTTTATGTTCGTCTCGAAATGCTCCAGATATCCCAAATCCCCGCTTATGAGTATATCCAAAAAGTCGTATAAAAAATGTGATATGGACGGATTTTTCCATTCTCTCTTCTCTTTTATACTTTCTATTATGGGTTTTACAACGTTGTCGCTGTCGATAAAATATATCCTATGATTTTTTATATAATATCCGAACTTCCCCTGCTTTAAATCTTTTCCCATTTTGGGGATAAAGAAAGTCCCCACTATTACATCTCTGTATACTTCTGATTTTGAAAAGTTTATATTGTCAAAATCCGCATAATATGTCGGTATGCCTTTATCACGGCACGCCTCGTGCCACTGCTCGAGAGTAAGCAGTATCACCACATCGTCTTTCTCACTTACATTATCTAAACTTTCTATCTCTTTAAGTTCATTGTCTACTTTATAATACATCGTCTCACCTCGGTACATCTATAATATCACATTCAATATTATAATCTTAATTTATTTATGATTAACAAAAAATAATAAATAATTACTATAACAATTAAATAAATTGTTTTATATTTATTTTAGAACAAATATATGAGTTCGTATCATAATTATAAGAATACAAAATCATATTAATTAATATGTATTATAACATAATAATAAAGGTAATGTATTCATATTAAATATTGAAAAACTCGTTTTTTTGGTATATAATTTTACTATAAATAGGGTATACATATTTACTCGCTGCGAAAGGGGAAATAAAAATGAAATGTCCACACTGCGGTTATATAGAAAGTAAAGTAATAGATTCCAGACCTACCGATGATAATACTGCGATAAGAAGACGAAGAGAGTGTTTATCTTGTGCACAGAGATTTACAACGTATGAAAAAGTAGAGACGATACCTTTGATAGTGGTAAAGAAGAACGGTACCAGAGAGTCTTTCGACCGAAACAAGCTAATGAACGGCATCATAAAATCATGCGAGAAGAGACCGGTCTCCATTGAGCAGATAGAGCATATGGTAAATGATATAGAAAGCGAGATACAAAAAATCGCTAAGAAGGAAGTTTCTTCGACTGTTATAGGGGAAGAGATAATGAAGAGACTGAAAGACGTCGATGAAGTTGCTTACGTAAGATTTGCTTCGGTTTACAGACAGTTCAAAGATGTGAACAGTTTTATGGATGAACTCAAGACTATGTTAAGTGACAGAGGAAATAAATAATGGAGATAGAAGAGAAGATAGTAAAAAAGGAAACTTTGTTCAAAGGAAATATATTTGATGTAAGGTGTGATACTGTCATACTTCCAAACGGCAGGAAAGCAACGAGAGATAATCTTGAACACTGTGGTTCATGTGCTGTTTTTGCAGTAACGAATGATAATAAGCTTGTACTCGTAAAGCAGTACAGAAGTGCGATATTTGATGTTACGACTGAACTTCCAGCCGGTAAGCTGGACAAAGGAAATGAAGGCAGGATGGAAGCCGCAGTGAGAGAGCTTGAGGAAGAGACGGGATATAAAGCGGGGAAAATGGTACATTATTTCGATATGCTCTCAGCCGTAGGGTACTGTGATGAAGTGATCTCGGTTTATCTTGCCACTAACTTAAAAAGGACAAAGCAGAATTTGGATGATGATGAGTTTTTGAATGTAGTGGAAATAGACATCAAAGAATTTAAAGAAAGTGTATTAAAAGGCGAGATACGCGATGCAAAGACGGTTGCGGGTGTAATGAGATACTGTTTGGAAAATAATATATAAAATTAATCATAAATCAGAGAATGGGACATACCCTTTAGTATCAGGGCATGTCTTTTTTATTGTTCTTATTAAATCAAAAGGTTGAATTTATGATTAGAGAATTTATTAATTATCATTTTAAAGAAAACAAAAATAAATATTTATTTTTCCTGTTCGTATTCATACTAGGTATTGCGATAGGGGGAGTTACGATATATTTTCTAAGCAGCGAACAGATAGAAGAACTGGTAAACTATATCAATTCTTTCTTTTCTCTTCTTACCAAAGATACTTCCACCATAAACAGCAAGGAAATATTCACATCGACGCTATTAAGAGATGCGAAGATATATGTGTTTCTATGGATACTGGGGCTTAGTGTTTTAAGTCTTATCTATTCAATAAGCATAGTGTTTTACAACGGATTTTTGCTGGGGTTTACGAATACGTTTTTCATATATAAATTCGGTCTTAAGGGGATACTTTTTGCACTGGCTGTTCTTATAGTTCAAAACCTTATAAAGACCGCCGCCCTATTATTTGCTTCCGTCACGGCTTCTTCCTTTAAATACATAATCCAGAAGAACAATAAGAGCCGTTACAAGCAGGTGAACAATTCCGCTTTTTATATAAGGTATACGATTTATATAGTTATGGCATTTTTGCTTAATGTCCTCGGTATATATATAGAAAGCTATGTCGTGCCGATGTTTATTGTAATATTTTCGTCTGCATTTTTATAAAAGAAATAATATTTTTTGATTTACATAATAATTATTTATTAGGAGGATAGATATGTTGAAAAAAATAGTTAGTTTAATTCTTTCATTTTCACTCATTTTCACATCTTCGTCTTTTGTATTCGCAAAGGAAGAGAGTAAGAATGAAGTTGATATGGATATTCAGAGTAAATCGGTCGTACTAATGGATGTGGGAACGGGGAAAGTTTTATATGAGAAGAACAAAGACGAAAAACTTCCTCTTGCCAGTGTCACCAAGGTAATGACGATACTTCTCATTTTGGAAGCGGTAAATAACAAGACCATAAATATGAGCGATATGGTGACGATTTCCGATTATGCGAGTAAAATGGGGGGAAGTCAGTTATTTATGGAAGAGGGGGAGATGAGAAGTGTGGATGAGCTTTTGAATGCCATAATCATCGAGAGCGCAAACGACGCATGTGCGGCTATGGGTGAATTCGTGGGAGGAAGCATAGAAAAATTCGTACTTATGATGAACGACAGAGCAAAGGAACTGGGGATGAAGAATTCTCACTTCGTAAATTCCAACGGACTGCCGGCAGATGACCATTACTCATCCGCTTATGACATTGCTCTTATGACCAAGGAAGTATGCAAGTATCCCGATATATTCAAGATAAGCTCCACTTGGCAGAAGACCATAAAAATAGGCAAGAAGAACGACAAGGAAAGGACACTTAGCAATACAAATAAGCTCCTTAGGATGAACGACAAGGTGGACGGACTAAAGACGGGGTATACCACAGACGCGGGGCACTGCGTATCCGCAACGGGAAAAGAAGGGGACTTGAGGCTTATTGCAGTTATACTTCATGCACCGGATTCAAAGACCAGATTTGCCGAAGCAAACAAACTTTTAAATTACGGTTTTAGCACATATAAGGCTGAAAATGTAGTTGAAAAGGATAAAGTTATCGCAGATATAGAGGTGAATAAGGGAAATAAAGACAAGGTAAGCGTTGTAGCAAAAGACAGCATATCTACCCTGATGAATAAGAACGAAAATAAGGAATATAAATCCGATGTAAAGCTTGATAGTAAAAAGATAAACGCTCCCGTTAAAAAGGGCGATAAGCTAGGGACGGTCACCGTAAGCGACGGCGATAAAGTCATAGGCACTTCGGATTTGATTGCGAGCGAAGATATCCAAAGAGTCGGGGCATTTGACTTTATAGGAAATACTTTTAAGCAGTTTGTTATGATGAGATAATTGATTCAATAAAAAAGCTCCATAAAGGAGCTTTTTAAGTAAAAATATTAACATTTCCAAGATTTTTGTATCTCTTCCAATATTTCCACAGAGTGCAAAGTCATATCTTTTGTCATTATATCGCTTTCTGTCATTCCTTTTTCTATGCATTCGTTAAAGTGCTTTACTTCATATGTCATTTCACATGTCATCGGATAAGAGACTTCTTTTTCTTCTCTGTCGTCGTAGTAGTGTATAGTCATTTTGTCCGCTCTGTAGAAGTTATCCATTTCTATGTATCCTTCGCTGCCGTAGATAAATAACTTGTTTAGTAACTTTACATATCCCGAAATCTTGCTTGTTGCCAGTGCTTCGTTACCTATTTTGAAGTTTAGTATACACTCTTTATCTCCGCCGAACTCTTCACTTTTAAGCCTCATTCCGGAGTATAATGAAATTGGTTTGTTGAAAATATATTCAAGGTATTCTATGCAGTATACCGCATTCGTGAAGAACACTCCGCCTCCCTTTGATAAATCAAGGGTCCACGCATTGTAGTCTCCCGGGAATGATGTTGCAAAATCCAGCAGTCCCACATCTCCTATTTCCTTATTTTTGATTATGTCCTTTACCATGTTTGTTATAGGAAGGAAAATTTCTTTTTGCGCTTCAACGAGGAACAGTCCCTTTTCCTTTGCAAGGTCGAATAACTCTATTGCTTCTTCCTTTTTTAGTACCATAGGTTTTTCGCATACTACATGCTTTCCCGCATTCAAAGCGTCTTTTATATTTTGATAATGAAGGAAGTTTATCGTTGCGATATAAATAACGTCGATGTCCTTATCTTCATATAATTCTTCGTAGCTTCCGTAGTATTTTTCGATGTTTAACTCTTCCGCCTTTTGTTTTGCTTTCGCTTCTCCTCTCGAAGCTATCGCCGTGACTTCTCCGTTTCCGCTTTCTCTTACCCCTTTTACAAATCTCGGAACAATGGATGCCGTACTTAAAATCCCATATTTTATCATAACCGTTCTCCTAAAATAAAAATATAGGTATATTATACACTACTTTAAAAAATTACTAAAGTATAATTGAATTTAAATCGGCATGGGTTTATAATGTTATAATAAAAAAAATAAAAAGGAATGATAAATATGATTATAGCATTTACGGGAGCGGGCATATCAAAGCAAAGCAATATCCCTACTTTTATGGAAAGACCGGAAGTAAGAGAAAAATTGTTCAGATCCTTTGCAATTTCCAACCCCAAGGAATATAATGAAACGATAAAAGAATTAAAAAACAATATGAACGGTGCAAAACCCAATGATGCACATTATGCACTTTACGAATACAAAATACCTATCATAACTATGAATATCGACGGGCTTCATAGATTGGCAGGCAGCGAACCTTTGGAACTTCACGGAGGACTTCCGGATGACGATGAAATGGATATAGCTTATACACTCTACAATAAGCCTGTCTTGTACGGAGACCCCGCACCGAATTATCAAAAGGCATACGAACTTGTGGATAGTATGAAAAAGGGTGATGTATTTCTTGTGATAGGTGCTTCCATGCATACCGCTATCGCAGGGGACCTTAGAATGGTCGCAAAAAGCAGGGGAGCAAAAATCATTGAAATTCAGGAAGACGCACAAAAAAACGTTAGAAAAATTTTGGAAGAATTAAATAGTAAAAAATAGTATCTTGGGAAAGAATATTATTATATTGTTTTTCGGGGAGGTATAAAATGAAAGATGATTATTTACAAGGTATCTTTATGGCAAATAAAAAGCTTGGTATTTTAGGCTGCAGTCAGGATATCTTCGTTCAGCTTGAAAAATATAACGATGAGTTTTTGGAAGATGTTTTGAATGCACTTGTCAAATATACGATGATAGAGACAAACGGTGTGATAAATAAATTTGCGAGATATGATACTTGTCTGGGCAATATCACTATCTACACAAAAAAAGGATATGATGACGAGATATATACCAATATATTATTTTCTGGAGAGGTCTTATAGTATATGAAGTATATAAAGACCAGGTGGAATATACCATATTACAACATGGCTTTTGAAAATTACGTAATGAACAATGATGACTTTAAGGATGATTACGTATTTTTCTACATACATTCTCCTTCCATAATCGTAGGTAAACACCAAAATACCATAGAAGAGATAAATTCCAAATACGTAAAGGACAATGATATCATCGTTGCAAGACGTAATACCGGAGGAGGAGCGGTATATCACGATGAAGGAAATTTAAATTTTTCTTTCATAACCACAAAGAAAGAAGACGAGAATGAAATCGACTTTAAGAAATATACTCTTCCTATCATAAATGCACTTAAAAAACTTGGCGTAGATGCCTATCTCAGCGGAAGAAACGATATCTTGGTAGACGGCAAAAAAATAAGCGGCAATGCTCAGGGGCTCAATAAGGATAAAGTTCTTCATCACGGTACGTTGATGTTTAATGTAAATGTGGAGGCTCTTGTCAATTCTCTTAACGTCAGTCAAATGAAGATAGAGTCGAAGGCGATAAAATCGGTCAAGAGCAGGGTACTTAATATCAAAGATGTCCTGGATATAAAAATGGATATTTATCAGTTCAAAGATTTTATTTTAGATGAAATATTCAGCGAAATGGATATGGAAGAATACAGGCTTACAGATGAAGATTATAAAAATATCGAAAAGCTGGTAAAAGACAAGTACGGTACTTGGGAATTCAACTATGGATATTCTCCCAAATTCTCCATAAAGAACAAAAAGAAATTTGAAAGTTCCGGGCTTATCGAAGTAATGCTGGATGTCAAAAGCGGTATTATAGAAGATATCAAATTAAGCGGGGATTATTTTTCCGTCAAAGAGACCGATGAACTTGAAGATAAGATAAAAGGGCTTAATTACAAAGAAGATTATATAGGCTCTCTTCTCGAAACTATTAAGCTCGATGATTATATAACAAATATAAAAAATGAGGAATTCATATCATTGCTCTTCGATTAAAAGGCTAGTCATATAGTCTTTTTTATTTGCAAAAAATATAAATTAAAATTTAATATTTTCTTAATAGAAATTATATTGTATTAAATATCATAAGCTTTATAATTTAAATCATAAAGAAAATGATAAATTCTATATAAGAGATTAAAATAATAATTTTTAATTATTCGTTAAATCAAATTTAATAAAGTTTTAACCTATATAAATGATAATCATAATAAATAGTCAGTTTATTATTTTGTTTTATAAATAATATATATATTTTCTATCCATAATGATTTTTTTGATTTTTAAACATATACATTAAGGTAAACAAGCTTTTAAGAAAAATTTAAATTATTGAGCATAAAGTCAATTTTTTCTGCAAATTATGACAAATTTATGATATTATAAGGTAGGATAACAATGTTGGAGGAACGTTACATGAAAATCAGACTAAAAAATGAGGACGATAGAGTAAAGGTATGTAAAGCGGGATTTAGTTTTACCACGCTTATTTTCGGACCTTTCGTACCTTTATACAGAGCTGACTTTTTATGGACGGGGATAATGTTCGTATTCCATGTCGTTTTGAATTATATAGTAAGTAAATTACCTATAATAACATCGTCTCGTACTCTTTACGGATTTTTGGGCGTCACTTTCATTTCAAATATCGTCTTTGCTCTTATTTATAATAGGATATTTATTAAAAATACTCTTTTGGAAGGGTATACGGGGTACGATAAAGAAGACGAGGAAAATCTTATAAAAAAACATTTCTCCGTTACAGCGGAACAAATAGAAGCTTATAAAAATAAAAAACAGGAACGTCTAAATAAAAAAGAAGAAAAAAGAGCTTTAAAAGAAGCAAAAGAGAAAGATAATAAAGAAAAGAAAAAAGAAAATAAAGAACTTAAAAATAAAGAAAAATCAGATACCAAGAAAAAGAAAAATGAACCCAAAAAAGAAAGTTCGGACATCGTAAACGAAGAGATTTCTCAAACCGAAGGAGAGCTTATCCTACAAACAGATGATAAAGCAAAATCCAAGAAAAAAGCAGAAAGAAAAAAAAATCAAAGGAAGATGATTTAGAATCCGTAAAAGAAGATATCCATAGTAAAGAGACGATCATTTCTGAAAGTATAGATGAAGAAAAAGCAAGTGAAAAAGTAGCCGGTGATAAAGCTGAATTATATATTTCCATTTCAAAAGAAGAGAATAATACTTTAGATGATACTAAAACATCTGAAATAACTACCGGTAAAGCAACAGATATAACAAAAGAAAATGAGGAAGCTTTGCCTCAGGAAGCATAAAAGTAAGAAGCAGTAGGATAAACTGCTTCTTTTTTATTAAAAGTATGTAAAAGATTACATCTTTGTGATATAATCTATATATACATATTTTTATAGGAGGAATTTAATATGAAACAATTAAGTAAAATGAAGGCTATCTGTTTATTTTTGTGCATGACCTTCTTTTTTTCTTGTATGGGAGGGACAAGCTCTTTTGCCAAGGAAAGCTATAATAATAAGGCTATACAAAAAAATGCAGATGCTCAAGTATCGAAAATCAAAGCTGAAAAATCAAAGAAATCCGAAAGTAAAAAAAATATATCTGCGATCGAAAGCGGTTTTAGGTATATAGTGAATAACAACTGTGTTACCGTGACTGCATATGTCGGTTCTTCAAACAGTATAAGTATCCCAAATACTTTAGGCGGTTATCCGGTAAAGTTTATTGATAACTCATTTGAAGTCGAAAGGGAAGATTTATATGTAAAAAGTCTTTCACTGCCTAAAAATTTAGAATATATAGACTCTAGTATATTGGGTGATCTTTATGGTCTTACAAATATTACCGTAGACTCCGGTAACCAAAGATATATATCTAAAGGCGGAGTTTTATACACAAAAGATATGAAAAGCTTGGTGGGTATAGCTTTCAATAAGAAAGTGACCACTTTTAATGTTCCGTCGGGAGTTGAAAATATTGAAAGCTTTAATAATTTTTATATAAAAGTTTTGAATATCCCATCATCCGTAAAATATCTGCCTTATGAAAATGAAGAAGATTATTTTACTTTTTTCGATAGTCTTCAAAAGATAAATGTAAGTTCTTCTAATAAGTACTATTCGTCTTATGGAGGAGTCTTATATAATAAATCTAGGACTTACCTAATAATGTATCCTAACTCAAAAAAAGATAAGTCTTATAAAATACCTAATACCGTTAAAAAATTATCTTTTATTAGTAATGAATATCTTGAAAATATTACTTTGTCTGATAATTTGGGCAAGGGATATTATCATTTTTTTAATGAGTTTCAAAATTTAAGATCCATTTCGGTATCAAAAAAATCTAAAAATTATTACTCCAAAAGCGGAGTTCTATTTAACAAAGAAAAAGATACGCTTCTTTGTTATCCGTCAAATAAAAGATCGAAGAAGTATACTATCCCAAATAGTGTAAAAAAAGTATATATGGGTTCTATATCCAATATTTATTTACAGGAGTTGGTAGTAAGCAGGAATGTGGCTAAAATCGAAGAAGGAAACTTAACTGAAGGAAGCTTAAAAAAAGTCATAGTGCATAGTCCTAATGTCAAATTTGGTGACCTTTGCTTCTACGGAAACAGCGGAAAAATCAAATTTTACGGATTACTGAATTCAACGACACAGAAATATGCAAAGAATAATAAATTCTTTTTTAAAGCAATTAAATTGAAATATCCTACGGTAAAAGTAAAAAGCACTAAAAAGAAAACAGCTATCATAAGTTATAAAAAGGTAAGCGGTGCTAACCAATATAATATCTACAGGAAAACCACAAAGGGCAAATATAAGCTTATTAAGACCACAAATAAATCGAGCTATAAAGATAAAGGGCTTAAATCAAAAAAGACTTATTATTATAAGGTAAAAGCTATAGGAAGTAAACTTAAATCGGATACTTCAAAAGCAGTCAAAGTAAAAATCAAATAACACGATTAAAATTACATATTTTAGAGGAGATAATTGAAATGAAAAAGAAATTTATAAAGAGCTGTTCGCTTCTTTTAGTATTCTTAATGCTCGTTTTGTCTGTGGGATCGGGAACTAATATCCTTGCGAATACAAAAGATAATGTTGATATAAAAGAGAGCATAAAAATAATCAAATCAGAAAAAGGCAGCAAAAAAACTAAAAAATCAACAGAGACGAAAAAGGGAAAATCTAATATAAAAGGTACTTTGGGTATTGAAAATGATTTTAAATATTTTATAAACAGTGACGGAGTTACTGTTACCGCATATGTCGGAACATCGAACAGTATAGTTATTCCAAAAATTTTAGGAGGATACCCTGTAAAATACATAGACGGAATGTTTAAGTCTCAGCGTCATGGTGTTAAAATAAAATCCATATCCATACCTCAAAGTGTAGAATATATAAATTCAGGTATGTTTTACCAGCTTGACAGTTTATCCTCAATCAAATTAGATAATAGTAATTCAAAATATTTGGTAAAGGACGGTGTACTGTACTCAAAAGATTTAAAAACAATGGTTGGTATACCTCAAAAGCTCAAAATATCTAATCTGACGATATTAAATGGAGTGGAAAATATTGACAGCCTTGCAAATGATTATATTTCTAATTTATATATACCGTCAAGTGTAAAAAAAATCCCGAGTTATGAATATGATTACTATTCCATTGGTAAAAATTTAAAGAAGATAAGCGTATCTTCTCAAAATAAAAAATATTCTTCATTGAACGGGGTACTTTACAATAAAGCAAAAACCATGTTGGTCATATATCCGTATAATAAGAGGGATAAGTCCTATGTAATGCCTTCGACAGTTAAAAAAATTTCCGATATCTCAAGTGATTATTTACAGAAAGTAACATTATCAAAGAGTTTATTGGAGAACGAATATTATTTTGTATGTTTCCTGGAAGACTTAAAATCAGTTTCCGTCCAGAAAGGAAGTAAAGTCTATTCATCTAAAGGCGGGGTATTATTCAATAAGAAAAAAACTGTTTTGTTGTGTTATCCTATGAATAAAAAGACTAAAAAATATGTGGTTCCAAACAGTGTTAAGATAATCGATGATTCTGCTTGTGAAAGCAATATATATTTAAGAGAACTTACTATCGGCAGGAATGTTTCAAAAATAGAAGATTATAATTTTGTAGGAAATAAATTGAAAAAAGTCGTTATAAACAGTCCTAATATAAAATTCGGAGATTTATGCTTCTATTATAATAAAGGCAGCATGAAGATGTACGGTTTATACAATTCCACCGCTCAGAAATATGCTAAAAAATACGGACTTAAATTCAAAGCTATAAAGTTAAAATACCCTAGTGTAAAAGTTAAAAGCACTAAAAAGAAAACAGCGGTGGTAAGTTATAAAAAAGTAAGCGGTGCCGACAAATATAAGATTTACAGAAAAACAGCCAAAGGGAAATATAAACTGATAAAGACCACAAATAAATCAAGTTATAAAGATAAGGGACTTAAATCAAAGAAGACTTATTATTATAAAGTAAAAGCAGTGGGTAAGAAACTTAAATCAGATGCGTCGAATGCTGTTATGGTAAAAGTCAAATAGTTTATTAAAAGAGATGTATTATACATCTCTTTTTTATTGTAAATAATCATATAAAAGAATATAATTGGTTTAATAAATTTTAAAGGAAATATATTATGGATATCAAAGATAAAATATCATCCCAAAGAGAGTTTTTCAACAGCGGTAAGACTTTGGACATCGATTATAGAATAGAACTTTTGAAATCATTGAGAAGCGGGATAATAGAAATGGAAGAAGAAATATCCTCCGCACTTAAAAGAGATTTGGGGAAGAGTTCTTTTGAAAGCTATATGTGTGAGATAGGTCTTGTTTTGAGTGAAATCAACTATATGATCAATCACATAAAAAAATTCTCTAAAAAAGAAAGAGTAAAAACTCCTCTGGCTCAGTTTAAAAGCAAAAGCTACAAGATAAAATCTCCTTATGGGCTTGTACTTATAATGAGTCCGTGGAACTATCCTTTTATGCTAACCATATCTCCCCTTGTAGATGCTATCAGTGCGGGAAACATTTGTGTGGTAAAGCCAAGTGCTTATTCAAAGTATACTTCCGAAATAATTAAGAAGCTGTTGGAAAATTATCTTCCTAAAGAGGTTGTTACCGTAGCTTTGGGGGGAAGAGACGTGAACGGTTATTTGCTGAATATAAAATTCGATTATATTTTCTTTACCGGAAGTGTAAATGTAGGGAAGCTGGTAATGGAAAAGGCAAGTAAAAATTTGACACCCGTGACTTTGGAGCTTGGAGGGAAAAGCCCTTGTATAGTCGATGAGAATACTGACCTTAATCTTGCCGCTAAGAGGATAGTCTTCGGTAAATATCTGAACCTCGGGCAGACATGTGTCGTTCCAGATTATGTTATTGTAAATGAGGATATCAAGGGGGAATTTATAAAATATTTAAAGGATGAAATCATCAGTCAGTTTGGTAAAGACCCTATCGGTAATTCTGATTATGGCAAAATAATAAACGAGAAGCACTTTGCCAGACTTAAGGGACTGATTAAAAATGAAGATATCATCATAGTCGGGTACTGCGACGATGATAAGCTTAAAATTGAGCCGACTATTCTAGATAATATAACAATGGAAAGTCCTTGTATGAAAGAAGAAATATTCGGTCCCATACTTCCTGTAATGACATTCAAAGACAGAGAAGATATCATTGATATAATAAAAATAAATCCGACACCTCTTGCACTATATATTTTTACGAATGATGAAACTTTAAAAAATCATATATTGAATAACGTGAGTTTCGGCGGAGGATGTGTAAATGATACGATAATCCATCTTGCTACGGAACAAATGGGATTTGGCGGTGTAGGTACAAGCGGCATGGGAAGTTACCACGGGAAAAGCGGGTTTGATACTTTTACTCATGAAAAAAGTATCGTGGAAAAGAGTAATTTTATTGATTTACCGATGAGGTATCAGCCTTATACTAAAAAGAATGAAAAATTACTAAGGAAGTTTTTGAAATAAAAAGACCTTTAAGAGCTTTTTTATTTACGGGGCGCGGAATCTGCGCAGCAGGCGTAGTGCCCCGAAGTGGTGTAAAATAAAAAGAACCTTTATATAGGTTCTTTTAAACATTAAATCTAAAGAATATTACATCTCCGTCTTCAACGACGTAGTCCTTACCTTCTACTCTTGTATAAGCTAGCTCTTTTGCTTTTACGTCGCTGCCGGCTTCCATGAGCTTATCATATTTAGTCACTTCCGCTCTTATAAATCCCCTTTCAAAGTCAGAATGGATTTTCCCCGCAGCTCCCGGAGCTTTTGTTCCCTTTTTAATCTGCCATCCCTTTACTTCTTGTTTACCAGCTGTTAGGAATGTGATAAGGTCTAGTATTTTATATCCTTCTTTTATTATTTGGTCAAGTCCTGATTCCTTTATACCAAGGTCTTCAAGGAACATCTTCTTTTCGTCATCATCAAGTTCGCTTAATTCAGCTTCAATTTTTGCGCATACTTTTATTACTTCTATATTGGGATTGACTCCCTTTACGTATTCTTTTAATGCTTTGACATATTCATTATCTTCAAGTAAATCATCTTCACTGACATTTGCTGCGTACATGATTGGTTTTGTTGTAAGCAGGTCTTGTGTCTTTAGATATTCACTTTCGTTTTCATCGAATTCATCTAAATTAATAAATTTGCCTTCTTCAAGATATTTTTTAGCTTTTTCAAGTGCTGCAAGCATTAGCTTTTCTTCTTTTCTGCCGCTTTTAGCCGCTTTTTGAACCGCCAAAATCCTTTTATCTATAAGTTCCAAGTCAGAGAATATAAGTTCGTAATTTATCGTTTCAGCGTCTCTGACGGGATCTATGCTTCCGTCTACATGTGTTATATTTCCGTCATCGAAGCATCTTACTACTTGGAGTATTGCGTGTACATTTCTTATATTCGATAAGAACTGATTTCCTAGCCCTTCTCCTTTTCCCGCATTTTTAACAAGTCCTGCTATATCCACGAACTCAACGGTAGCATAAATTGTCTTTAATGTATCATAAAGTTTACTTAAATTATCTATTCTGTAATCGGGAACATTTACAACCCCTACATTTGGTTCTATTGTACAGAAAGGGTAATTTTCCGCTCCCGCATTAGCTTTTGTAAGTGCATTGAATAATGTGCTTTTCCCTACGTTTGGAAGTCCTACTAATCCGATTTTCATATGTTTCTCCTTAAAATAATCTTTATAAAGTATATAATATATTTTTTCTTTAGTAAAGTCCGATGATTAAAATAGTTTTAATTATTTTTTAATTATTTTTTGTTTATAATCGCTGCCCCATTTTATCATCGAATCCAGTACAGGTTTTAGGCTTTCGCCGGTTTTGGTGAGAGAATATTCTACTCTGGGCGGTACCTCTGCATATACTTTTCTTTTTATAAGTCCGCTTTCTTCCATGTCTCTTAAATTGGAAGTCAATACTTTTTGAGATATGGAACCTATTGATTTTTTTAATTCTCCAAATCTTTTCGTTCCGTCAATCAAGTCTCTGATTATTAAAACTTTCCATTTATTACCTATCAATGTAAGTGTCGTTTCAACGGGACAAGCCGGTAAATCTTTATTCATTCTTAAACTTCCTTTCTAAAAAAATCCTTCGTATTGTCTTTATTTATCATAATAGTATCTATTGTATACTATAGTTACCAAAAAGTGCTTACTTTACAAAAGAAGCTTTGTGGAATATTATAGCATCATAAAATAAAAAGTCAACAAGGAGGATATTATGAACGCAAAAGAATTATTACTTATTCTTCGTGAAACAAAAGATGTTTCTTTTTCAAGTGTGGACAAGAACGGTAATCCAAAATGCAGGATAATCGATGTTATGCTTGTGGAAGACCAAAAATTATATTTTTTGACCGCAAGAGGAAAAGATTTTTACAGAGAGTTAATGGCAAATAATCATGTTGCCGTTACGGCTCTTACAGAAAATTTTGAATCTATAAGACTTGAAGGAAAAGCAAATAAGGTAGAGGATAATAAATACTATCTTGATAAAATATTTGAATGTAACCCCGTTATGAATGAAGTTTATCCGGGGGATAGCAGGGATATTCTCGATGTTTTTTGTATAGATAAAGGTATTATAGAATATTTTGATTTATCAAAACACCCTATTTACAGAAAAACTTTCTCTTTTGGCGTAGAAGAAGTAAGAGAAAAGGGGTATTTTATCAATGAAACATGTATAAACTGCAAAAAATGTTATAATTTATGTCCTCAGAGTGCAATTTATGAATTAAATGGTATAATGAATATAAAAAATGAAAATTGTCTTCACTGTGGTCTTTGTTATGAAAACTGTCCCGTTAAGGCAGTTGAAAGGTGGTAACGAATGAGTGAGATAATAAATTTATTTGTGGAGAGGAAATCTTTTTTCCTGGGGTTGCTTCTTGAACATTTAAAGATTTCCATGACTGCAATAGTTGTCGCGGGTATTATAGGTCTTATCCTCGGGGTTTTAATAAGTGAATACCGAAAGAGTTCTAAATTTGTCCTTTCATTGGTCAATTTTATATATACTATCCCTTCCATATCACTGCTTGGATTTTTGATCCCTTTATCGGGGATAGGGAATACTACGGCTATCATAGCGCTTAGCATATATGCACTCCTTCCAATGGTTAGAAATACTTATACAGGCATAGTAAATATAGATGAAAAACTTTTGGAAGCCGCAAAAGGTATGGGGAGTACCGATTTTCAAATATTATATAAAATAAAACTCCCTCTTGCCATACCAGTTATTATTTCCGGGCTTAGAAACATGGCTACAATGACTATAGCTTTAGCGGGTATTGCTTCATTTATAGGAGCCGGGGGATTAGGTGTAAGTATATATAGAGGTATAACAACGAACAATACTACTATGACTGTAATAGGAAGTTTCCTTATAGCACTCTTAGCTGTTGTGATAGATTTTATCCTTGGCATTATAGAAAAGAATATTACTAAAAGAAGAAATAAAGGAAAAAGCAAAAAGCTTATAGCTATCATTTCAGTTTTGGTAGTCATTTGTTTCGGAGTTTCAATGTTTAATACTTTTAATAAAAAGACAATAAATATTGCTTCAAAACCGATGACTGAACAATATATCATAAGTGAGATGTTAAAAGAAGTAATAGAAAGCGAAACAGATTTAAAAGTAAACTTGACTCAGGGAGTAGGAGGCGGAACTTCAAATATCCAGCCGGGTATGGAAAATAGAGAATTCGATATGTATCCCGAGTATACCTCTACGGGCTGGAATATGGTTCTAAAACATGACGGTTTTTACGATGAAAAAATGTTTAATAAATTAAATAAAGAATATAATAAAAAATTTGATTTTTCATGGGTTTGTAATTTTGGATTTAATGATACCTTCGGACTGGCTGTAAGAAAAGATTTAGCAGAGAAATATGATTTAAAGACTTATTCCGACTTGGCAAAAGTTTCAAATAAGCTGAACTTCGGAGCCGAATATGATTTCTTTGAAAGAGTTGACGGTTATGAGGCTTTGTGTAAAGAGTACGGATTTGATTTTAAGAAAACTACCGATCTTGATATAGGACTTAAGTATAAAGCAATAAACAATAAAAAAGTGGATGTAATGGATATATTTACTACTGACGGGCAGCTCAGTGTCAGCGATGTCGTGGTTCTTAAAGATGATAGAAATTTCTTTTCTTCCGCTATGTGTATGATGGTCATAAGAAATGAAATTTTAAATGAATACCCTGAAATCAAAACGGCACTTTCAAAGCTTGAAGGCGTACTTGACGATAATAAAATGGCGAAGATGAATTATGATGTAGAGGGTAATGGTAAAGACGCCAAGACAGTTTCTCATGAATTCTTAGTCAAAAATCATATTTTGGAGGATAAATAAATGAATAGTGTAATAGAATTTAAAAATGTATCCAAAATATACGGAGATAATACTGTATTAAAAGATTTTGATTTGAGTATAGAAAAGGGAGAATTCTTGACTGTTATAGGAAGTTCCGGTTCGGGTAAGACTACGATGCTTAAAATGATAAACAGTCTGATTGAACCCAGCGGGGGAGATGTATTCGTAGATGGTGTAAATAATAAAGACGTAGATAAGATAAAGCTTAGAAGAAATATAGGATATGCGATTCAGGGCAGTGTATTGTTCCCAAATATGAATGTTGAAAAAAACATAGCTTATGTACCTAATCTACTAAATAAGAAGGATAAAGAAAGAACTAAAAAAGCTGTGGAAAAATGGATGGGTATAGTAGGTCTTGAGGATTCGTTCAGAGAAAGATACCCCGATGAATTATCGGGAGGGGAAGCTCAAAGAGTCAGTATTGCAAGGTCTCTTGCCGCAAGCCCGGAAATCCTTCTTATGGATGAACCTTTCGGTGCGGTAGATGAAATAACGAGAATGAAGCTTCAGGATGAAATCCTAAAAGTATATAATAAGACGGATATAACCATAGTTTTTATTACTCACGATATAAAGGAAGCGTTTAAACTCGGTACTAAAATCCTTATAATGGATAAAGGTAAGATTGAGCAGTGCGGAACAAAAGAAGAAATACTAAATAATCCGGGAAGCGAATTTGTCAGAAATTTAATAAAGTCGGTCATATAATAAAAAAGCACTTACTTTTGTAAGTGCTTTAATTAAATATATTGGTAAGATGTATGTATATCAATTTTTGATATTCTTCATAAGCACTGCTTACTCTCAGTTCATATAATCTTCTCAATACTTCTTCATGATACCATCTATGTTTCTTTTTATCCGTTTCGCTGAAATGCTGCCATATGCTGTCTTTATAAACTTGAAAATCTCTGTCTATTTCTCTTAGCTTGGAGAGTTCATTTGAAAGGATTATGATTTTGATATCAATACATGCATTATCCAGCTTGTAGAGTATATTCTTTTTTGCTTCGCTCCATTCTTTGTCGTTATCTAAGTTATCTTCCATTTGCGTTAAATATAATAGTCTCTTAGCAACATCGAGTCCAAAATATTTTTTTACTTCGATTATATCGACATTTGTATTTTTTATAAGTCCGTGAAGTACGCTTGTTATAAGTACGCTTTCGTCACCGGTAAGAGTTGATGTAATAAGAAGTGTTTCCAGTGCATGGGATATATATGGTTTCCCCGATATCTTCCTTTTCATTCCCTGATAATAAAATGTAGCATATGTTACAGCCTGTCTTATACTGCTTGTGTACCATATATTCAAATCCTGCATAAAGAAGTTTTCAAATGTTTCAGCCTCGTTTCTGGTTATTTTTATGTATTTATCCGGATCTTCCTTTAGTTCATACTCTATATCTTTTCCTATATCTATTTGCCATTCGGTATCATTCAGCGTTATGTAATAGACTGATATAGAACTTACTTCGTATATCTTGTTACCTAAATCGTTGTAATAATATTTTACAAATAAATCTTTATATAGATTATTTATTTCAATATATAATTCATTGGTATTCCTTTTTTCTGATAATGGATGAAGGGTATTTAAAATTTCACTATAATACCAAACCAGTTCTGTTTTATTTGTATCGTAATGCTTATAAATATTTTCTTTAAATGTTTTATAATCCTCTTTGAATTGTTTTAGCTTCTCTGAAAACTCTTTTGCAATCATTTCTTTTTCACTTAAAGAAGAGTTTTTGATTTTATCCAGTTTACTGAAATACTTCTCTCTTAAATTATCATAAAAAGCTTTTGTTTGTTCTTCTCTAATAGGATTGGTTTTAATATTTGTTAGATGTTTAAGCAGTAATTCTGTGTTAAAATTTCCCATTGTTCCAACTTGCCTTTCATATAAATTTATAAAATTTTTATATACTATCTGCAATTTTAAGGATTTTTTTGAACCAATTATTTATGGTCGAACGGCTTATGGGCGGATCGAACATTCCCGACAGCTCATTCAAGGATGCGTCGGGATTATTTAGCCTCATTTTTGCTAAGGTAAGTATAGGCTCATCCAAATAATCCATTCCGTATCTGTCACTTATTTTGTTTATTGCATTTATTTGTTTTAAAGCAGTATTTACCGTTTTATCCATGTTGGCGGTTTCACAGTTGAGACGTCTGTTTACATTATTTCTCATTTCCTTTATTACTTTTGTACTTTCTATTTCAAGAACCGCATTATGAGCACCGATATTACCCAGTATTTCCGTTATGGTAGAAGAGTCTTTTGTGTATATTACATACTGTTCTTTTCTTTTTACGTATTTTAAGTTTATATCTATATTTTTAAGTAAATCGATTAGATTTTTGGCGTATTCGAATTTATTGAATACGAATTCTATTTGGTATCCTTTTTTCTTCGGATCGCTGACATATCCCGAGGATAAGAATACACCTCTTAAATAATGCCTTATCTCGCTTATCGTAGGAAGTATATCTTCTTTGATGGTATTGTTTATTTCAAAACCGGCGCTGAAATCTATTATATTAAAATAATCCAGTATATTCATAGAATCAGCACTGTCCATTACGATTAAATTATATAAAAAATGCCCTTTTCTTAAATTGTTTTTCTTAGCTGCAATTTCTATATTTATAGAAAATACATCTTTAATAAGCGCAAAAATCCTTCTTGCAACAGAAGGGTTTTCGGTTTCAAATATTAAATTAAGCTTTCCTCTTCCTTTTAAAGAAAGAGAACTTATACAATGAAGATATCCATATAATTCACATTCTTTTTCATATAAATTGTTTAAAGTTATATGGCACAAGTTATTTTTTATATCGCTGCAGAAACTCATGTGTACTCCTTAATTTATTTCAACAAAAGAATTCTCTCCGTTTATTACAACATTGACATTTTCTTTTATGGACGTAGGAATATTTTTACCTACATAATCCGCTCTTATAGGTATTTGTCTGTGTCCTCTGTCCACTAAGATAGCCAGTTGTATTTTTTTTGGTCTTCCGAAACTGAAAATACATTCGAGGGCTGCTCTCGTAGTTCTTCCGGTAAACAGTACATCATCTACTATTACTACCAGTTTATCGTTTATATCAATGTCCAGCTGTTCTATTTTTTCTGTCTTTTTTTTATCGTCTCTGAAAGGAGTTATATCCGCAAAAGTGACCGGTACTATCGTGTCTTCCATACTGCTTAAATGATTTGCGAGCATTTTGGCAAGAGAAACTCCTCCGTTTTTTACACCCACCACGACCAAGTCTTCCACTCCATGGTTCTTTTCCACTATCTCATAGGCAATTCTCTTAATGCTTCGATTTATATCATTATTAGTCATTAAAATTTTCATTTAAATCTCCAATAAAATATTTTGTTTTAATACTATATTATGTTATAATCATAACATATTTATAAAAAATTGTCCAAATATTGAGGTAATTAAATGAAACAAATCAAATCATTTTTAATATATTTAATAGCATTTATGTTTTTTATATTGCTCAGTGCATCATTTTGCAGCGAGAAATACTTAAACGAATCATATTCTGTAAATCTTTCGTCCAAGACGCTTTATTATGCTTTTGCGGGTAATTTGTCCGATTACTTAGAAGGTAAGATCACGGACGATGATGATTTGAATTTAAATAATGTGGATAAGGATTATTCCAAGACTTTTTCGGAAGGGGAAAGCGGAGATGAGATCTTAAGTTATAAATTGATCCTTTATTATTTGGATTATCTTTCCGATACTCCTAATAATACTTTTGATTCCACGACTACAAAAGCAGTAAAAGAATATCAGACAAGCAGAGGGATAAAAGAAACATCCAAGCTTGATAAATTAACTATGCAGACTCTGGATAATGAAGTTGTAGATTATAAGACCGGTAAATCCAGTGAAGATATTAAGAAATATAATTATATTTTGTATTATCTCGGCTATCTGACTAAGGAACCTAACAGTACTTATACTGCCGAAACAAAAGTGGCTTGTGAAAAATATCAAAAAGAAAAAAGCCTTCCTGTTACGGGAACGATGACACCTCAAACGAGAAGAAGTCTCGACAGCGAAACTTTGACTTATAAAGAAGGTCATAAGGGAGATGTCATTAAAGATTATCAGGAAATTTTAATAAGGATGGGGTATTTGAAGGGAACTTCCAGCGGAACGTTTGATGCTAAGACTACTGCTGCGGTAAAAAGTTACCAGACTAAAAAAGGATTAAGTGTAACAGGTAACTTAGATACAAAAACAATGGACTCATTAGATAAAGAACATTAATAGTTAACATTTAAAAGCACCTGAGTAGGGTGCTTTTTTGTTTGTGAAATAATGTTTGATTTAAAAATGAAGTATATGATAAAATTTTTTATATATTATTTGACTATGATATTTAATGTACTAAAATGGATTTTAAATAGGCTATAACTGACTATCTAAATAACTATAAGTAGAATAAAAGAAAAATACGTTAGGGTAATTCTTATAAAATAAAAGTAATAGTTTAACTACTCCTTTTGTTTTATACGAAATTTAAATTATAAATATTTTAATATGATTTTTATTTACTATATTTAGGGATTAGTGATAAAATAAATATAATATAAACAGCGAGGTGAAATAATGAAAAGTTTAACTGACACATTTAAATTAAATAACGGTTATGAAATTCCGTGTATAGGTTACGGAACATTTCAGACTCCTGACGGTGACAGTGTTGTAAACGGGGTAAAGGAAGCTATCAAGGCAGGGTACAGGCATATAGATACCGCTTGGTTCTATCAGAATGAAAAAGGGGTAGGACAAGCTATAAGAGAAAGCGGAGTAAAGAGAGAAGATTTATTTATTACTAGCAAACTTTGGAACAGTGATAGAGGATATGAAAGTGCAAAAGAAGCATTCAAAAAGAGCATGGATAATTTAGAACTTGAATATCTTGATTTATATTTGATACATTGGCCCGCAAACAAAAAACAGTTTGAAAATGCGGAGGAAATCAATGCAGATACATGGAGAGCATTTGAAGAGATATATGAAACGGGAAGAGTAAAAGCAATAGGGCTAAGCAATTTCTTACCTCATCATATAGATGAATTGATGAAGACGTCAAAAATCAAACCCATGGTTAATCAAATAGAGTTTCATCCGGGTTTTGCTCAAATCGAAACAGCAGAATACTGCATTAAAAACGATATTGTCGTAGAGGCTTGGTCTCCTCTTGGAAGAAAAGATGCGCTTAGTAACGAAACTTTGATTGAACTGTCAAAGAAATACAATAAATCAGTGGCGCAGATTTGTATAAGATGGGTGCTTCAGCATAATATACTCCCTCTTCCAAAGTCTGTTACACCAAGCAGGATAATAGAAAATGCAGATGTGTTTGATTTTGAAATAAATAACGAAGATATGAAAGTAATAGATAATATACCATATTGCGGAGGGCAGTGTGCCAAACCTGACGAAGTAGATTTTTAAATAAATTGATTTACGGAGCTTATTTAAATAAGCTCTTTTTTTTGATATTTATTTAGCTGTTGACTTAAAATTTTTATTTGGTTATTCTTTAACTATGAGGCGCGTCTTGAATAATAAAAGGAGATATATCATGTATCATTCAAGATTTAAAAATAGTTATTATGATGCCGGGTTTAAGTATGGGGATTTATTATTTAATAATGGGAAATCTCTTAATAAGGATCATATATTAAATCTGAGCGAAGAGAAAAGAGACTTTACGATTAGGAGTATTGAAATTTACAAAAGGGAATATCCTAAGGTGCTTGAAGAAATAAAAGGGATTGCCGACGGGCAGAGGATGGAGTTTTTAGACCTCGCATGCTTTATTCTTGGTATGTATAATTTTACTTTGGAAAATTACTGCAGCTGTGTTGTCGTCAAAAACGAGGAAGATATTATTTTTGGAAGGAACAGTGATTTTTTGGTTGAATTGGAACATCTTTATGAAAGCTGTTATTATGATTTGGATAACAGTTATTCATTTATAGGAAATACCACGGCAGTAACGCAGATAGAGGACGGTGTAAATGAATATGGGCTTGCCGCAGGACTTACATTTGTTTATCCTACGGTTAAGAAACCGGGAATAAATGCTGGACTTCTAATAAGGTATATACTTGAAAAATGCAAAACGGTTAAAGAGGGGATAGACGCTTTAAAAAATCTTACCATATCTTCAAGTCAAACGATAACTCTTGCAGATAAGTATGGTGATATGGCAGTTATCGAATGTAACTGTAATGAAATGGAAATAATAAAACCAAAAGGAAATGAAAATTTTATTTATACAACAAACCATTTTATCACTGATAAAATGCAAAAATACAATCCTCCAAAGGCTTTTAACGGGGAAGATCTATTTTCACATAAAAGGTATCAAGTTTTAAAAGATGTATTAAGCAAACATAAAAATCAAGACTTTGCATTCATTAAAAACTTGCTTAGCGGAAAATATGGTTTTATGTGTCAGTATGACAGAAAATTGGGGGCAGATACGGTGTGGTCTTCGATATATTTATTGAATAAAAATAAAATATATAGATGTGAGGGAAATCCCTCGAGGAAAAAGTATAAATCAGATGAAAGACTTAAATTTAAATAAATGGAAAAGGACTAGTTTTTGCTAGTCCTTTTCGTTGGGTTTTTATCTATGAAAATAATTTATATCTTGGCTCTCTGTTTAAGGTAATACTCATATTTTGTAATATGCATTTCGATATGATTTATTATAAAATCGTTTAGCGGAACAAATTTTTTAACATAATTTAATTCGCCTTTTAATTTGTTCAGATTATCATATGTCTTCATTACCATATTCAAATCCGTTTTGTTAAGAGAAAGTACATCCATTTCAAGTTTCGATAAAGTTCTTATTAACGAATCTTTAAGTGATGCGATATTCTCATTTGTAATTTCATTTATACTGCTGTCGTATAAATTATCCTGCTTAACTTGTTTTTTGTTTTTGAAATAGTAGTTATTTTTACTCATTTCCCCATACCCCTTTTTATAAAAAAATTATCAATATTAATAAAAAAATGTTATGAACTAATTATACTACGGATATAATGGTAAATTTTGTCGGTTTGTTGATATTATATTGCTTTAAAATTGACATTTATTTGATTAGTTACCTATTACAATCAATGTAAGGGCTAAATCGCTTCGATAAATTGCTCTGTTTGATATCTTTATAAGTTCGAGGTATATTTTGACTGCACTCATATCAAAGCTTTTTAGCTTAACGGAAAAATCAGAAGAATTTAATATAGGCACAGCAAAAAACACATTTTCAAAATTTACTTTGCTTTTATCCAGATACTTGGATACTTCAAATATGGTTCTTGATTCCACATCACTTCCTATATCAATAATTGTGTTTATGACAGATATTTTATAGCTGCCCTGTTCTCCGTCGAAGAAAATGGGAACTTTACTCATATCCAGGTTTATGGAATTAATTGTGCTTTTTATATCATCTATTTTATTATTTGCACTATCTATTTGCTCTTTGAATATATTCATTGAAGGTGCTTTGGTTAGCTCTGTGGAACTTACATCGTTTGTTATGTAATCTTCGCTTTTTATTTTTTCAAGTTCGGTTAATTTGTCGTTTATTTTATTTTCTTTAATGTCATATTCTTCTTTTGTATAATAATTTTCTTTATCGCTTAATTTTAAATATGTATCATTTGCTTCCTCTTTAGATAATATGTTATTTTGTATATAATTATTTAACATTTCGTTATTTTCTGTAACTACATTGTCCCATGCAGTTTTAGGATAATATGCTTCGTATTCGTCTAAGGAATTCTTCTTTGCTTTAAGTGTAAATTTGTTTTCTTTTAACATTTTTATTACATCCTTTCTTCTTTCATGAAAATACTTCTTGTATCATAAGCTCTTGCTTTCATTTCATTTTCAAAATATCTTATATTTTGCTTTTCTATCTCTTTGTTTTTTCTGTTCATTTCTTCGATCAATTTATCGCTGTTTTCTATTCTTGTTTTTAAGCAGTAGTAATAAGTCCTTATGTCTAAATGTTTATAGGGAACTGTAAAGCAAAAAGTTCCCATTTTATTAAATACATTATGCACTTCATATCTGTTTTTATTGGTATTTAACACTATAAAATAGCCCTCATCGATTTCTTTTAATCTATTTGAAATATCAAATAAGTCATTTTCTATTAAAATAAAATATTTACTCTTTGAAAACAGCTCTTTTATTTTGTTTTTTATTTCTCTTTTCATCTTTTCTTACTTCCTTATTTTCTTTAAATTCTTTCTTTAAAAAATATGATTTTGTCTTTATCCTGCTTTTATGTTCATATTCTTTTTCTAAATATTCTCTTCCTTTCATCGTTTTCTCCTTAAAAATAATAAAAGACAAGAAACTTCTTTCTCGTCTTTTTTATATTTTAAGTATAATATTACATTTCTTTATATGCAATGACGAGAAATTACACTTTTTTTATTTCTTTTTTTATATATATTTGTGTATAATAGTAGAAAAGTCAGCGAGGTAGATTATGAATATACAGTGGTATCCCGGTCATATGGCTAAGGCTACGAGGCTTATAAAAGAGGATCTTAAAAATGTCGATGTTATAATAAAACTTCTTGATGCAAGAGCGGTCATAAGAAGTGAAAATAAAGATTTTAATAAAATAATTAATCAAAAGAAATCTATAAAGGTATTTAATAAAACCGATTTGGCAGATGACAATAAAACTGCACAGTGGATAAAGTATTTTAAAGATAACGATGAAGATGTTTTCTTTGTAGATGCTTTAAATAAAAAAGGACTTAATGATGTTGTTAACTGCTTAAACGATATAAAAGTCAATTTCAGAGCAAACAGGGAAGTCAGAGCCATGATTGTGGGGATACCTAATGTGGGTAAATCCATGTTTATCAATGCGATAACAAAAAAGTCAAATGCGAGAACTGGAAATAAACCGGGAGTTACTTTATCCAAACAGTGGATAAAGGTAAAAGGGGAATTTTACTTGCTTGATACTCCGGGGGTACTTCCTCCTAAATTTGACAATATCGAAGACGGAGTTTGTCTTGCTTCGATCGGTTCCGTTAAAGAAACCATACTTGACAGGGAAGAACTTGCTTTAAAATTAATAGAATTCCTTATAGATAAATATCCAAATGATTTGATGAGCAGATATAAACTTGAAAGCGTGGATAAATTACCTCTAGAAGTATATGAGGATATAGGCAGAAAAAGAGGGTTTTTATTGAAAGGCGGAGAAATCGATTATTTGAGGACGGCAATCACGGTCCTTGATGAATTCAAGAACGGAAATATAGGTAAAATTTCATTTGACAGTGTAAATGATTTATAGGAGATAGTTATGATAGATATTACAGGAATAAGTGTCAATAAGTTAAGAAAGATGTTTTATGATATCAAAGAAGACGAGTATCTTGATTATATAGAAGCTTTTATGAATGACGGAAGAAGAGAAGTCAATAAATTCGGTGAAAGACTTATTAAGAAAAACGAAAAGTACCAAATGGAAATCAAGAGGATAGAAAATATAAAAGCCTTTGAAAGTTCTCTTCATGATGACGGGTATAAATATATAGCGGGTATAGATGAAGTCGGAAGAGGACCTTTAGCAGGACCTGTGGTTACTGCCGCTGTAATACTTCCAAAAGAGAGTAATATTTTATATATAAATGATTCTAAAAAATTGAGTTCTCAAAAAAGGGAAGAACTGGCGGAAAAGATAAAAGAAGAAGCGATAAGTTATGCTATTGGTATCAAAGATAACAATATAATTGATAAAATAAATATTTTAAACGCGACCAAGGAAGCAATGCTTGAAGCTGTCGATAAACTTAGTGTAAAACCGGAAGTTTTATTGATAGATGCAGTGCATTTAAATACCGATATCAAGCAGGAGGCATTTGTAAAAGGTGACGAAAATATATACTCTATAGCTGCCGCAAGTATAGTAGCGAAAGTTTATAGAGATAAGTTAATGGAAGAATATGCTAAGGCTTATCCATGTTATGGATTTGAAAAGAATAAAGGATATGGTACTTTTGACCATATTGAAGCCATAAAAAACAATGGATTATGTCCTATTCACAGAAGTTCGTTTACGAATAATTTGGTTACGAATACTGTTCAAAAAGGTAAGAATTATGAAAAAGTAGTTTGTAACTATTTGGAAAAGCACGGTTATGACTTGCTATATAGAAATTATAAATGTAAGTACGGCGAAATAGATATAATCATAAAAAAGAAGAATATAATTGCGTTTGTGGAAGTAAAAGGCAGACATAAAAATTTAATCGAACCCAGAAAATATGTAAATGAAGATAAGCAGAAAAAAATCGTTTTAAGTGCAATGAATTACCTTAAAGAAAAGGATATAGAGAATTGTTCTTATAGATTTGACG
>NZ_JANJZK010000013.1 GCF_024623185.1 Anaerofustis stercorihominis
CAGAGATTTTTAGGATATATGAGAGCGTTTTAAGCCTTCACGGCGTATGAGTGAAAGATTTTTATCCAATATTTTTATCTTTGGAAAAATATTGGCGGGTCGTAGGGCGGAGCCCTGCATTGAGTTTTAAGGGTTAATCCCTTGTAGGAATTGTAAGGCTCAGCCTTACAAATAATAGTAAGGAGTAAAAAATGAAAACAGAAAAAGGATGCGTTGTTGCACCAAAAGGATTTTATGCTGCCGGCAAATCTACGGGACTTAAGAGAAAGAGAAAAGATATGTCTCTTATATATTCCGAGAAACCATGTAATGTCGCGGCAGTATTTACTACCAATGAGGTAAAGGCTTCAAGCGTACTTCACAATATGGAATTATATAATAAAGGCAAAAAAGCCAGAGCCATAATAATAAACAGTGGGAATGCAAATGCCTGCACGGGAGAAGAAGGACTTAACAATACATATAAAATGGCTGAAGAGACGGCAGCTTGTCTTGCTTTGAAACCTGAAGACGTATATGTCAATTCTACGGGAGTCATCGGAGTTCAGCTTCCTATGGATACCATTATTATGGGGATAAGAGAAGTTTCTCTTGCTCTCGATGATGATATAGTTTCAGGGATAAACTGTGCGGAAGGTATCCTTACGACGGATACTTTTATAAAAGATAAGGCGGTTGAAATAATAATAGATGATAAGAAAGTCAAAATAGGAGGCATTGCCAAGGGGTCGGGAATGATACATCCGAATATGGCGACTATGCTTTCCTTTATCACTACAGATGTAAACATAGACGACGCTACTTTTAAAGAACTTTTAAAAGAAATAGCCGACGATACATATAACATGATTTCCGTCGACGGAGATACTTCCACAAACGACAGCGTTATAGCCCTCGCAAACGGAATGGCGGGAAACGAACTTCTTACAAAAGAACATAAGGATTATAATGTGTTCAAAGACGCATTTACTTTTGTATGCAAACATCTTGCAACTCAAATCGTAAAAGACGGAGAGGGTGCTACGAAGTTCATGGCTGTAAATGTATTAAATGCCGATACAAAAGAAAATGCTAAGAAGATAGCCAAGAGCATCATAGGTTCTTCCCTTGTTAAGACGGCGTTCTTCGGAGAAGACGCGAACTGGGGCAGAATACTTTGTGCCGCAGGATACTCGGGGGTAAAGTTCAATCCTAATATAGTAACTCTTTCCTTTAAAAGTGCAAAAGGGGAAATCGAACTTTATAAAGACGGGATAGCCCTTGATTTTGATGAAGAAAAAGCTCTTGAGATACTGCAGCAGGTTGAATTGGAAATAGATATAAACATGAATATGGGAAATGAAAAGGCAACTGCATGGGGCTGTGATTTAAGCTACGAATATGTAAAAATAAACGGAGAGTACAGAAGCTGATGGACGATAAATATATGGAAAAAGCCAATATTTTAATAGAAGCTCTTCCTTACATAAAAGAGTTTTACGGTGAGATAGTGGTAATCAAATACGGCGGAGCGGCACTGGTAGATAAAGAAATGGAAGCCAGTGTGATAAATGATATCGCTCTTATGAAGCTTGTCGGTATAATGCCTGTGATAGTTCACGGCGGCGGAAAAGATATAAATAAGATGTTAGATAGGGTCGGTAAAGAACATAAGTTTATAAACGGACTTAGGTATACCGACAATGAAACTATGGATATAGTACAGATGGTCCTTGCCGGAGGGGTAAATAAAGACTTGGTTTCCCTCTTTACAAATCAGGGAATGAATGCCATAGGTATTTCGGGACAGGACGGTCATATACTGGAAGTCGAAAAACATACTCCGGGAGGAGACGATATAGGATATGTAGGTAAGATAAAAAGCGTAAATCCTATGCTTATAGCAAAACTTATCGATGATGATTTCATTCCTATCATAGCGCCTGTTGGTGTTGATGAGACGGGACACAGCTACAATATCAATGCGGATTTTGTTGCCTGTCATGTGGCGAGTGCACTGAGTGCAAAGAAACTACTGTTTATGTCGGATATAGAAGGAGTCCTCGATAAGGATAAAAAGCTTATCAGGCAGATAAATATAGGAGATGTACAAGGTCTTATAGACGACGGCACGATAGACGGAGGAATGATACCGAAGATTAAGGGTGCCAAAGAAAGCGTTGAAAACGGCGTTGAAGGCGTACATATAATAGACGGAAGAGTCGAACATAGTTTATTAATAGAATTATTTACAAACTATGGGATAGGAACGATGATCAAGGAGTAAGAAATGGAAGATATAATTAAGACCGGAAATGAAGTTTTAATGAATACATATGGAAGGATCCCTGTAGTCTTCGACAGAGGAGAAGGGGTTTATCTATATGACGATAAAGGAAATAAGTATCTTGATTTTGTAGCGGGCATAGCGGTAAATGCTCTCGGATATAACGATGAAGGGCTTAATAATGCTTTGAATGAGCAGATGAAGAAATTCTACCATGTTTCAAACCTTTATTATACAAAGCCGAACGTAGAAGCTGCAAAACTTTTAGTGGATAACAGCAAGCTGGACAGAGTATTTTTCTGTAACTCGGGAGCTGAGGCTACCGAAGCTGCTTTAAAGTTATCAAGACTTTACGCTTATAAATTCAAGAATAAAGAAACCAAAATAATAGCAATGAAAAATTCTTTTCACGGCAGGACTTTCGGTTCCATAACCGCAACGGGACAGCTTAAGTATCAAAAGGGGCTCGGACCTATTTTGCCCGATGTCACTCATGTTGATTTTATGGACTTTGAAGCCCTTGAAAAGGAAGCGAGAAGCGGTGCCTGCGGTATAATCCTTGAACCGGTTCAGGGTGAAGGGGGCATAAGACCCGCAACGAAAGAGTTTTTACAAAAGGTAAGAAACTTATGTGATGAGCTGGATATACTTCTTATCTTTGACGAAGTCCAGTGCGGTATCGGAAGGAGCGGATATTTATTTGCTTATGAATATTTTGACGTCGTTCCCGATGTCGTGGCAATGGCTAAAGGTCTCGGGGGAGGTTTTCCTATAGGTGCGATTTTAGTAAGCGAAGATAAGGCGAAAGGGTTTGAGCCGGGAAATCACGCTTCTACCTTCGGAGGGAATGCGCTTGCTTCTACCGCAAGCAAATATGTTATAAACAAAATCTTAAACGAAGGTATCCTTGATAATGTAAAAGAACAAGGTAAATATTTGAAATCAAAGCTTGAGGGTCTAAAAGAAAAATATCCTTTCATATCAGATGTAAGGGGAGTAGGTCTTATGCTTGGTATGGAACTTGATTTCTCTGTTTCGGATATTATAAATAAAGCTCTTGAAAAAGGACTTCTGCTGCTTAATTCCGGAACGAACATAATAAGGTTTGTACCGCCTCTTATTATTTCCAAAGAGGACATTGATAAATGCATTGAAATACTTGACAGTATCTTGAGTGAAGTATAAATATTGATTTAAAAGTAAACTTTAATATAAAATATTTAAAGTAAATTTGATAAAAATATTACACTAATAAACGTAATAGTATATATAATACGTAATAAATATTATTTAATGTTATATATACGATTAAAAGAGAAAAAATTATGCAATTTTCTAATTTTTTCTTTTTTTTATAGTAAACTTTGTGGTATTATATATTTATATATTGTATTTTGATAAATTTATATATTTTTGTAAAGTGAATGGGTGATAGAGATGGAAGAAAAAAACACACCAAAGAATAGAGTCGTTGTTAATATTCTAGGTACTAATTACACTATAATAACAGATAATGATGAAGACAGCTTAAAGAAAGTTGCAGGCTTTGTAGATGAACTCATCAAGGAAGTAAAGAAAAACAATCCTTATATGAATCCTTATACGGCTGCAGTGTTATCTTCACTTAACTTATGCGAAGAATTATTCTCCTTAAAGGATGAGGTGGAAGACCTCAGAAAAGACAAGGAAGAATATGAAATACTTACCGATTACAAGGAAAAATTGATGTCAGCTTTGGAAGAAGCCGAAGCAAACGAAGCAAAAAGACTTTCCATGCAGTATAAGTATGAAAAACTTGAAATCGAGAATGAAGAATTGAAAGATTTACTTGAAGAGTATAAGGAAAAGTTCACATCTATGAGAAGTGAAATAGAACTCAACAGAAGGTCTATAAGCGAACTTCAAAATAAACTTCTTGAAAATCAAATTGAACTTGTAAAAGCAAGAAAGAATATACTCGATTATTCAAGCTAGGTATAAAAAATAAAAAGCTTTCCAATTTTGAAAGCTTTTTTTTATTTAATATTTTACCATGCTATTTAATCTATCCAGTTTAGCTTTATCCATAGGTTTTACGTCTTTTAATTTATAGTCCATTCCCAGTTTTTCGTATTTGTTTATTGCCATGTTATGATATCCCAAAAGTTCCACTTTTTCTACATTTTTTATTTGTTTTATAAATTCATTCAAACTCTCAATGTATTCTTCGTTATCATTTATACCCGGGATTATTACTTGTCTTATCCAAACTTTTTTACCAAGTTCATTTATATCTTCGATGATTTTAAACAGTGTTTCCTGACTTCTGCTGGTTATTTTAGTAAACTGCTTGGGATTTGTGTGTTTTATATCCAAAAGTATCAAGTCCGCTTGGTTTATTGCCTCATGTGAGAATTCATCGTAATACGTCCCGCTTATATCTATGGCACAGTTTATGTTTTCCTTTTTAAGTGCTTTTATTGCTTCGATAAGGAATTCGCCTTGAAGTAAAGGTTCTCCTCCCGAGAATGTCACTCCGCCGTCGTCACCGTAGTAGGGGATGCCTCTTTTAGCTCTTTTAACTAAAGTTTCTGCATCTACTTCACTTCCGGCTCCTATTTTCCAGCTGTCGGGATTGTGACAGTAAAGACATCTCGCCGGACACCCCTGCAGAAAAAAAACCGTCCTTATTCCCGGACCGTCTACGGCTCCGAATGTTTCTATGGAATGTAATCTGCCTTTAACCATTTTTCTATCCTCTTATAATAATTCTTAATTAAGAAATGATACCGGACATAAGACCGGTATCATTTAATTCAGATTATAAACTTTCGTGGAAAGTTCTTTCTATAACTTCTTTTTGGTGAGCTTTTGACAGTGCGTTAAATCTTACCGCATAACCGGAAACTCTGACCGTTAAGCTTGGATATTTATCAGGGTTTTCATAAGCGTCCATCAATAATTCTTTATTTAGAACATTTACGTTTAAGTGATGAGCACCTTGATTGAAATATCCGCTTAGTAATTTAACCAATGTTTCATTTCTTGACTTTTTATCCTTGCCCAGTGAATCGGGAGTGATGCTGAATGTATTTGAAATACCGTCCTGACATGTATCCCATTTGATTTTTGATACCGAGTTAAGTGAAGCTATCGCTCCTGTGTTATCTCTGCAGTGCATAGGATTGGCTCCCGGTGCGAAAGGTGTTCCCGCTCTTCTTCCGTCAGGAGTGTTACCAGTCTTCTTGCCATACATTACGTTTGAAGTGATTGTTAAGATAGATAGAGTATGAACCGCATTTCTGTATGAAGGATGTTTTCTAAGCTCTTCGATAACTTTTTCTGTTATTTTAACTGCTATTTCATCTACTCTGTCATCGTCATTCCCGTATTTAGGGAAGTCGCCTTCTGTTTTGTAATCTACGATAAGTCCGTTTTCGTCTCTGATTGGAGTTACTTTCGCATATTTGATTGCTGATAATGAATCTGTTGCAACGGATAATCCCGCAACACCGAAAGCAATAAGTCTTTTTACTTCGGAGTCGAGGAATGCCATTTGGCTCTTTTCAAAGTCGTATTTATCATGCATGTAGTGGATTATATTCATTGTATTTACATATAGTCCCATGAAGAATTCTATGTATTCCATATATCTCTTCCATGCATCGTCAAAGTCTATAGGACCGTCTCCCACAGGTTCCATTTGAGGTCCCATGCTGTCTCCTGTCTTTTCTTCTTTACCTCCGTTTAGAGAAAGTAAAAGTATCTTTGCAAGGTTACATCTTGCTCCGAAGAACTGTATCTGCTGTCCCATTTGAATAGCGGATACACAGCATGCGATAGAGTAGTCGTCACCGCAGTGAGGTCTCATTACATCGTCATTTTCATATTGTATTGAGTCTGTATCTATTGAAACCTGTGCACAGAATTTCTTGAACGGTTCAGGAAGTTTTTCAGACCATAATACAGTCAAGTTAGGTTCAGGTGCGGCTCCGAGGTTATATAGAGTATTTAATATCCTGTAAGAGTTTTTCGTTACTCTGTGTCTTCCGTCTTCGCCGACCCCTGCGATACCTTCCGTTATCCACATTGGGTCTCCTCCGAAGAGTTCATTATATTCATTCGTTCTAAGGTGTCTTGCAACTCTTAGTTTTAAAATGAAGTCATCCATGATTTCCTGAATCTGTTCTTCATTGTAGTTTCCTTCGGCCAAATCTCTTTCAGCGTAGATATCAAGGAAAGTAGAAATCCTTCCTATTGACATAGCTGCTCCGTTTTCTTCTTTGATACCCGCAAGGTAAGCAAAGTATGTCCACTGAACCGCTTCCTTGAAATCTTTGGCAGGTTTTGAAATATCATAACCGTATTTTTCTGCCATTTTTTTGATTTCTTTCAATGCGTCTATTTCGTGTGAAATCTCTTCCGCAACTCTTATATTTTCTTCAAGCATTACCGGTCTTGAAGAAACTTCGTCGTGGTCTTTTTTCTTTTCTTCGATAAGTCTGTCTATACCATATAAGGCACATCTTCTGTAGTCTCCGATTATCCTTCCTCTTCCGTAAGCGTCGGGAAGACCTGTCAAATAGCCCAAGTGACGAGCTTTTTTGATATCCGGAGAGTAAGCCTTGAATACGCCGTCATTATGTGTAGTGATATAATTAAACATATCATCTATTTCTTTTGGAAGCTCTGCGCCGTATTCTTTAAGCTCGGATTTTACCATTCTTATCCCTCCGAACGGACAAATACCTCTCTTTAAAGGTTCATCTGTTTGAAGTCCTACTATTATATCTTTTCCTTCTATTATATATCCCGGATCAAAAGCATTTACTCTCATGATCTTAGATGCATCAACTTTTAAAGTACCGCCATTTTTTCTTTCTTCGACTAAAAGTTCTTTAACTCTTTCGTTACATTCCGTGGTCCTTTTTGTAGGTCCTTTAAGAAAACTTTCGTCTCCGTCATATGGGGTATAGTTTATCTTAATAAAATCATCAACGTTGATATTATCATTCCATAAACCTTCTTTAAATCCATCCCATTGTTTAAACATTATATTTCCTCCATATAAATATTTTATATCTATTTTATTTAATAATAAAATAAAACCGAAAATATTTTCAAAAAAATTTAGCATTTTTCTTATTCTATCTTCGGTCTAATAATACTCTATTTTAGCATATATAGTCAAATCTTTTTTATATTTTTCTACATATTGGTATAAATTATTTACTCATGATAACGGTAACTTTGCTTGCACGTTGATATTTGTTCTCTTTACCGTCTTTTATATCCTGCTCTGATACAAAAACATCCACCAGATCATATCCTTTTTCGTCCATCTCATTAAGGTAATTTTGCAGTTTGCTCATAAATAAATCTCTTTCAACGATATATTTCATCCTCACTATCCCCCTAAAAATTTAAATTTATTATATATCCCACATACACAATTTAATATAAATATATCACAATAATAAATCCGTGTAAACTTGTAAAATACAAGTTTAATTCATTTTTAATCAATTTTTTATCACTTATTCACAATTGTAACAATTTAATACTGATTTAATTCATTTATTTTTGATTATATTTAGATAGAAGTATTTAACTGAGAGGAGGTGGAGAAATGATTGATTATAATATTTCAAATATGCAGCTGTTTGCAGATGATAAGAAAAAAATCAAAAATCCCATAAATCAAAAAAACAGTAAGGATTTTCAGGGTGAAACCGATAACAAAGAAAATGATAAAAAGAAAGAGGATGTCAAACCTACAAAAGAAAATACCAAAGACGAAAATATAAAGAATAATGAAAAAAATATAGACAGTACAAAAGTTAAAAAGTCTTTGGAAGAAAATGTTGAACAAGAGAAAGACATCGATGAAGAGAGTGAGTATTCATCTAAGGAAAATCTCGAAGTAGTGAGCTTGAAATTTAGGATAAGAGAGCTTGAAGAAGAAAATAACAAGTTAAGTAAAGAAAAATCCGAAATTGAAAAAGGTTATATATTTAAAGAAAATATAGCGAAGTTAAGAGAAAAATATGAGGATTTTAAGAGTCTGGAAAGCAGCATTTTAAAGAAAATCGATACCGAAGTCATAAATATTGACGGCGAAAAGGTTAAGTACTTATATGAAAGCGGATATGACGGTTTGATTGCGGCGTATAACATGTGCAAGTATTCAGTGGAAGAACTTCCGGATATAGAAGATTATATCGAAAAGAATATAGATAAGATAGCACAAAATGAAATGGTAAAGAATGTGGTAATAGAAAACTATCTTAAAGATTTGGATGAAATGAAAATGCCTCTGGTCTTTAAAGATGAAGACGGTTATACATCTTATACCAAAAAGGAAGAACCAAAAAACTTTGCAGACGCAGCAAAATTATTTTTAAAATCCCTTGAATAAATATAAAAGGAGTGTGATTATATGTCAGTTACAACAACTAAAAGTGCAGATCAAGCACTTAAATCTTATTTTTTATCCCCTGTAAGAGCATCTTTGAATGAAGACTCGGGTCCGTTTTTTGCAATGATTACCCGTAACAGCGAAGATGTCGAAGGGGGAAATATCAAAATGGCCCTTCAGTACGGAAGACACGGCGGTATAGGAAACAGAAGCGAAGACGGGCTTCTTCCTACCGCAAATGCAAGAAAATATGTACAGGCTACTTGGGAAACAAAGAACCTGTTTGCGGTTTTAAGTATTTCGTCTAAACTCATCAAAGCTTCCAGAACGGATAAAGGGAGCTTTGCAAATATGCTTACCGCACAAATGCAGGATCTGCTTACAGACGCAAAGGATAATATCAGAAGACAGTATTTGTCAGACGGTTCGGGTAAAGTGACATGCATAAAGAAGAATGACAGTACATGGGTATATAAAAAAGGTGAAGCGACCGTAAATGTCGAAAACAGCAAATATTTTTATCCCGGTCAATTTATTGATATAATCGATAACAGTGAAAATAAGGAATTTGCGGATATGGAAGCTTTGGAAATCAAGGATGTAGATTATAAAGCAAATACCATTATATTGAATTTACCTTCCGATTTGACTGTTGAGTCCAATGCATCGGGAACTGTATCAGCGGATTATATCGTCTTTACCGGAAACAAAGATATGGAACTAACGGGTATCGACTCGGTATTCAATAGCCCTAATCTTTACGGTATAGACAGGACCGCAAATTCATGGTTTAACGCAAATAAAATAGCAGCGGAGGAAGCAGACGGTGCTCATCCTTTAACGGAAATGGATATGCAGTACGCTATTGATTTATGTGAAGAACAAATGGGTTCCACTATAGATTATATCCATACTACCTATGGAGGTGCCAGAGCATTCCAAAATCTATATCAGTCTTATAAAAGAAATATCGAATACACGGATATCAAAGGCGGGTATAAGACGATGTCTTTTGCGGGTATACCTATTTTTAAAGAAAGATATTTAAAAGAGGGGACAATGGACTTTATCTCAACCAAAGATTTCTCTCTATTCCAATTAGACGACTTTGACTGGATGCAAAAAGACGGAGGGATATTACATAGAGTGGATAATACTCCGGTGTATCAGGCAGTCCTTGAAATGTACTGCGATATAGGATGTGCAAAACCGAAAGGTCAGGCAAGATTATTCGGCTTTGATGAAATGTAATAAAAAAGGAAGATATATATCTTCCTTTTTTTTAATATTCTGCATCAATATTTTTTGTATTTATTTTATTTTCATCCGCATATCTTAATGCATAAGAATTATATGGAGCATATATAACTACATTTTTGCTGTCATCAAAAACGGTCTTTCCTATGAAACCTAAATTATATGACGGTGCAATAAATTTAGTGAGTTTAGGACAGTTGCTGAATGCTTTTTTATTTATATTTGTCACACCTGTACCCAAATCAACCTCTGTAAGGTTAGTACAGTCCGCAAAAGCATAGTCTCTGATATAATTTACACCTTTGGGCATAGTTACTTTATTTAAACTTACACAGCCCCTGAATACTGAAGCTCCCATAATTTCGATCGAATCGGGAAGGTCAATGTTTTTAAGCATAGTACAATTTTCAAAAGCATTTGCTTTTATTTCCGTTAAGCTGTCGGATAATTTTACATCGGTTAAACTTTCGCATTCTGCGAATGCATTTTTGCTTATGGTATTTGTTCCCTTTAACGTAACATTTGATAAGCTTACGCTGCCGTAGAAAGCTTCACTTCCTATAGTAGATACTTTCTTTGGTATTTCAATACTTTTTAAACGTTTTGTATTATAAAAAGACAAAGCACCTATTTTTTTCAGTTTTTTAGGAAGTGTTATCGTTTCGAGATTTTTATTCCCATAAAAAGCAGAATTTTGTATAGTCGTAGTTTTTTCATTGACAGTATAGCTAGCTGAATCTTTACCGGAAGGATACGCTATTAATGTTTTTTCATCTTTACTATATAATACTCCGTCTATGCTCTTAAAATATTTATTGTTATCAGCTACGGTAAACGATGTAAGATTTGAACAATTTGTAAATGCATTGCTTCCTATTTCCTTAAGGGTTGAGGGAAGTGTAACTGTACTCATTGTACTGTTTAAAAATGCACTCTCTTCTATTTTTTTGCATCCTTCTTCGATAATTACATTTTCTAAATTCAAACAGCTGGAAAATGCATAAGTATTTATTTTTTTACATCCCTTTATTGTTAGATCTTCAAGTTCACTGCAATTATAAAAAGCAAAATCTCCTATCGTTTCTACCGATTTTGGGATCACGATACTTTTTGCAGGTACATTTTTAAATGCTTCATCTTGTATACTTACAACCGGACAGTCTTTTATCTTATCGGGAATAACAAGACTTTTTATACTTTCCTCTGTTGTATTGTATGACATTATATATGCTTTTTTATTTTTTATCCTATACGTATATCCGTTTTCTTTTCCCTGGGTTACGTTCGTTATACTGTCACCGACTTCTCTTGTGGTTTCTTCATCGGTTGTGTCGGGCTTTGCAAAAGTAATTGATGGTATTAATAATAAAGTCATTAGAATAATTGATATTAAAGTGATTTTTTTATTTCTTTTCATTATCTATACTTCCTTTTTATATTCAAATCATTTTACCATATTTATGTAATTATTTAAATATATTATTTCTTAATTTCATTATATTTTCATTTTAAATTATTATTCATATTTAAAATTTAATATTTTTCAAAAAGGTATTGACAAAATATAAATACCATTGTATTATTGTATTAGTTAATTAATACAATAATACAAGAAAGGACGGACAAATATGGAATGGGAATTTAAAAGTGACAGACCTATATATCTGCAATTAGCTTCATATATAGAAAGAGATATACTTAAAGGAAAATACAAGGCATCCGACAAACTTGCATCGGTCAGAGAATTTGCAAGTATAGCAAATGTAAATCCAAATACTGTTCAGAAAGCCTTCAGTGAACTTGAAAAAAACAACATAGTTTTTTCTTCAAGGACCAGCGGAAGATTTGTGACGGAAGACGAAAATGTAATTAAGGAGAGAAGAAAATTGTTAGCCAGAGAATATGTAGATGATTTTTTACTTAAGATGAGAGAGATCGGTTTTAAAGACGAAGATATCATATCTGTAATAAAAGAAGCTGTGGGAGGGAAAAAAGATGAGTAATTTGATTGAAATTAAAAACTTATTCAAGGAATACAACGAAATACTTGCTCTAAATAATGTTACTTTAAGTATCCCGAAGGGTAAGATAGTAGGTCTTCTTGGTCCTAACGGGAGCGGTAAGACTACTCTTATAAAGTTAATGAACAAACTTCTTGTTCCTTCCGGGGGAGAGATCATGATAGACGGTATGAAACCGGGGATAGAAACAAAAGAGATAATTTCTTATCTTCCCGACAAAAGCTATTTAAATGAATGGATGAGAGTAGATGAACTAATGGACTTCTTTGAAGACTTTTATAATGATTTCAATAAAAAGAAAGCTTACAAAATGCTTGAAAGTCTTAAAATAAATCCTACCGACAAACTTAAGACCATGTCAAAGGGTACAAAAGAAAAGGTTCAGCTTATTCTGGTAATGAGCAGAGAAGCCAGAGTTTATCTTTTAGACGAACCTATCGGGGGAGTCGATCCCGCAAGCAGAGATTATATATTAAATACCATTATAAATAACTACTCGGAAGATTCTACGGTGATTATTTCAACTCATTTGATTTCCGATATAGAAAAGGTATTGGATGAAGTTATTTTTCTAAAAAACGGACAGGTAGTTTTAAATGGTGACGCAGATAAAATAAGGGAAGAAAAAGGAATGTCTATCGACAATCTATTTAGGGAGGAATTCAGATGTTAAGAAAATTAATGAAATATGAATTTAAAGCGACAAAAAGATTGATGCTTCCTGCAATTATTGTTTTATTACTTATATCAATATTTAACGGATTATTCTTCGGGGTTATCGAACCTCATATAAGCGAAAACAATATTTTTATCAATCTTTTCGGCGGTGTAGGAATGACAGCATATATTTTGGGTATCATAGGCATATTTATATTATCGGCTTTACTTGGTATTTTCAGATTTTATAAATCTGATTTATCAAACGAGGGATATTTGACTCATACACTTCCTATAACAGTAGCTAAAGAAATATTGAGCAAAATTATAATAAGCACATTTTGGATTATAGTAACGGGGATAGTAGTATTGTTTTCTATCTTTGTAGTTGTTATGGTTTCGGGCTCTCTTAATATCACGGATATAGACTGGGCTTCTTTCAAAGAAGTGATCAATGCTGTATTTACCAAAGAAGGCGGACTGGTATTTATGGGACTTATATATTTTGTTATCATTATGATACTTGGATGTTCATCAAAGATACTCAATGTATATGCGTCTATGGCAATAGGTTTTTCGGCTAAAAAGAATAAGATATTATGTTCATTCGGAGCATATATGGTCTTATCATTGATTTTAACTGTAATCACGACTATTGTTGGAATGTTATTTTCAAATCCTTTAACATCGATGATGAATTCATTAAACAACACTGCGGCGTTCCATTTATTATTCATCGGGATAATCTTATATATATTGATACTTAACGCTGTATATTTCTTTATAACTAAGTATATGATGGAAAACAGACTCAACTTAGAATAATTTGATTATATATTTTTAATTAATATAAAAAAGGAGCTATATTTTCTATAGCTCTTTTTGTTATTTTCAAGACATATAAAATTGGAAAACATTAAAATGAGTTTTCATTTTCTTCAAAATAGTATGTTCCCGTAAACAATATTTGAATGTAATCTAAAGCTAAAAATATGACATTAGACAAAATAATGAATATTGTAAAAATTTTCAATATATCATTTGAAGAAATGATATTATTTACTTGATATAAGATCTTAAAATTATTAAGTAAATATGATACTAAAGATAACGATATAAAAAAATGAAAAAAGTTTTTATTACACTTCATTAAATGAATTGCAGAATCCACAAAGAAACGTTTTGATTTTATAATAAAAGGATGTTTATCGGGAATGAATGTTGAAAATATAAAGATAACAGAACATATAAATGTTATTATTATAATTCCAAAAGAGGTGATCATGGAAATGTTTATAATATCCAATATTATATTTTGAAATCCTGATGAGATCAGTCCAAGTAAAGAAATATTATAGTGAAATATATTTACATTAAAAAATATAAAAACAATTAAAATAGAGTTTAGATTTATTTATATCTAACTTTTTATAATTTCTTTTGCTATATCTGCTATTGTACTCATTTTAAATTCCTTTCTTGTATAGATATAAAATAATTTTCTTTAGAAATTTTATCTTAAATTGACAAAACTTTCAACTTTTTATGAAAATTTTCTCAAAATTCTTGAAGTTATCTTTAAGTGATGATATCATTTAGTTTAATAAAAATTTTAGGAGGAGTTTATGGCAGTATTAAAACCATTTAAGGGGATAAGACCCGATGAAAAATATGTAGAAGATGTGTCCTGTCTGCCTTATGATGTAATGAACAGGGATGAAGCAAGGGAAATGGGCAAAAATGAAAAGTCCTTTTTACATATTGTACGCTCCGATATAGATCTAGACGACAGTGTAGATATTCATGATGAAAAAGTATATGAAAAAGCAAGAGAAAACTTCGATAAGTTTTTGCAAAAAGGATACTTGAAACAAGAAGATAAAGAAGTTTACTACATATATAGACAGATCATGGACGGCAGAGTGCAGACAGGTATCTGCGGATGCTGTTCCACATTCGAATACGAACAGGGGATAATCAAGAAACATGAGTTTACAAGACCCGAAAAGGAAGTGGACAGGATAAATAACTTCCTTGCGTGTTCGGCTCATACCGAACCGGTGTTCTTCGCTCACAGACATAATGAAAATGTACATAGTTTCATAGAAGATTTCACCAAGAACAATAAACCGGTATACGACTTTGTTTCCGATGACGGTATAAGCCATATATTATGGGTCGTTGACAATGAAGAAGATGTAGAAAAAGTAAGAGGATATTATAATGATATAGATTACTTATATATAGCGGACGGTCATCACAGAACAGCTTCATCTTACGAAGTGGGTAAGAGACTCAGAGAAAAAGCGGGGGATGATAAAGACAGAGAATATAACTATATATTATCCGTAGTGTTTGACAGCGATGAGCTTTCTATAATGGATTACAACAGAGTAGTAAAAAGTCTTAACGGACTTGATAAAGATGAATTCTTTAGTAAAATGAAAGAAAAATTCGAAATAAGTGAACCGAGTGATGAAATAATAAAACCAAGTAAGAAGCATGACTTTTCAATGTACGTAGAGGGTAAGTGGTATCTTATTACCGCTAAAAAAGGTACTTTTGATGAAACAAATCCTGTCAAGAGCCTTGATGCGGATATACTTCAGGAAAATCTTTTAGGTCCAATTCTTGGTATAGATGACCCAAGGACCAATGATAATATTGAATTTGTCGGAGGGATAAGAGGTTTGAAAGAATTACAGGAAAGAGCGGATAAATTCGGCGGAGCAGCTTTTGCCGTTTATCCGGTAACTATGGATGATTTATTCGGAGTAGCTGACGCAAATATGGTAATGCCTCCGAAGTCAACATGGTTCGAGCCAAAACTAAGAAGCGGATTATTCATACATAAAATATAAAATACAATAATAGTAATAATAGTAGAAAAAGGAGATAAAATTAAATGGGCAGAGTATATAACTTTTCAGCAGGTCCGGCTGTATTACCGGAAGAAGTATTAAAAGAAGCAGCGGCAGAAATGCTTGATTATAACGGAAGCGGGATGTCTGTAATGGAAATGAGTCACCGTTCGAAGTGGTTCGATGAAATCATCAAGACGGCAGAACAGGATCTAAGAGATTTAATGAACATTCCCGATAATTATAAGGTATTATTTTTACAAGGCGGTGCAAGTCAGCAATTTGCAATGATACCTATGAACCTTATGAAAAACAAAGTAGCAGATTACATAATAACAGGTCAGTGGGCAAAAAAGGCTTTTAGCGAAGCTAAAAAATACGGTAACGCTAAAGCGATTGCTTCAAGTGAAGATAAGACTTATTCATATATTCCGGATGTAAGTGATCTTGATATAGATGATGATGCGGACTATGTATACATATGTGAAAACAATACTATCTACGGAACAAAATATCATACACTTCCAAATACAAAAGGAAAAACATTGGTTTCCGATGTATCTTCATGTTTCTTATCTGAACCTGTAGACGTTGAAAAATATGGCATTATCTACGGAGGGGTACAAAAGAATATCGGTCCCGCTGGTGTTGTTATAGTAATAATCAGAGAAGACCTTATTCCGTCAGATGAAGAAATTGATGAAAAAGTCCCTACAATGCTTAGATATAAAACTCATTCTGATAATGACTCTTTATTCAACACACCTCCCGCATATGGTATTTATATCTGCGGAAAAGTATTCAAGTGGCTTAAAGGTAAAGGCGGCTTAGAAGCAATGAAAGAACACAATGAAAAGAAAGCTAAAATACTTTACGATTATTTGGATGAAAGCAAGATGTTTAAGGGCACGGTTGTAAAAGAAGACCGTTCTCTTATGAATGTTCCTTTCGTTACGGGAGATAAAGATTTAGACGCTAAATTTGTAGCCGAAGCTACAAAAGCAGGCTTCGTCAACTTAAAAGGACATAGGACCGTCGGAGGAATGCGAGCTTCCATTTATAACGCTATGCCGATAGAAGGCGTCGAAAAATTAGTGGAATTCATGAAAAAATTTGAAAAAGAGAATGCTTAAAAATAGTTTTGTTATATATTGTAAGCTTTTTTCATAATGTAAAAACGAAAAAAAGCGGGCATTTGTAACAGATTATCAAAAATAAAATGAAACAACGATAAATTTATAAAAAAGTTGTTTCATTTTTTCATTTAAATTATTGATTTTACTGATTAATTTATATATAATACTGATAAAGTTCAATTTATGCTCGAATATTGGGGCTAATTTAAACTTGCTACGTAATGAGGTCTGAAAATAAAATAAATCAAGACTTCAAAAAAATAAAATAATTATAATATTAGGAGGAATTTTATTATGGCAGTAAAAGTAGCTATTAACGGATTTGGTAGAATTGGGAGGTTAGCATTCAGACAAATGTTTGGTGCAGAAGGCTATGAAGTAGTTGCAATCAATGACCTTACATCTCCGGACATGTTAGCACATTTATTAAAATATGACTCATCACAAGGAACATACGCTCTTGCTGATAAAGTTTCAGCTACAGATGATTCAATCATCATCGACGGCAAAGAAATTAAAATCTATGCTGAAGCTGACGCTGCAAAACTTCCATGGGGAGAAATCGGTGTAGACGTAGTATTAGAATGTACAGGTTTCTATACATCTAAAGCTAAAGCAGAAGCTCACGTTAAAGCAGGTGCTAGAAAAGTTGTTATCTCTGCTCCAGCAGGTAATGACCTTCCAACAATCGTTTATAACGTAAACGAAAAAACATTAACACCTGAAGATACAGTTATCTCTGCAGCTTCTTGTACAACAAACTGTTTAGCTCCAATGGCTAAAGCTCTTAACGACTTAGCTCCAATCCAATCTGGTATCATGAGCACAATTCATGCTTACACAGGCGACCAAATGACTCTTGACGGACCACAAAGAAAAGGTGACTTCAGAAGAGCAAGAGCAGCTGCAGTTAACATCGTTCCTAACTCAACAGGTGCTGCAAAAGCTATCGGTCTTGTTATCCCTGAACTTAACGGTAAATTAATAGGTTCTGCACAAAGAGTTCCAACACCAACAGGTTCTACAACAATCTTAGTAGCTGTTGTTAAAGGTAACGTAACAGTTGAACAAATCAACGAAGCTATGAAGAACGCTCAAACTGAATCATTCGGTTACACAGAAGAAGAATTAGTATCAAGCGATATCGTAGGTATGAGATATGGTTCATTATTCGACGCTACACAAACAATGGTATCTCCAATGGAAAACGGTGATACACAAGTTCAAGTAGTATCTTGGTATGATAATGAAAATTCTTACACAAGCCAAATGGTAAGAACAATCAAATACTTCTCAGAATTAGCTTAATCAACTTAAAGTACAATTTACAAAGATCCAAAATGGGTCCGGGATCGTTACTGGCCCGGACCTTTTTATTTACAAAATTTTGAAAGGAGCATATTAGATGCTAAATAAAAAATCAGTAGATGATATAAATGTCAAAGGAAAAAAAGTATTAATAAGATGTGACTTCAATGTACCTTTAAAGGACGGAGAAATCACAGATGAAAACAGAATAAACGCTGCTCTTCCTACAATCGAAAAGGTTATGAAAGACGGCGGTAAAGTTATTTTATGTTCTCATCTCGGTAAACCAAAGGGAGAAGCTAAGCCTGAATTATCACTTGCACCTGTTGCAAAAAGATTATCTGAAAAATTAGGTAAAGAAGTTGTTTTTGCGGCTGATGATAACGTAGTAGGGGAAAATGCAAAAAAAGCAGTTGCTGACATGAAAGAAGGAGATGTAGTACTTCTTCAAAACACACGTTACAGAGCGGAAGAAACTAAAAACGGAGAAGCATTAAGCAAAGACTTAGCTTCATTATGCGATATTTTTGTTAACGACGCTTTCGGTACAGCTCACAGAGCTCACTGTTCTAACGTTGGTGTTACAGAATATGTTGACACAGCCGTTGTAGGTTATTTAATGCAAAAAGAAATCGACTTTTTAGGTAATGCGGTAAATAATCCAGAAAGACCTTTCGTAGCAATCCTCGGAGGAGCTAAAGTTGCGGATAAATTAAACGTTATCGCTAACCTTCTTGAAAAATGTGATACTTTGATCATCGGCGGAGGAATGGCTTATACATTCCTAAAAGCTAAAGGATACGAAATCGGTACTTCTTTGGTAGATGATGAAAAATTAGATTACTGTAAAGAAATGATGGAAAAAGCCGAAAAGCTTGGTAAAAAACTTTTACTTCCTATAGATACTACGATCACAAAGGATTTCCCAAATCCAATCGATGCCGAAATCGAAATCAAAGTAGTGCCTTCAAATGAAATCCCTGCTGATATGATGGGACTTGATATCGGTACCGAAACTGCAAAATTATTCGCTGACGCAGTAAAATCAGCTAAGACAGTAGTTTGGAACGGACCTATGGGTGTATTTGAAAATCCTATCCTTGCAAAAGGTACTATTTCTGTAGCAGAAGCATTAGCTGAAACAGACGCTACAACGATAATCGGGGGCGGAGATTCAGCAGCAGCCGTTAACCAACTTGGTTTCGGAGATAAGATGACTCATATCTCTACAGGCGGCGGTGCCAGCCTTGAGTTCCTTGAAGGAAAAGATCTTCCGGGCGTAGTTGCAGCAAACGATAAATAAACATTACAGATAAGTAAAAGGAGAGTATAAATGGCAAGAACAAAAGTAATAGCCGGCAACTGGAAAATGAACAAAACAGCGGCTGAAGCAAAAGAGTTTTTTAATGAATTTTTAGATAAAATCAATGTGGCAGATCCTGAAGTAGTTATCTGCCCGACTTATATGACTATCCCTGCGGCTGTGGAAGCAGCAAAAGGTTCATACGTTGGTATCGGTGCACAAAATATGTACTTCGAAGAAAGCGGTGCTTACACAGGAGAAGTAACAGCCGATATGATTATCGAAGCAGGCTGTAAATACGTTATTATCGGTCACAGCGAAAGAAGACAATACTTTAACGAAACTGATGAAGGCGTAAACTTAAAGACTAAAAAAGCTTTGGAAAAAGGCTTGATACCAATCCCTTGTGTCGGAGAAACTTTAGAAGAAAGAGAAAGCGGAAAAGCTTTTGATGTATTAAAAGAACAAACTACAAAAATGCTTGAAGGTATCTCTAAAGAAGACGCTAAGAAAATCATCCTTGCATACGAACCTGTTTGGGCTATCGGAACAGGCAAAACGGCTACCGATGAACAAGCAAACGAAGCATGCGGATATATCAGAAAACTTGTTAAAGAACTTCTCGGTGAAGAAGTTGCCGATGCAATGAGAATTCTTTACGGCGGAAGCGTTAATGCGGGTAATGTGAAAGCATTGATGTCAATGAGCGATATCGACGGCGCTTTAGTCGGCGGAGCAAGCTTAAAAGCTGATTTTGTTACTTTAGTTAATTATAAAGAAGCTTAATAGGTGGAACATGAATAAAGTATTATTAATGATATTAGACGGCTATGGCTATTCTGAAAGCCATGAAGGTAATGCAGTATATAGTGCTTCAACACCAAACTTGGATAGGATATGGGAAGATAACTCTCACTTATTCCTTAACTGCAGCGGTTTAAGCGTTGGTTTACCCGAAGGACAAATGGGTAACAGTGAAGTAGGACATTTAAACCTTGGTGCGGGAAGAGTCGTATATCAGGAACTTACGAGAATTACAAAATCAATTCAGGACGGAGATTTCTTTACTAATGAAGAATTCTTAAAAGCTGTAGAAAATGTTAAGAAGAATAACTCGGCTCTTCATTTGATGGGTCTTGTATCAGACGGCGGAGTTCATTCATCTAACGAACATTTATATGCTTTGCTTGAAATGGCTAAAAAACAAGGACTTGAAGATGTATATATCCACTGCTATATGGACGGTAGAGATACTCCTCCTATGAGCGGAAAAGGCTATATCGAAGAACTTGAAGAAAAAATCAAGCAAATCGGTGTAGGTAAAATCGCTACTGTATCGGGAAGATACTATGCAATGGACAGAGATACCAGATGGGAAAGAACAAAAAAAGCATATGACGCTTTGGTTTACGGTATCGGAGAAAAAGCAGACAGTGCAGCTGATGCTATGCAGGCTTCTTATGACGCCGATACTACAGATGAATTCGTACTTCCTACGATAGTTGGTGAAGGCGCTAAAATCTCTAAGAATGACAGCGTTATCTTCTTTAACTTCAGACCCGACAGAGCAAGACAAATAACAAGAGCTTTGGTAGAAGCTGATTTTGACGGATTTGACAGAGAAGAAGACTTGAATTTGACATTTGTTACATTTACAAATTATGATGCAAGCTTTAAAAATGTACTAATCGCATTCAAACCTCAAGTTATCACAAACACATTAGGTGAATATTTAAGCGATAACGGATATACTCAGCTAAGGATCGCCGAAACCGAAAAATATGCTCATGTAACTTATTTCTTCAACGGCGGTATCGAAAAAGAATACAAAGGGGAAGACAGGATACTTGTTCCGTCTCCTAAAGTAGCTACTTACGATTTAAAACCTGAAATGAGTGCTTATGAAGTAAAGGACAAGCTGGTTGAAGCAATCAACGATAAAGATTATGACTTTATTGCAGTCAACTTTGCTAACTGCGATATGGTCGGTCACACAGGCGTATTTGAAGCCGCTAAGGCTGCCGTTGAAGCAGTTGATGAATGTGTAGGTGAAGTTGAAAGTGCTGCATTGAAAAATGACTACAGCATTATAATCACAGCTGACCACGGTAATGCGGAACTTATGTCTGAAGACGGAAAACCATTTACAGCTCATACGACTAATAAAGTTAAATGTATAGTTGAAAGCAAACTAATCAAAGGTGTAGTTGAAGAAGCTGCTTTATGTGACGTTTCTCCTACAGTACTTGATTTGATGGGCATAAAACAACCGGAAGATATGACAGGTAAGTCATTTGTATTAAAATAGTTCTTATAAAGAATTATCTTATTATCCAAGGTTTAAGCCTTATTAAAAGAATTTAAAAGTCACGATAGTTCATATCGCGGCGTAATATAAAAAAGCTCCTTTTATGGGAGCTTTTTTTAATAGTTTATTATTTTCAGGGTTAAAAAATTTAATGAAATAAGATAATTTTATATTTGACCTTCTTTATGACAGTAATCAATGATAATCAAAAATAAATATCTATTTGTTAGGATATTTTGATTTTTAAAATAATACTTCTGCTTCGATTATTTTAATTTGACTTTTTTTTATCGGATAACCTTATTCTTTTTCGTTTTACTTTGTCTTATTTTGTAGTATAATGATTGTATTACATATATAAAAGAGGCGAATAGTTATGATCCTATTATTATTTAAGTATCTTTGTGATATTGATATTTTTGATAGTAGCTTTGATTACATGAAAAACTTGATTTCCAATAATGTGAATTGGGGCTACTTTATTTTATTATTTTTAATTCTTTATTTGATTTTCTATGGTGTTGTTTATTATAAATTATATGAAAAGCTCGGGTATAGAGGGATTTTATTTATAGTTCCTTTCTACTCTTTATATTTACTTATAAAAAAGGTTATTTCAGAGGATAAAGGCTGGCTTTGGATATTATGCTTTGTTCCTTATGTGAGGGATATTTTTTATATCTATTTAGATTATAAGACGGGAATATATTTTAAAAAGTTAACAGCTTTTAATATCGGGCTTATATTGCTTCCCGAAGTCTTTATTCCTATTTTGGTATTATTAAGTGATAAAAAAGAGCATTATTATGACGCAGACGATAAATATTCTATAGAAGGAGATATATAATGATTACTGAAATCATGCAGAGGATAGTGGATAACGTAGGTTTTCAGCTAACGAGTGTAGATATAGGCTGGATAGAAAGTGACAGTTTTTTTTCTCCATTTGATTTTGCAGGGATTGCTTTAACTTCAAATGATTATATCTTATTATATTTACTTATTTTTCTTATGATTTTAGAAAAGGCTGTTAAATTTTATTTAGTACTACTTCCATTTATAATACTTGGAAGATATAAGGTATTTGAAAAAGCAAATGAAAAAGGGTATAAGGCATTTATCCCTTTTTACAGCAGATATGTCCTATATAAAACGGCGATAGATAAAGGTTTATACTGCATACTTTCTTTTATCCCAATAGTAAATATAGCTGTTCATATTATGATGTGTATCGGATTATCGAGGAAGTTTGAATTGAAAAAGCCTTTTACTTTTGGATTGATATTCTTATTCCCGTTTTTCCTTATAATACTGGGATTTAATAAGAGTGAATATTTATCAATGGCTACCGATAATGATAATTAAGGTGAAATAGAATGTTAAATAAGATATTTCAATTTATAGTTGATGAACTTAATTTTAAGGTCACGGTTTTTGCTCCAGGTTCTTATGCTCCGACTCGATGGGAAGTCCTGATAGATACTTTTCAAAGGTGGTTTTATATCCTTTTGATTTATTATTTGGGACTTATATTTCCTATTTATATATTATCACTTCCTTTTATTATAACGGGGAGATGGCGTATATTTATGAGAGCAGGCGAAAATAGGTGGAAATCAGTAGTTCCCGTTTATAATAAGTATATTTTATGTAAAATGTTAAGTTATCCGAAATGGTCCTTTATTTTATACTATATACCGATTATAAATTTTTCTATACATATAATTGTATCCATAAGATTAGCAAAGGCTTTCAATAGAGGGAAATTGTTTGCATTGGGGCTTATAACTTTAAATCCTATATTTATTCTTATATTGGGGTTTGGTAAAAGCAGATTTGACTTAAAGAAGTAATAAAAATCATATAAAAGAGGTTAAAAAATGTATTTTGAGTATATGAATATCATCAATAACGCAGTTTATTATATTTGTGACTACGCTTATGCTGCAAGAAATCTGGTTCTTGAATATTTGGATATGCTTTATAGCTTATATCTAATAAAATTCGGAGGTGATATGGGGCTTACATCGATAGATATAGGCTGGAGCAGTGAGTCTATGTTTGATATTATCAGCTTTGGCAAGTTTTTTGATTTTATATTTATCCCAATCATCTTGCCTTTAATCATTCTTTTGATAATTTTAATTTCCAGGTGGAAAATCTTTGATAAAGCGGGAGAAGCAGGCTGGAAAGCTTTGATACCTTTTTATGGTACATATACACTTTGTAAAATAACCTTCGGTTTCGGGTGGTATATGCTTCTTTTCTTTATACCTTATATCAATTTGATAATGTATATAATTACATATATAAAATTAGGTAAAAAGTTTGGTAAAGGCAAGTTATTTATTCTGGGGCTTACTTTATTTACGCCAATATTTTTATTTATATTGGCATTTGGAAAGAGTAAATATTTATGTGCTGGTGTATCAAAAGATAAGCATATTTCTTCAGCAAATTAAAAATATTTTAAAAGAGGAGTGTAAATATGATATCTTTCAATTTTACATATTACTTGATAAGAAGTGTTCTTGAAATTTCATATATTTCTGTTAATTATGTATGGATTTATCTTAAGGATATTTATACGTTACTGTTAAATAGAACGGTGGGGTTAAACCTTAAAACTATTGATGTCGGCTGGATAAGTTCAAATACATTAGACACAGGATGGGAAGCTTCTGCTGATATACTGTGGATCTCTCCTTGGATAACTTTTGTTATCCCTTTGATTTTAATTGTATTAACGGTTCTTGCAAGGCGGAAAGTATTTGAGAAAGCGGGAGAAAAAGGGTGGAAAGCTTTGATACCTTTTTATGGTACATATACACTTTGTAAAATAACCTTATGCTCCGGGTGGTATATGTTCCTTTTCTTTATACCTATAGCTGATTTGGTTTTATATATCATGATGTACATAAAACTGGGAAAGAAGTTTAATAAAAGCAAATCGTTTACTTTGGGACTTATTTTTTTAAGTAATATATTTATGCTGATTTTAGGTTACGGAAACAGTAAATATTTAAATCATTAGGCTAATATATGTTATTTTTATTCTTTGATATAAAAATGATTTTAATATGTTTACATTTTTTTTAAATAATAACTATTTATTTGACAAAGAGTTATTAATATCATAATAAATAAGTAATATATTTTTAACTTATTACTATGAAACGGAGAACTATGTTTTATGGCTGATAAATCGAACAAAAAGTTTTGGGAAAGAACAGCAAAGCTTTATACATCATTTCAGGAAAAAGGGAACGAAGGATTATATAACACACTTTGTGAGAAAATAAGACCTTTATTAAGTAAAGAGCAAAGTGTTCTTGAGCTGGCATGCGGTACGGGACAGCTTACTCGTTTGCTTGCTGATGAAGCAGATAGCTGGACTGCAACGGATTTTTCCGAAAAAATGCTTTATGAAACAGAAAAGCGTCTTAATAATAAAAATATCACTTATGAAGTCCAGGATGCTACATCTCTTAGTTATAAAAATGATGTTTTTGATGTTGTACTTATTGCCAATGCACTTCATATAATGCCAAATCCAAATAAGGCACTTGATGAAATAAAACGTGTACTTAAAAAAGACGGACTTTTGATTGCACCTACATTTGTCTATGACGGAAAAGTAGATAAAATCCGCCTATGGTTTATGGAAAAAGCAGGTTTTAAGACATTTCATAAATGGAAATCCCGAGAGTATATGAATTTTATTGAGGATAATGGTTTTAAAATAAAAGAAAAGTATCTGCTTCAAGGAAAGCTGCTTTCGGAGTGTGTTTTGGTATGTAAAGAGAAATAGATAATATGGTTAAATAACGATTATTTTATAGATTTAAATTTACAAATACATTTAATAAAGTAAACTACCATATTTGGTAGTTTTTTTGCTGTTATTGAAATATATATTTTTTATCCCCTAAAATAAATTTTAAATTAGTGAATTTTTCTTTATTTGTATTATAATCTGGTAAAAAGGTAGAGAATTATTGGCAAATCAATATTTTTTTACAATATATTTGTGATAACTAACGAAAAGTGTGCCAAATTTTATTATAACCGATCATCGTAATTAAATCATACATTAGTTCAAAGTGTATATTATCCCTGTTTTTGCTAAAACTAAATTGCAAAAGGAGGATTTTAAATTGAGTAATACAAAAATTGTTAGTTTAAAGGCGAGAGAAATTCTTGATTCGAGAGCAAACCCGACGGTGGAAGTCGAAGTATGTTTGGAAAATGGTGTAAGTGCCATTGCAAGTGTACCTTCAGGGGCTTCGACGGGAAAATTTGAAGCCGTTGAACTTAGAGATAATGATGAAAACAGATACTTAGGCAATGGTGTTTTGAAAGCCGTGGCTATCGTAAATAAAGATATCAGGGATATACTATTGGGAAGAGACGCTAGCGACCAAAGGGGAATAGACGAGGCTATGCTTGAACTTGACGGAACAGAAAACAAAGAAAGGCTCGGAGCGAATTCTATTTTGGGTGTTTCCCTTGCCTGTGCAAGAGCTGCTGCAAAGAGTCAAAATATGCCCCTGTATGAATATATAGGCAGACTTGCCGATATAAAAGATCCATGCGTACTTCCCGTACCTATGATGAATATTTTAAACGGCGGTAAGCATGCGGATAATAACGTAGATATCCAGGAATTCATGATAGTTCCTCACGGAGCCTCTTCGTTTAAAGAAGCTCTTAGAATGGGCAGTGAAGTTTATCATAAATTGAAAGATATCCTAAAGCTTCAGAACTTATGTACTTCCGTAGGTGACGAAGGTGGATTTGCACCTAACCTTGAATGTGCGGAAGAAGCTATAATGCTTATATTAAAGGCGATAGAAAATGCAGGGTATAAAGCGGGAGAGGATATTTCTCTTGCCTTAGACGTTGCGAGCAGTGAGATATATGATAAAAATCAGGAATCGTATTTCTATGAGACCGAGAACAGAAGATACGGAGAAATGACTACCTATTATGAAATTCTTACGACAAAATATCCAATAATCTCAATCGAAGACGGATTATTCGAAGATGACTTTGAGCACTGGAAAGTTCTCACTGACAAAATAGGAAATAAAGTTCAGCTTGTTGGAGATGATTTATTCGTTACAAATGAAAAGAGACTTAAAAAAGGTATTGAAATGGGAGCGGGAAATTCTATACTTGTGAAAGTAAACCAAATCGGTTCCCTTACGGAAACCCTAAGTACCATGAAGCTTGCGAGAGAACACGGTTATACCACTATCGTTTCTCACAGATCGGGAGAGACAGAAGATACCTTTATCGCCGATCTAGCCGTTGGATTTAATGCGGGACAGATAAAAACCGGGGCACCTTCCAGAACAGAGAGGGTTTGTAAATACAACAGGCTCCTTAGGATAGAAGAAAATCTTGGAGAAAAGGCTAAGTATATCGGTAAAGATGCATTCCCGAACTTAAAGAATTATGTTTAGTATAATTAAAACAGCATAGGAAAACTGTGCTGTTTTTTTGTTTTTTAATCCCCATTCGATTATGTATTAAATATTCATTTCTCTTTATTTACTTAAATTGCTTTTAATAATATAATATTTAAAAATAAATGAACACATATAGGAATAGTAAAATGGAAAAAGCATTTTTTAATTGGAGCAGCGGAAAAGATTCTTCATTGGCATTGTATAAAGTGATGAAATCAAACGAATATGATATCAAATCTTTATTTACTGTTGTTAATAATAAAAAAATACCGATGCATGAAGTAAATTTAAACTTATTAAAAGAACAATCGACTTCCATAGGTATCCCGCTCACAACGATAGATTTATCGGATTACAAAACCGAAAGGGCTTATAACACTAAGATGAAAACTGAGATAAATAAATTTAAAGATAAGGATATTTTTACTTCTGTTTTTGGAGATATACATCTGAAAGAACTAAAAAAGTCAAGAGAAGCAAAGTGCACAAAATCAGGGATAAATGCAGTATTTCCTCTTTGGGGTATGAATACAAAAGAAATCATGAGAGAATTCATAGACTTAGGATTTAAGGCTGTCATAACTTCATTAAATGCTGAAATAGTAGATGAGAGTTTTATAGGAAAAATCATCGACGATGATTTTATTTCAAGTTTCCCTTCAAATGCGGATATCTGCGGCGAGAACGGAGAATATCACTCTTTTGTTTATGACGGACCGATATTTAAATATCCTATTGATTATAAAATAGGAAGTAAATATGATAAAAGTTATATCAATAAAAAAAATAAAAGTATAGATAAATACTTATATCTTAATTTGGAATAATTATAAACTTATTTTATCAATGTAAAATATTTACAACCAAGTAAAAAAAATGTATAATAAAAAAGTAATCAAAGATTTAACTTGATCCTCCAGTTATGCTAAATCGTGATTACATAAATTAAATAACTTTAAAAGTTATCTTCAGGGCAAGGTGCAATTCCTGACCGGCAGTAAAGTCTGCGAGCGAAAAGCTGACATGGTGAAATTCCATGACCGACGGTAAAGTCCGGATGAAAGAAGATATGATAAGAAACCGCCCTGTTGTTTTAGTACAAAGGGCGTTTTTTAAATTCACCTCATATCTGTTTATAAGGAGAATTATGGAGAACATTAATGAAAAAACAACACAAAAGACAAAGTCAAAAATCAATGTAAGAGTTATGGTAGTTACCGCAATGCTTAGTGCGGTATCATTCCTTCTGGCATTTTTGGAAATCCCGATGCCTCTGTCGCCGTCATTTGCGATGATGGATCTGTCTGATTTACCCGCTCTTATAGGCTCATTCGCCCTCGGTCCCATAACTGGAGTAATAATAGAGCTTATTAAAAACGGGCTTCAGATGTTTTCTACCAATACCGGAGGTATAGGAGAACTTGCAAACTTTTTTATGGGAGCGTCTTTTGTATTCACCGCGGGGATTATTTACAAAAGAAGAAAGACCAAGAAAACAGCTTTGGTTGCTTGTATATTAGCAAGCGTAGTTATGGCGGTAGTCGCCGGACTTCTTAACTATTTTGTACTTCTTCCGATGTACAGCGTATTCATGCCTTTAGAGCAGGTGATTGCTGCATTTTCAGAAATAATACCATTTATAAAGACAAAGCTGGATGTAATCTTGTTCAGTGCAATTCCCGCAAATATTATAAAGGGACTTATTATCTCAGTTTTCACAATGCTTATTTATAAAGGAGTAAGTCCTATACTTAAAGGAGAAAAATAATCAATGAGAGAAGCTAAAGATTACTTCAAATTTTTAGTAGAAGAAATACATTCCGCTACATTTGCTACTGTGGACGATAACGGACTTCCGGAAACCTGTGTAATAGATGTTATGCTTTACGATGATGAAGCAATTTATTTCCTTACAGCAAAAGGTAAAGGCTTTTATGACAGGCTTATCAAAAGAAAATTTGTTTCACTGTCCGGAATGAAAGGACATGATACTATGTCTACAAAAGCCATTAGTGTGAAGGGAAAAGTTGAGTGTATAGACAGCGAAAAGCTTGATGAGATATTTAAGAAGAATACATATATGAATGAAATCTATTCTAGTGAAGAGAGCAAAATGGCACTATCGGTATTTAAAATTTATCAGGGAGTCGGAGAATATGTAGACCTCTCCGTTAAACCTATGGTAAAGAGGACATTTTCATTTGGAGGAGGAAATGTCGAGAAAAGAGGTTATGAAATAACCGAGGATTGTATCCTCTGCGGTAAGTGTATCAAGGTATGCTCATTTAATGCAATAAAAGAAGCTGAGGAAAAATATAAAATAACTGAAGATAATTGCTTGGAGTGCGGGAACTGCTACAATGTATGTCCCGCAGGGGCTGTAATAAAGTATTAAAAAAGACCGCTAAGCGGTCTTTTTATATGTATCAAACTGTTAATTAGAGAATTCCATAAATCATAGAAGTATTATTAAGATAAAATATAATTCCATTGTTTAATGGGGTATATTCTAAATAATCCTATTAATGGTGTAAAATTTCATAGTGTTTTTATATGTATAAAATTTATTTAATTTGATATCATTATAATAGTTTTGTATGTTTAAATTTGAATATATATAAAATCAGATATACTATCAAATACATTTTTATGTCATTAGTTTTTCATCTATTTCTTTCTTCTTCGATTTATAATATATGAATCCTATTATATCCGCTAATATCCAGCCTATAGGCACACTTATCCATATGCCAATAACTCCTATGCTTGGAATTTTAGATAATGTATATGCAAGGACTACTCTCGTTCCCAGCGATACTACCGTCAGTACTACCGATATAAAAGGCTTTTCCACGGCTCTGAAAAATCCATAGAGTAAAAACAGACACCCTATACCGAAATAAAAAGCTCCCTCTATCCTTAAATAAGTTATACCATGATTTATAATCTCAGCTTTCGAAGCGTCCACGAATATAAGCATGAATTGTTTTGCGAATATAAAAACGATAAGGGATATGATAAAGCAGAATATAATAGTATATTTGACTGCGCTTTTTATCCCTTCTTTTATCCTATACTTTTTCTTCGCACCGTAGTTTTGAGCAATAAAAGTAGAAAATGCATTGCCGAAATCCTGAACAGGCATATATGCAAAAGAATCTATCTTTACGGCGGCGGCAAAGGCTGCCATTACTATGGTACCGAATGAGTTTATAAGTCCCTGAACCAAAAGTATCCCAAAGTTCATTATGGACTGCTGGATACATGTAAGAAAAGAAAACTTGAATATATCTTTTATAATATCTCTATCAAATTTTAATTCAGCAATACTAAATCTAAACTCGGGAAATTTAATCAAAGTGTATAAGGCTATTCCTATACCCGATACAAACTGAGATATAACCGTTGCTATAGCAGCGCCCTTTACTCCCATGTCAAAAGATAAAACAAATATCAAATCAAGGACTATATTCAAAACCACGGATACTCCAAGATAAATGAGAGGAGAAAAGGAGTTACCCACAGACCTGAGTACAGATGAATAAAAATTGTATAAAAATGTTGCGGTTATCCCAAAGAATATTATCCATAAATAACTCTTCATCATCGGATAAATCGAAGGAGGGATGTTTAAAAAATTCATTATTGGGTCAATGAACACAAAGACCGCTATATTCAAAATTATGGTCACGGAAAGTATGATAACAAAAGAAATCCCGATGCTTTTCTTTAATTTTTCCTTGTCATTTTCTCCGTACCTGATAGAAAAGACCGCGCCGCTGCCCATACAAAGTCCAAGTAATATGGAAGTTAAAAATATCATCAAAGTATAAGAAGACCCCACAGCAGCCAGTGCATCGGAGTCTATAAATTTACCTACGATTATCGTATCTGCAATATTATATATTTGCTGAAGTAGATTTCCTATTATCATAGGGACAGCAAACAACATCATTTTCTTTGTTATATTTCCGTTTGTTAAATCGATTAGCATAGTAGTATCCCTTGAAGTCTTTTATACTATGATATAAAGTTATTTCATAAATGTCAATTTAAGATTGACATTAAAAAAGGCTTTTTAAGCCTTTGATTTAATACTTCTTCATATATAGACCCTCTGCTTTTGAATATGCATAGAATATACCATGCCCCGAGTATCTGAACCTTGCTTCTGCATGACCTTCGGGGTATAGTTTATTTAGATATACTTTGTCATATGTTACATATGCAATAAATGATATATAGTTTTCTTTGGTCATTGCATGATCCATGTGGACATAAAATTCATTATCGATAAAGTCTACTTTGATAAGTCCTTTATCCAAAGTATCGCTTACTTTAAGTTCCTTCAGCTGTGAAGAACAGCATGAAGCATTTATTTCCTTTGTGCTTATTATTATATTGTCGCAGTTATCGCAGACATAAAACTTGGTGTTTTTCATATTTCCTCCTTTATTATCATTTGTACTTATTTCTCCCGTAAGCAAATAATCTATTTGAGTGTCGAGTACTTCGGCTAAAGCACTTAAAATGCTTATATCCGGAAGTCCGTTTCCCGTTTCCCATTTTGATATCGTCTTGTCGCTTACACTTAACTTATCTCCGATTTCTTTTTGTGTCATATCCTTTTTTATTCTTAGAGTTTTTATTAAATTTCCTATTTTTATATTATCCATTTTCTATTTCCTTTTTTTCTTCTTCATTCTCTTTGCTTCGGGGACTTCTTTAAGGCTGTTTTCCAAAAGCTCATCAAGTTTTTTTAATGTTTTTTCTTTATCTTCTTTGGTTTTTATTTCAAGTCTTTTATAAATTTTAATTTCGAAGCTATCGGCTTCGTATTTATTCCATAATTCCTGTAAATATTTATTTGGATATGAACCGCTGTTCAGCTTTACTTTGTTACTGTTTATTTTAGCTTTTATATCATTTGCCGTACCTAAAAATACTTCATTTGTATGTATACACTTATATGATAAAATACCCATTTCGGGAGTCCTGTTTTTATATTCATATATCATCTGTTTTCTTTTTTCTCTATACATTTTATTACCTCGAATGATATTATACCATATATAAATGGTTTATAACTCTACGCATGGTGGAATAAAAAAAAGAAGCATATTCCTATGCTTGTTCTTTACTCTGTAAACATATATAAGAACATTGTCAGTATTTTGTTTGATTATTTCAAGGCTTATTCCGTTCTCGTTTCATTCTCTGTTCTACTTTTTTATGTTGATTTTGAGCGGGAATTATAATTAAAAGAATAGTTAAAGAAAATAAAGTCATTAGAGTTCAAAGAGTAGGGGAACGTTTAAGGGGTAATATTTCTAAAACAAAATTGTACACCTTGCATTGCTGATAGAATGGTTATGGTACCGCATAAAACAAATATTTGGAAGTTATGGCTATTTTTTTAAGGGTATGCACACTATGCAGTACCGTTCATTCTATTAAATATAAAAAAGAGATAAATATTACATTAATCCTTGTTAATGTATAGGTAAAAAATATATGTAACACATATATATTCATTACAAGTGTTAGCTATTGCTAACAACAATAGGATATCATTTTTTATTTTATTTGTCAATATCTTTTTAAATAAAACCCCAAATAAGTCTTATATATGATTTTAACTGTTTTATAAGACTATTAATATGTTATATTATAATAAAAAGATAGAAGGAATATCATATGGAGATAAGAAGTATAAAAGAAAGTGAGCTGTTGTCCGCTCTTGATTTGGTATGGAAAGTATTTTTAAAATACGAAGCACCTTCTTATTCAAAAGAGGGGATAGAAGAATTTAAAAGTTTCTTAAGGAATAAAGAAGAAATATCAAGGCTAAAAATATATGGTTATTTTGAGGATAAAGACGTTATAGGTGTAATTGCTATTAGGGAAAATCATATATGTTTATTTTTTGTAGATGATAAATACCATAGAAAAGGGATAGGAAGAAAGCTCTTTAATTATGTAAGATGTATCGTTAGTGAGGATATCACGGTAAACTCTTCGCCGTACGCGGTCAAGGTTTATCATAAGCTTGGTTTTACTGATACCGATAAGGAACAAACGACAAATGGGATTATATATACGCCTATGATTTATAAAGGGATATGATATAATATTGATATTAAAAAGAGAAAAGGAGAAAAGTGATGGGTATCTGGACTGATTAGTGAGCGAGGCTTTATATTATAATGCCTTGCGAGTCATTTAATGGAATAAAAATGAATTGGAGGCATGTTATGTCATATTTTAAATATAAAAACAAGAATGTATATTACCGAGAAATAGGAGAGGGAAAACCGGTGATGTTCCTTCACGGAAATGCGGTATCTTCAAAGATGTTTAAGCCTATTTTATCTCTGTATAAAAATAATTTTAAGGTCATTCTTATAGATTTTTTAGGCTCAGGTAAATCGGATAGGGTAGAAACGTTCGATACTGATTTATGGATAGATCAGGGGAAGCAAGTTATTAAACTTATAAAGTATCTGGGGTACGATAAAGTAAATCTTATAGGAACCAGCGGAGGTGCATGGGCTGCTATAAATGCGGCACTTTATTGTCCCGAGCTGATAAACAAAGTTGTCGCTGACAGCTTTGACGGAAGGAAACTCGGTGATACATTTAAAGAAGATTTGATAGAAGAGAGAATAAGTACAAAGAAAAGTATTTTTACTAAATACTTTTATAAATGGTGTCATGGCAAAGACTGGGAAAATCCAGTGGATAAAGATACCGAAGTGCTTATAAAAATGGCTGAGGAAGATGTTCCTTTGTTCTATAGACCTATAAAGGAATTGTCTGTTCCGCTTCTTCTTACGGGAAGCATGAAAGATGAGATGATAAAAAAGGATTTTATCACAGAATACGAAGAAATGATCTTTGAAATCGGAGCAGGGGATATCCATATTTTTGAAAAAGGAAAACATCCTGCCATAATATCCAATGCCAAAGAAGCGTCAAAAATCATAATAGATTTTCTTGAATAGAAAAAGAGTGGGGAACCACTCTTTTTTATTTAGTATGAACCGCTGCAAAATATCCTTTCTATTATAAAGACGAGCATAGTTGTAACAGTATTTGCAAGTATTATCATTTTAAATAATTTAGCTTTGTTTTTTGTATAACTTTTGAGTATCCCGTATACAATAGGCAGTTCAATTAATATAGTCATAAGTAAATAAATAAAACAGACATTATATGTAGGAATACTATCCAGACATTGCTTAAAGGTATAGCCCACTTCAGCACCCAAACCTTGAATGTAAATATATGGTGCTGCAAAAGAAGCTAAGTTTGCAAAAGCAATGACCGATATCACGACTAGCCATTTCTTTTCATCAAGGGAGTTTATTGTCATAATGACTTCTATAGTTAAAGTCAAAATCATAACCATAGGCAATAAATCGAAAGGTCTTTTATCCAGCCAGCCCCATGAAGAATTCGCATAAACAGCACCGTTATAAAATAAAATAGATAAAAGCATCAATAGCCCCGATAAGCATTTCTCTTTCATATTAATTTCCTCTTTTTATATGTAATATATTAAAATTATATCATAATATATGACTTTATAATATTTTTTCTTATTAATATGTAAAGGAACATTGACAAAAATCATTAAAAGGCATATAATATTGTAAAGGAACCTTGTCAAAAAGGAGATGTTGTATTTGGAAAACAAAGTAGAAGAATTAAGAAAGAAAATGGGATTGAATCAAGAGAATTTTGCGAAACAGCTAAAAGTGTCCAGGCAGACGATTAGTTCCATAGAAAACGGGAAGTACAATCCTTCTCTCGAACTGGCTTTTGAAATTGCGGATTTCTTTGATAAAAGGATAGAAGATGTTTTTATACATGAAAGGAAAGATGATGATAATGAAAAAGAATAATCTTATGCTTGGGATATTGTATGCTATTCTCGGAAGTGTATTTTTAATTATTGCCATATCACATAACGATAATAAACTAAGCGGTGTTCTTTGGGGACTTACTGGAGCTATGGCGGGTATGGGATTTGCTATGATTTATAAATATATATACTGGACTCGTCCGAAGAATAAGGAAAGATACGCTGAAATGCTTGAAAATGAAAGAATAGATATGCACGATGAATTAAAGGAAAAACTTAGAGATAAAAGCGGACGTTATGCTTATGTCATAGCTCTTGTCGTAATAGCACTTTCTATGATGGTCTTTTCTATCCTTTCAAGTCTTGAAATAATAAAAGAGGGTAAACTTATAGTATTATATCTCGGAGGGCTTTTAGTATTTTTGTATGTGGTAGGGATAATTATTTATAAAAGGCTTCTTGATAAATATTAAAAGTCACTATAGTTTACATTGTTTCATTAAAAAATAAAAGCTCCTATAAAAGGAGCTCTTTTATTTCATTTTATAATTCTTGAATTTATTTTTTTCTGATATTGAAACAAATCAATGTATATTTCTCTATTATTTTTCTAATGTTATTTACAACTTCTTTGTATCCTCTGATTAAGCATTCCTTTTCTTAAAATTTTATATTAAATATATCATTTTATAATAAATAAACATTTATTTAATATTATTGTATTTATCAATTTTTTATTAAAAACAAAATCTGAATTTTATATAGTGATTTTCTAGGAAAAGTTGAGATGTCAATTAGGTTTTTTATTTAAATAAAAAAGACACCAAAAGGTGTCTTTGATTTTTTAATGATTATTTATGAGCTTCTTCGATTGCAACAGAAACTGAAACTGTAGCACCAACCATAGGGTTGTTACCCATACCGATAAGTCCCATCATTTCTACGTGAGCAGGAACTGATGAAGAACCGGCAAATTGAGCATCAGAATGCATTCTTCCCATTGTATCAGTCATACCGTAAGAAGCAGGACCTGCAGCCATGTTGTCAGGATGAAGTGTTCTTCCTGTACCGCCACCGCTTGCTACCGAGAAGTATTTTTTACCCTCTTGTACGCATTCTTTTTTGTATGTACCTGCAACAGGATGTTGGAATCTTGTTGGGTTTGTTGAGTTACCTGTGATAGATACGTCAACGCCTTCTTTATGCATGATAGCAACGCCTTCTCTAACATCATCAGCGCCGTAACATCTTACTTTAGCTCTAGGACCGTCAGAGTAAGCTGTTTCGTTTACGATGTTTAACTCTCCTGTGTAGTAATCAAATTTTGTTTGTACATATGTGAAGCCATTGATTCTAGAGATGATTTGAGCAGCGTCTTTACCAAGACCGTTTAAAATTACTCTCAAGTCTTTGTTTCTAACTTTGTTAGCTGAGTTAGCGATACCGATAGCACCTTCTGCAGCAGCGAATGATTCGTGACCTGCAAGGAAAGCGAAACATTCTGTTTCTTCGGAAAGCAACATACTTGCAAGGTTACCGTGACCTAAACCAACTTTTCTGTCATCTGCAACCGAACCCGGAATACAAAATGCTTGTAGACCTTCACCTATAACTTTTGCAGCTTCTACAGCAGTAGTAGCTCCTCTTTTAATAGCAAGTGCAGCACCTACTATGTAAGCCCAACATGCGTTTTCAAAACAAATAGGTTGGATTCCTTTTACTATAGCTGCAACGTCGATACCTTTATCATCACAGATTTGTTTTGCTTCTTCAAGTGACTTGATACCGTCTTTATTTAAAGCTTCTTCAATTTGTTTAATTCTTCTTTCGTAACTTTCAAATAATGCCATTTTATTTCCTCCCTCCTACTCGTTTCTTGGGTCGATTGTTTTTACTGCTTCATCGAATCTACCATATTTACCGCTGGCTTTTTCGATAGCTTCCATAGCATCGACACCTTTTTTAATGTTTTGCATCATAACACCTAGGTTTACATATTTATAACCGATGATTTCATCGTTTTTATCTAAACCGATTTCTGTTATATAACCTTCAGATAATTCTAAGTATCTAGGTCCTTTTTTAGTTGTTGCATAGCAAGTACCTGTTTGACTTCTATGTCCTTTACCTAAATCTTCAAGACCTGCTCCGATCGCAAGACCGCCTTCCGAGAATGCTGATTGAGATCTACCGTAAACTATTTGTAAGAATAATTCTCTCATAGCTGTGTTGATAGCATCACAAACAAGGTCTGTGTTCAAAGCTTCAAGTAAAGTCTTGCCGATCAAGATCTCACTTGCCATAGCTGCCGAATGTGTCATTCCGGAACATCCGAGTGTTTCGACCAAAGCTTCTTCGATGATACCGTCTTTAATATTTAAAGTCAGTTTACAAGCTCCTTGCTGAGGTGCACACCAACCAACACCGTGTGTAAGACCGCTGATATCTTTGATTTCTTTTGACTGTACCCATTTTCCTTCTTCAGGAATAGGTGCAGGGCCATGATTTGCGCCTTTTTTTACTACGCACATGTTTTCTACTTCTGTTGTATAAATCATATTTACCTCCTAATAAACTTCACAAATGTATATTTGTCTTTTAAAGTCCAATTCATTTTAACATAATATTTCTTCACTTTCAATTAAACTTTTGTCAAAAAAAATAAAAAAACAGAGAAAATATTTCTCTGTTTAATTTTCCATACATTTCTTTGCATGTTCTTTGATTTTTTCAAAACTATCCTTACTTATTACATGTTCCATCCTGCATGCGTCTTCCATCGCGATTCTTTCTTCAACACCCAAGGTTATCAAAAATTTTCCGAGGGTAATATGTTTTTCGTAAACCGCACTTGCCACTTTCATCCCTTCTTCGGTAAGCTTTATAAGACCGCTTTCGTCGACCGTCACATATCCTTTTTCTTTGATGAGTTTTATGGCTCTCGATACACTGGGTCTGGAAAAATCAAGTTCGTTCGCTATATCTATGGATCTTACATTGCCTTTTCTTTTTTGTAAAATAAGTATCGTTTCCAAATAGTTTTCTTGTGATTCTTTAGTTTTCATATAATATTACTCCGTAAAAATAATTAAATCCATTATATCATAAATTTTCTTTTGTCAATATAAATATTATATAATGTATCGATATTTGTATTGATAATGTATATTTATGATGTTTTTATGATAAAATGAGAAAAAACGTTTTGGGAGATAGATATGAATTTAAGTTCTTATATAATACTTGGGATTATTTTGATTTTATTTATACTTGCTTTAAAAAAGGTAATCAGAAACAGTGGTAAATGCAGCTGCGGTTGCGAAGACTGTCCGAGCAGGGGAGTATGCCATGATGAAAAGAAAAATGAAAAAACAGATGGTCATTGATCATCTGTTTACAATTTATGATATCGATCATATATATAATATATAATGTATATCGTAATAAAAATCACCACGAAAATTTGTTTACATGGTGATTTTTTATTATTGATATTTGAACATTTATTTATAACTTTCTAATGTTTTCATTTTTATTACTGATATTCCTATCAAGCTTATTACAGCTATAATGATATACAGTATTAAATTGCTTTCATCAGATGTCTTTACTGATCGTACATTTTCATCAGGTATACCGTCTCCATTGGCATCTATATTGATATCCGGTTTACCGTCGCCATTTGTATCAATATTTAAATCTGCTTTCTTGTCGTCGTTTGTGTCGATATTTATGTCAGGTTTACCATCCCCGTTGGTGTCAATATTGATATCAGGTTTCTTGTCGCCGTTGGTATCGATGTTTATATCCGGTTTACCGTCATCGTTGGTATCAATGTTTATGTCAGGTTTTTTATCGCCGTCAGTATCAATATTTATATCAGGTTTCTTGTCGCCGTCAGTATCTATATTTATATCCGGCTTTTTATCGCCGTCAGTATCTATATTTATGTCAGGTTTTTTATCCCCGTCAGTATCAATATTGATATCAGGTTTTTTGTCGCCATCAGTGTCGATATTTATGTCAGGCTTTTTATCCCCGTCAGTATCGATATTGATTTCAGGTTCCCAATCGTTATCAGGATCAATATTCACATCCGGCTTACCGTTACCGTCAGTATCTATATTGATATCCGGTTTACCGTCCCCGTCAGTGTCGATATTTACTACATCAAGAGAAAGTTTTTTATTGTCCAGACTTCCTTTCGTATAATTAGGATCATTTCCGATATATACAACCTTTATATTTTGGGTCTCACCGGGAATACAATTTTTGTGGTCTGTCGGTACCCATTTGATATCAGCGGTACTGTAGTTGTAATTCGATAATTTATCTGATTTATCGGCAGGTGTCAGTTTTACAGGGTCTTTATATTTTTTGCCGTTTATGTAAAATTGTACATATCCATTCGGAGAAGCACAATTTAATCCTTCGCCGTCTGCCGGTCTTACGGAAGCCTTTAACGTTATTTCTTTGTTTGCATGTATTTTTCCGTTTTGGGCTCCATCCATATTTATGTCTAATATGGTTTTTGTGTCTGCGGGTGTTATTTCGGCATATTTATAATATGCTCTGTGTCCCCAATATGCGTTATTAAATCCATGTTCGGTTAAGTTGGCATATTCCGTTGAAGTAATTATCAATTGATATTTGCCTCCGTTAGGGCTTGTTCCCGTGACGATTTCCGCATTTTCTTCAACTGTTTCTCCGTCACTTTTTAATAATTGAGATGCAACTTCCATTTTAGATGCGTCACTTAACATTCCGTTTTCGGGTAATTTCGTTTCGATACTCATCTGAGCGATTTTATTTTTGATTTCCTCGCTGTTAAGTCCGAGACCGTCATATCTTTTTGTAAGCAAATCTTTCGGAAGGACCGTTGGTATTTCATATATTACATATTGTTTAAGATGTTCACCGGATGTCGAACTCCCAACATCTTTAGCAAAAAATGTATCTGTATCCAGTTTTGTATCGCTTGAAGATGATGTTTTATCAATGATCCCCAAGTCTACGCTGACTTCAGCCCCTTTATTCGTATCTGGAAGCCAAAAGTAAAGATTACCATTGTTATCCGTATATGAAGGCACTCCGTATTTATAATCGATACCGTTGATTTTCATGTCCAAATCATCCACCAAGGTGGTATTAACTTTATCCAGTCCCCAGCTGGTAAGAGAAATGGAAGTCATAAAAACTTTTGTTTTCTTATCCATATCGCCATATGCAACAGAACCGCCGCTGCTTAAAAATTTACTTGCTTTTAACGAACCTCCCAGTACAAAAACGTCTGCTTGAGTGCCGCCTAAATCATTTCTTCCCGATACCGAAGTAGGTATAACGGTTCCGCCTGTCATTATTATTTTATATTTTTCGCTTGTGGTATAGCCAAAACATCCGTCTCCGAATGCATCACCGTGTGCTCCTCCGTTTGAGTATGTAAGCCCTCCGTTTATGGTTATATTCCCGCTTTTTGCTTTTCCTGTCCCCGGATCTACTGCAGCAGGAGATAACTCGGTAGGTTTTGTCGCAGAACTGGTACAATATCCTCCGCCTACACCTGCACAGTGATAAGCTCCCTGAGCGGTGATTATCCCGCCGTTTATAGTGATATTACCTCCTGCGGCATAATTACCTCCGCCGATCCCTGCACCGGCATTCGCCGTGCCGGAGCCGGAGCCTACTCCCGTGGCTTTGATATTTCCTCCGTTAATGGTGATATATCCTCCGTCTTCTCCGTTGCCTCCTCCGAGACCTGAAGCATAGTTGCTGCCCGTGATTATCAAGCTGCCTGCATTTTTGCTGTCCATTTTTGTAAGACGGTCACCTTTTTTTAATTTAGTACCGTTTTGAAGAGTAACATCATTAGGTACTCTTCCGAGTTCGGGGATTATATCTCTACCGTTTTCATCTTTATTTACTATTGAATCATCAATGGTTATATGAGTGGTTTTTCCGGCTCTGATACCGGGATAATGAGATGAAGCGGAAACAAAGGTATTTGTCGTGTTATCTGTAAGTGTTATATGAGCATAAGCTCCTTCTCCGTCTTTATTTGTGTCCGGAGTAAGAGTGAAAGGACTGTTTGAAGTGGTTTTGATATTTATTCCCGCAAAAACTAAGTTTGCTTTTACATTTTCCGGTACGACTATCCTTGCGGCAGTGGCTGATGCGGGGTTTGTGTTTTTGATCGTTAAAGTTGTGCTTGTAAGTATTGTAAGGATAGATCCTTCATATTTGTAATCAACATTGATTTCACCGCCCGTTATATCGAACGGTCCTACAGTTGATTTGGTGTTTTTTCCTGCATCTGCATCGGAATCTGCGGTTTTTGTTTTTTTTATGTTTTCTTTGTTTTCAGAGATATCGGTATTCAAAGTTTCTTTGTTGTTTTTTATTTGTTTATTATCTTGTTCATTTGAAGTTTCCTTCTCCTTATTGATATCTTCCGAGTTTTCATTTTTAGAATCTTTATCATTTTCGCTTTTGGAATCTACGATTTCATTAGTATCACGAATATTATCTTCACTATTGATGATATCCGTATTCTCACTTGATGAGGCGTCTTTTGTGTAGCCTAAAGAAGTAGGTAAAAATACAGATAAAATCATAATAAAAATAATAGATATACTTATTACTTTTTTATAATATTGTTTTATCATTGATTTTCCCTCCTGTTTTCCTCCTGATTGATTCTAAAATGTACATTTTGAGACAAAATGAATATTGCAATGTTGAAAATTATATGTATTATTTATTTGGTGATTTTTTTATTATTTGTATGATTGTAATAAACTTTGTCGTCCCAAAATATACACCGTACGTTAATGATTCTATAAAACGAAAATCAAAAAAACAATATCAATCTGATAAGGTGTGCAAAAAGCAAGTCTGTTTTTTTCAGTAAAATAGCTGAAATATATACCTTTTTATAGGATTTAGCGGTTGAAATGTATGATATTGTCCGTATTATTATGTATATATATTAATATATATTATGAAAATAATACTTATCTAAATAAAGTATAATAGTAATGGTGTGTATTATTTCCTCTAAGGGACTATATTAAATTAATTATAAAATTTTTTTTAACGACGAAAAATCTAGTTAAGTACATTATTATGATCCATACGTGATTTAGTATGGCTGTATAGTTAATTATTTACTGTTTATATACTTCAGTAAAAACTTCAAAAGAGAGATTTTGTCACATCGATTCAAAAATAGAACAAAATCTTTCAAAAAAATCAAAAATTTCTTTGTTTTAGCGGTTTCATATGATATAATATGAAACTGCAAGATTTATATTTAGGAGGATAAAATGACAACAGTATTATTAGTATTCATGGTAATCTCAAGCATTACACTAATAGGTAGTGTTCTTTTACAGGAGGGCTCTTCAGCCGGAATGGGAAGTGCTATTTCAGGTGGTGCGGAAGGATTATTCGGTAAAAAGAAAGCTCATGGCATGCAGGGTTTACTCAATAAAATAACTTTGGTATCAGCTATAGTATTCTTTATTTCAATTTTTGTTTTTAACCTTCTAGCAAAATAACAAACAATATTTAAAATAACAATTTCGGAGGAAAAAAATGTTCAGTGTAGAAACTCTAAAGTTTTTTGCCCCAGTTGCGGGTATTATAGCGCTTTTATTTGCGTTATATCTTGCTTCTTCAATCAAAAAGGTTGATGAAGGAACTGACAGGATGAAAGAAATTTCATCTCATATTCACGAAGGTGCGATGGCATTCTTAACAAGCGAATATAAATATATAGTTGTATTTGCTGTAGTATTATTTGTAGTATTATTTGCTCTAATTGGATGGGAAACAGCGGTTTGTTTCGTTGTCGGTGCACTTTTCTCTGTTTTAGCGGGATTTTTTGGTATGCAGGTTGCTACTAAAGCTAACTCTAGAACAGCAGCACAAGCTAAAGATAAAGGCATGGGTGCTGCATTAAAAGTTGCTTTTAACGGCGGAAGCGTAATGGGTCTATGTGTTGTAGGTCTTGGTGCTCTCGGTGTAAGCATAGTTTACATGATTTTCGGTAATGTAAATATAATCACAGGTTTCGGACTTGGTGCTTCTTCTATCGCTTTATTCGGTAGAGTTGGCGGTGGTATTTATACAAAAGCTGCCGATGTCGGTGCTGACCTTGTTGGTAAAGTCGAAGCCGGTATCCCTGAAGATGACCCTAGGAACCCTGCTGTTATCGCGGATAACGTAGGTGACAATGTAGGGGACGTTGCAGGTATGGGTTCTGACTTATTCGAATCTTATGTAGGTTCTATCATCTCTGCTATGACTTTAGGCGGATTACTGTTAGGTTCAGTAGAATCAATCATGTTCCCTCTAGCTCTTGCTGCGGTTGGTATCATCTCTTCTATTATCGGTTCTTTATTTGTTAAAGGCGGAGAAAATTCCGACCCTCATAAAAGCTTAAATATGGGTACATATGTAAGCGGTATTTTAGTTTTGATTGCTGCTTATTTCTTAACAACAAGCTTACTTAACGATATTACATATTTCTATGCAATCGTTGCTGGTCTAGCCTGCGGTATCTTGATTGGTAAAGTTACCGAAGTTTATACTTCTGACCAATATAAATCAGTAAAGAAAATAGCTCAGCAAAGTGAAACAGGTGCAGCTACGACTATCATTAGCGGTCTTGCCGTAGGTATGATGTCAACAGCTATTCCTATTATTTTAATCGTTGCCGCTATCTTACTTTCTTATAATTTAGCTACAGAAGGTCTATATGGTATCGCTCTTGCTGCTGTAGGTATGCTTTCAACGGCAGGTATGACTATCGCTGTAGATGCTTACGGTCCGATAGCCGATAATGCAGGCGGTATCGCTGAAATGGCAGAACTTGACGATTCTGTAAGAAACATCACTGATAAACTTGACAGCGTTGGTAACACAACTGCTGCTATCGGTAAAGGTTTCGCTATTGGCTCTGCTGCTCTAACTGCTTTAGCATTATTTGCTTCATATTCAACAGCAGTTGGTATCAAAGCAATCGACTTACTTGACGTAAAAGTTATCGCCGGTTTATTCATCGGTGGTATGCTTCCTTACGTATTCTCTTCTTTAACAATGGAAGCTGTTGGTAATGCGGCTAACAAAATGATTGAAGAAGTTAGAAGACAATTCAGAGAAATCCCAGGTATCATGGAAGGTAAAGGCAAACCTGAATATTCTACATGCGTAGAAATTTCAACTCAAGCTGCCTTAAAAGAAATGATAATCCCAGGACTTCTTGCAGTTATCGTTCCTCTAGCTGTAGGATACTTCCTTGGCGCTACTGCTTTAGGCGGTCTTCTTGCAGGTGCACTTGTAACAGGTGTACTAATGGCTATTCAAATGGCTAACTCAGGCGGTGCTTGGGATAATGCCAAGAAATACATCGAAGGCGGAGCTCACGGCGGAAAAGGCAGTGACGCACATGCCGCTGCGGTTGTGGGAGATACAGTAGGGGATCCATTCAAAGATACTTCAGGTCCATCACTTAATATCTTGATTAAGCTTATGACTATCGTAGCTTTGGTATTCGCTCCACTATTTATGTAATAAATTATTAATAAAATAATACTGAATTTAAAAAGACCCTTTATATAAAAGGGTCTTTTTTATTTAATTAAATAAGCATATAAAAATTGTCTAATTGTGTCATAAAGTAAGATTTTTTTTACAAAAACTATAGGTTTAGTATCAATTTGAGAAAAGGGGAGATACAATGAAAAAATCAAAACGATTTATTGCCGTTTTATTAGCTTTGATGCTGATGATTACGATAGTCCCTTCTCTATCTTTTGCTATGGATGAAGATGGAGAAATGATGTCACAAGAACAGACAGTTGTTTCTGATGAAGTGAAGAATGCTGATGATTCTGAGGTTGTGGATGTAACAAAAAATGAAGCAGATAAAAATGCAATCGATGAAGAAAAAAATAATAATAAGTCAAGTGATGAAAAGAGTGTTCAATCGGATGTAAAGAAATCTACATCGGTAAAAGAGTCTAAATCATCGACTCCATATTATTATATAGAATATAAACAAGAAAAAGTAAACTATACTAATGTAGAAGTATATATACCTATGTATGATAAGCTTACTCAAAAAGGTTATGCGGATAAAGCAAAGGTAGTTGCGACAATGTCTTACGCAGGGCAGACAACTAAATCATATAACAATACTATCACGCTTTCATCTTTATCGGCAAAATCAGGGAAAGTGAGTATAAAATTTCCTGCATATGGTAAGTGGAATGTAAAAACCGAGTTTTATAAAGGTTCTAAAAAAGTTTATACCACTAAAAATACTAATATTGGTATAAAGGCAGAAGAGTATAATTTAGCGTCACTTTGCGGTACTTTTCCTGTAACATATGCAACACTCAAATTGTGGGATATAACCAAAAACGCGTCTGGGGATCCGATTCCAACATTCATGGTTTTAGAAAGACCATATTCATATGACTGGAATGAATTGCCGGAAAATGTTTACGAAGTTCCATATATTAAAAATCCAAATCATACAAAATGGGAAAGCATTGCACCGAGAACAGCTAATCAGATGGCAGCTTATGTAAAAGATTTATATTCATTGGATAATAATGCAAAGTTCCATTTGTATAGTGTAGATATTTATTCTTATACAATACTTGCACTTTTCTATAAAAACAGAATACCCGAAAGTAATTTTGAAGTAACGATGCTCTCTGACGGTACAGGTTCATATTGGCCATTCAACAGTGTATTCAATGTTGCTAATCCTCAAGACAGATATAATGAAATGAAGCAAACTTGGGAAAATTTGAAGAAAGAAGCTTACGATACACAAAAAATTCCTGATTTAAGCAAGATCCCATACACTAATGGAGCTACTACTACAGGCTTGATTTATTATCCTTATGTTATAGCAAAAGAAGAAGGCTATGAATGGTGGGTTGCAAGAACTGATGCTTTTAATATACAAAATGCTGATATGCTTTCAGATGTAAAAAGTGTAGCTACCAGAGTAAACATAAATGATTTATTGAATGCATTGAAAGCAAAAGGATTAAGGACAGAACTTGAATTCAAGGCTTTATATAATTTTAACGACAGTTATTTTGAAAAAGCAGAAAAGGAAAATAAAAAAGTTATGCTGTTCTTAGGTACAACAGTAGGTAATACTGTTAATGTAGCAGGTAAAGAACAGGATTTTAAAGATTATGCAAGATTTACAATGGCATATTATGGAGATAAATATATTTATTATTATAAAGGACATCCTGCAACACCTACCGATTTATATCAGTGGAAGCAAGATGAACTAAAGAATTTGGATGTTATAGATATTGAATCCGCAATGGCTGCAGAGCTTATATTATATTTTTATCCTGATGCTTACTTAAGCGGATATTCTACATCCGTATTCGAAAATACAAATGATGTAGATAAAAAATGCGGTTTGTTTAATTGTACAAAATCTGCTTCTTCCAGTTTTGTATACGGAAAAGATATGGATTATTATTGTTCAAAAATAACAGCTTCCAGCGAAGAGTCCATAAAAAAATTATGTTCTGGCGCAAGCAGTGATTTTAAGGGATTTTATTTAATAGAATTTAATGACAATGTTTCCAAATCTTTTAATACGGCAATTTGGAATGCAAATAATTCTACAATAACATATTACCAAAAAGATGGAAATAATTATAAGTTCGTTAAAAAAGAAGATTCTGTTAAGTCAAGAAACATAACTACCGCTAAGACAACGTATACAGTTTATGCTGGTGCAAAACCTTTCTCTTTATCTGCCAAAACAACAGGCACTGCTGATTTCAGTTATAAATCCAGTAATACAAATATTGCTACTGTTAATTCGAACGGCGTAGTTACTCCTAAAAAGCCTGGAAAAGTAACAATAAGAATAGATGTTGCGGCTACGGGATTTTATAAAAACGCTTCTAAGGATGTTACGATTATTGTAAAATCAAAAGAAAGAAAAATAACTACAAGTAAATCAACATATAAAATTTATGTAGGTGCAAAAAGATTTCCTTTATTTGCTAAGACTATCGGATCAAGTTCTTTTAGTTATACATCCAGTAATAAAAACGTTGCTAATGTTAGTTCTAAAGGTATAGTCGTTCCTAAAAATCCGGGAAAAGTAACAATAAAAATAAATGTTAAAGCTTCAGGAATTTATGATAAAGCTTTTAAGAATGTTAATGTTATTGTAGCACCTAAAAAAGGTAAAATAACAAAATTAATTTCTAAAGGGAATAAAAGGTTAGGTGTGCGATTTGCTAAAGATATCAAGAGCAGTGGATATCAAATTGTAGTTGCAAGAAATAAACGTTTTACACAAAATAAGAAAACGATAAATGTTAAATCATATAAAACAACAGGGGTTAATTTTTCTAAGTTAAAATCAAAAAGCAAATATTATGTAAGAGTAAGATCTTATAAAACTATTTCAGGAAAAAAATATTACGGACCTTGGAGTAGTGTAAAAGCAATAAGAACAAGATAATAAAAAAGAGAGATTTATTCTCTCTTTTTTATTTAATATAATTTAATGCGTTAACATTATCTGTTTTGGTTGTTGTTTTTATTAGATTGGTTATTATTATTTTTGTTAGATTGATTTTGTTCATTCTTATTAGATTGGTTTTGGTTGTTTTTATTAGATTGATTTTGATTGTTTTGATTTTTATTACTCATTTTAATAATCTCCTTTTCTTTATTTTCTAATTATATTATTACCTGAATTGAAAATTATATAGTAGGAAATTTTAGGTTATTTATTTAAATTGAATTTTATATCATGTCAAAAACTGTACTTAATGTAACAAATCAAAATAAGTAAATATATTTTATATATGAAATATATTTATAGATATTATAACATGTAATAATTACAATATCTTATATTTGTTATTTTTTTATTCTAACATAATTTTATCAAAAAGTACAGTATATGTAACAAAATTTGTATTGTTTTTTATATACTTTATATTTAATGGAGGGAATTATGAATAAGCGAAGAAGAATACTATACTTCAAAAATATTATTCTTATTTTATTATCTTTTTTTTGTGGTTTTTCATTTTTATTTAATTTAAAAGGTCATACTTCAATATCTATAACAAGATTTTTAAATGATCACAATATCAGTGTTAATGTAATAACTAAAGTATTCTCAGACTTATTTATATCTGTAAATAAAAATATAATAATTTATTTAATTATATGTGTTTTTATATTTTTACTTATAAAATTTTATTTTGAAAATATTAGATTAACAAAAAAAGAGATAATAGTTATATCATTACTAAGTGTTATGTTTTCTGTATTTTGTTATTTATTTGATATTTTGAATAAGGAGTTAATAACAAATTATATTATTTTAAGATTTTGGATAAAAATACTTGGATTATCATTGATTTTATATTGTTCAATTTCAATTATTTATAAAAATATTGATAAATTTGTATATAAAAATTTTGATAATAAAAAAGTTATAGAAAATAAAAAGAAAATTATTATTGGTAGTTTCTTATTTATATTGGCATGTTGGATACCTTATATAATCTCTCATTATCCTGCTATGTTTATGGGAGATACTGTTGATCAGTTAAGGCAGATAATAGGGCTTACCAATAAAACTTTACTGTATGTTAGTGATCCCATAAATCCAAATGTTGTTATAAATGACAGTAATCCTGTTTTTTTAACATTTATAATATCTATTTTTGTTAAAATGGGTCAATTATTGGGAAATATTAATTATGGTTTTTTCTTATATGTAGTTATTCAAGTATTTATGAGTATTAGCTTGTTTAGCTATTCAATATACTTTGGAGTAAAAAAAGGTATAAATAAATATTTATGTATATTGGGATTATTGTTTTATTCTCTATTTCCAATGTTTCCAATGTATGCAGTGACCATAGTAAAAAACATGATTTTTGGTATATTTTATTTTATATATTTATTTATGTTTTATGAAATTATATATAATTCAGAAAAAAGTTTAGGTAATAAAGTATTTTTAATTAAGTTTGTCATTTGTCAGTTATTAATGATGTTATTTATAAAACATGGTATATATATTGTTTTATTATCGGGAATTGTGCTAATAATAAATAAAAAACAATACTGGAAAAAGCTTGCAATTAGTTTATTTGTTCCTTTATTTATATTCCAAGTATTATTTACAAATTTACTTCTTCCTTATTTGGGAATATCTAAAGGGAAATCAGCTGAAATGTATAGTATTCCTTTTCAGCAAACGGGATTATATGTTAAAAAGCATGAAAATGAAATAACAAAAGATGAAAAAGAAGCAATAAATAGTTCCCTTTATTATAATAGAATAAAAGAAAAATATAATCCTATACTTTCAGACGGAATGAAAGATGCTTCATTTAGGCAAAATTGCAGCAGTGAAGACTTAATTGCTTATTTTAAAATATGGTTTAAAATGTTTTTTAAACATCCATTAACCTATTTTCAAGCAACTTATATGAATAATGCAGGATATTTTAATCCTAAATATAAGCCTAAACTATATTATAAAGAAAATAATATGGATAGAGCTACAACCTATATGTGTGCCGGCAAAGTATTTTGGGGTAACAATCATAAAATTAATTATGAATATTCAGTTAAGGGATCGGATAAAAAATATGTTACTGATAGTGTGACAAAAATAAAGATTGACAGAAGTAATAGGAATATATTTTATATAGATAAAAAAACTAAAAAAATAATAGAATTGGAGCCTAGTAATAAGATATGGCTTCAATTTGAAAATCCATTTAAACATGTACGTAGTATATTATATAAAATAACTTCAAAACTTCAAGGTATCACTATTATAAAATATTTTTTCGGATTGGGTACTTATGCTTGGATATGTATTTTAATTATAGTTTTTGGAATTCTTAAAAAGAAAAAAGATTTAATACTGTTTATGGTTCCAACTATAGCCAGTTATTTAATAATGATAGCAGGTCCCTATGCAGGATTTAGGTATGCATATCCTATTGTACAAAGTATATTTTTATTAATAGTAGTAGCAATAAAAGAATTAAATAATAATGAAGAATTAAGGAAAATAAAAGAATAAAAATGAAAGTTTTAGTAATAATACCGGCATATAATGAAAGTAAAAGTATAGAAAAAGTTTTAATGGAATTAAAAGAAAATAATCCTTCTATTGACTACTTAGTAATAAATGATTGTTCAAAAGATAATACCAAAGAAGTTCTTGATAGAATAAATGCTAATTACCTGGACTTGCCCTTAAATTTAGGAATTGGAGGTGGAGTACAATCCGGTTATATCTATGCCAAAGAAAATAATTATGATATAGTAATACAGCTCGATGGTGACGGACAGCATGATTCATCTTATATCAAAGAGGCAATAAAACCTATTGTTAATGATGAAGCAGACTGTGTCATAGGTTCTAGATTTATAAATAATGAGGGATTTCAATCGTCTTTTTTAAGGCGAATGGGAATAAAGTTTTTAAGTTTTCTTATAAAGTTTTGTTGTGGTGTAAAGATATATGATGTAACAAGTGGATTTAGGGCTGTAAACAGAGAAATGATAGAATTATTTTCATATGATTATGCATCAGATTATCCCGAGCCTGAAGCCATAGTTACGGCTAGTATAAATGGTTTTAGATTAAAAGAATTCCCTGTAATCATGAGGGAGAGAGTAGAAGGCGAAAGTTCCATAAAAAGCTTTAAGTCCATTTATTTTATGATTAAAGTATCTTTAGCAATAATAATAAAAAGATTATCAGGTAAGGTAAGAGGTTAATAATATGAACGGTACACTTAGAATTGTAATGGTTATAGCAATTTTAATATATTTTGTATGTATAATACATTTATTAAAGAAGGAAAGATTAAATTTAAAATATTCATTGTTGTGGTTACTATCTGGATTGCTGATGTTATTTGTTGTGATTTTTCCCGAGTTTATAAGATTGATAATTCATAAAATGGGAATATTAGAATTGACCAATGGTGTATTTGCGATTACAATATTCCTTATAATTATATTGCTTATGTCAATAACATCAATAGTATCTACATTAAACAATAGAAGCAGATCTTTAGTACAAAGATGTGCACTGTATGAAAAGAGAATTAGAATCTTGGAACATCAAATAGAAGAGTTGAAAAATAAGTAAAAGGATTAAAATATATTTATGAATATTTTAAAAGAGTACTACGAAAAATATAAGGAATTAATTTTATATCTTGTCTTTGGAGTTGGTACAACTGTAGTTAATTGGGCTTCTTATTGTATATGTATTAAATATGTAGGGATTAATATTTTTATTTCAAATATATTATCATGGGTTTTTGCTACAATATTTGCATTTATTACAAATAAAATATGGGTTTTTGATAGTAAAAGATGGGATATCAATATATTTTGTAAAGAATTGTTTTTATTTGTTTCTACTCGCTTAGGTACAGGTGCTTTTGAAATTTTATTTGTTCCTATATTAATTAATCTAGGTTTAAATCAAATGATTTTTGGAATAGAAGGAATGCTTTCAAAGATTATTGTAAGTATTACGGTAGTTATTTTAAATTATGTTTTTAGTAAACTATTAATTTTTAAAGATAAAAAGTAGTAATTAAATAATTACGAATGTACTTTTATATTTATTTCTATAGAAATATAAAGTATATTTATTTTTGTATGTGGAGAAAGTAAATTGAATAAAAAGTATAAAATAAAATATTTTTTTATATTGCTTTTATCATTTATTTCATCAATATCATTGATAATAAATGTAAAGCCTGTAAAAATGAAAACAATAAATAATTTTTTAGCTAATAACAATTTAAGTTATAATACCATAAATAAAGTATTAATTGATTTTAAATTTTCATTAACTTATGAAAATATTATTTTATTAGGTTTTTTATTTTTATCTATTTTAATTCTATTTTGTTATGTAAATAAAAAATATAGTGTTAATAGAAGTGAAAAAATTTGTTTTTTTATATTAAGTTTTGTGTTTTCTTTCTTTGTTATTTATTCTAAAATAGTTTATTTAGACACGATATATAAGGTAATCATTTTGAAGTCTCTAGTAAAAATGGTTGGTTTATCTTTTTTATTTTACAATATGATAATTTTATTGTATAAAAATATTTTTTGTTTATTCGAAAATAGTTTAAATAATAATTTTATTTTAAATAAAAGAAATAAAATTATTTTATTTAGTGCACTAATTATATTTTTTTGCTGGTTACCATATATAATTGCTTATTATCCCGGAATATTAATGGATGATAGTGTTGACCAAATTAGACAAATATTTGGGCTTACGAATGTTACTTATTTAAGGATTTCTAATCCATTATCTCCAAGCATTTTTATAAATGATAGTAATCCCGTTTTTAATACATTTTTATTATCCATTTTTATTAAATTGGGACAACTTATTAATAATTTAGGATTTGGAGTATTCTTATTTTCTATAATTCAAGTTTTTATAAATATTTTGGTATTTTCGTACAGTTTATATTTTATTTTAAATCTTGGCGTAAATAAAAAAGTTGTATTTTTTGTTTTAATTTTTTACTCTTTATTTCCATTAATTCCTATGTATTCATATACATTATGTAAAACATCATTATTTGGTGCCTTTTATTTGATGTATATTATGATGTTTTTTAAACTGGCGTATAATGTTAAAGACAATATAAATAATAAAAATTTTTTATTTTATTTTGCGATAATAGAACTATTAATGATGTTACTTATTAAACATGGAATTTATATAGTACTTTTAAGTGGTATTGGTTTATTATTTTATAAATTTAAATATTGGAAAAAAATAAGTTTAGTATTAACTATACCTATTTTAATTTTTCAAATTTTATTTACAAGTATGTTATTACCTGCACTTGGAATTTCAAAAGGCAAGTCAGCAGAGATGTATAGTATTCCTTTTCAGCAAACAGCTAGATATGTTACTTATTATGGTAATGAGGTGACTTCAAGTGAAAAAGAAACTATTAATAAAGTTTTAATTTATAATAAAATTGTAAAAAATTATAATCCTACTAAATCCGATGGTATAAAGGATAGATCATATAGGTCTAATCATACATTAAATGACATGAAATCTTATATAAGAGTATGGTTTAAGATGTTTTTTAAGCATCCTCTATGTTACTTTGATGCTACATTTATAAATAATGTTTCATATTTTGATCCAAATGAAAAAGTATGGTTTTATTATAAAGATAAGGATATGGAAAGAAGTACAAAATTCTTAGTATCAGACGATGTGTTTTTATCAGATACAGGGGCCACCATGAGAACTTACTCTGTCAAAGATACAAATCAAAAAATAATCTTAAGCTATAAAGATGTATTAAATAATACTGAATTAAATAAAAATGAAAAGACTTTGATATACAAAGATAAGAAAACAAAAAAGGAATATGAATTAAAAAATAATAACAATTTATGGATTAGTTCAAATGTAAAATTTGATTCTTTTAGAGATATGTTATTTGAATTAACTAATATTGCCAGTAAAATTCCGGGAATAGGTTTATTCTTCTCTATGGCAAGTTATACTTGGATATTTATTGTTTTATTAGGCTTTGCTTTTTTTAAAAGAGATAAAAATACTATATTATTTTTAATACCTACAATCGTTAATTACTTAATATTAATAGCAGGTCCTTATGCCGGATTTAGATATTTATATCCATTATTACAGTCATTTTTTATAATAATATTCGTGGTTTTTCAAAAGTTATTTATTAAAAATTTTAGATAAATCATTAAGTAATTAGGTTTAAGAATATTTTATAACTAAAATTATAAGCAAGTTTAATAAAAATATTAATAATTAATAAAAAAGAGAGATTAAATCTCTTTTTTTATTATCATCAAAATTAAAACAAATTTATTAATTTTGATTAAATCTTTTCATTTGGGAAAAAATAAATTCATTTAAAATTATAAAAAACTGTACTTTTTGGTAGAAATATGATAGTATATTTTAGTAATAAAATTATTACTGTAAATAAGATATAAAGTCATATAAACTAGATTTTTAATACAAAGGAAATAAAATAATAGCGTAAATTTTAATTTATCAAAAAGTACAGATTTTGGTTTATATGATTAATATTTAATTAAGGAGATTAATTATGCTGATTAAATATAAAAAGAGTAAAAAAAAGAATTTATTGTATATTTTATTATCTATTTTAAGTTCGTTATCATTGGTAATTAGTTTAGAAAGTCATTCAAAAAAACAAATTTTACAATTTCTAAGAGATCAGAATATTGTTTCAAATTTAATAACAAGAATATTTTCTGATATTTGGCTTTCGATTTCAACAGGTCCGTTGTTTTGTTTTTTTATTTTTATATCAGTTTTTATGTTAATTTATTATACATTTAAACATTATAATTTAAATAAAAAAGAAACGATAGCGTTGGTAAGTATAAGTATAATATTATCTTTCTTTTTATTCTTATTTCAAATTCTGAATAGAGAAATTATCACAAATTATATTATTTTAAGATTTTCTTTAAAAATAATAGGTTATTCTTTAATTTTATACTGTTTAATAACCATAATATTTAAAAACTTAAAATTTTTATTAGATTACAACTTTTCTAAAGCAACAATTGTGAAAAATAAAAAAAAGATTATTATTTATTGTTCAATATTTATTTTTGCTTGCTGGATACCATATATCATTGCTTATTATCCTGCTATGTTGAATTTAGATACTGTAGATCAAATAAGACAAATTTATGGTCTTAGTAACTTTTCATTTTTACGTACGTCTGTTCAGTTATCTCCAAATATTGTAATTAATGATAGCCACCCAGTATTTTTAACATTTATTATTTCGATTTTTTTAAACATAGGAAAATTGTTTAATAGTCTTAATTTTGGAATGTTTCTTTTTGTATTAATTAAAGTTTGTATTAGCTTATATTTGTTCAGTTATTTAATATATTTTAGTTTAGAAAAAGGAATTAACAGATATGTATGTTTATTTGGTTTGATTTTTTATTCTATTTTACCTTTATTCCCTATGGCAGCAATTACAATAGTTAAAAATTATATATTTGGAATCTTCTATTTAATTTATTTGTTAATGTTCTATAAATTAGTATTTAATACTGATGAAGTTGTAAATAATAAAAAATTTCTTATATGTTTTTCTGTATGTCAATTGTTTATAATGTCAATTGTTAAACATGGTATATATGTTTCAGCAATAACCGGTATGATTTTAATACTTTACAGGAAAAAACATTGGAAGAACCTTACATTTAGCATATTTATACCAATATTTATATTTCAAGTATTATTTTCAAGTATTTTACTTCCTTCTCTTGGTATATCTAAAGGGAAATCAGCTGAAATGTATAGTATACCTTTTCAACAAACTGGATTATATATTACTAAACATGGTGAAGAAGTGACGAGTGAAGAAAAGCAAAATATAAATAAAGTACTTTACTATGATAGAATAAAAAAGAATTATAATCCTACAATGTCTGATGGTATTAAAGATTTTTCTTACAGAGCGGATTGTACTGGTAAAGATAAATCGTCCTATTTTAAAACTTGGTTTAAAATGTTTTTTAAACATCCTTTGACATACTTTCAAGCTACTTATATGAATAATGCTAATTATTTTAACCCAAATTCTTTGACCTTTTTATATTATAGTGATTATGAAATGGATAGGTGTTTAAAATATATGTATGCAAACAAAATTAAATTAACTGATAATTCAACATTTCAATATATATACAATATTAAAAAGACTAAAAATGAATATTCACCTGAAAATGTATATACTGATATTAAAATAAATAGAGAAAAAAAATATTTGTATTATATAGATAAAAAGACAAACGAAAAAGTTGAATTATCATCAAAACATAATATTTGGATAACACCTCTAGAATCTTTAAAAGGAATAAGAGATGTGCTTCTTTCTTTAACAACATTAATGAAAAAAATCCCTGGCATAAATATTTTTATGGGATTGGGTACTTATGCTTGGATATGTATTTTAATTATAGTTTTTGGAATTCTTAAAAAGAAAAAAGATTTAATACTGTTTATGGTTCCAACTATAGCCAGTTATTTAATAATGATAGCAGGTCCCTATGCAGGATTTAGGTATGCATATCCTATTGTACAAAGTATATTTTTATTAATAGTAGTAGCAATAAAAGAATTAAATAATAATGAAGAATTAAGGAAAATAAAAGAATAAAAATGAAAGTTTTAGTAATAATACCGGCATATAATGAAAGTAAAAGTATAGAAAAAGTTTTAATGGAATTAAAAGAAAATAATCCTTCTATTGACTACTTAGTAATAAATGATTGTTCAAAAGATAATACCAAAGAAGTTCTTGATAGAATAAATGCTAATTACCTGGACTTGCCCTTAAATTTAGGAATTGGAGGTGGAGTACAATCCGGTTATATCTATGCCAAAGAAAATAATTATGATATAGTAATACAGCTCGATGGTGACGGACAGCATGATTCATCTTATATCAAAGAGGCAATAAAACCTATTGTTAATGATGAAGCAGACTGTGTCATAGGTTCTAGATTTATAAATAATGAGGGATTTCAATCGTCTTTTTTAAGGCGAATGGGAATAAAGTTTTTAAGTTTTCTTATAAAGTTTTGTTGTGGTGTAAAGATATATGATGTAACAAGTGGATTTAGGGCTGTAAACAGAGAAATGATAGAATTATTTTCATATGATTATGCATCAGATTATCCCGAGCCTGAAGCCATAGTTACGGCTAGTATAAATGGTTTTAGATTAAAAGAATTCCCTGTAATCATGAGGGAGAGAGTAGAAGGCGAAAGTTCCATAAAAAGCTTTAAGTCCATTTATTTTATGATTAAAGTATCTTTAGCAATAATAATAAAAAGATTATCAGGTAAGGTAAGAGGTTAATAATATGAACGGTACACTTAGAATTGTAATGGTTATAGCAATTTTAATATATTTTGTATGTATAATACATTTATTAAAGAAGGAAAGATTAAATTTAAAATATTCATTGTTGTGGTTACTATCTGGATTGCTGATGTTATTTGTTGTGATTTTTCCCGAGTTTATAAGATTGATAATTCATAAAATGGGAATATTAGAATTGACCAATGGTGTATTTGCGATTACAATATTCCTTATAATTATATTGCTTATGTCAATAACATCAATAGTATCTACATTAAACAATAGAAGCAGATCTTTAGTACAAAGATGTGCACTGTATGAAAAGAGAATTAGAATCTTGGAACATCAAATAGAAGAGTTGAAAAATAAGTAAAATAATATAAATATAATTGAATTGGTTTATTAATTAATATGAATTTAAAATGTATAAAATAAAAAGCCTATTAAATCGGGGCTTTTTATTTTTATAGTTTTTATATTCTTGATAAAAAAACTTTACTATGGTAAAATAAATAAGTTAATTACAAAGGAAAAAAGAGGCATTTTATGAATAATATAGATTTAAAAAACAGAAGGAAAAAAGTCCTTGATTATATGGAAAATAATTCAGCGGCGATAATTTTTTCCGGAGAATTGATAAAAAGCGAAAACGGTAATGATTATGAGTTTGAAGTAAACAGAGATTTTTATTATCTTACGGGGATTGATGAAGAAAATTCTATTCTTTTATTATATAAGGAAAATGAAAATATTGAAGAAAAGCTGTTTATTCCAAAGAATGATGAGAAGTCTTCAAAATGGACGGGGGTAAAGTTAAGCGTTCCCGAAACGATGGCAATAAGCGGTATCGAAAAAGTCTTATACCTTGGAGAGTTTGAAAAATATATAAACGATATAGGAAACAGACAAGACCTTCAAAGGATATATTCATTGATAGACGAGACAAATAACGATGAGAATTATAATTTAAATCTTAGGATGTTTAAACAAATGTATAAGGTTTTTGATAATGTAGAATTTTATAATTTAAAAAGATGTTTGAATGAACTTAGAGAAGTCAAGAACCAATATGAAGTTAAATGTATTTATGAAGGTGCAAAAAATTTAAAAACAGCTATTAACATGGCTATGAAAATCACAAAACCGGGGATAAAAGAAGCTGAAATCGCTGCTACAATAGATTATGTATCAAGAAAAAACGGAGATACAATACCTTTCCCGACTATAGTAGCGAGCGGTAAAAATGCTACTACTCTTCATTATATAAAATGCAGAGATAAAGTCAAAGAAGGTGATTTGGTTTTACTTGACTGCGGGAGCGGTGTAGATAAGTACAGTGCCGATGTAAGCAGGACTTATCCTGTAAGCGGTAAATTTACTAAACTTCAGAAAGTATTATACGATTTGGTTTTAAGAGCCAATAAAGCTGTTATAGAGAATGTTAAACCCGGAGTGACACTGTCAAAGTTAAATGATATAGTCATAGATATTTATGAAGACGGTCTAAGAGAACTTGGGCTTATAAAAACGAGAGAAGAAGTCAATGATTATTATTATCACTTCGTATCTCATTTTATCGGACTTAACTGCCATGACCCTTTTGAAAAAGATAAACCTCTGGTTCCCGGAAATGTCATTACCGTTGAACCCGGTCTTTATTTTGAAAAAGAAGGTATCGGGATAAGGATAGAAGATAATGTTCTTGTTACAAATGACGGATATGCTCTTTTAACTAAGGATATAATCAAAGAAGCAGAAGATATAGAAGCTTTTATGAATTAAGCAAAGGAAAGTTGTTAACTGGGGTGTAGAAATGGATGAATTATTAACTCTCGGAGTATTTATTGCATGCGGTTTTATTGCAAGTAAGATTTGCGGTAAGTTCAGACTGCCTGCTGTGACGGGGTATTTATTAGCCGGGCTTATTCTGGGGGTATCGTTTTTTAGCGTAGTTCCGAAAAATATACTTACAGAGCTTAACTTTTTGCAGGATATAGCTCTTGGATTTATAGCCTTTAATATAGGAGAGAGTTTTAATATAGATAAGATAAAAAGCCTTGGCAGCGGGGTAGTGCTTATAACAATCGTTCAGGCGAGCGTTACGATCATCGTTGTTACTCTCGGTGTATTTTTAGCTACCTCTGATTTACCTTTATCGATAGTGTTCGGTGCTCTTTCCGCCGCTACGGCTCCTGCCGCAACGGTAAATGTCATCAAGCAGTATAAAGCTAAGGGTAAACTTACCAATACCATACTTACCGTTGTAGCGTTGGATGATGCGGTTTGTCTGTTTCTTTTCAGTATCGCATGTGCGGTTTCCGAATCGATGATAAACGGGCATTTCAATCTGTACAGTGCACTTATTTCACCTCTTATAGAGATAGTGTTGTCTCTTGGTATAGGTGCAGTTATCGGTATAGCATTCTGTTTTGTTGAAAGAAAAATCAGAAGGGATAAGTCACAAGTCCTTATTATAAGCTGTGCTTCGGTCCTTGTAGGAACGGGGCTTGGTATTTATTTTGAATTATCGTCTATTTTGATTTGTATGGCTGTGGGAAGCGTTATTGCAAATTACTGTTCAAGATATGACAGAGTATTTGCTCTTACCGAAGAAGCGGTAAACCCTATATATGTGATTTTCTTTGTTCTTGCAGGCTACAGCCTTGATTTAAAGGTCGTACTGAGTCTCGGACTTATCGGTATAGCTTTTGTCGTTTCAAGGTTTATAGGTAAGATACTCGGTGCATTCCTCGGATGTGAAATGGCAAGGACAGATAAAGTCACAAGGAATTATCTCGGTATGGGTTTGATGCCTATGGCGGGAGTCGGCGTCGGACTGGCTGTTGCGGCTGCAAGGATGATGCCCGATTACGGTCCATTGTTTTTAAATATAATAATGGGCGCAACATTTATTTTTGAAATCACAGGTCCTATACTTACGGCAAAAGGACTTAAAAAATCAGGAGATATAAGTATTAAATAATTTGGGAGAAATATATGGAAAAATATTCATTAAACGAACTTAGAAAAATGTTTTTGGAATTCTATGAAAGCAAAGGACATTTAAGGCTTGAGAGCTTTTCTTTGGTGCCTCATAACGATAAAAGCCTGCTACTTATAAATTCGGGAATGGCACCTTTAAAACCATATTTTATAGGTGAAGAAGTCCCTCCGAAGAAAAGAGTGACTACATGTCAAAAGTGTATCAGGACACCTGATATAGATAACGTAGGTAAGACTGCCAGACACGGTACTTTTTTTGAAATGCTGGGTAATTTCTCATTTGGTGACTACTTTAAAAAAGAAGCTATAGCTTTTGCATGGGAATTCCTAACCGAAAAAATCGGTTTGGATAAGGACAAGCTTTATGTTTCGGTTTATGAAAATGATGATGAAGCAGCAGAAATTTGGAAAAATGATATCGGACTTACGGATGATAGGATAACAAGGCTAGGTAAAGAAGATAACTTTTGGGAAATCGGTTTGGGACCATGCGGACCATGCAGTGAAATATATGTGGACAGGGGAGAAGAATACGGCTGTGACATCCCTACCTGCGGTGTAGGCTGTGACTGTGACAGATATATGGAAGTATGGAACCTTGTGTTCACTCAGTTCGATAAGGATAAAGAAGGTAATTACAACAAACTCGAACATCCTAATATCGATACGGGTATGGGACTTGAAAGACTTGCCGCATACGTTCAGGAAGTGGACAATATTTTTGAAGTGGATACTATCAGATATATCCTTGATTATATATGTGAAATATCAGGCAAGAAATATGGTGAAAACGAAAATGACGATGTTTCAATAAGAGTTATCACCGACCATATCAGAAGCAGTGTATTCATGGCAAGTGACGGTATTCTGACTTCCAACGAAGGAAGGGGATACGTTCTTAAGAGGATTTTAAGAAGAGCAATGAGACACGGGAAACTTCTCGGTATCGAAGGTCATTTTATGGAAGGCGTTGCCAAAAAGGTAATTGAAATTTCAGGAGAAGCTTATCCAGCTTTAAAAGAAAAAGAAACTACCATATTAAAGCTTATAAATATCGAAGAAGAAAAGTTCAATGAAACGGTAAATCAAGGTCTAAGCATGATCGACGAACTTATCGAAAATCTAAAGGGAGATACTTTAGACGGTCTAGATGCTTTCAAATTATATGATACTTACGGTTTCCCTCTTGAACTGACAGAAGAGATACTCGAAGAAAAAGGACTTAAAGTAGATAAGGACGGTTTTGAAAAGGCAATGCAGGAACAAAAGGATAAGGCGAGAAATGCCAGAAGCAACAAAGAAATCGTCAGCTATAAAGGTGATTTGACAAACTTTATCGCAAATCTTCCAAGCACCGAATTTACCGGATATGAAAGCCTTTCCGATAAAGGTAAGATAATCGAAATCATTAAAGATAATGAAGCTATGGATACATTGAACGAAGGCGAAAGCGGACTTGTTATCTTCGACAGGACACCTTTCTACGCTACAAGCGGGGGACAGGTTCACGATATCGGTAAGATAGAAGATGATAAAGTAAACGCTAAAGTCAAAAGCGTAACAAAAAGCGGAGATAAATTCGTTCATGAAGTGGAAATCATTTCCGGAAGTCTCGAAGCGGATAAAGAGTACAGTATGACGGTGGATAAACAAAACAGACTAAATACCGAGAGAAATCACTCCGCTACTCATCTTCTTCATAAAGCCTTAAAAGAAGTGTTGGGTGAACATGTAAATCAGGCGGGTTCTTATGTTGACAGTGAAAGGCTTAGATTTGACTTTTCTCACTTTGAAAAAGTTACTAATGAAGAACTTGATGAAATAGAAAGAAGAGTTAACGCCGAAATCTTAAATAAAGATGAAGTAAATTATTTTGAAACAAATATAGATGAAGCCAGGAAGCTTGGTGCTACCGCTTTATTCGGTGAAAAGTACGGAAGTAAGGTAAGAGTAGTTAAAATGGGGGATTATTCCATAGAGCTTTGCGGCGGCTGTCATGTAAATAATACAAATGATATAAGTATGTTTAAGATACTTTCCGAAAGTTCCGTTGCAAGCGGAGTAAGAAGGATAGAAGCCATAACGGGAAAATGTGCTATCGAAGAAAGTTTGGAAAAATATCATGAGCTTCAGACAATAAAAGACAAATTAAGACTAAATAATAATAATATAATAGAAAAAGTAGATGAACTACTAAATAAGAACAAATCTTTATTAAAAGAACTTGAAGCATTCAGAAAAGAAGCAAATAAAGATGTTGTTTCGGGCATCATAGACAATGCTTTTGATGTAAATGGAACAAAATGTGTATTTGCAAAAGTAGACGGTCTTAATATGAATGATCTTAGAGAACTTAGTGATAAAGTCAAAGATAAGGTCGAAAACGTGATTGTATTCCTAGTTAGCGTGTCGGGAGAAAAAGGATTTATGATTGCTTCCGCGTCTAAAGAGACAGTCAAAAGCGGATTTAACTGCGGTAAGTTCATTAAAGACGTTGCAGTAAGTATCGGAAGCGGCGGAGGCGGAAGACCCGATATGGCTCAGGCAGGGATAAAAGACATTTCAAAAGCGGATATGGCTTTAGAAAATGCAAAAGGATTTATTAAAGAAAGATTATAAATTGTTAAGAAAACAATAAAAAACTTGAATAATTATAATTTATAATGTAAAATTTATTATAGGTAGGTGATATTATGGGAACAAGTAACAGTAATAGCAATTATACAATGCAGTTCAGCGTGGATAACGATCGTTCAAAACTTATAGAAGAAACTATCAAAAAAGTAAAAGCGGCATTGGAAGAAAAAGGATACAATCCTGTCAATCAATTAGTAGGTTATATAATGAGTGGAGACCCAACATATATTACCTCTTATAAAGATGCGAGAAAGCTTATAAGACAAATCGAGAGAGATGAGATTTTAGAGCTCGTTTTGTATAAGTATTTAATGGATTGTGAATAGTAAAAGTACGTTTAAATAAAACTGAAAATTTTTATACTAAAACCTACTTATTTAAAACATAAGTAGGTTTTAGTTGCTATTTGTAAAAAGAAGGAGAAATTGTTGAAGAAAAGGATATTAGCTCTTGATTACGGAGACAGCCGTATAGGTGTTGCCGTAAGCGATGCACTGCATATCACCGCACAGGGAATATGTGTGATAAAGAGGACAAAGAACATAGAAGAAGACATTGAAAAGATAAAAAAATACATAAAAGAATATGACACAGGACTTGTTATCTTGGGTCATCCTTTGAATTTAAGCGGTGAGAGAGGCACAAGAGCCTTGGTCACCGAAGAATTTTGTGATATTTTAAAAGGAAAAATAGATATCCCCGTTGAACTCTGGGATGAAAGGCTTTCCACAAAAGAAGCCGAGAGAGCTTTGGAAGCCGGCGGAGTCAACTGGAGAAAAAAAAGAGAAGTAATTGATATGATGGCTGCACAGATTATTTTATCATCATATCTTGATTATAATAATAATTTAGGAGGTTTTTAAATGAGTGAAGAACAACAAATAGACGTGATCGTTCTAAAGAACGAAGAAGGGGAAGAGATTTCTTTTTTAGTGGAAGATGAATTTGAATTTGAAGATAAGTCATATTTGGTTTTATATGAAGAAGATAATGATGAGGATGCGTATCTATTCATTATCGAAGAAGAAGACGAAGATAATTTAGTGGTTAAAGAAGTTACGGACGAGGACGAATTTAATAGAGTTAGTGAGTTTTACTACAGCGAGTAAGGTATAAAATGGCATTTAGAAATAATAATTTTGAAGCAACACCTTTAACAAATGTAAAACAAATTGAAACGGAAGAAAAAACATTGCTTCCGAAACAAAAAAAAGAAACTAACACTACTAATGAGACTAAGTCCAGAACAAGAAGAAATACTAACCAAAGAAGGAAACCAAGACCGGTCAAAAAAGACGATAATAAGAAGACAAATAACAATCAGCCGGCTAAAAAATTAAAAGTCATCCCACTGGGAGGACTTGGCGAAATCGGTAAGAACCTTACGGTTTTTGAAACCGAAGACGATATCGTTATAGTTGACTGCGGTCTTAAATTCCCCGATGAAGATATGTACGGTATCGATATAGTAATACCTGAATTTACGTATCTCATCGAAAACAGAAATAAAATAAGAGGTCTTTTTATAACACATGGTCATGAAGACCATATTGGAGCTATCCCTTATTTATTGAAACAGATAAATATCCCTATCTACGGAACGAAGCTTACAATAGGTTTACTGAAAAGAAAACTTACAGAGCACGGGCTTGACGAGAGTGCCAAGCTTCATATAGTAAAACAAGGTCATATAGTTAAGGTAAAAGGTTTCAGTGTTGAATTCGTAACATCGAACCATTCCATACCCGACAGCTGTGCGCTTTATATCAAGTCAAACTGCGGAACGGTTTTCCATACAGGGGACTTCAAAGTGGATTATACACCTGTAGACAATCAGCAGATTGACCTTCAAAGAATGGCTGCAATAGGTGCGGAAGGTGTAGATTTACTCATAGCCGACAGTACCAATGCGGAAAGAGACGGACATGCAAAATCGGAAGCAAGCGTAGGGAAGACTTTTAATACGCTTTTCAAAGAAGGTGCTAACAAGAGGATAATCCTTGCTACATTTGCTACGAATGTCCATAGGGTCCAGCAGGTATTTGACGCTGCAAAGAAATTCAAAAGAAAAGTAGCGATAAGCGGAAGAAGTATGGTGAATGTTATCGGAGTTGCAAAAGAGCTTAAGTATCTTAAATTCAACGATAACATCATGATTGAACTCAATGACGTAGATAATTATGCTCCCGAACAAGTAGTGATTTTAACTACGGGTTCACAGGGAGAGCCTATGGCTGCACTTAGCAGGATGGCTAACGGTGAACACAGACAGTTTAAAATAACGAATGAAGATTATGTAATAATCTCCGCTACACCTATACCGGGTAATGAAAAAACAGTTGCGGATGTAATAAATAATTTATTTGAGCTTGGAGCGGATGTGGTATATCAAGGTGCAGAAGGTATACACGTTTCGGGACATGCTCAAAAAGAAGAATTGAAATTGATGCATTCCATTATCAAACCTAAATATTTCATGCCTGCCCACGGCGAATATAAAATGCTTTCAAAGCATAAAGATTTAGCTATGGAACTTGGTATGAAAGAAGAAAATATTTTCGTTATGAAAAACGGAGATATACTTGAAATAGGCGATAAAGCAAAAGTAAACGGAGAAGCTCCGAACGGACTTATAATGATAGACGGTCTCGGTATAGGAGACGTCGGAAACATAGTCCTAAAGGACAGAAAAAAACTAAGCGAAGACGGTCTTTTCGTTGTAGTTGTTTCTCTTACCAAAGAGAGAGTCGTAAGCGGTCCGGGTATCGTATCTCGTGGATTTGTATACATGAGAGAAAGTGAAGAGCTTTTAAACGGTGCTAAAGATAAGGCTAAGAAAGTATTAAATAAGTATAAAGACAGATTATTTGACTATAACAGCATTAAAGCTGATATGAAATATGAGCTTGAGAAGTATTTATATGATAATACTAAGCGCAGACCTATGATTTTACCTATACTTATGTATGTTAAAATAGATTAATTTATAGGAGGAATTATAATGAATGTTTATGACAAGGCTAATGATTTAGCAAAGGCAATCAAGGAAAGCGATGAATTTAAAAGGTATAAGGATGCTGCGGTAAAAGTAGACCAAAACGAAGAACATAAAAAGATGATAAAGAATTTTATGGATTTTCAATATGAATTCTATTTGGCTCAAATGAAAGGCGAACAGCCCGACGAAAAAAGAGTCGAAGAATTTAATATACTTTACAGCACTATATCAAACATATCCGATATCAAAGAATTCATGGAAGCTCAAATGTTCTTCGCGAGGGTTATGGAGGATATCCAAAAGACCGTTGCGGAAGCGAGCGATACGGGGCTTGCGTTCTTAAATGAATTGGTAGGTAAATAATCAAAAGCAGTAAGCTTAGCTTGCTGCTTTTTTATGTGTCGATTTCATAGAAAAATATTTCATTATTACCTTCATCATATACAATCATGGAAATATCAAAGGAACATGCATTATCTAAATCTACATCTTTAATGGACTTATATTTCCCTCCGGATAGTCTCCTGCATTTCTGTCAATCAAATAATAGTAGCCTTTTTTTATTTCCTCTGGGAAAGTCACGACTGTTTTACTTATATAGTATTCCTCAGATCCTATTTCTATATCTTCATCATCACTAAAGTATTCTTTTATAAGTTTTTTTATGTTATTTGTCACAGGCAATTTATTTACACTTTTCTTAAAAAAGGTTTTTCTAAATTCTTTATTTCCTTTATCCGATAATTTTAATACTCCGTAAGTCATCCCATCTCCGAGAAAACCTCCATGAGTATTTTTATAGTATATTATTGCACTGTCACTCGGGATAGGCATTTTCATCCTGTCTGCAATTTCTGATACTTGATTAACTTCATCTGTAAAAATAGGGAGATTAAAAAATCCGTTGATTGCAAGTATAGTTACAATAAAATAGAGTATGACTTTTATTTTTTTATTCATAATTTCCTCCCCAATAAATTATAAACTTGAAAGGAAATAATATCTAGATAATTAATTATTATATAATATTATTAATATAATTATAATGCTATTTTAAGGATAATTTTATCCCAGTTCCACCACCTTACTTCCGACCTTCTCTATAAAAGTCTTATCATGTTCCACTATTATCATGGTTGGTTTGTATTTTAAGATAACGTCTTCGATTTGCATTCTTGAAAAAACATCTATGAAATTCAGAGGTTCGTCCCATATATAAAGGTTTGCTCTCTCCGTAAGGCTCTTTGCTATAAGGACTTTCTTCTTCTGCCCGGAACTTAAATCTTCCAAATTCTTTTCAAATTCCGACCTTTCAAAGTCTAATTTCCTAAGATTTGTTTTAAAAATCGTCTCGTCTATACCGTTATTAAAGCAGAAATCCTTGAAACTGCCCTTTAAAAAAGATATATCCTGAGAAATATAGGATATTTTTAGTCTGCTTCCCTTATATAAATCTCCCGAGTATTTTATATCCTCACCTAAAATCAGTTTTAAAATACTCGATTTACCCGAACCGTTTTTTCCTCTTAAGATAACTCTGTCACCATTATTTATATCAAAAGTAACGTCATGGACTGCTTCTTTATCGTCATAATATATTTTTAAATGGTTGAGCCTCAAAAGCAGATTTGTATGATATTCACTTCCCACTATTTTTAAATCTTCCTGTTTCTCGATATTCTTAAGAAGCTTCGATTTTTCTTCTATGGAAGCATTCCTCCTTTTTTCTATTGCCTTTGCCCTTTGCATCATTTTTGCGGATTTATGTCCTATAAAACCTCTGTCCGGTCTTAAACCTGAAATTCTTTTGTTATACTTTGTCTTTTCAACTTCATTTGACCAGCCGGTAGTTCTTCTGGCTGCCTCTGTTAACTCGGATATTTCACTTTTGAGTTTTTCGTTTTGTGTAAGTTCAAATTTATCTTCCTTTTCTTTATTGATAAAGTAAGAAGAAAAATTTCCTTTTTGTATATCTATTTTATTTCTGTTTATTGATATTATATGGTCTACGGAGTTATCCAAAAGAGTTCTGTCGTGGGATACCAGTATAAATCCTTTTTTTGAATGCAAATATTTTGTAAGCTTTTCTCTAGCTTCCATATCCAAGTGGTTTGTCGGCTCGTCTATAAGTAAAAAGCTGTTTTCCTTTGTAAACAATGAAGCCAGCATTATTTTTACTCTTTCTCCGCTACTCAAGATATAAAATGGTCTATATAATACTTCTTCATCTACACTCAGTAAGTTGAGTTCCTTAGATATCTGCCAGTATTCGTAGTTAGGGTTGATATCTTCAACTATTTCTATTGCCATTTTACTTATATCCTCTATTTCAAAGGAGAAATATTCAAAGTTTACTTTTGTATTTATTGTTCCTTTATAATCATACTTGCCCATGAGCAGATTTAAAAAAGTGGTCTTACCTCTTCCGTTTCTTCCTATAAGCCCTAGTTTCCATGTTGAATCTATATTAATACTCACATTTTCGAATATATTTTCATATGTCCCGTCGTAAGTAAAAGTTAAATTGTTTATATTTATTATTGACATATAATTACCTCCTTTAAATTAATAAAACCGCAAGAAAATCAATTCTTGCGGTCTAATAGCAGGTAAGCAGATAATAAATATATCATACCCATATTTTATATATGACTAATAGATTTGAAAGAATATGTGATTTTCTTGCTTTTAACATACAAAAATTAAGATACTAAAAAATAATATTATTTTGTATGTTTCCTTTTTTACTAGCAAGAAAAATTAAACATCCTTTCATCTCCAATCTTTTTTTATTTCTAAAATGAATATAGCATTACTTTTTATTTTTGTCAATGAATATTTTCTTTAATAAAAAAAAACATTCAAGGGGCGCTACCCCTAAAACCCCATCAATATTTTCCAAAAACTAATTCACAAATATTGATAAAGAAAATTTGCTCATGTTATTTAACATGCTAAAGCATGTCTAAGTTTAATTTGTTAAACTTAGTAAAATTTCTTTGAAATCTTAAAATAGTCACAATTTCCACTCAAGCCGCGGTGGTGGCTTAAAGCGACTGGATAAATTAAAGGAAGCCTCAAATATTGCTGACGCAAATTCGCTCATGTTGTTTATCCGTCAAAAGATTGTATATATTTTATAAATAAAATTTGTCTATTTCTTCAAAATAGTAAACAATCAAAGCTGCCCGAATTTTATGAAACAGTTGCTTCCCTTCCTCCTATAAATAAAAGTTTTATCTTATATTAATGTTAATA
>NZ_JANJZK010000014.1 GCF_024623185.1 Anaerofustis stercorihominis
GAAAAAAGACGGTCGCCCTTTAGGGCGAAACCTTTAACCCGGATCATAGGGGCAAAGCCCCTAAAAGTTGACTTTAACACCATATTTTGATATACTTTTTTGTTAGGTAAGGGTATAAATCTTTCCTAATAAAAGGAGGAAATAAAATGATAAAAGTAACATTTCCGGACGGAAACATAAAAGAATTTGAAAACGGCGTAAGCGTTTTGGATATTGCAGAAAGTATATCTCCCGCACTTAAAAGAGACGTTTTATGCGCAAAAATCAATGATGAAATCGTGGATATAAGAACCACTTTAGATAAAGACGCAAACATCGTATTCTATAAATTCGATGACCTTGACGGTAAAAAAGCATTCTGGCATACGACCAGTCATATCTTGGCTCAGGCTGTCAAGAGACTTTACGGCGATAAAGTAAAACTTGCAATAGGACCTAGTATCGATAACGGATTTTACTATGATTTTGATATAGAAACTCCGCTTACAGAAAATGACCTTGAAAAAATCGAAGCTGAAATGAAAAGAATAGTTAAGGAAAACTTATCCATAGAAAAATTCGTTTTACCGAGAAAAGAAGCTATTGACTTTGAAAAAGAAGCAAATGAAGATTATAAAGTAGAGCTTATCGAAGATCTGCCTGAAGACAGCATAATCTCTTTTTACAAGCAAGGGGAATTTACCGACCTTTGTGCCGGACCTCATTTACTTAATACAAAACCTGTAAAAGCGATAAAACTCCTTTCCACTACAGGTGCATACTGGAGAGGGGACAGCAATAAAAAAATGCTTCAAAGGGTGTACGGCATCTCATTCCCTAAAGCAAAAATGCTTGAAGAACACCTTGCTATGCTCGAAGAAGCTAAGAAGAGAGACCACAGAAAAATCGGTAAAGATATGGACCTATTCATGATTTGCGAAGAAGGTCCGGGCTTCCCGTTCTTCCTTCCAAAAGGTATGGTAATAAGAAACGAACTAGAAAACTTCTGGAGAGAAGAGCACAGAAAAAGAGGATATCAGGAAATCAAGACTCCTCTTATCCTAAACGAACAGCTTTGGCATACTTCCGGACACTGGGACCATTATAAAGACAATATGTACTTTACCAAGATAGACGAAAATGATTATGCCATAAAGCCTATGAATTGTCCCGGCTCTATGCTTGTTTATAAAAGAAAAATGTGGTCGTACAGAGATTTGCCTTTAAGGATAGGTGAAATGGGTCAGGTACATCGTCACGAGCTTTCAGGAGCTCTTCACGGACTTATGAGAGTAAGGACCTTCACTCAGGACGATGCCCATATATTCATGCTTCCGGAGCAAATCAAAGAAGAAGTTATCGGTGTTATCGACTTTATAGATTATGTTTATAATATGTTCGGATTTAAGTACCATGTTGAACTGTCTACACGTCCCGACGATTCAATGGGTTCCGATGAAGACTGGAAAATGGCTACGGAAGCTCTCAGAGAAGCTATGGAACAGAAGGGCATGGACTATGTCGTAAACGAAGGCGACGGTGCTTTCTACGGACCTAAGCTTGACTTCCATTTGGAAGACTGCCTGGGAAGGACATGGCAGTGCGGTACTATCCAGCTTGACTTCCAAATGCCGCAAAGATTTGATTTAACTTATATCGGTCACGACGGTGAAAAACACAGACCCGTTATGATACACAGAGTTATCTTCGGCTCAATAGAACGTTTTATAGGTATTTTGACAGAGCATTTTGCAGGGGCGTTCCCGTTATGGTTAGCTCCGGTTCAGGCTAAGCTTATCCCTATCACGGACAGAAATCTTGAATATGTCAAAGGTATCAAAGATAAGCTTGAGCAAAAGGGCATCAGATGTGAAATAGACGACAGAAGCGAAAAAATGGGTTATAAGATAAGAGAAGCTCAGCTTGAAAAAGTTCCTTACATGATAATCGCAGGGGACAGAGATATGGAAAACGATGTTATATCCGTTCGTGCAAGAAAAGACGGGGAAGATCTCGGTGCTATGAGAGTAGATGAATTCATAGATAAAGCGGTAAAAGAAATAGAAGAAAAATCTGTTTAAGAGACAGTTAAAGAGCGGTATATCCGCTCTTTTTTAATTTACACATATAAAGTGAAAATTGTCATAAAACTTTTTAAATATTTACAAATTGTCGAGAAAAGTATATACTATTACTGGTATTATACATTTTGTGACAAAAATTTATTACAAAAGATAATAGAAAAAATACGATAAAAAACAATCAATTAATATTATATTATAAATATCTTTGTGATATGAAGCATTTGTTTCAAAATGTTGTAATTTATGATTATTATATTATTTTGAGAGAGGATAGTTACTGTGGAGAGAAAAAACAAAAAATCGAGCGGAAAATATACTTGGATTGCAGGTGTTGCTGTAATTGTATTCGTTTTAATTCTTTTCATTACAAATATTTTTAATTCTAATAAGATTATAAGTCAGGTAGAAAATATGAAGGAACATCCCCTAAAAGTAATAATTGCTTCGGGAGATATAGAAACTTATATAAAAGAAATGAGGATACATTCAGAGAAACTTTTATATAATAACAATAACTCAGAAACATCAAGAATGGAAAAATCCATGAAGGAGTTATACCCCAAACTTGATGACCAAATAAAAATTATAGAAGAAAAAACTCTTATGTCAAAGGCAAAAGTACAGGAATTAAAGGATTTATTATCTTCTATTAAAAAAGAACATACTAAAGTTATTTATTATGGAAAAACGGGTAACAGAAGCTACGAAGAGATGGAAGCTTTTCAAAATAAAAAGTTAAATCCCCTTTATACGAAAATGGAAGATATGAATGATGATATATTGATATCTGCGGAAAACAAGTTTAATAATATAACCGAGACCGCCGTATACAATAAAAATATATCTATCGTTTTATCTGTGATAGTCCTTGTTTTTACTTTGATATCCGTGGCTTTATATCAGTATTTTATTTCAAAACAGCATGATCTTATCAATTATAAAAATAAATTATTTGATATAGTATCCAAGAATATAGACAATGCTTTTTATATTATGAACTCAGATATTAAGGGTGGAGATTACATATCGGAAAATATAAAAAATATATTCGGATTTGACGGGGTAGAGCTTATAAAGGAAGATTTCAAGGCTTTAACAAACTTTATGACCGAAGAAGATATTGAAAATATAAAGATTTTATCTGAAAGTAAAAGAGAAAAATCCAACTGGAGTTATTCTTTTATTTATAATATGCCAAATACCAGTGAAAAAAAACATATTTTGATGGAGTATTATTTTGTGATAGATAATAAATCTCCAATATCCATTGTCGTATGGACAGACGAGACCGAACGATATAAAATGCAAAAAAATCTTGAAAATGCTCTCGATAACGCGGAGAGAGCAAGTGTTGCAAAAAGCGAATTCTTGTCGAGGATGTCGCATGAAATAAGGACACCTCTCAACGGTATTACCGGGATGACCTTGATTGCCATACAAAACATCGGAGACGAAAAGAAGGAACTTGACTGCCTTAATAAGATAAGCATGTCTTCAAAACATCTTCTCGTTCTCGTAAATGATGTACTCGATATGGCTAAGATAGAAAGCGGTAAAGTTGAAATAAAGAATGAGAAATTCAATTTCAGAGTATTCATCGAGTCCATAACTTCTATTTACTTTACTCAGGCAAAAGCAAGGAATATAGACTATGAAACGATTTTGGTCGGAGATATCCCCGAAGAATTAAACGGGGACTCTTTAAGATTAAATCAAATTTTAGGTAACCTTTTATCAAATGCACTTAAATTCACTCCGGAAGGCGGAAGTATAAAATTCAAAGTTACTTTAGTCAAAAGCAACGATTCGGAAGATATCCTTAAATTTGAAGTCATTGACAGCGGCTGCGGTATAAAAGAAGAAAACATTGATAAGATATTCAATGCTTTCGAGCAGGAAGACGACACTATTACCAAACGCTACGGCGGAACCGGTCTGGGGCTTTCCATTTCAAAACGTTTTGCTTACCTTATGGGCGGAGAAATAAGCGTTAAAAGCGAAGAAGGCAAGGGAAGCGATTTTATTGCAACGATACCTTTCAAAAAGGCAGCGTATATAAAGCCTATTAGAAGATCGGAATTAGGAAATTTAAATGTTCTCGTCGTAGATGATGATATAGAAACATGTGAAAATACAAAGTATTTACTTAATAAGATAGGTCTTAAAGCAGACTGGGTCGATAACGGATTTGACGCAATAAAGAAAATCGAAAAGTCAATAGAAGAAAATGATAAATTTGACGTTTGCTTTATCGACTGGAAAATGCCTTACATAGACGGTATCGAAACCACGAGAAGGATAAGGGAGATCGCAAAGGATAAAGATATCCTTGTTATTTTGATAACGGCTTATGATGTTGAGGAGATAAAAGAAGAAGCTCTAAGAGTCGGTGCAAACGGAGTAATAAATAAACCGCTGTTTGAATCAACTATTGTGGACGCACTGGAAAATGCAAAAAAACACAATGAAACTTATAAAGTGATGAAAGACGGTTTTGCGGGGAAGGTCTTTGCAGGAAAGAAAATCCTGATTGCAGAGGATAATGACCTAAACCTAGAGATAGCTTCGGAACTTATGACCATGAACGGTGCGGAAGTTGAAAAAGCAAAGGACGGAAAAGAAGCCCTTGATATGTTCAAAGCTTCGGGTGAAGGATATTATGATTTGATACTCATGGATATTCAAATGCCCGTTATGAACGGATACGACGCGACCAGAGAAATCAGGAAACTTGACAGGAAAGATGCAAAGAGCGTTTCTATAGTTGCGATGTCTGCAAACGTATTTGAAAGCGACGTTAAGAAGAGTATCGAAAGCGGGATGAACGACCATATAGGCAAGCCTATAAATATGGATGAGATATACGATAAGCTTGGGGCACAGTTCAGTTAATTTTAAAAAGAGAGCAGATTATCTGCTCTTTTTTTGATTTTTTTCAAGCTTTTTTTGCATTTGATTTATATTGGTAGTATAATATTATTTGAGTAAAAAATCAAAATTATGTTATAAAAAGGTTATGGTTTAAATGATAACGTTTTTATGATAAAATAATATATATTACATAAAAAAGAGGCGTTTTGTAATGAATAACAGTGATAAAAAATATATGAAAAAGAGCTTGAAGAATAATAAAAAAATCATTATTCTATGGGGAGTACTGCTCCTCTTCCTGGCTCTTTATTTCTATATAATCATGTTCAACATGAATAAACTCATGCATCAGGTCGATTTGATAGTCAGGAGACCTTACGAAGTCCTCGTTTCCACGGATAAAATAAATGCGGAAATAGATAAGATAAAAGTATACAACGAAAATTTAAAATTCAATAACACAAAAGAAAATGTAAAGCATATCAGTAAAGATATCGAAAATATTTATGCGGTTGTCGAAGAAGAATTTTTGGGGGTAAGGGATTTTTATGATGCCAATGACGGTAATATAAGAAAGCTTTATAATAATTTCAGGGAGCTTAGAGATAATGAAAATATCCTTTTAAAAAATACATTAGAATATGATTATAAGTATAAAGAAATAACTAAATATATGAATGGTAACATCAATCCCTATTTTACTACCATTGACGATTTGGTAGATAAAATTCAAGCTAAGATAGATAACAAAGTGCATTCTTTTTATATGAACGCAAATGATATAAAGAATTTATCTCAGAGCATATCTGTCATCATGTTTTTGATAATAGTACTTTGTATGATAATTTATCAAGTATCATTGAATAGGAAAAATAGGATAATCAGTTATAAGAATTCCATATTTGATACTATCTCAAAGAATATTACTCAAGGACTTTTCCTTCATAATTTAAATGACCCCAACGAAAATTTTATCTCGGAGAGTTCCGAAAAGCTCTTCGGTGTTAAACATGAAGATTTGCTGAAAGGCTATGACTTGGTCGTAAATAATATAGATAAAAGAGACAGGGAAGAAATAACCAAGATACAAAATGATATAAATAAAGAAAACTGGGAATACACTTTTGATTATAATCATCCTATTTCCGGTGAGGTCCTTAAAATAAAGATGTCTGTGAATTATGTAGATACCAATGGAGAAGACGTATGGCTTACGGTTTACAGTGACGAGACGGATCAGATATTAATGCAGGAAAGCCTAAAAAATGCACTCGAGAAAGCTGAAAAGGCTAATGATGCGAAGAGTGAATTTTTATCGAGGATGTCACATGAAATAAGGACGCCCCTTAACGGCATAATCGGTATGGTCACTTTGGCTAGAGAGAATATAAACAACAAAGCAAAAGAGATTGACTGTATAAATAAGATATCCGCTTCTTCAAAACATCTTCTTGTTCTTATCAACGATATTTTGGATATGTCCAAAATAGAAAGCGGAAAAGTGGAGATAAAATACAAAAAATTCGGATTTAGAAATTTCGTGGAGTCGACGACCGGACTGTTCTTTTCACAGGCAAAGGAAAAGGGTATTAAGTTCAAGAGTGTTCTTGAGGGGAACATTCCCTCATTCGTAAAAGGTGATTACCTACATACAAATCAGATAATAGTGAATTTACTCTCAAATGCAGTAAAGTTTACTTCCAAAGGGGGAGAGATAACAAATCGTATAAGTTTATTAAAAGAAGAAGACAGTAAAACTTGGATAAGGTTTGAAGTATCCGATACAGGGGTCGGGATAGAAGAGAAAAACTTCGATAAGATATTCAATCCCTTTGAACAGGAAGATGCTTCGGTTTCTTACAACTACGGAGGAACGGGGCTCGGGCTTCCTATTGCAAAGAGATTTACCGAAATGCTCGGGGGTAATATTTCTCTTAAAAGCGAAATAGGCAAGGGGAGTACTTTTACTGTAGATATACCTTTTGAAAGAATGCCTGAACCGAGCTTGGATATTTTTATGGATAAGAAGTTAGATATACTGCTTATAGACAGCATGCCCGAAACTTTGGAGAGGATGGATTATATTTTCGATACTATGGGAGTATTCTATAAATGTCTCGGAAGAGGGATAGACGGTATCGATGAAATAAAAGAAAATCCATATAAATATGATATATGCATAGTTTATGACGATTTGGGAGATATGGATGCTTCTGAGGTAATCAATAAAATAAAAGACACCGCTGAAAGTGATATCAAGATCATCGTTTCCTCCTATGATACCATTGATATAATGGACGATAAAAAGTGGGAAAAAGCCGACGCCTTTATAAATAAACCTATGTTTATTTCTTCCATAATAGATGTTTTGTATGGAATGGATGATATAGACTTGAATTTTGAGGATATCAATTATAAAAACGAAGATATCTTAAACGGAAAAAACGTACTTATTGTAGAAGATAATGAACTCAATATGGAAATATTAAAAGAACTGCTCATATTGCAGGGATGTAAAGTCACTTGTGCGGCAAACGGTGAAGAGGGCGTGAAAGCCTTTGAAAGATCCAAACCTTATGAATTTGATATAATATTCATGGATATACGAATGCCTGTAATGGACGGATACAAAGCGACTAAAATCATAAGAAGTCTTGACAGGAAAGATGCAGAGTCTGTTATAATAATCGCAATAAGTGCAAATGCTTTCGAAGATGATATAGAAAAAAGCATTAAGCTGGGTATGAACGCTCATATAAGCAAACCTATAAATATCGGAAATCTGATAGATAGTCTAAATAATATATATAATAAAAAAGATACTTACGAACAGTAAGTATCTTTTCTTATTCTGCCAGTATGTCTATTTTATCTCTCGTAAGTCTGTAGACCGTCCACTCGTCCATAGGCTCCGCTCCGAGAGAAAGATAAAAATCTATACTGTGTTTATTCCAGTCAAGGCATGACCACTCCAGTCTTCCGCAGTCTCTTTCCTTTGCTATTCCTGCTAATTTCTTCAGAAATTTTTTGCCGTAACCTTTCTTTCTATATTCTTCTCTTATGTGCAAATCTTCGAGATATATCCCGCTTTTACCCAGAAATGTAGAAAAATTATGGAAGAATAATGCAAAGCCTATAGGTTCGTTATTCACTTCTCCTATTATTACTTCTGCCTTTTTCTTTTCAAACAGCCATTTATTCAAAGTCGCTTCATCCGCCACTACGTCATCAAGCATGTTTTCGTATACTGCAAGTTCCTTTATGAAGCTGAGTATTAATTTTGTGTCTTTCTCTTTTGCAAATCTGAAATCAAGTTTATTCATTTTATGCTCCTAATTTATATTTTCTTTTATTTCAAGTATGATGTTTACTTTTTCTTCATTTGTTATATATTTGATTGTTAAATTTTGACCGTTCCTTTTTATTACTCCGCCTTTATATAAAGGGGCGTTGTATCCGCTGATCAACTCGGCATTTGAATATTCAAAGTATTCGTTTTTTATTTTAAAGTGTTCCGTGTCGTGTCCATCATTTTGAAGTGCGTGAAACTCCTTTACATATCCCGACACTGTTTTGTAGTTTTTATTTTCATACCTTTCTTTTAAGTCGAAATAATTTACAAAATATCCTGCTGAAGTATAAATAAAAAAGACAAATACTATAATACTTATTATTTTTGTGAGAATATTCTCGGCTTTAAACTTCTTATATTTTTATCACAGGGGTTAGCGCCTTTATTTTGCCATGGATACCAAATATGAAATGTGAATAATCCAATGGCTGCAATAAGGGGTATAAGTAAAATCGGGATATGCATATAATTAAAATGAAGGGTATAAAGTGTGGTACTCATATTAATTTTTAGGAAAAATATTTTCCGTTTGGTTTATGCTCTTTATAATATTTATAATGTCTGTGACATATTATGAAGTATAAAATATACCCAATTACCGCACTTAGTGTATTGAATATGATATCGTCTATATCCGCTCTTCTGCTTACAAGGAAGAAAAACTGTGTCACTTCAATAAATGTTGTCATAAGGAATGCGGTAAAGACGGTCTTTTTGAAAGTTATCCTTCCCGGAAATGCAAGGGGAAGCAGAAATCCGTAGGGAAGGAGAAGACCGATATTACCGAACAGGTTTATAAATGCCACCATGCTCGGCTGCCCGCCGCTAAAAAATCCGTTGTATTTTAAACTCTCAAAATAACTTTTAATACTCGCAAAGGGTATCAAATTATAGTTTCTTTCGTAGGTGTATTCGCCCATATAAGGCATCAGTGTCATGGAAAAAACTGTTATCATATATATAACTAAAAGCGATAGACATAATAAGTTTACTTTTTTGTTTTTATAACTCAAACTTTACCTCTTTTCTCTCATAATACTTTAACATGATACAATAAATAATATATAAACTCAACTTTAAATTTGAAGTTTAATACTATCTTAAGACTTTTTTAACCTAATACTTATATGAATAAGAAACCTACGAAAATAAAAAAAGACACGACCGAAGTCATGTCTTTGAATTTTATAGTGCGCCTTTTGAAACTTCCACTAATTTAGCGAATGCAGCTTCGTCATTCATAGCGATGTCAGCTAACATTTTTCTGTCGATTTCAACGTTAGCGTTCTTAAGACCGTTTATGAATCTTGAATAAGACATATCGTTCATTCTTGCCGCAGCGTTGATCCTTGTTATCCAAAGTTTTCTAAAATCTCTTTTCTTTTGTTTTCTTCCCGCATAAGAACTTCTTAAAGCTCTCATTACAGCTTCGTTTGCAGGTCTGTATAATTTAGATTTTGCTCCGTAATAACCTTTAGCAAGTTTTAAAACTTTTTTATGTTTCTTTTTACTATTTAAACTTCTCTTTACTCTAGCCATATATCATCACCTTTTAACTACTTAACGATAATGTAGCTGATTGTCTTTTGGTCAGCTGCAGAAACGTAGCCACCCTTTCTTAATTTTCTTTTTCTCTTAGTTGTTTTTTTGTTTAGAATATGATTTCTGAAAGCTTTCTTTCTTTTGATAACACCAGATTTTTTTCTTTTAAATCTTTTTGATGCACCTCTGTGCGATTTCATTTTAGGCATTTTAAATCCGTTCCTTCCTGCTATTTTTTTTCTTTACCTTTTATAGGGCTTAAAGTCATAGTATAGTTACGTCCTTCAAGCTTAGGCTTAGTTTCTATTGTTCCTACTTCATCAACCATAGAAGCAAATTTTAAGAGTACTTCTCTTCCTCTGTTTACATATGCCATTTCTCTGCCTCTGAACCTAACGGAAACTTTGACTTTATCTCCGGCAGATAAGAATTTACGACAGTTTTTGGCTTTTACTTCCAAGTCATGATCCTGTACTCTAACCGAAGTCCTGATTTCTTTGATGTTTACCACTTTTTGGTTTTTCTTGTTTTCTTTTTCTTTTCTGTTTTGTTCATATTTGAACTTTCCGTAGTCAAGAATTTTACAAACCGGCGGTTTAGCTTCAGGCGAAACTTTAACCAAATCCAAGTTTCTCTGTTCAGCTTGTTTCAAAGCTTCTTCGGCAGACATAATACCAAGCATAGAACCATCATCAGCGACAACTCTTACTTCTCTGTCTCTGATTTGTTCGTTAATTTGAAAATCTTTAATCGAATTATACCTCCATGATTAAAAAAATAGATAGCATAGAACTGCTACCTAAATATATCACTACAATTGATTTGCAATATATTTACCAAACTAAATCCATGTTTGTTTGGTGAGAAGCAATTCTTCTACTTTGTTTGACTTAAATAGTATAACCGTAAAATCCCTATTAGTCAAGCTTTTTGTGTTAAAAGTTGATTTTTTATTGGTATTATATTTTGATTTTTAATACTTTTATCATTGATTTATTATCATTTTAATAGACAGAAACCTCGTCTGTAAATAACCAGCCCTTTATCCCGCTTATATCTATTTTGATAAATCTTGCATGATGTCCTTTAAAATAAGTTTTTGTTTTTTTGATTATCAATAAAATTTATTACGTAAAAAAAGAGATACACTTAGGTATCTCTTTTTTTTATTTTGTATATGCTTTGGTTTAGCCTTATAATTATTTCATATAGAAACGAACAATATCATTTTCTCCAAAATTTGTTTCAAATCCTTTATCGCTTCTTTGTACCCCTGTATGAAACATTCCTCTTCCGTCAAATAAGCGTACTTGTTTATTATATCTTCGATTTGAACATAGTGTTCTTTGGGTATGATTTCCCTTAAGCGTTCTGTCAAGTTTGATTTTTCTATCATTATACTCTTTGGTGTGAGTTCCGATTTGAAGTTATTATCGTCCAGACAGAATTTGTTATATATTTCGCAAAGTATATCGTCGATCATTTTTCCTCCGTACCGTCCGAACATAAATCTTTCAGTTTTGATAGGGCAAGATTTACCGTTTCTTCTATGGTCAAGTCGTTTTCTTTGCAGTATCTGTCCAGTCTTTCTTTTATTTCTTTCTCTAATGTGAATTCAATGTATTTGTATTTCATAAAAAATACCTCCGTTTTTATCCTTGCCAAACAGAAGTATGCAGTGTATAATATTTACATACTCCGTTTGGGGTGACAGTCCACTACAATGCTTGCTAGTGCAGGGTGGGCTGTCTTTTTATTTTTTTATTCCTTCGTAAACCATTGATAATCCGAGCCTTAATACATCCGAACGTGTCATATTGAGCTTCTCTGCACATATAGTCAGAACTCTGACTTCGTCTTCATTCATCCTTATCCTGGTATTGTAAGTCCTGGGGTTATCTGTGGGTCTACCCATTTTTTTTACCATTAAAGTAATCACCTCGCTTTTGGTAATACATTTATTATATACTACGGTAACACATTAGTCAATAAAATCATAGTATAAAGTAGGATAATTTTACCCTGATTTACAGAGGTCAACATGAGCAAATTTCCGTAAGGAAAATTTGCGGAACAAATTTGTAAATTATTTTACATCTTATAACAATCGTAAATATCTTTATATAACGATAAGTGCAATGTTACTTAAGAATATATTTGTCGGCTTATTGCTCATTACAATAAATCTGCATTTATTATAAAGATAAAATATAAAATAAATACTTTTACTGATTGAGATTATAATATTTCTAATTGTTGTCTTTTCTTTAAAAATAATGATATAAAGAAGTAATCTGATATATAAGATTTGTCATCCGTAGTATTAATATTGAATTACTTTTCTATCTCCGCTTCCAATAATTCTATCGCTCTTGAAACAGCGTTCGTAATGGTAGAATTGTTCTTCTTTATGTACTCATCGAGTATCTTTTTGTGTTTTTCGTCCAGTCTGATTCCAATTCTGTAAGCTCTGGGGTTTTCTGTCGGTCTACCCATTTTTTTAGACATTAAATAACAATCCTCCTTCCTTTTGTCTAATTTAATAATAATATCGCGTTGAACAAAAGTCAAGCATTTTATCGGATAAAGTAGGATAAAATACCTGGATAATTTCATTTATATACATGATAATATATTATTATCGAAATATGTAAAAAAATGTAAATTTTAAGAGGGTAAAAATGCAGTGTAAAAAATGTGGATATTATAATATTGAAAATAGCAAATATTGTAGTCAATGTGGCAATAAATTAGCTGAAAATATAGAAGATAATAATTTATTACAAGAAGAAAATAAAAACAATAATTTAAATAAAAAAGAGAAAGTATCAAGTAGTATAATTTTTAATAAAAAAACTATCAAAACTAAGAAGTCACTTTTAAAAAATAAAAAACTTTTGTGTATCATTTCTGTTATATTTATATTGCTAATTACTTTTATTTTCAGTTTTAATATTTATACAGAAAATAAAATTGAGGAAATTAAATCTAAAATCAAACAAAATAAATTCAGTGAAGCATATAGTATTTATTTTGATACTTTTAAATCGGATAAATTAAAAACGAATGTTGGTAATACATATATTTCTCAGGTAAAAAAAATTGTTGATGATTTTAATAATGATAAAATAACGTATAAAAAAGCTAAAGCACTTATTAATTCTAATATTAATATGAAATTTGAATTTTCTGATGTAAGAAAATTAGTTGAAAATTTAGATGATTTTAATAAATCTAAGGTATTGTATAAAAGAGCCAATAAATATTATAAAAATAAAAATTTTTGGAAAGCTTATCAGAACTATAATGGTATTGTAAATGTACAATATAAGAATTATGAAAAAGCAACAGAGAGACAAAATAAATGTGAAAAAAAACTCGTAAAAAATATGATTTATAAATCAGACAAATATTTGAAGAAAAATAAATTTGATAAAGCATTGTTGGAATTGTCTCTTTATGATGGAAGTTTTTCTAGTAACATAGATATAGAAACTCAAAAAGTAAAAATTGAAAGTGCAAAAGAAGATTATGAAATCGCACATCAAAAACCTGATTTGGAAATAAAAACGATAAATTCTACATGTGATTATGGATACGCTACAACAAAAGCTAAAATTAAAAATAATACATCTTCTAATACATATACATATATTAAAGTAAAAGTTTCATATTATAGGGATAAAGCATGTAATGATATGATAACATTCAGCGAAACTTATGCAGTCGGTTTTGAAACATTAGGTCCGGGAGAAAGTAAAATATTTACAGATATGACTAGTATAGGTAATAATAATTATTATTGGTATAATATTGAAATAATAGATTATCAAGAATTATAAAAAACACCTGATGGTGTTTTTTATTTATTTAATGAAGTTAATATTATGATATAATCTTTATATCAGGAGGTGTTAAAATGTTATTTGATAGTTTTACACTTAAAGGAAACCTTATAAGAAACAGGATAGTTATGTCTCCGATGGTTACATATTCTCTCGTTAGGGAGGACGGTTTTATAGAGGATAAGCACATATCCTACTATGAAAAGAGAGCAAAGAATGAAGTAGGGACCATTATTGTGGAGGCAAGCGGTATCGACGGTAATCAAAAAGCATGGAACCAGATCGGAGTATGGGACGATAAATTTATCCCGGGGCTTAAAAAGCTTGCAGGTGCCATAAACGATAACGGAACATTTCCCGTTATCCAGCTTCATAATGCGGGGATAAAAGCAAAGATGGAAGAATGTCCTTACGGTCCGAGCCCCTTGGACGGGTACGGCAGGGAGATGTCAAAGGAAGATATCGAAAAATCCATAAAAGATTTTGTTAACGCGGCTGTAAGAGCGAAAAAAGCAGGCTTTAAAGCGGTAGAGCTTCACGGAGCTCACGGATATCTTTTATGTGAATTTACTCTAAGGAAATACAACAAAAGGAACGACGAATACGGATTTGAAAACTTGGAAGACAGGTACCGTTTTCCTATCGAGGTCACAAAGGCAGTAAGGAAAGCCGTGGGAGATGATTATCCTATTTATTACAGGATGGGAGTAAATATGGAAGATATAGATGATGTCATCAAGGGAGCAAATATGCTTGTTAACGCGGGGGTTGATGTCTTAAATATATCTTCGGCTTTCGACGCTTCGACATCTCTGGAAGATAAGGAACATGAATTCAACTCCGTCACGACAAGTGCAAAGATAATAAAGGAAAACGTCGATGTCCCCGTTATATGCGTAAACAGGATATCCACTCCAAAGAGAGCGGAAAAGCTTCTAAGAGAAGGTTATGGGGATTTTACGGCTATAGGAAGAGAACTCCTTTCAGATTATCAGTGGGCATATAAGGCAAAGAACGGTATACCTATAAACTATTGTTATCACTGCAAACCGAAATGCCGTTTGAACGGAGGAGACAATAAATGTCCTAACCTTATAAAGTCAGGGGATACTTTGTATTAAACTTTGTTATTTTAAGAACTTAATGCAATTAAACTTTGATACGGCTGATATAAGCTGAAGATAAGATTATATCGTTAGAGTTTTGGTATTTTAAATTGATTCATATTTAAAATTTTATTGGATATGGCTTTAAACAATACTTATTGGGTACTTTATAAAAAATATTAAAACACAAGTAATTCATATATTTTGTGTAATGGAAAATCACAAATGCCATATGAATGTTAATAAAAGTTGTTTTAGGAATATAAAACCAAACCAAAATAAACTTTAATCGAAATATAGGTTTTAACTGTCGTAAATCAATTATCAAACATAGAAATTTGGTATTTTAAAATAGTTATTATTAAATCATCAAAGGAGAATAAAAGATGTTATTTGATGGATATGAAATAAAAGGGAATAAGATAAAAAACAGGATAGTTATGCCGCCCATGGTCACTTTCATGCTGGCAAAGGAAGACGGATATGTCACGGATAAACACATTACATATTATAAAAAAAGAGCAAAAAGTGAAGTGGGAACGATAATCGTCGAGGCTGTCGCAACGGATAAGTCACAAAGACCATTCTATCAGCTTGGTATATGGGATGATAAATTCGTAGAGGGACTGTCAAAAATAGCAAAGGTCATAAACGACAACGACTGCTTTTCCGTGATACAGCTTCATAATCCGGGAGTAAGAGCGGCGGGGAAACTGAGTGAACATCCTTACGGAGCCTGTGCTCACCCCGACTACGAGGGGAGCCGAGAAGTAAAAAAAGAAGAACTTCCTAAGGTAAAAGAATATTTTGTGAATGCTGCTGTCAGAGCGAAGAAAGCAGGCTTTAAAGCCGTAGAACTACACGGAGCTCACGGATATTTGTTATGTGAATTTACCGCACCTAATTACAACAAAAGGACAGATGAGTACGGAGGAAGTTTAGAGAACAGATTTAGATTTCCCATAGAAGTAATAAAAGCAGTAAGAGAAGCTATCGGAGAAGATATGCCTATATATTATAGATACGGACCCTGCGTTCCCGATATCAAAAGCGGGATAGAAGGGGCTAAAATGCTTATAGACGCAGGGGTAGATGTACTCGATATTTCATATGCAAACAAAGAAGACGTAACTCTTGAAACCGATAATCCGGATTTTAACTACAGCGTATACTCCGCAAAGCTCATCAAAGAAGCCGTTGATGTTCCGGTCATCGCCGTCAATATGATTTCTACTCCAAAAAGGGCAGAATATCTTTTAAGAAACGATTATGCGGATTTTACCGCCATAGGAAGAGAGCTTATTGCTGATTATCAGTGGGCATATAAGGCAAAGAACGATATACCTATAAATTATTGTTATCACTGCAAGCCGAAATGCCATATGAACAGGGGAGACTATAAATGTCCTAACCTTATAAAGGCAGATGAAACGCTTTATTAAAATAAAAAAAGACGAGATTTTCTCGTCTTTTAATTTTTATTCATTTATGATTTCTTCGTCCTCGTTATCTTCTTCGATTATATCATTTACTTCTTCGATGATGCCTTCTTTTTCTTCGTCGCTCACATCGGCATCTTCTCCCAGCTTGATTGCTATGATTTGATCGAATAAAGCATTGATTTCTTCGCATAATTCGTCTGCCACATGTTCGTAAGAACCTTCTTCTTCATATGCGGAATATACCAGTTTACCGATTTCTCTGTATTTTCTTGAAATTTCATAATCCAATTTTTCTGCTTGAATTGTTTTCTTTGCACTTTCCGCAAAGCTCTTAGATGCTTCGATTGCTTCTGAAGAAAATTGTCTCGCTTTTTCTGTTGCTTCTCCCAAAAATTCACTTGCCTTGTTTAATAAATCGTCTTTGTTCATATTAAAACCTCCTGCTTTTATATTATTATACCACATAATATAAATAAAAAATATTTTTTTTCATAGTAGTATAAAAATCAAAAATGTTAACAATAATATCATTAGCACATGAAATTGGGGGACAAAGATGAAGAATTCATATATAAAATTTATGGGTAACAGACCGGAAGATCCTGCGGTCATAAAAAGCGATATAAACTTTACAAATGTTGCGGGTTTAGATGAAATAAAAGAAGAACTTTTGGAAATAAGCGACTTTTTGACGAAGCCTGCAAAGTATAAAAAATTCGGAGCAAAGATACCCAGCGGCGTACTTCTTTACGGACCTCCCGGAACAGGTAAAACGCTTATTGCAAAAGCCTTGGCAGGGGAATGCGGGGCTACTTTTATGTATGCTTCGGGAAGTGAATTTATAGAAAAGTTCGTAGGTATAGGTGCAAGCAGGATAAGAGCTTTATTCGATAAAGCGAGAAAAAAAGCCCCTGCGATAATTTTTATAGATGAACTTGATGCAATAGGAGTAAGCAGGAGTACCGACAACAATTCAGAGAGAGACCAGACATTAAATCAGTTTTTAATAGAGCTTGACGGTTTCAGCGAAAACACGGGAGTAGTTGTGATGGCAGCGACAAACAGGATGGATATGCTGGACAGTGCATTACTCAGACCCGGAAGATTTGACAGACATATTTATGTTGGAAATCCTTCAAGTATCACGAGAAAAGAAATTTTAAATCATCATATGCAGGGCAAACCTGTTTCAAAAAATCTTGATATCAACAAAGTTGTGGAAAAGACAAACGGGCTCAGCGGAGCACATCTTGCCAATATAGTAAACGAATCGGCATTGATGGCAATAAGAAAAGGCAGAAAAGTCATAACCAACGACGAATTCGATAAAGCAATCATAAAAACCATGGCAGGACTTAAAAATAAGAGCATGATTTTAAATAACAAGGAAAAAAGGATAGTATCTTTCCATGAGGCGGGACATGCTCTCGTGAGCTTCATTCTAACGGGAGTACTTCCCGATAAGGTAACTATAGTTCCATACGGAGTATCTCTCGGTTTTGTCCTTACCGGGAGCGGAGAAGATAATTTGATACTCACAAAGAAAGAGCTTGAGGAAAAAATCTGTATGCTCCTTGCGGGAAGAGCCAGCGAAGAAATTATTTTCGGAGAAATAAGCACGGGAGCCCAGAATGATATAGCAAAGGCAAATGAGCTTGCTAATTCCATGGTATGCGAATATGGAATGAGCAAATATAAAAATAAGACTTTTGATATAAAAAATGATACTATATTCAAAGATGAGATAGACGAAGAAGTAACTAAAATTCTCGATACGACTTATTTAAAAGCAAAAGAGATAATAAAGTCAAATGTGGAAGCTATCAATAAGCTTGCAAAACTTTTATATAAAAAAGAAGATTTATCTTCCAAAGATTTGGAAAAAATCTTTGATACAGCCTTGGTATAAAGAATTTATAAAATAACTGTTCTAACTTAGGAGCAGTTATTTTTTATTTTTTTATGAAAACGAATTGCAAAGTAGGATAATGTGTGATAAAATTGTGATTAAGATAAGGAGGGAATTTGAATATGAAAAATTCTAAAAAAATATTATGCGGTTTGATTGCGTCTTTATTTATGTTTTCCTGTGTGTCGGCTGTAAGTGCCGCTACTCCGAAAAAATCGTTAAATGTAAAGTCACCGAGAGAAGTAGTTACAAATAAGTATGTGAAAATTTCTTCACCTACACATAAAAAGGTTTATTACAAAGGTGAAAAGATAAGCGTGAAAGCTACAGTAAAGGATCCCTTCGGTAACGGATATACAGGAGTAGTCAGTTTTTTAATGGGTTCAAAAGGTCAAACTTTATCTGATGGAAGTACTAAACTTTTTAAAGGAACTTATACATATAAAACGACACTTAACACTAAGAAGGCACCTAACGGTGCAAATTATGTAGTTGTGGGGATAGCTGATGCTACAGACGAAAGCGGAAGCAGTATGGAGTTAGCCTTGACTGAAATAAAAGTTGCAGCTTTAAAAGCTCCGACGAAACTAAAAGCAAAAGCGGGAAAAAGAAAAGTAACATTATCATTCAAAAAGGCGACAGGCGGAAAAAAATATGAAATCTATCGTTCAACTAAAAAGACAAAAGGATATAAAAAAGTTAAGACAACCACGTCTAACAAATTTACTAACAAGAAACTAAAAAAGGGAAAAAGATATTACTACAAAGTAAGAACGGTTAGAGGAAGCGTTAAGAGTTCATTCACAAAACCTGTAAGAACTCCTAAGGTAAAATAATAATAAATCAGAAGACCGGCTGAGTTCGGTCTTTTAAATATATTGTAAAGAGTTTAATTAAATCGTTTAATTGGATAATATATGAAAAATCATAATAAATAAAAAAGGGGGAAATCAATATGAAAAAATCAAAAAAAGTATTATGTATTTTAGTAGCATTTTTATTTGTGTTAACGACTGTTCCGTTTTCAAATGTATTTGCAAAAGACTTAAAAAGCTGTAATAATGAAAATATAAAGGTGAGCAGGAAAGTAAATAAAGGGAAGGTAAATAATAGTTTAAAATCAAGAGCCTTATCTGATTTTAAAGCTTTAAATAAAAAGGGAATTAAAGGGACACTTGCTTTAGCAAAGTCAGACTGGGTAAAAATCAATAAACCAAAACATAAGCAGGTCTTTTATAGAGGCGAAAAAATAAATACTTCGGCTTATGTTTACGATACTTGGGAAGATTATAATACTATAGCTTTAGCCGGATTTACCGATTTGAAAACAGATAAAATCCTTTGGGCTGACTATTCTGCTTATCTTATAACTCCCGATGATTATGATGAAGTATATGGGCCGATAGGTGTAAATACCAAAAAGTTAAAAGACGGTAAATATGAATTTGGTGTGTTTGCACTTCCTTATGATTATTCTACAGATGAAGTGCTTGATTTTGACAGAGAATTTGCAAGTGTAGATATATATCTTAAAACCTTAAAAGCTCCGACAAAACTAAAAGCAAAAGCGGGAAAAAGAAAAGTAACATTATCATTCAAAAAAGCGACAGGCGGTAAAAAATACGAAATTTATCGTTCCACTAAAAAGACAAAAGGATATAAAAAAGTTAAGACAACCACGTCCAGCAAATTTACAAATAAGAAACTTAAAAAAGGCAAGAGATATTACTACAAAGTAAGAACGGTTAGAGGAAGCGTTAAGAGTTCATTTACTAAACCTGTAAGGACTCCTAAGGTAAAATAATAATAAATCAAAAGACCGATTTAAGTCGGTCTTTTTTATTTTGTAATAAAGCAAATCTATATAAGATAAATAAATTTATTGTTTGATTATAAATTAAATGGCATTAAAAAAGAAGTAAGAAAACTTACTTCTTTGATTTTATAAAACTTTATTTAAGAATTTTTTCGTTCTTTCATGTTTTGGATTATCGATAAGTTCTCTTGCGGGACCTTCTTCCACCACCACACCGTCAGCCATGAAGATTACTCTGTCAGCTACTTCTTTTGCAAAGCCCATTTCATGAGTGACAACTATCATAGTCATAGAATGTTTTTTAGCCAAGTTTTTCATAACTTCCAAAACTTCTCCTACAAGTTCAGGGTCAAGAGCCGAAGTGGCTTCATCGAAAAGCATTATTTCCGGATCCATTGCAAGAGCTCTTGCTATAGCGACCCTTTGCTGCTGTCCTCCCGATAACCTGTTCGGATATTCGTCCGCTTTGTCTCTGAGTCCGACCATATCCAATAGTTCATATGCTTTCTTTTCTATTTCTTCTTTTCCCACTTTTTTAACTACCATTGGAGAAAGTGTTACATTTTCAAGAACCGTCTTATGAGGGAATAAGTTGAATCTTTGGAATACCATACCTATCTTTGTACGTATTTCAACTAATTTTTCCTTTTCTGTCTTTACTACGCTTTTATCGTTTTCTCTGTGAAAAACAAGTTCATCGTCTATGTATATCTTGCCTGAAGTCAGTTTTTCTAGGTGGTTCAGACATCTTAGGAATGTACTTTTGCCAGAACCCGAAGGACCGATTATACAAACTACTTCGCCTTTTTCAATAGTCAGATTTATATCTTTAAGTACACTTAGTTCACCAAAATCTTTTTTTACATTTTCTACTTTTACACTGCTCATGATATCCTCCTAAATGTACCTGCTGGTTTTCTTTTCAAGTCTTTGGAATAATACTATACATACCGATGTAAGTACCAAATATATCCCGCCCGCTACGAAGTAGTAGCTCCAGTCACCGCTTGCCGCAAACTGCTTTGAAACTCTCATTAAGTCCGCCATACCAATAGTGGAAACGAGAGATGTATCTTTTAATATCATTATGAATTCATTTGCGAAAGGTGGTATTATCCTTGAAACCGTCTGAGGTATTATTACTTTGAACATTGCCTGAGAGTAAGTCATACCAAGGGCTTTTGCCGCTTCCATTTGTCCTTTGTCTATGGACTGGATACCTGCTCTGAATATTTCCGAAGTATAAGCTGCGGTATTTAAGGTAAGGGCTATGATAGCCGCCGTGAAAGGTTCAAAATTCAAAGGTGAACCGAACATTTGCTTAAACATCAATGGTATGGCAAAGTATACTACCATTATTTGAAGAAGCAGTGGAGTCCCTCTGAACACCCAAGTATAAACCCATGCGATCCCCTTCAGTATTTTATTTCTGCCGATGCTCATGAATGCGATCACAAGAGCGAGTATCATACCGAGCACTATACTTATAAGCGTAAGTTCTATGGTAGAAACTGTTCCGGCTGCCAGTTTTGAAATCTGCACACTAGTCATAATATTTTCTCCTATTTTACGTTTAATCTTTTACATTATATAATAAAACAAGAAGCCTGGCAAGCAGACCTCTTACTTTTTCGTTTAAATGCCACAATATATACGGTTATTCGTCATATCCTTTTAAAGTCGTATCTATATTTTGTGTTAAATCTTTACCAAATACTTTCTTTGATATTTTTGTCATCGTTCCGTCTTTGCTTAGTTCTTCGAGTATAGGGTTGATTTTATCTATAAGAGCCTGATTGCTTTTTTTAGCCGCAACCGCGATAGGTTCGTTTGTGAGTTTATCGCATGTCTTTACGAATTTATTTGTATTTTTATGAACGTAATATTCTCCGACCACAAGGTCTGTCACTACGCAGTCGACACTTCCGCCTTCAAGAGCTACGAATGCTTCGGTCATACCGTCGAATTGTCTTAAATCAAAATCAGTTCCCTTAGATAAGTAATAATTACATGTATCATCAGATGTCGTGCTTACCTGTACTCCGACTTTTTTACCTGCAAGTTCTTCCACGGATTTTATTTGTTTTCCGCTTTTAGATGAGATTATCACCTGCTGATTTGCAAGATAAGGATTTGAAAGAGCAAGCTGTTCCTGTCTGTCTTTATTTACTCCAACAGAGGAGATTACAAGGTCGTATTTATCTGCGTCAAGGCCTGCGAAAATAGCGTCCCATGAGCTGTTTACGAATTCGACTTTCCTTCCCATTTTTTCACCTATGGCTTTTGCAAGTTCGATGTCAAACCCGACTGTCTTGCCGTTTTTATCTACGTATTCCATAGGCGGATATGTATTATCTATTCCGACAACCAATGTTTTATCTTTTGTAAATTGAGCTTCCGTAGAAACTGTATCTTTAGAACCGCAGCCGCTTAGTAAGCTAAATCCCAAAATAGATGTCAAAGCGAGTGCCGCGATTTTCTTTCCTTTTTTCATATAATATTTCCTCCAAAAACAAGTAAAAAATTTACATCTAAATATACTATAGAATAAGAAAAAAAGCAATAGTTTTTGTTAATTTTTATAAATATTTATGCATATTTATACTATTTTAATATTTGGATAATAATCTTAATATTATTTTAATAAATAAAAAAGAGCCTAAAAGGCTCTTTTAAAAGTTTGATATTATTCGTCGTAGTTCTTTAAGTTAGCGTCGATATTCTTTGTTAAATCTTCACCGAACAGTTTTTTGGAGATTTCGGATGTTTTACCGCTGTCGATAAGTGATTTTAAAGATTTGTTGACTTGTGCGATCAAAGCAGTGTTTGATTTTTTAGCTGCTATAGCGATAGGTTCGTTTGTAAGTTTATCGCAAGATTTTACATAGTCTTTAGGGAAGTTGTTAACATAATAATCACCAACTACCAAATCTGTTACTACACAGTCAACATTTCCGCTCTTTAAAGCAAGGAAAGCAGCTGTCATATCGTCTAATTGCTGTAAGTCAAATTCAAGACCTTCTTTTTCCTGATAGTACTGACAAGCTTCGTCGGCTGTAGTACCTACTTGAACGGCAACTTTTTTACCGCTTAGTTCTTTTACTGATTTGATTTGTTTTCCGTCTTTAGCTGAAATAACTACCTGCTGATTAGCAAGGTAAGTATCCGATAAAGCAAGAGTTTCCTGTCTTTCTTTGTTTACGCTGATAGCAGAGATAGCAACATCGTATTTGTCTGCGTCAAGACCTGCAAATATAGCGTCGAAACCAACTTGAACGAATTCAACTTCAAGTCCCATATCTTTAGCTATAGCTTTGGCAAGTTCGATATCGAATCCCGCAAGTTCTCCTGTTTTTTCGTCTATGTATTCCATTGGCGGATAAGAAGCTTCAAGACCTACCGTAAGAGTTCCTTCTTTTACAAGTTTTACGTCTTTGCCGGCTTCTTCTTTAGAACCGCATCCCGCAAATAGAGCAAGGCTCATTAGTGCAGCCATTGTAACTGCCATGACTTTTTTTAATTTCATAATCAATCCTCCGTTTATTCCCTTTGAAATTAATAAAAGTTTACTATGATTTTGTATAAAAATCAAGCACTTTTTTATTTTTATGCATTTTTATTTATATTTATACTTCGGTTTTCTTTTTCAAAGAAACAAAGGCCAAAGGGGTTCCACCCCTTTAAAAC
>NZ_JANJZK010000015.1 GCF_024623185.1 Anaerofustis stercorihominis
CAAGCTTAATAATGCTTGTTATGTAAATATTACATCTAAAAACAAAATCAAGCAAAGCTTGAAAATTCATATGAGCGAAAAATAACGAAGTTATTTTTGCGAATGGTCGGTAGCTATATAAAAAATACTGACTTTACGAGCACAAGCTTAATAATGCTTGTTATGTAAATATTACATCTAAAAACAAAATCAAGCAAAGCTTGAAAATTCATATGAGCGGAAAATAACGAAGTTATTTTTGCGAATGGTCGGTAATTACAGATAAAAAACTAAAATTACAAGTATGAATAAAACATAAAAAATTAGCGAAGCTAATGATTTTATAGAGGGGAAAACCAAAGGGTTATTTTATATATAGTCATTAGTTATCTTAAAAATACTGACATAGCGAATATATACTAATATATAATAAGTTTATAAATGAAAATAAATATATATAATCATGATAAGATTGTGTACTTATTATAATCAGTATTAAGACAAATACTTTTATTACAATTTGTCTTTTTGATTATATAAAAAAGATAAACCCGGTTAAAGTTTATCTTCATATAATTTATTGATCTTTTATTATTTTGATTATTTCTTTTGGAGTATCGGCTTTTTTTAACTCAAGCAATACCTTTTCATTGCTTAGGGTACACATTATTTTTTGAAGTACGTTCAGCTGGTCTTTCGGAGCATTTACCGCAAGCATGAAAACAAGTTCTATATCGAGTCTTTTTGAAGAAGTCCCCATTTCTATAAATTGAATAGGCTTTTTCAGCTTTGCAATAGTTATGCATGAAGTCAGAACATGTTCTACATCTGTATGGGGTATTGCAACTTTGACGCCCGGAGAAGGCAGCCCGGTGGGAAATATCTTTTCTCTTTTTATTATTGCATCTTTAAAACTGTTTTTAACAAAATTTTTATTATATACGACTTTAGATAAGGTCGTAAGAAGCTCTTCTTCGCTGTTTGCTTCTACATCAAATAAAACCAAATCTTCATAAAGTAAATCTCCTATATCCGTTTTTTTTGTTTTTTCTTTATCCATTTTGCTTACCTCATTTGATAGATTTGCTTTTGCTTGGCGTAAACAAAAGCAATTTAAGTTAAATACCTTGTTAAGATATTAGTTAAAAATAAAGAAGTGGTATGATTTTGAATTATAGCATAAATAAATTTATTTTTAAATAAGCTTTTGCCTCTGTAAGTTCCTATGATTTCCCAATAAAAGTACTTAGGAAAACTTTTCCTAAGTATGGTTTATATCTTTGAAAATCGTATTATTATCAAAATATTTTATCAAACTCTTTAAATAAAAGGTTTAGCTTGCTTTATAAAAAAATTATATTCTTATTGATTTGATTTTTTATCATAAATTTAGTATTCAAACTTTTCCTATTATTCCTTTATAACGGAAATCTTACATAATTCGTTTGTATCGATTTAGATGTAGAATTAATGAAACAAAATAAATATTAAAAAAAGGGAGCAGATAATATGAATGGATTTATGGTTAGACCGAGCGTTTATAAATTCGATACCGTAAGAGACTTTATAAATGATTTTAAACCGGGAAAGGATGATTTTATACTGACGACAAAACCCGTTTATGACTTCAATTTAAAAGGATTGGAGCTACAATCTCAAATCAAATTCTATGAAACGTATGGTCAGGGGGAACCCAGCGACGAAAAGGTAGAAAGGATCTATAAAGACATAATTGGCACGCCCAAAAGGATAATAGCGATAGGAGGAGGCTCTGTCCTTGACATAGCAAAGCTTTTCTGTTTAAGAAGAGTAACTCCGGTAGTAGATTTATACGAGGGGAAATTTGAGCCTATCAAAGATAAAGAGCTTATATTGGTCCCTACCACCTGCGGGACCGGAAGTGAAATTACAAATATAGCTATACTGGAGCTTATAGGTTTAGGTACAAAGAAGGGCTTATCTTCAAAGGAGATGTTTGCCGACAGTGCGGTACTTATTCCCGAACTATTGAAGGGACTTCCTTTCAAGGTTTTTGCATCAAGTTCTATAGATGCATTGATACATGCCATAGAATCAGCTATTTCTCCAAATGGGAATGAAATTACGAGGATTTTCAGCTACAAAGCAATCGAGATGATTTTAAAGGGATATACTTTGATTAGAGAAAAAGGCGAAGATTATGTGTTAGAACTTTTAGATGATTTTTCTCTTGCGAGCTTACTCGCAGGTATAGCTTTTTCAAATGCCGGCTGTGCCGCCGTACATGCTTTGAGTTATCCTCTTGGAGCAAAATATCACGTTCCTCACGGAGAAGCAAATTATGCTGTCTTCAGCGGAGTGATAAGCAATTATCTTGAAATAAAGACGGACGGGGAAATAGAAATATTGGAAAGTTTTATAAGTGATGTTTTGGGGTGCGGTAAAAAAGAAGCTTTTGTAAAGCTGGAAGAACTTCTAGGATGTATCCTTATCAAAAAAAGTTTATCCGAGTACGGAGTAAAAGAAGCGGAACTCGAAACCTTTGCAAAATCTGTGATAGAAAATCAAGGAAGACTAATGAAAAATAATTTTGTAAAGCTGGATGAAGAAAGGGTTCTAAAAATCTATAAAGAATTATACTAAGGAGAATAAAAATGAGCGTTATAACAATAATAGGTGCCGGAATGATGGGAAGTGCACTTTCTTTTCCTTCAGCAGATAACAAGCACGATATAAGGATTGTAGGTACACCGCTGGACAAGGATATAATAGAACAGGCAAAGCTTACGGGTTATCATATAACACTGAAGAGATATCTTCCAAAAGGTATCGAATTTTATAATACCGATGAAATGGAAGAGGCAATAAAAGGAAGTGATTTGATAATCGGAGGCGTGAGCAGTTTCGGAGTAGACTGGTTTTTGAAGGAAGTCCTTCCCAAAATACCAAATCATATCCCTGTGCTGTCGGTAACCAAGGGTATGATAGATTTGGGAGACGGGAATATGCTTACATATCCGGAGTACTACGAAAAACATACCAATTCATATAAAAGTTTAAATGCAATAGGAGGTGCCTGTACAAGTTATGAGCTGGCAGATAGGGATAATACTCATGTGTGTTTCTGCGGAAGTGACATAAACATTCTAAGAAAACTAAAAAAAATGCTTGAGACAGATTATTATCATATAAGCATTTCCGAGGATATTAGGGGAGTTGAGAGTGCCGTCGCACTTAAAAATATATATGCACTTGCGGTAACTCTTGCCGTAGGCATAAGCGAAAAGAAGGACGGTAAGGGGGTTATTCATTATAACTCACAGGCAGCTTTATTCGGACAGAGCGTGAGGGAAATGATGAAGCTTATAAAAATACTGGGTGGAAATGAAGAAAATATCGTTTTCGGAGCAGGAGACTTATATGTGACAGTATTCGGAGGAAGAACGAGAAAAATAGGTACACTGTTAGGTGCTGGACTTGATATCGATGAAGCTTTGGATACTCTGAAAGGTGTGACTTTGGAATCCGTGGTAATAGCTTCAAGAGCAGCTTCGGCTGTAAGAGAACTCATCAGGAGAAATAAGATAGATAAAAAAGATTTCCCTTTGCTTCTCCATGTGGATGATATAATAACGAATAAAGCTATGGTAGATATCCCTTGGGAGAAATTTGAAATAGAAAAAGAATTATAAAAGGAACGGTCATGCCGTTTCTTTTTTTATTATGATAAAAAGAAAAAATTTAGGGAAGTGACGGGATTTATAATAAATTTTTCCTAATGTTTAGGAAACGGATATCATAAAATGAATACTTTCTATATATAAAAAGTTCATATATAACTAAGTTAAATCAATCAGTCTTTTATAAAAGGATAATATATATAAAATAAACTATATCTAAAATTTTCTTTATAAATAAAGGTATTAAAAACATTTTTTAGTTTATATGGTAGTATCAAATATCCTTTTATCTTGTTTATACTTCCTAACCGTTAGGAAATATAAACTTTTTTTTGAGTAGTTATACTTCTTATAATATTAATATAATATTAAAATTCAAATTTCAAGGGAATGATAATATTTAATGCGTATATATTCCTAAATATTAGGAAAGAAGTCGGATTGTATTTTAATAAGATATATGCGTAAATAAACGTAGGAAGGAAATCTTCAAAATGAAAGAAAAAGAAGTTTTAAATATTCCTTTGAGGCAGAAAAACATATTGAAAATGCTTTTATCCGAAGACGGCTGGATAAAAGGTTCAAGGATAGCAAAAGAAATGGGGATAACCGACAGGACTGTAAGAAGCGATATTGCCGCTATAAACAGTGCTATGGAAGGAAGCTCCAATCTTATAGAATCTTCAAGACAGAACGGTTACAGGCTCAAATCATCCAATTCCGAAATGCTTAATAAACTTTTGTTTAATAAAAAAAACCTTCCCATAACTCCCGAAGAGAGACTGAGGTATTTAAGCATAAGACTTATGCAGGTGGATGAATCAAATCCCAAAAAGCTATGGGAGCTTGCAGACGAACTCGCTATAAGCATGCCGACCTTGGAAAGCACTATACAAAAGATAAGGGGCGTACTTGAAAATCGTAAAGATCCTTTTGTTATAAAAAGAAAACAAGGGTTTATTTGGACAAAAGGTCAGGAAGAGTCCAGAAGGTTTCTCTTAAAAGAACTTATCCTCGACAGGATGGATCCCAGTTATTTAATGATTAGCAATTATTATAACTATTTTGATAAAAATATACTTGAAACTATCATGGGATGTATTCTGATGTCATTAAAAGAGTTTGGTTCGATAATGACCGACGAAGATATAATTCACCTAGCTGTATACTTGGCGATAAAACACAATCGGATAAGCACAGGACATTCACTTATACTGCAGAAGAGCGAAACTTATTCGATCAATGACGATAAAAGCAAACTTGCTTTTAAAATTGCAGAAAATTTGAAGGATAAGCTGGGGCTTCATTTGAACGATGCGGAAATCCTCGATTTGATGATTCAGCTTTCTCTAATGAGAGTGGTGACAGAAAACAAAAAGGAAAGAGAAACAAACAGCGGTTCCGATAAAAACCACTTTATGGCTATTGTGGATTCTCTGCTTAATGATATAAAAGATAATTTCGGTCTTGATTTATCTAAGGATGAAGAGCTAAGAGTAGGACTTTGTTCACATATAAAATATATGATAAAGCAAAAAGGAGAGCCTCCGGCGGGAAGTAATCCCATACTCGGGCTTCTTAAGACAGAATATTCATTCGTCTTTGAAATGTCTCTTTATCTGTATGAATGCTTTTACGAGATGTTTGATGTCAAATTGAACGAAGATGAACTGGGATATATAACCGCTTATCTCGGGGCTGCGATAGAGAGGATGGAAAGCAATATGAATTCCAGCAGCATTACCGTGGCACTTGTAAGTAATACCAACCACGGAACGAGTACACTTCTAATGGCTAGGATAAAATCAAAATTTTCCAATAAATTCAACTTGGTCGGTCCTTACTCTGCGTACAGCTTGGATGAAATAATGAAGGATAATCCCTTAGGTATAATAACCACGGCTTCCAAGTATATGTTTGATGATTGCCATCTGCCTGTAGTTAAAATCTCTCCTATGCTTGATTCAAACGATATAACATCTATAAATTCGATGATAGTAAGCATAAAAAACAAGACTTTTTCAAATCCTTTGCCTAACGGTGTCGATTCTTACTTCGATAAAAAATTCTTCTTTAAGAATTTAAAGGCTGAGAATTATACCGAAGCGATAACTAAGATGACCGAAGCTCTCGAAGCGGAAGGATATGTGAAATCCGACTTTTTGGATAAGACCCTTCAAAGGGAAAAGATATCTTTTACTACTTTCGGTAATTTACTTGCAATGCCTCATCCTTTGGAGTCATCGTCTAATAAAACAATCATCAGCGTTGCAATATTAGATAAAGCTATAAAATGGGGAAGTGCTTTCGTTCAAGTGATATTCCTTATGTCAATAAGAAAAGAAGACCTTAAATATATAAGACATCTTTTTAATATAACCGTAGAACTTGCCAATAATCCCGAGAGGGTTACAAGGCTCATACTTTCAAAGGATTATGAACACTTTATATCCATACTAAAAGAAATATAAAGTCAAATATAAATTCGTTATCATCCATAGTTGAATAACTATGCTTGCATAAACCCTCCTATTAAATAAAGAGATGAGAGTGAATTATATAAAACCAAGTATGAAACTTCAGTGTCCGGTTTTATGTACTGTAAACCCGGTACGTAAAATTTACTATTATCTCCGATAAATAAAGAGGAAGAATAAAAAAGTTCTTAAGTGAAAACAATATAAATTTTGAATTTAAACTATTGTTATTGTAAACGATTTAAATATGGTCATAAATGTTTAAGACATACAAATAAAATAAATTTTTCTGAAAGGAGGATATAAAAATGTCAGAAAAAACTTATACGATTTTATCCGCATGCGGGAGCGGGGTAGCAACCTCGTCGCATATAGCTGCTTCCCTAACTTCCAGCTTGAAGGATATGGGTATGAATGTGAACGTGAGGACATGTTCCCTCGGAGAAATAGACGGTCTCGTGGAATCAATGCATCCGTCCATAATCGTAGCTACGGCTTCTTTAGAGACCGTACATAATATCGGGGACATAAAAGTTATGAACGGTATACCTCTGCTTACGGGTGTGGGCAGACAGGAAATGCTTAATGAAATCGCGGATTATTTAAAAACGCAATAAAATAAAGAAAGGAGAGAACAAAAATGTTAAATATCGTTAATACCATTTTAGGTTTAGGCGCAGCTGTAATAATGCCGCTGGTAATACTTATTCTTGGTTTAGTATTTAGGATGAAGATAAAAAATGCCATAAGGGCAGGTTTAACTGTAGGTATCGGATTTACAGGTATCAATTTGGCAATCGGACTTATCAGCAATAATTTGGGAGGAATAGTAGAGGGACTGCAGAAGAAGTTCAACCTGACACTTAATATAACAGATGTAGGCTGGCCCGCAGGTTCGGCGATTTCCTTCGGTAACGGTACGTTCGTAGTAGCCTGTATCGTGACTTTTTTGGCAATAAATGCAATATTCCTTATTTTAAACTGGACTCATACATTAAACGTTGATATATTCAACTATTGGCATCATATATTGATCGGTACAATGTCATACTTTGCGACAGGAAGCATGATAATAGGTATCATAGTAGCAACTGCGTTTATGATGATAAACACCATACTTGCGGAAAGGCAGGAAGACGTAGTAGTTGATTTCGGAGGAGAACAGTGGCGAGGGCTTAGTTTTACCACACAGAGTTTCCCTATTCAGCTGCTTTTCTCAAGGGCTTGTAACTGGGTAATAGACAGGATACCTGTTATCAATAAAATCAATTTTAACTTAAACCAGCTTCCTTCAAGTATATCTTTCTTCGCAGAACCGGCGATTTTGGGATTTATCCTCGGCGGGCTGTTATCTGCAGTAGCGGGATATACGTGGGAAAATATCCTAAGTGTAGGGATAAACATGGCAGCTGCTATGTATCTCCTTCCAAGAATGGTTTCCATAATGATGGAAGGCTTGGCACCTCTTACAGATGCGGCAAGAGAATTTATGACAAGTAAATTCCCGGGCAGAAAATTCAACCTTGCAATGGACTACTGTATGCTTATGGGAGATAAAGAAGTTATAACAATGGGACTTATAGGTATACCTATAGTACTCTTCTTAGCGGTTATCCTTCCGGGAAATAAATTCCTTCCATTTACCGATTTACCTTCACTTCCGTACTGGGTAATAGGTATAGTATACGGTTCGAGACATAATGCTTTCAGGACTATACTGATTTCGATAATATCATTCTCACTTGCACTTTATATGGTTACCGACCTTGCTCCACTGTTTACACAAATGGCTTCAAATGTCGGTTTCGAATTTGTAAAAGGAACTACTATCGGCGGATACTGTATAGGCTTTGAATGGGTAGGATATATACTACATAAGATAGTTACATTTATATTCTGACCGTAATGATATATTAATTGATTTTGACAAATATGCTATGCATATTTGTCAAAACTTTGAGAGGATAAAAAATGAATAAAATAAGAACGGTACTCGGTGATATATCATCCGATAAAATAGGTATGACATATACTCACGAACACATATACTGCTCACCTTACACGTCAAAAAAGGATCCGACTTTAGCAATTACGGATATCGATTTGACTATTGAAGAGCTGAAGAGTTTCAAAGAAGCGGGAGGCGTTACTTTGGTCGAAGGCACCGCCATTGATTACGGCAGAGATCCCAAAATGATGTATAAGGCTAGTAAGGAGTCAGGGGTAAATCTGATAGCTACGACCGGATATTATTTACACGACCATAATCCGAAAAATATAAAAGATATTAGTATTGAAGGACTTGCCGAAGTTTTCATTAATGATATAGATTTCGGTATGGAAGGTACTGATATCAAAGCTGGGCAGATAAAATGTGCGGTCTCACCTTTATTCATACATGAAAATGAAGAAAAGTGTTTGAAGGCTGCCGCATATGCTCAGGGTAAAACAAACGCTCCCATATGGATACACCACGGAGGGATAATGGGTATGGAGATACTCGATATACTTGAAAGAAACGGAGCGGATTTATCAAAAGTAGTTTTAGGTCACGTGGACAGAAATCCCGATACTTACGATTATAAAGAAATCGCAAAGAGGGGCTGTTATATATCGGTAGATAACCTTGCAAGGCTTTACAGATATCCTTTGGAAGAAAATATAAGAGTGCTTAAAGATTTACTTGATATGGATAAGTTAAATCGAATATTCATAAGTGCCGATTTCGGAAGATATACCTATTATAAAGCTTACGGCGGAGGACCGGGGCTTGAATATATATTAAAGAAATTCATACCGAGATTTAAGAAAGAATGCGGACTTAGCGAAGAAGATATAAAACAAATATTTATTAATAATCCAATGAATGTCTACGGATGTTTTTAAAGAAAGTAAGTGACTATAATGAGTTTAAATATATTTTCTCCCATTACAATAAAGGGTCATGAAATAAAAAACAGAATAGTGATGCCTGCAATGGTCAGTTTCAATTATGACATCAAAGACGGAAACGTGAACGATAGGCTCATCGAACATTACTTATCAAGAGCAAAAGGAGGAGTCGGGCTTATAATTGTCGAAGCGATATGCGTAGATGATAATCTTAACTGCAGGCTGACAAAAGGTGAGCTTGGACTTTGGAGCGATGAACATACAGATGGACATAGAAAGTTGACTGATGTCATTCATGGTGAAAACTGCACGGTATTGGCACAGCTTAATCATGCGGGTATAAAAGGAATAACGAGTGAAAATATAGCTCCTTCCGATTTTGAGGGAAACATAATAAATAAAACATTTAAGGCTGAAGAAATGAGTTTGTTTCAGATAGGAGAAATAAAGGAAAAGTTTATAAAAGCTGCAATAAGAGCGAAAAATGCAAAGTATGATGGCGTTGAAATACATTGTGCTCACTCTTATTTATTAAGTAATTTTATTTCCCCCGTGTCCAATAAGAGAAAAGACGAATACGGCGGGACCTTGGAAAAGAGAATGAAACTTCCATTGGAGATTATAAGAGGAATAAGAAAAGAATGTGGTAATGATTTTATTATTTCAGTGAGGATGGGTTATGATGAACCGACTATAGATGAGGGGATAGAAATCGCAAAGATGTTTGATATGGGCGGTGCCGATGTCATTCACGTGTCTACCGGTTTCGGCTCCAGCGGATATATGAGTGAAAATATCATGAAGAAGCCTCCTGATGACTTTCCTTTTAATATCAGGATATGGGCGGCTTCAAAAATCAGACCTAATGTATCCTGCCCGGTAATAGCCGTCGGAGGAATAAGGAACGGTAATGATGCAAATACTGTGGTATCAAAAGGGTACGGCGATTTTGCGGCTGTGGGCAGAGGTCTTTTATGCGACCCGGCATTCGTAAACAAGATAAAAGAAAAAAGGAAAATATCACAGTGTTTTAATTGCAGTAAATGTATGTGGAGCAGTGGTTTTGATAAATGTCCGGGAAGAAAAAGGTATCTTGACGGTTTAAAATAATAACAAAGAATTGAGGAAAATTATGTTAGTTAGTATGGATAAACTCTTAAATAAAGCAAAAAAAGAAACATATGCCGTTGCGTCTGCCAATGTTTTTAATGACAGGAGCGTAAAAGCGTGTTTTGAGGCGGCGGAAAGCCTAAATGCTCCGATAATCATTTCCGCGACTTCGTATGTACCTATGGAAGAAATTGCGTCGTTGGTGAAGTACTATAAAGATAAATACGAACATGTTTCGGTTTCACTGAACCTTGACCACGGAGCTGACTTTGATACGGCTATGAGGGCTGTAAGGTGCGGTTTTACTTCCGTGATGATAGACAAATCTACTCTTCCTTTTGAAGAAAATATAAGATATGTTAAAGAAGTCGTAAGAGCCGCACACCCCGTAGGTGTCAGTGTTGAAGCCGAACTGGGGCATGTGGGAAAGGGTTTTGAATACGATAAGACGAGAGACAGCGGACTAACAAGACCCGAAGAAGCCTCGGAATATGTGAAAAGGACCGAAGTGGATGCTCTCGCGGTTGCGGTAGGGACTTCTCACGGTGTATATAAAGGAACTCCAAAACTTGATTTTGGTTTACTTAAAAAACTTAATGAAGCGGTGGATATACCTCTCGTCCTTCACGGCGGTTCGGGGACAGGCGATGATAAATTGAGAAAAGCCGTAGAGACAGGGATACAAAAAGTCAATTTGTCTACTGATTTATCAAGTGCATATATCAAATCAGCCGGTGAATATATAAATAATCAGGGCGAAATATTCGATGAACAAATGAATGTAATATATAAGGGCAATAGGACTGTGTTTGTGAATACATGCTTGGATAAGGGGCTGAAGGGTTATAAAGATTTACTGGCTCATTATATGGAACTGTTTGGCGGAAGAAATAAAGCGTGATACTTTGGAGATGAGAAAAATGGAAGAAATCAAAAATATAAGATTTGGCTGTCTTGTTAAGAAAGGCAGAGCCGAAGTTCATGAAATGCCCTTAGCGGAAGTAAGCGATAATGAGGTGCTTATAAAACAGCTGGCGTGTAATATATGTACCGCAGATTATACTCAGTGGCTGGGGCTAAGGGAGCATAACGGCTATCCCGTAAGCGGAGGTCACGAAGCAAGCGGGATAGTCATAAAAAAAGGCAGAGATGTGGTTGATTTGGAAATCGGAGATTTTGTTGCTATTGCAAATAATTACTGCGGGTCGTGTGAATTTTGCAGAAGCGGGAGAGAAAGCGAATGTAAAGTAAGGGCTTCATATGACGAGCATGGTAAATATAAGGGCAGAATGGGATTTGCAGATTATTTTGTTAGACCTGTAACGAGCGTGATAAAAATGAATAAGGACTTAACACCCGGTGAAGCGGCATTTTTAGAGCCTGTGGCTACTGTTATTAAAGGTATAAATAAATTAAGACTTAAACCTTTTGAAAAAGTAGTGGTCATAGGTGCCGGTACTATGGGAATGATTAATGCTATGACAGTAAGGGCATACGGCGGAGAAGTAATAGTAAGCGAAATGATGGAAAATAAGCTTGAAACAGCGAAAAAGGCAGGATTTAGGACTGTCGACCCTACAAAAGATGACGCTGTAAAAAAAGTAATGGAGTTTACGGATAATAAAGGTGCAGACTGTGTAATCGTTGCGGTCGGGAATACAAATGCAAATATCCAAGCGTCAAAAATGCTTAAAAAAATGGACGGCAGACTTCTCGTATTCGCAGCAAATTATCCGCCCCCTCAGCTTGGTATAACAGCAAATGATATCCACTACAGAAGAATGGAGATCATAGGAACTTATTTGGCTGATCTTAAGGAGTTTCTTGAAGCTTCCAAGCTTTTAAATACTCATAAGATAGATGTAAAACCCCTCATAGAAAAAAATAAATATTATTTGGAAGATATCAATGAAGCTTTTAAGGAAGCCTCAACACCCGGTAAATACAGAGTAAGCGTACTTTTACATAAGGATTAAAAGGAGATAAAGATGAGCGAAAAAATCAAACTTGCACTTAGTGCGGAGTTATTGCCAGATGATTTGAATAAAATAAAAGAAAAATATGATATAAAAATCTTGCCGTGGACGGGAAGCGATTATCTCCCTACAATGGAAGATATCATAAATGAGTGTAACGGTCATGAAGTTGTATGTATATATACCGACCCTATGCCAAAAGAATGCATAGATACACTTTCCCAAAATGGTTTGAAACTGCTCGGATGTGCCAGAGCGACGCCTAACAATATAGACTGGAAAGCCGCAAAGGAGAATGGCATACCTATAGTCCACGCTCCGGGGAGGAATGCACATACGGTCGCGGAGTATACTGTCGGAATGCTGCTTTCAATATGCAAGAGGATAGGTTTTACATATCATGGACTTATGGAAGGTAGATTTCTTGCTGATGAAAAAGATATATACGACGTCCCCGAAAGAAAAGACGTCATATGGCGTTTTAAAGACAGGGAAAATCCAAGGTCTTCTTATCCATGGAGCATCGATGTATATGAAAGGACAATAGGGCTTATCGGACTTGGTGCCATAGGGCAGAATGTAGCGATGATATGCAGGGGCATGGGGATGAATGTAATAGCTTATGACCCCTTCCAAAATCATGAAATATTTGGTAAACTGGGGGTAATAAGAGCAAATGATTACAGGGACATGCTTCCTAAATGTGATTTTGTCAGTGTACACCTAAATGTTACCGAGGATACAAAGTCAATGATAAATGATGAATGGTTTGATTTGATGAGAAGCGATGCGTACTTTATCAATACAGCAAGAGCAGCCGTTGTAGACCAGAAGGCACTTATAGACGCTCTCGAAAAAAAGAAAATAGCATTTGCGGCAATCGATGTCATGTGGGATGAGCCCGCACCGAAAAATCATCCTCTGTTAAAAATGGATAATATACTCATAACTCCTCATATGGGAGGCATATCCTCGGATGTAAAAAAATGGGCATCTCAGATGATGACCGACGAACTCATGAGATATGCAAATAAAGAAAAGAACCTAAGAGTATGGACAAGACTTGAATAAAGGAGTGAATGATATGAAAGCACTGGTATTAAAAGGAAAATGCAGGTTCGATTATGAGGAAATAGAAACACCGAAATGTCCCAAAGGAGGTCTTTTACTGAAAATGGAAGCCGTGGGGCGTTGTGGGAGTGATGTTAGGACATACGAGTTCGGGCATCATAACGTCAAATACCCCGCTGTGCTGGGACATGAGAATGTGGGAAGGATAGTAGAAGTGTCAAAAGATGTAGAGGGATATGAAGTAGGGGAAAGGATAATGATGCATCCGGGTATACCCTGCGGAAAATGTATATATTGTCATGAGGGATTACACTCTCTTTGTGAAAACCGACAGACCTATGGTCAGGACTTGCTTGGAGGTATGGCGGAGTATATGGCTGTTCCGAAAGAGGGTATTGACAGAGGGCTTATATTAAAAGTCCCAAAAGATATAAAGAGCGAAGATATAGTTACAGTAGAGCTCCTTTCTTCCGTACTAAATGCACAGGAAAATGCGGGAGTGGGTATAGATCAGACTGTTGTTATAATCGGGACAGGTCCCATAGGGTGTCTGCATTCCGAGATATCCAGACTAAAGGGGGCAAAGAAAATAATAATGGTCGATTTGAAAGCTTCCCGTCTTGAAATGTGTAAACAATTCAGCGGTACGGATTTTATAGACTCTTCCAAATGGGACCCTATAGAAAAAGTCATGGAGCTTACCGGAGGAACCGGTGCCGATTATGTAATAGTTGCTGCTCCTTCCGCAGATGCTCATTATCAGGGACTTAGGATGCTTAAAAAAAGAGGGACTCTTGTATTGTTTGGAGGGCTTAATAAATCCAATCCATGGACAAAACTGGACGCCAATTTAATACATTATCGAGAACTTACCATAAAAGGTGCTTTCGGATATGGATTTTCGATATTCTCCAAAGCTTTCGATATAGTCTGCAATAAAATGCTTAAGGGCAATATAGTTACACATGTTATCCCTTTAAAAGATATGGAAAGAGGAGTTTCTCTTATAAAAAAGGGAGAAGCTTTAAAAGTAGTGATGAAGCCTTAAATCATTGGTAATAAATAAAAATATTATGACACGATTTACTTTGTATCATATTATTTTAGTATTTTACTATATATGAAATCAGGATAGATTTATAAAACAAAACACCTTTTATACTTAGGGTGTTTTGTTTTATTTGGTATACTATTTAAATATTATCCTACTTTTTATTTTTAAATATCTATTGTTTATTTTACTTTAAGTATAATTCATGGTTTTTTCATTTAAAATATATAAAACTTTCTATATTTTTCAGTCTTTAAAAAATCAGTATATACTATGGTATTTTATATTATGTAGTATGATTATCACCATATAATTTTAGTTGTTATTTTGTAAAAAATATCTCATTAAACAGATATTCATTAAAGCTGTAGAATATTTTCTATGATTTTATTTGATATAAAATAAATAAAATCGTTTATGCAAAAGAAAATAAATCTTTTAATAGTTTATGTTATATTGTATAATAAGAAAAATTTACTGTAGGAAATAATAAAAAATGGATATATTTATAGTCGATGCTTTCACAAGTGAAATGTTTAAAGGAAATCAGGCGGGAGTTGTTATTTTATCCGAAACCGAAGATTATCAAAGTGAAAGTTTTATGATAAATTTAGCTTCGGAATTAAAGCATTCCGAGACTGCTTTTGTGAAAAAGATAAAAGAAAATGAACTTAAAATAAGATATTTCACTCCCGTATCGGAAGTGGATTTGTGCGGACATGCAACTATTTCTGCTTTTTGTTTATTAAGGGAGCATGGTTATATAGATGAAGGGGATTATATTATCGATACTTTGGCGGGAAGATTAAATGTCGAAGTAAAAAAAGATTTAGTCTGGATGGATATGGCAACTCCTAAGACAATGTATGAATTTAAAGGAGAAGAAATAAACGAATTATATGAAGCCTTTGATTTATCCGAAATTGATAAGGTAAATAGTTTAAGACCTATGATCGCCGATACGGGGCTTAGGGATATCATGCTTCCCGTAAAGGATAGAAAAACATTAGACTTTGCTTTGATGAACAGAGATTTGGTAGTAGATATTTCTAAAAGATATGATGTCACGGGATTTCATCTTTTTTGTTTAGGTGATGATAGGATAACCGCATACTGCAGGGATTTTGCACCTTTGGTCGGTATAGATGAAGAGTCTGCAACCGGCACTGCAAACGGTGCTTTGACTTATTATTTAAAAGAGTATGGTTTGATAAAAGAGGGAGTAGTGAGTACCTTTATACAAGGGGAAAAGATGAATAGAAAGTCTGTTATAAAAACGATGATAGATGAAAATAAGATAAAAGTAGGGGGCAGTGCAAAGAGTGTTTTAAAATGTGAATTGTTGAAATAAATATTTTAAATAAATTAAATTTTTATTCAAAATACTTAATAAGTAAGTGGATAATTAATTTATCTTTTAGAGAAAATAAAAGGTAGATTATTTATATAAGGATAGAAATATGTTTTATAAGGATTATTTCAATAAATCGGTAAAGTCCGCAACGGAGTATAAAATAAGATATTTAAAATATTTGCTTAATGACAGCAGTATTTATAAATTCATTCAATTCAATGATAATGAAGAAGAAAATCTTTTGAAACTGCAGTCGCTCAAGAACGGTACTTTGTGGTTCAGCTATTACAGATATTTAAACGACCCTACGGAATATAAGATAGAATATAATATAAGAAAGACTCAGCGTAATACAAATCTAAGCAGGGAAGAGATAGAGTATCTCAACGGCTCAATGAAAGAGATGTACGATGTGTGCTGTTTTTCATATAAATATAACGATTATATGTGGGATATATATGCAAATGACGGAAACGGGCTTTGTATAGTATTCCAGTCTTTAGACCTCGATATGCTATATCCCATAGATTATATCGAGAAAAAAAAGATACCTTTCACGAATTTGATAATCAATTCTTTAAATGCTTTGGATGAAGGAATTATCACCAATATCCCAATGGCTGTCCTTCCTTTCGTCGTAAAAAATCCAATGAACGGATATTTGAATTCCACCAAGGAAAATGAGATAAGGATGTTATATTCATTCTATTCAGATAAGGATATAACGGGAGGGAAACTGTACCCCGATATAAAAATGCGAAGCGGTTATCTCGGGTTGAACGTGCCTTACGATAAGGTTGATTTAAGACTTAAGAAAGTTATAATCGGAAGTGGGTGCAGTTTAAATTTACTGGAAAAAATAATCGAGATTTGTGAAGATAATGATTATGATTATGAGATAAAGTAGATGTGTAACTATAAAATAATTAACACAGTTCATATCGTAGAATATATTTTAAAAAGCTCATTAATGGGGCTTTTTTATTTTATATATATACTACTTAATACTACCTGGCATTTTAGTCGTTACAATTTATACTATTAGTAGCGACATGAAAGAGAGGTGTAAAATTACATAATGGCTAAATTAGGCAGAAAACCTTCAGAAAATCCTAAAAATATCATGCTTAGAATTAGAATTGATAAATAAACATTAGCAAGCTTAGACTTTTGTTGTGAAAAAGAAAATGTTAATCGTTTTGAATTTCTAAGAAATGGGATAGATGAGAAGTATGCAGAATTGAACAAATAAAAAAGGTAGCCCACGACCAGGCAAAAGGTATATGTGGACTACCAACCCCAAACGGAGTATGTAAATATTATACACTGCATACCTCTGTTTGGCAAGCAAACAAGGAGGTATTTAATGAAACAAAATTTTAAAGATATTGATTTATCCGTTGATGAAAGAACAAAAGAGAAGTTGGATAAGTGCTGTTTTGCATATCACCTTAGCAGAGAAGAATTAGTTAATAAAGTGATAATCGGAATATTAGAAGATAATAAAAAAACTTTAAATTAAAATCAGTTTATAATACTAAGGAGAATATTATGGAAATAGCAGAAATTATCGGGAACAGGATTATAGAACTTTGCAGTGAAAGAGATTTATCAATAAATAAATTATCTAAATTGTCCGGCGTAGCTGTATCAACAATAGATAATATAGTAAATAAGCGATGCAGTAATCCCAGAATATTCACAATTAAAAAGATAAGCGAGGGATTTGGTATGTCAATCATTGAATTTTTTGATTATGAAGATTTCAGGAAATAATATAAAAGCTATCATTTCTGATAGCTTTTTTGTTTTTAATATTTAATTCAAATACTTTTTAAATTCTCCGTCGCTTTCGTTTTCAAATACTGCCGCTATAACGCCCGGTCCGGTATGGGCACCTATTGCACAGCCTACATAGCTTATTACGACTTCCTTAACGTTGTATTTTTCTTTTAAAACTTCTGCAAGTTCTTTTGCTTCTTCTTCTCTGTCTCCGTGAACGACGCCAATTATTTGGTCTTCAAGGTCTTTTCCTCTTTCTCCAACAAGCTCTATTATTTTATTTATGGCTTTTTTTCTGCCTCTTACTTTAGCAAATGCTTTCAAAGCCCCGTTTTCGTCTATATCTATCATAGGTTTTATATTTAAGCTTCCGCCCACTACGAATGATAATCTTGAAAGTCTTCCGCCCTTATATAAGTATTCCAATGTTTCCACCGTTACGATATGCTCCATGTGTTCGGTGAAGTGCTTAGCAGCTCTTATTATCGTTTCTTTGTCTGCTCCGTTTCTCTGCATTTTAAGCAGCTTGTAAACGGGAATACCAAATCCCAGTGAAGCACACTTTGTATCTATTATTGTAATATCAAAATCCGGATACGTTTCTAAAAGCTCGTCCTTTGCAAGGTTAGCCGCATTGAACGTTCCCGCAACACCTGTTGAAAAACACATATAAAGTACTTTGTCTCCGCTTTTTGCATATGGTTCAAAATTTCTTTTGAACATCTCTGTATTGATGTGATATGTCTTAATATCCTTTGTATTGTCTTCAAGAGTCGAATAAAATTCCTTTGGGAAAATCGTCTCTCCGTCGAAATAATCCTTTTCGTTTATAACAACGGGAGTAGGTATAACGTGAAGATCGAATTCGTCGATTATATTTTTTGGTACATCACTTGCTGAGTCTGTAATTATCTTAAAGGCCATGATTTCCTCCGTAAACTTCTTTTTATCTATAATTACTATACTATATATTTATAAAATTTTCAAAACATTAATTAAATTTTAATATAATATCGAAAATTATTCTTCTTGAAGTTATCATTGTTTGGATATATAATTAATAGCGAAAGATTTTTAAGTAAAAAAAAATAAAATATTTTAAACGAAATAATATATTGATTTGTATCATTTAAGATATAGATAATGTCAGAAAAGATTTTAATGATTAAAATGTATTTATGATTATATAAATCAGCAATTTTAATCATTATTAAATATAAAGTCTATAAATTTAAATAAGTAAATTTTAGGAGAGCAAATGGATTATAACGAAATAAGTATTTATACAAAAAGCGAAGGCATAGATATACTAACGAATGCTATGACGGAAATCGGAATTGACAGTTTCCTAATCGAAGATAAAGCTGATTTTGAAAACTTCCTAACCGATAACAGAGAGACTTGGGATTTGGTTGACGATGATTTGATGAAGAAAAAAGATACTCCGACAAACGTCAAGGTTTATATATTGGAAGATGAAAATCAAAATGAATTAATAAGCAAATTAAAAGATAAATTAAATATACTTAAGGCGGTGGATAGTGAGGATATCCTCGGAAGCCTTGATTTAAGTTTTAACGACATAAAAGAAGAAGACTGGGCAAATAACTGGAAGAAGTATTTCAAGCCTTCCAAAGTCGGTGAAAAGCTTGTAGTTAAACCTACTTGGGAAGAATATGATAATATAGAAAATAGAATAATCCTTGAAATTGACCCCGGTGCAAGCTTCGGCACGGGAACTCATGAAACCACAAGGCTTTGTTTGATGGGACTTGAAAAGTATATAAAAGAGGGAGACGAAGTTATCGACGTCGGCTGTGGGAGCGGGATACTTTCAATCGCTGCGGTTAAGCTAGGTGCGAGACACGTAACGGGAGTCGATATAGACCCTATGTGTATTGAAACTTCTTCTTATCTATCCAAAATAAATCATGTTGAAGATAAATTTGATGTTTTTATCGGAGACCTTGCGGAGAAAGTAGATATAAAAGCAGATATAATAGTTGCAAATATATTTGCTCATATAATAAAAAGACTTACTCCCGACACGAACAGGATACTTAAAAAGGGAGGTATCTTCATCTCCAGCGGTATAATCAAAGAAACCATCGATACTGTCGTTGAGAGTTATAAGGAAAATAATTTTGAGATACTTGAAGTGAATAATATGGGTGAGTGGTATAGTGTTATTGGTATGAAGTTATAAGGGCTTTCAGCCCTTAAGAACCTGACCATATTTTGCTTGTCCAAAATATGGATAAAAGGACCCCGCTAGGCGCGGTGCCTTTAAACGCTTCTCGATTTCCAGAGGAATGCTGCCCGCATTCCTTGGAAGAGAAGCTATCCCACCCCTTTCATTAATAGAATAATTAGATTTTTATTTGAAACTTTTAATGTAAGAGGTTCGATAAATTTTGTGAGATATTCAGTCCTTTTATATAAAGAGTTCTATATTTGATTAAATATTATGACTTTTTAGCCGGGTAATTATAATATTTAATAAAATATAAGACTAATAAATAAAAAATGGGTTAGCGGTATTTTTAAAAATCTTGGTTAAGATTTTGACCTCTTATTGTTTTTAAGAAAGAGACAGATTTTATTTATAAGATTTCGGTTATTGAGCATAATCTTTTTCCCATTTTGTGACTATCTCAAAGTTATAAAGTTTTAATGATTAAGTAACGATAATTGAAATTACATTTGCATATGGGGTTTTATTCAAGATTAAAGTAATAATTTATATATATTTTTATAGTTTTAGATAATTAAAAACTTACTTAAAAGAGGGGCTGGGTAACGGTCGTTTCAAAAAATTGTGGCTGAATGTTTTTATTTTTCAGTAACTATATCTCATTATTATAAAGCTTATTAGTTTGTTATAAGTAAATAACTTTTTTAGGTAAATAGTGGTTGATTGTCTTCAGTAGGTTAAAGATCTCTTCCACGAAGGCTTATCACCACGCAGTGAAAGAATTTGTCTGCTTAATCATTTGAAAAATGGGTTGGATTTTTGATTTAAATGTGCCTTGGCATATTAAAAGAAAGATTTCTTAGTTTGCTGTACATCGGATTTGCTTTTAAATTATTTTCGAGTTTTCATAAGTAATTTTTTACTTTGGTAAAACTACGCATGATATAATGAGCGTTGTCAATTATAAATGGTTTTAGGACTAGAGCACCTGATGTGGATAGGAAACAACAGCCTTACATAAAAAAGTATAAGGAAAGGACAAATATTGAAGGTAGCACTTATAAACGGACAGAACCATAAAGGTTCCACTTATAATATAGGTAAGAAATTGGCGTTGAAACTTACCGGTGAAGAAAACATAAAAGAGGTATTTCTTCCGAGAGACATGCCGAAATTTTGTGTAGGATGTACATCTTGTTTTATGAAGAGCGAGACACTGTGTCCTCATTATGAATTGGTTCATCCCATTGATGAGATAATTCATGAAAGCGACGTCTTGATATTCACGACACCTACATATGTATATCATTCGTCGGGTTCCATGAAGGCATTTCTCGATCATTTCGGTTATAGATGGCTCGTTCACAGACCGGAAGCAGTGATGTTTAAAAAGCAGGCGGTCTGTATATCAACTGCGGCAGGCGGAGGAATGAAGAAGGCATGCAAAGATATAAAGGACAGCCTTGACTATTGGGGGATACCGAAGACTTATATTTATGCCAAAGCTGTATATGCGGTCAAATGGAGTGAAGTAAGTGAAAAGGTAAAAGCTAAAATAGAAAAGAAGACGGATGTTTTAGCGAGGAAGCTTAAAAAGCATGAGGGAAAAACGAGAGTAAATTTAAAATCGAGGCTTTATTTTTACGGGATACGTCTTGCTCAAAAAAGAGGCGGTCTTAATAAAGCAGATGTCGATTACTGGAATGAACAAGGTTATACCGATAAAGTAAGACCATGGAAAAGCTAATCAATAAAAAAATTAAAATATAATAATATTAAAATTAATGGAGGCAGATTATGCAAAAATTTGATTATTATACTCCTACGAAAGTAATTTTCGGTAAGGGTATGGAAAACGAAGTCGGAAAAGAAATGAAGAAAGACGGTGCAAAGAAAGCATATATAGTTTACGGGGGAAAAAGTGCTAAGAAAAGCGGACTTTTGGATAAAGTGGAAAAGTCTTTGAAAGATGAGAATATCGAATATAAGATGATATGCGGTGTAAAGCCAAATCCGAGATTGTCACTTGCCAGACAAGGCGTTAAGGAAGCAAAAGAATTCGGTGCTGATTTTATCCTTGCGGTAGGCGGGGGAAGTGTTATCGATACAGCAAAAGGTATTGCTCACGGCGTAGCAAATCCCGATACAGATATTTGGGATTTCTGGGAAGGGAAAGCTAAAGTCGAAAAATCTCTTCCCGTAGGTGTTATACTTACTATTTCGGCAGCAGGAAGTGAAATGAGTAATTCTGCGGTACTTACAAACGAAGAAACGGGAATGAAAAGAGGTCTCTCAACTGATTTTAACAGACCTAAATTTGCAATAATGGACCCCGAACTTACATATACTCTTCCAGATTATCAGGTAGGCTGCGGTGTAGTGGATATCATGATGCACACTATGGATAGATATTTTACGGATCTTACGGACTGTCAGAATGATTTGACCGACGAAATAGCGGAAGCCTTACTTAGAGTAGTCATAAAAAACGGAAGAGTTGCCTGTGAAAATAAAGAAGACTACCATGCGATGAGCGAAATAATGTGGGCAGGTTCTCTTTCTCATAACGGTCTTACAGGGCTTGGTGCACCTATGGACTTTACTACTCACAGACTTGGACACTCTCTGAGTGCGAAATTCGACGTTGCTCACGGTGCTTCTCTTTCCACGATGTGGGCTCACTGGGCAAATTATGTAAAACATAAAGACATCGAAAGATTTGCAAGATATGCCAGAAATGTATGGGGAATTACCGAAGGTACTGATGAAGAATTAGCCGACAAAGGTATCGAAGCTACCGTAGAATTCTTTAAATCTATAAATATGCCTACATGTTTCAGCGAGCTTGGAATAGGTATCCAGGACGAAGAGGGGCTTAGAGAACTTACAAACAGATGTTTCTATGTAAAAGGAACTAAAGTAGGTAAACTCATTCCTTTGACTGAAGAAGATATATATCCTATTTATGTAAGTGCTAATAAATAAAGGTTATAAAGGGGCGCTGCCCCTTACACCCCGGCACTTTTTGACTGACTAAAAACTCTGAAAGAGTTTTAGATATTTTAACCAAGTTAAAATATCACTGTGCAAAGCACAGAAGTCAACATGAACAAAATCGCCTTAGCGATATTTGTGAATAAAAGTAACTTAAAACTCGCAAATCTTGCTAACGCAAATCCGCTCGTGTTGCTTAATGTGCCAAGGCACATCTGGATTTTTATTAAAATCCAGCCCATTTTGCAAATGGGTAAGCAGTCAAAATCTCCGCTCAAGCCGCGGATGCTTATAACGCGACTGGATTTTCTACAAAATGCTGCCCGCATTTTG
>NZ_JANJZK010000016.1 GCF_024623185.1 Anaerofustis stercorihominis
TATCTTCGGAAAAATATTGGTGGGGTGTAAGGGGTGAAACCCCTTGGTGGTTTGTTTCTTTGCAAAAGAAAACATCGTCAATGTTGTAATTAAAAGGGGATTATGCTATAATTTTTAAATATGATTTTTTGTAAAAAAGTGTATATTTTAACTTAAATTGGGAGAAAAAGATGATTAAAGCCGACAGTGTAAATGATGTTTTGAATAAAATAAAAAAGGACTTTGAAAATAGGAAAAGAAGTTCGCATATAATTATGATAGAAGACAGCTTAAATCACGTTTTGGCGTCGGATATAGTTTCGAAAATCAGTATCCCGAGCTTTGACAGAGCGGAAATAGAAGGCTACGCTTTAAACCACGAAAGTCTTTACGGTGCAGACTATTATGACCCTATAATTCTTGATATATCGGGTTTGGACCAAATAAAGGATAACGAAGCAAAATATGTAATAAGCGGGGAAGCACTCCCAAAGGGTGCGGACTGCGTTATCGATATAGAATATGTAAAAGAAAAAGATAAAAGCATATGGGTAAACCGAGAGATAGCTAAGGGGCACGGTGTTTCTTTCAAAGGTTCAAAGATAAAAAGCGGGGACATCGTCTTAAAGAAGGATACCAAGTTAAATCCTTTAAATATCGGACTGCTTGCGAGCCTTAACGAATTCATGGTCGAAGTATATAAGAAAGTAAAAGTTGGAGTCATTTCTTTCGGGGAAGATATAACTATTGTTAGAACGCCGGAAAAGAATAAAGATATAGATTTGAATTCATATATATTATCGTCACAGCTTGAAAACAAGAATGTCATTAGCATTCCTTACGGGATAGCGGATAAAAAGAGTTCTGCTGAAGTACTTGAAAAAGCCTCAAGTGAATGCGATATCGTTACCGTTCTTGTAAGTTCGTCTTTTGACTATTCCGAAGTCTTTGGAGAAAATAAAGTTTATTCCGATGAGATACTAATTTCTCCGGGAGAAGATACTTTGATAATAAATCATAATGATACTCCCGTGTTCTTCCTAAACGGCAATCCCAAAGATGTATATTTGCTATATAATGTTTTCGTAAGACCGGTAATAGACAGTTTTCTTAACATAGAAGAAAATGAACCATACATAAAGGCGAAAAGTATTTATAACGTACCTTCCAAGAAAGGTATAAATGAATATAAACCCGTTAGGATTGAAAAGAAAGACAGCGGATATTATTTTGAAATAATAGAAGATGACAGTCTGATGAGCGAGTTTTTAAGTGCTACAGATGGATATATATTAATACCTAAAGACAAAGACGAGATAAAAAAAGACGAAAGCGTAAAAGTAACTCTTGTGTAAAGGAAGTAAAATGGAATATCTAAAGGACATATCTTTTGAACAACTCAATGAATTATTTGACGAACTGTTAAACAGTATGCCTCTCTTAGAGAGTGAAGAGGTGTCTGTTTTTGATGTAATAGGAAGGGTAATAAGCGAAGATTTATATACAAAGGAAGATGTTCCAAGCTTTGATTATGCTCTAAAAGACGGGGTAAGTATAAACATAAAGGGCTTAAGTAAAAAAGGAGCTTTATTAAAGATAGATGATTATAAAAAAGTGAACAAAGGGGATAGGGTAGAAGACAAATACAATGCAGTGATAGATAATAAGGATGTCATTCATAAAGGATATTCTCTCTACTTGAATAACTATCCTAAAATGTTCGGGAATATAAAATATAAGGGTGAAGATACTCTGAAAGGAAGTTTTTTATACCATAAGGATACTTTAATAACGAGTGAAAAAGCGGGAGTACTTATTTCTTCGGGAATAAAAAAAGTCAAAGTTTACAGAAAACCGAGAGTAAGTATAATACCAACGATAGATATAATCAGCGACAGAAAAAATATAATATTGGATAACGATTCAGCCATCTTAAAAGGAAAATTGGACTTAGGTAGAGTTGATTTAAATATATTAAAACCATTAAGAGAAGTTAAATCGGACTTCGAAAGGGTCATAAAGTCACAGTCCATGTCCTCTAACGCAGTCTTGATACTGGGTAAGACGGGTGAGGGAACTAACGATTATACATTTGATACCATGGCTAAGCTGGGAAGGATTTATTTCAGGGGTGTTAAAATAAATCCGGGAAGCGGTTTTATTCTAGGGAAAATAGAAAACTCCCTGGTGTTCGGTATCCCCGGGGATAACATCTCTGCTATAATGATATATGATTATTTTGTATCGAGATTTCTCTCAAAGCTTACCGTAGGAGATACAAAAAAGGATAAGACTTTATATTCCGCACTTCTAAGCGATACGCCCTCTAGTCCTTACTGTAAGGATTTTGTATTTGTAAATTTATTTTTATATAATGAAAATTATTATGCACTTCCCATACATGAAGTAAACTCGGTATCGGATTATTTAAATGCGGACGGATACTTTATAACAAAGGAAAAACAGACTCTTTTAAACAGAGGAGAAAGCGTAGAGATACATCTTTTGAAAGACAGGAAAGATATAAATAAGAACATACTTTTCACAGGCAGGAAAAATCATTTTAATACAAGTCTTTCAAACTTCTCCAAAAATTCAAATAATGAAATAAATCTCATACTGTCTAAGGATAAGTCTTTATCGGAAAGCTATATCGAAAGCAGGGAATACTTTTTAAAAGATTTCGAGAATAAATTCGATTATTTCAAAGAGGATTTGAATAAGGGGAAAGTTATAATAGAAGGTGCGAGTGAGAGATACGGATTTGCCACAAATAAAAAGTATCTTGATATAGTATCTGTTACGGATTTAGTAAGTAAGGACTTGGAAATAGGAAATTTACCGAGGAATACTTTCTCAAGGTCGTCTTTGGAAGCACTGTTAAAGGCGAAGAACATTGATATCAGCGATATAAAAGGTTTTAAAGAAAACATATATAAGAACGAAAAAGTCTTGCTGTCAGCCCTTCTTGAGGATAAAATAGATATATGTTTTATCAGTGAGAGAGAAGTAAAAAATCATAAGAGCATAAAATTCATCCCGGTAATAATAAAGGAAAATGATTTTATTATAAACTCAAGCGATAAGGTTTTGACGGATATGATACAAAGTATATTTACAGACGAAGACTTAAAAGGATTTTTGTCTGATGATTATGACACGGAAAATTTAGGTAAGATATCTAAGATAGAAAGGTAATAAGCGTAATATGGATGTAAAAGAAAAATCACTTAAACTGCATGAAGATTTAAGGGGAAAAATAGAAGTAGTAAGTAAAAAGGAAGTAAAGACAAGCGAGGACTTATCGCTTTTATATACTCCCGGCGTTGCGGAACCTTGTGTAAAGATACATGAAAATGAGGATAATGTATATAAGTACACCGCAAAGAAAAACTTAGTGGGTGTGGTAAGCGACGGAAGTGCCGTTTTGGGACTTGGAAATATCGGGGCAAAGGCTTCTATTCCGGTAATGGAAGGCAAAGCCATTTTATTCAAGGAGTTCGGTGATGTTGACGCCTTTCCTATATGTATAGATTCTACTGACGTAGAGGATATAGTAAAGACAGTTAAACTTATCTCTCCGGTGTTCGGGGGAATAAACCTTGAAGATATCTCGGCACCGAGATGCGTGGAGGTGGAAGAAAGGCTCAAGGAAGAGCTGGATATCCCTGTCTTTCACGACGACCAGCACGGCACTGCGATAGTTGTGGGAGCGGGTATAATAAACTCTTTAAAAATAGTAAATAAAGATATAGATAAAATAAAGATTGTTGTAAACGGAGACGGTTCCGCCGGATATGCCATAACGAAAATGCTTATAAATCTGGGAGCAGAGAACGTTATCGTATGCGGTATAAACGGAGTGGTAAAAGAAGATGAAAATAACAACTACGTTCAAAGGGAACTGAGTAAGATAACCAATCCGAACAAGGAAGACGGAACTTTGAAAGATGTGATAAAAAATGCCGATGTATTCATCGGTGTTTCCAAGGGTAACCTTGTGGATAAAGAAATGGTGGAAAGCATGAACGATGACGCCGTGATTTTTGCCATGGCAAATCCTACCCCTGAAATCATGCCCGACGTGGCTAAAAGCGGAGGTGCAAGGGTTGTCGGAACGGGAAGAAGTGACTTTGAAAATCAAGTCAACAATGTTTTGGCATTCCCGGGTATCTTTAGGGGTGCTCTTGACGCTTATGCAACAAAGATAAGCGAGGGTATGAAAGTAGCGGCTACTCATGCAATAGCAGACTTCGTTAAAGAAGAGGACTTGAATGAACATAATATCCTTCCGTCCTCTTTGGATAAAGAGGTTGCGTCAGCAGTTGCAAAGGCTGTTTACGATGAAGCAGTAAAAGAAAATATAGTAAAAAATATCAAATAAATCAGTATTATCTCAGGAGGGTAAAGTGAAAGACCAATTATTGAATATCAGCAAAGAAGCTAAAGAAAAAATACAAAATCTTAACGCTTTGGAAGATTTGGAAAATTTCAGGATAGAATTTCTCGGCAAGAAAGGGAAACTTACTTCTATCCTAAGAGGAATGGGAGGACTAAGTAAGGAAGAAAGACCTATTATAGGTAAGCTTGCAAACGAAGTAAGATCGGATATAGAAGAAGAATTAAATAAGATGAAATCTTCCATAGAAGATAAGCTCATGGAAGAAAAATTAAAGAGGGATAAGATAGATATAACTCTTCCCGGCAAGGAAGTCTTAACGGGACATCATCATCCGTTATATCACGTTATCGGCGAACTTCAGGAGATATTCGAATCCCTTGGGTTCAGCGTTGCGGAAGGTCCCGAAGTGGAATTAGTCAAATATAACTTCGATAACCTTAACGTACCTTTGGACCATTCTTCAAGAGACGAAAGCGATACATTCTACGTTGAGGGGGGTAACTGCCTAAGGACTCAGACTTCTCCCGTTCAGGTAAGGACCATGAAAGAGCAGGAGCTTCCTATCAAGGTAATAGCTCCGGGAAAAGTTTACAGGACAGACGAAATAGACGCCACTCATTCTCCTTTGTTCCACCAAATCGAGGGACTTATAATAGACAAGGGTATAACAATGGCTGACCTTAAGGGGACTTTGGAATACGTAGTTAAGAAACTCTACGGGGAAGACACGAAAACAAGGTTCAGACCTCATCAGTTCTACTTTACGGAGCCAAGTGCGGAAATGGACGCAACATGCGTAGTATGTAAGGGCAAGGGATGTAATGTATGTAAAGGTTCGGGATATATAGAGATACTGGGCTGCGGTATGGTTCATCCAAACGTACTTAGAGCATGCGGGATAGATCCTGACGTTTATACCGGTTTTGCCTTTGGAGCGGGACTAGACAGGATGACTACGCTTAAGTACGGTATCAAGGACTTAAGACTGCTTTTCGGAAACGACACAGAGTTATTGACTCAATTTTAAGGAGGATAGAGAATGTTAGTACCAATAAATTGGCTTAAAGAATATGTAAATATAGATAAAGATATAAATGAATTCGCCGAAATGATGACGATGAGCGGTTCCATGGTTGAAACCGTGACTTACCTCGGGGAGGGTATAGAAAATGTAGTGACAGCGAAGATAAATAAGATAACTCCTCATGAGAATGCGGAGAAGCTTATAATATGCACCATGTTTGACGGAGAAGAAGAGTATCAAGTAGTAACCGGAGCGAACAACGTAAAAGAGGGGGATATAGTCCCTTTTGCAAAAGTAGGTGCAAAGCTTCCGGGCGGTATGAAGCTTAAAAAAGCGAAGCTTAGAGGTGTGGAGTCTTTCGGTATGCTTTGCTCGGGACAGGAGCTTGGAATGAGCTCAAGCATTATTCCAAAGAACATGGAAGACGGGATATATATTTTCTCAAATGAGGTTCCTCTCGGTATAGATGCAAAAGAAGCTCTCGGACTTGACGAATATGTTATCGACTTCGAGCTTACAAACAACAGACAGGACTGTAATTCTATCCTCGGTATGGCTTACGAAGCAGGGGCGACCATGGGCGAAAAGTTCATAATGCCCGATTTTAAGATAGAAGATAAGAGTAATGATATAAAGGATAAATTGAGCGTTGAAGTAAAAAACACCGATTTATGCAAGCTTTACTGTGCAAGATTGCTTAGAGTAAAGAAGGTCGAAGACTCTCCTTTATGGATGCAGAAGAGACTTATGGCGTGCGGTATAAGACCTATTTCAAATATAGTAGACGTTTCAAACTACGTTATGCTTGAACTTGGTCAGCCTCTTCATATGTTCGACTACGATAAATTAGAGGGACATAAGATAATCGTAGATACCGCAAAAGACGGAGAAACTATGGTAACTCTCGATAATATCGAAAGAGAACTGGACGATAAAATGCTCCTTATCAACGACGAAAACAGGGGAGTATGCGTTGCCGGAGTAATGGGTGCGGCTAATTCCGTAGTAGACGACGATACGAAGAATATCGTCATAGAATCCGCTAACTTCAATAAAAACTCTATCAGAAGGACATCGAGAAAGTTCGGGCTTAGAAGCGAAGCTTCCGCACACTATGAAAAGGGGATAAATCCTCTTATAACCAGATACGCCATAGACAGAGCGGCTGCACTGCTCGTTGAAATAGGGGCGTGCGAACTAGTTGAAGGTCTTATTGATGAAAACTTCTATGAAAAGGAACCTGTCAAAATGGATATAGATTACAGAGATGTAAATAAACTTCTTGGAAGCGATATCTCTGCGGAAGAACAGATAAAGCTTCTCGATTTACTGAACTTCGAACCTAAACTTAACGGGGACATAATAAGTATCACGGCTCCTATGCTTCGAGATGATGTGAATATCAAAGAAGATGTAATAGAAGATATCGCGAGGATGTACGGATACAATAACCTCCCTAGTACCCTCATGGAAAGCTCAAATCATATAAGTGAGAAGAATGCCTACTACAGGGACAAAAACGCTCTTAAGGACGCTCTCGTTGCCGCAGGTGCTCTCGAAACCCTTACTTATACGTTCACGTCAAAAGAAAAGCTGGATGAACTGGGTTTTGATGAAACCGATATAAGAAGCAAATACTTAAAGGTAATAAATCCTCTCGGTGAAGACACCGCATACATGAGGACCAGCATGATGGTAAGTATGCTTGAAGCACTTTCTTTCAACTATTCAAGGAAGAACAAAGAAAGAGTGTTGTTTGAAGTGGGGAATGTATTCTTTAACGATAAATTCGATGAGCTTGGACTTCCTCTTCAAAAGGAACACCTTGTTATAGGTAAATACAATACCGATTTCTTTGAAATAAAAGGTATCGTTGAATACTTATTCAATAAGTTCAGGATAAAGGGCGTCAAATTCATCAAAGCAGAGGAAAATATGCTTCATCCTTCAAGAAGTGCTTATGTATGTATAGATGACAAGATAATCGGATATATCGGAAATGTACATCCGATACTTTTAAAGAAATACAACCTTAAAGAAGACGTCGTGGTTGCTGAGCTCGATGTCAAGACCATAATCGAACTTTACGATAGGGAAGTGGTATTCAAGGAATTTCCTAAATTCCCTGCTCTTGAAAGAGATATCGCCGTAGTCGTGGATGAAGATGTCTACGCAGGAGAAATAATAGATGAAATCAAGAAAGCCGGGGGGAAATATCTTGTAAAAGCCGAAGTGTTCGATGTGTTCACAGGAGAACAGGTAGGTCAGGGTAAGAAATCAGTTGCGGCTGCTCTTAACTTCAGAGCTGAAGACAGGACCCTTACCGACGAAGAGATCGACGTTACTTTCTCTAAGATAGTAAAAGCTTTAGACGAAAATCTAAATGCAAAATTAAGATAGTATAAATAATAAAAAAGGTACTAAAAAGTACCTTTTTTTAATTCATATATTTATTTTCAAATTCTTCCACCGTTAAGGGTTTCGAGAAGTAATATCCTTGAATATAATCGCATTTATAATTTTCCAGCATATCGAATTGTTCTTTCGTCTCAACGCCTTCAGCAACTGTCTTTGTCTTTTCTATGTGTTTGCACATATCTATCACGTGTTCTATTATTATCCTTGCATTAGGGTTTGAATTGATATTGTCTATTATGCTCTTATCTATCTTTAAGTTATCAAACTCTATCTTCGTAAGTATGGATAAGTTTGAGTAATCGGAGCCGAAGTCATCGAGAGATATGGTAAAGCCTTCTTTTCTGAACCTTTTTATTTTTTCAAACAGGACAGCGTCACTCATCTTGGAAATGCTTTCCGTTACTTCTATATTTATAAGACTGTGAGGTATATCGTAATGGTCACAAATACTGCATATCTTATCGATTATTTTATATTCCATAACCGTGACTCTGGATATATTTATGCTGATTGCTATAAAAGGTCTCTTTTCACTTCTCCATTTGTCAAGTATCTTACATACGCTTTCCAAGACGAATAAATCGACATGCCTTATGATATTCTTCGCTTCATAAGAAGAAATGAATTTGTCGGGGGTTATCAGACTTCCGTCGTCATCTATTTTTCTTACCAACGCTTCGGCCCCTGATATCCTGCCCGTGGAAGTTTCTATCTGAGGCTGAAGCAATATGGTAAATTTATTGTCAGCTATTTCTCTTATGAGTTTCTTTGAAACTTCCGAGCGGTAATTGTGTTCTTTTACAAGGTTTGATTTGTAATAAGACTGCTTTTCGAGATACATTAGATTATCCGCATTCTTGATTAGTTTTTCCAGTTCGTTTGTACCCTCATCCCATACGGCACCGATGGATATGTTTATCTCTTCCTCGTTTTTTAAAAGCTTTCTTAATTTAGCGACTGTTTTATCGAATTCATGCTTTTCGGTGTTTGGACAAAGTGCGACGAATTCGTCACCGCCCACTCTGAATACATGTTTGTCATATACTTTTTTTAAGAGCTCCGCCGTTTGTTTTAAAAGCACATCTCCGTAGTCGTGACCGTAATTGTCATTTACCAGTTTAAGTCCGTTTACGTCTATATAGACTATTCCTATATTTTCAGGGGGATTTTCGTTAAAATGTTCTATTACATTAATATAGTGATTTCTGTTTCCAAGATTTGTCAGAGCATCGTAATAGCTCATTTTATTTAAAGTCTGAAGGAGTTTTCCTTTGTCTATATCGTTCATTATAAAGTAAGTCAGTGTCTTTATAAGCGTAAGGTCGTTTATATTTTTCTTAGGGTCGTCCACTCCGAGAAACCCCGTTATTTGCCCGTCTTTTATTAAAGGAGCTGCAATCAGGCTTTCAATTCCCTGATCCGATAATATTTTATATGCCGGAGAACTTTTATCATATTTTTTATCCAATGCCGAAATATAGAATTCTCCTTCGTTGTTGAACTGCGTTATCCAGTCATCTATAAGGGATATCGGAAGCTTTTGAAGATTATCTATTTCTTTGGTAACGTCTTTTGTGCAGTATTCGTATGAGTTTGAAAAAACTTTGTTTTCATAATCGATTTCAAATATATATGCACGGTTCCCTTCATAAAATCCGCAGACTATTTCAAGAAGCTTATTTATAGCTTCTTTGGTATTTCCGTCGGAAGAAAGAGTCTGTATACATTTAACTATAGTCTCTTCTTTGTACAGTTCGTATTCAAGCTTTCTTTTTTCGCTTTCTTTCTGGGTTATGTCCGTTGCTATTTCGAGCCTTGCTTTTTTACCGTCTACATCTATGATCTTATCTCTTACAATAAAGTATTCTTTAAGCAGGGGATTATAAGTTTCCCACGTATAAAAAGATTCTTCGTTGATCAAATTATTGGTACAAAAAGGACACGGCGAATCTAGACCCTGCAAAACTTTATAACATTTTTGACCTTGATAAATTTCTTTTTTATCAATATTAAATTTTTCTTTTGCAGTCTCATTCATATAGATGAGTTCAAATTTATCCATATCGCTTATATATATTAAATTGTCCATTTCATTGAGTATTAGCGAACATATTTCTTCGTATTTCATTTTATATTTTTAAGCAGTAAAACCTGCCTTCTCCTTTTATTCTTATATATCATTATATATCAACTCAAAAAGAAAGTGTACAAATTTCGCACACTTTCACTAAATAATTACATTTTTCTATTTTAATGTTATTTTTTTAGGATATTTGTAACTGTAGCTTCCATGAATAAACTTGACAGTGTACTTTCCTTTTGAAAGCAGTTTTTTATTATATTTACCATAGTTTCCGTAACCTTTGAATGAAACAGCCAGTTTTTTATTTGCTTTTTGATAATAAAAACCTTTATTGAATACCATCTTTCCTTTTGAATTATAAATCCTTATATAACTCGTTCCCGGTCTGTTTGGTTTCATTGACAGTATCGTGGATTTTTTTCTCTTGACAGTTGTCTTTGTAATCTTCGTACTTAGTCTTGTAGCTTTATTATAGGCTTTTATGGTATATTCCTTTGATTTGACGCTCTTTGATGATGTTGACAAGACGAATTTAATCATATACTTCGTTCCCGATGAACTTCTTTTTACGTAGCTTCCCGTTTTGTATCCCGCTTTATTTCCTTTAGTTGCTTTTCCGTCCCAGAAAATCTTTTCGGATGTCGTTCCCGTCTTCGGCTTTGTAATGCTTTTCTTTGCGACTAATTGTTTCTTTGTGTTGTATACCTGAAGTTCAAGCTTAGCATTCTTTTTGTTCGAATATATTTTTCCTTCGGCTTTTAGATTATTTCCATATCCCGGAGTAAATCCGTAACTTGGGGCGGGACTTATCTTTATAGATGAAATCGTGAGTTTGTCTGCATTGTTTGAGGATGTGCTTGATTTTCCCTTTCTTACTATATCTATACTGTTCTTTAAAACGTATCCCACGGAGTCGTTATGATTATATAAGTTCTCAAAATTTACATTGCCGCTTTTAACTCCCATGTCGCTTTGGACTTTATAATATTCGCCGCTCGTTCCCAGTATAACCACGGGCATTCCGATAGGTTCGTTTAGGTTTTTATTTGATAATTTATAAAATACTTTACTTCCTGATGAAGGTTTTTCATGTACATTTGCTGTCTTATTGGTTACTCCGATAGTATATTTTTCATAGTCTTTGCTTCCCATATTTTTATCTTGAGTATAGGCAACTCCGCCTATTTTCTCTCCGTGATAAGGGTCGGAAGCATATTTTACGTTTACTCCTATTTTTTTGTTTCCCGGAGAAGAACCGTAATATCTGAAATCGGAATTTGCATCGAAGTAAGCCCTGCTTAAATGTCTGTAGGCGTGTTCTTCTATGCATTTCTTCGGACTTTCGAAGGAATATGCATTGTCGGGGTTTTCGTCGTATGCCGCTATTCCAAAGAGGTTGTTTTTATTTATAGCATAACTGCTGGTCCCGTATCCGCTTTCCAGATTTGCAAAAGCGAGTTCCATAAGAGCATTTATCCCATATTTATTTTGAACATCTATGAGCGTCCCGCCTTGATTTTTGAGTTTTGAATTGCTCGGATAAGTATTTATCCTCTTATTTAAATCGTCTTTTGTGTAGTTTGTTTTTGTCCTATAGGAAAGATAGGTATAGTAGGGGTAGTGGGTACCCACTTTCGACGAAGAGCTTAAATATTTTGAGGTATAAAAGTTTACTCCGTCCATGCTGTAATATCTTGTATCGGTCTTCATGAAAGAAGGAGCCTTGTCTACAATAAAACTTTGCAGTGATGATTTTTCACCGCTTTCATACTTTGATGAGACGCTTGGGTCGGTGAGTATGGATACGTAGTGATAGAGTTCTCTGTTCGAATTTACGTAATAATATCCCGCAGAGTATTTCTTTTGAGAGTTTGAAGCCGATAGATATGTATCGCTCAAGACCGCTTCGGGGATAAATGTAAGATTATCCGAAGAGGTATAGTTTGTTATCCCGCTTATACCTATTTTGCAGGTTGAAGATGAAAGGTTGTTTTTATTCTCTGCACCGTAGTAGTATACTTCGTGGTTGGTAGGTATGTATGGTGCCGAGGAACCGTAGTTCTTATCCAGTGTGATGATAGCGGAGTTCACCGAAATATAAGCTTTACCCAGCTTCATATCGATTATTTTTTCGCTGTCGTTCAATATCACCAATCCGTTAGCTTTTTTTGTATATTCGCTTGAGTTTTTGTTCTTATACTCGGTATACATAGAATTCATCGAATTTTTTGCACTTCCAAAGGTACCGTATGTCTTTAACTTGTTAAATTTGACTAGGGTAGGGTATTTGTCCGAAGATTTGTTTTTTGCCGCATAAGCATATGCCACATGAAAATTTTTGGAAACTGCTTTCGTGTTTTTATTCTTGCTATTTAAATACTCCCTTGGTATTTCATCCCCTTTATATTTACTTTCGTTGTTTGCTTCGTTCTTTACGAAATCGGGGATGTCCAAAGTGTTTAAATCCTTTGCATTTATACTGAATGAGGGGATAAGGAATAATAATAAAATGAGAATTATCCTTTTACCTATTTTCATAAAATTTCTCCTTATGTTTTTTTAATAATAAAATTATACAATCATAAAAAAGATTTTGAACATTAAGATGAAATTGGCATAAAAGGAAAAAAAAGACACTTTAAAAGTGTCTTTTTATTTTATGATTAATCTTTTAGTATAAGTGTATTTATAACTTCCATGGATAAATCTTACTTTATAAGTACCTTTGAGCTTTTTATTTTTATATTTCCCGTAATTCCCGTAACCTTTAAAGGATGCTGCTCTTCTTGCGCCCGAACTTTTATTTGTAAAAGAATAATCAGCAACACACGAACCTCCCAGTGTATATACTCTTATAAAAGATGTTCCGGGTCTGTTTGGATAACATGCCATAACTGTCGATTCTCCCGCTTTTATCGTTGTTCGTGTAATATTAGCTTTCATTGATGTCGCTGTATTATAAGCTTTAAATGAGTAAAGCGGAGATGTTACATATTTGCTTCCGTTTTTCACATAAAGCCTTACGTAATATTTAGTCCCTTTACTGCTTCTGCTTAAGTATCTGCTTCCTATTTTTCCGTTCCATGAAATAGTAACATTTCCCGATTTATTTATAGTTTTAGATATAACTTTTAATCTTTTCTTTTTAGAGTTATATATCCTTACTTCATATTTTGTATTCTTTTTATTCGTCTTTGCATAACAGCTGAAAGTCATATTGTTTTTATATCCCGGAACAAATCCGTAGCTTGTATACGGTCTTACCGCCATTTTGCTTATGCCTAAGCTTAATTTTGAACTTGTGCTAGGCTTTGAGCCGGAACTTGCATTTGAATTTGAACCTGATGAAGAAGGTTTACTTGAAGGTATGTTCCCGCTGCCTTCTCTTATAACTGTCACTTGACTTTTTTGAACATATCCTACGCTTGATGCAAAGTCATACTTATTTTTATAATTTGCCGAGTTCTTTACAACGCCCATATCTGTTTGGACTTTATAGTAATTTCCGCTGGTACCGATAATAGCAACCGTCATTCCCGCCGGCGCAGAAGAACCTTTCGTCCCTAGTCTATGGAAAGAACCGCCTGAAGTAGATGCTTTTTTATAAATGTATGCAGCGGTCTTGGTTTTACCTATGGTATAAACTCCGTAATCTCTGGAACCCATGTTCTTATCCTGCGTATATGCGATACCGCTTATTTTTTCTCCGTGGTAAGGGTCTGATGCATATTTTACATTTACTCCGATATCTTTACTCCCCGGTGAAGTCCCGAAATATCTGGAGTCGGTTTCTGCATCGAAGTAACCCTGTGAGAGATATCTTGATGCATGTCTTATAATGCAGTCTCCCGCAGATTTGAAATACGTTGCTCCGTCAGGGTTTGAATCCGTAGCCGCTATACCAAATAAATTTTTTCTTGATATGGCATAACCGCTTGTCCCGTATGCACTCTCTAAATTTGCAAAGGATAATTCAAGAAGAGCGTTTATACCATATGTATTTTGTGCTGTTATTAGATCCTTACCGCATCCTCTTAGAATACTTTTACTTGAATAACTTTTTATCCTGCTGTCAAACTGCGAAGCGGAATAATGGCTTTTGGTCCTATATGGAAGGTTTTTAAAGTATGGATGATATGTTCCGGCTTTTCCAGTCAGATATGCTCCCGTGTAAAAGTCATATCCGTTCATACTGTAATATCTCGTACCTGCTTTCATGAATGAAGGTGCTTTATCGACTACGAAGCTTATGCCGTCGCCGGTCTGACCTCCCGCACTTGATATCGTATAGTATGTATGCACAAGCTCTCCCGCAGAGTTTCTTGAATAGTAACTTCGGTTGTATCTTCTTCCTCCGCTGTTTGCACTTTTATAGACCTGGAGTATAACCGTTTCGGGGATCAAAGTAAGGTTTGAAGATGATACATATCCCGTTTCTCCGCTTATACCCACGTTTACGCTGGCCTGTGTTGATGTATTTGCTTTTGCTGAATAATAATACAGTTCATGATTGGACGTTATATATGTGCTTCCTATATTCATCGTTGCACCGCTTGGAGTCGCAAATGCTCTTCCTTTTTTCATTGCAATGATTTTTCCCGATTTATTTGTTATACAAAGTCCGTTGGCATAAGAAGACTTATTCTGAGAATTATATGTATTATACTGAGAATTCATATAACTCATTGCGGAATCGAAGCTTGGAAAGCTTTTTAATGTCTGGAAGCTCGTTACGGTCGCATTTTTATCGGAAGATTTTTTCTTTGAACCGTAAGCACGGCATACGTTAAAATTATTTACGGCTGCTGCACGAGCCATTTTCGGTGCTTGTTCCGTGCTCTCCTCCGGATTTTCCGCTTTTTTCCCTTCTTCCATGGAATAGGATTCTCTGTTTTCTTTTTCATTACTGTTTGTTTCCGATTCATTAGCCTGAGACGGCACATCGTAAGTTATATCCATATTCATATCTTCGGCGAAAACGCTTCCCGATACGGATGTGATAAATAGGATTATTAGAATTATGCTTATTTTCTTTATTGCTTTCATATTTTGTTTCGTTCCTCCAAAAGGCAGTATTTACTAAATTATACAATATTCGACAAATATTTACAATAAAAAAAGAGCCTATGACTCTTTTTGGTTAAATTTTACAGGAAACCATAGATTTTGTACATCAATATGGAACCGCTGACGTTTGCATTCAGTGATTCGCATTTACCGCTCATTGGTATCTTTACTTCCTTTGTGGCATATTTTAAACATTCATCGCTTATCCCGTTTCCTTCGTTCCCCACTATCAAAACGTTGTTATTATTATTTAGTTTTATATTTTCTCTTCCGTTCAAGGTGGAAGCTATTATGTCAAATCCTTTTTCTTTTAATGTTTTTAATATTTTATAATCTTCATCCAAGATTATTTTAGTGTTTATTATGCTTCCCGCACTCGCTCTTACTGCTTTATTAAGGAAAGGGGAGGCTGAAGCGTTTAATACCACTCCGTCAAAATCCGTACACACACTGCTCCTTATAAGCCCTCCCACGTTTTCGGGGTCCTGCACTCTGTCTAAATATAATATGTTGTCATTTTCATTTATATCATTTATATCAGAGTGCTTTGTTTCTATGACCGCAAGCACTCCCTGAGGGGTTTTTGTAGAGGAGATGTATTTGAATATTTCATTATCCACTTCAATAGCATTTTTATACTCCTCGGTGTATTCTTCGGTAGTTATTATATATTTTATGATATGGGTCTTATTTTCCAGTGCGTCGTTTACGAACTTTATTCCTTCAAGGATAAAAAGTCCATATTTATCCTGATATTTCTTTTTTTCCAGACTCTTTATAAGTTTGATTATTTTATTTGTCTTTGATGTTATCATTGCTTTCCTCTTTGATTTTCTCATATCATTATAACTATTTTTACCGTAAATGTAAACAAAATAAAAAAGGACATATATATGTCCTTTTTTATTACTGAGCTTTCTTATCAAAAGCTTCTTTTACCATTTCTTTGGTCACGGTAAGTTCTTTTACATCTTCGCTGCTTGGTGCTTCGTACATAACGTCCAGCATGATGTCTTCGAGGATACTTCTAAGCCCTCTCGCTCCGGTTTCTCTCTTGACGGTTTCCTTTGCGATAAGTTCTACAGCATCTTTATCAAAGTGTAAATCTACATCGTCTAAGCTTAGTAAATATTTATATTGTTTTACCAAAGCATTCTTAGGTTTTGTCAGGATATTAACAAGAGCTTTTTCATCAAGCTTTTTAAGTGAAGCACTTATAGGAAGTCTGCCCACAAGTTCGGGGATGAGACCGTATTTCACGAAGTCCTGAGGCTGTGCAAGGCTAAATAAATCGTCTGTGGATTTATCCTTGACTCCGGTGATATCGTTGCCGAAGCCCATTGAATGAGTTCCAAGTCTTTTCTTTACAACTTCGTCCAGACCGTCGAAAGCACCTCCGCAGATAAATAATATATCTTTGGTATCTATTTGAATGAAGTCCTGATGAGGATGTTTTCTTCCGCCCTGAGGGGGAACGTTGGCAGTTGTTCCTTCAAGTATTTTAAGGAGTGCCTGCTGTACACCTTCACCGCTTACATCTCTCGTAATAGATGTGTTTTCGCTTTTTCTGGCAATCTTATCGATTTCGTCGATATATATTATCCCTTTTTGTGCCATTTCCACGTTATAATCTGCAGCCTGGATAAGTCTGAGTAAGATGTTTTCAACGTCTTCACCTACATATCCCGCTTCCGTAAGCGCAGTGGCATCCGCAATCGCAAAAGGTACTTTTAATATCTTTGCCAGTGTTGAAGCAAGAAGTGTTTTACCGCTTCCCGTCGGTCCTGTTAGTAAGATATTGCTTTTTTGAAGTTCTACATCCGAATCTTTATCATCACTGTTTTCTATTACGCTTATTCTCTTATAGTGATTATAAACCGCAACGGCTAAAGTCTTTTTAGCATCGTCCTGGCCGATTACATATTCATCCAATAATTCTTTGATTTTGTTAGGTTTTTCTACATCATTAAGATTTGGAGCTAAGTCATTAACAAATTCGTTATTGTCATCATCGTAAAATGTTTCGCTGAACATTTCGCTGCAAAGTGCAACACATTCGTTACATATAAATACTCCCGGTCCAGCTACCAAACTCTTGACTTCCGATTGGGTCTTTCCGCAAAATGAACAATGATTCTGCTCTTCGTAAGTTTTGTTTTCGTCACTCATATAATAGCTCCTTTCTTATTTATCTTTTTTCTATGACTTTATCTATAAGACCGTATTCCATAGCCTCTTTAGCAGTCATAAAGTTATCTCTGTCTGTATCTTTTTCGATTGTTTTAAGTGTTTTTCCCGTTCTTTTACTAAGTATCTTATTAATATCTTCTCTTGTCTTTAAGAGTCTTTTTGCGTGGATCTCTACATCGCTGCTTTGTCCCTGAAAACCGCCTAGGGGCTGATGTATCATTATTTCACTGCTTGGCAGAGCTATTCTCTTACCTTTTTCACCGCATGCTAAGAGGAATGCTCCCATAGATGCAGCCATACCGATACAAATCGTCGATACATCGCATTTGATATAATTCATAGTGTCATATATAGCCATTCCCGCAGTAACGCTTCCGCCCGGGGAGTTGATATATAACTGTATCTCTTTTTCGCTGTCCTGTGACTCTAAGAATAGCATTTCCGCTACCACTAAATTAGCCACGTCGTCGTTTATTTCTCCTGAGAGAAATATTATTCTGTCTTTAAGTAAACGAGAGTAGATATCGTAAGAGCGTTCGGCTCTTCCTTCATTTTCTACTACCATTGGGATTAATGGCATAAAAATTACCTCCGAATTTAGGTTTATTTTTCTTCTTTTTCTTCTTCTCTAACCTTAGCATTTTCAATTAGGAAATCGAAAAGTTTTCTTTGTTTGATGAAGTTTTCGATGTAATTTTCCGTAGCTTCGTCAAGGACTTTCTTAAAGTCTTCAACCTTTTGGTTGTAAGCTTTTGCGAAGTTTTCATATTCCGCTTCTTTTTCTTCGTCACTTACATCAAAACTTTCAACTTCCATTAATTTATTTAATACCAAGTCTTGTTTTACATCATGTTCAGCTTGTTCAACGAACAGTGCATCGAAATCAGCTTCGCTTTTTCCTTCGTTTTGCTGTTTCATTATTTCGTAGTATGTTTTTGGGTCGATACCGCTTTGCATTATCTGCTGTTCGAACTGAGCCTTAACGTCTTCTGTCTTTCTGTCTATCATACATTTAGGGATATCGATTTCAGTATTCTTGCATACTTCTTCGATAATAGTATTGATAGCAGCGCCTTTAAGATTGTTTTCTCTTTGTTCTTTTATAGTTTTCTTTAAGCTTTCTTTGTATTCGTCCAAAGTATCGAATTCACTTACGTCGGCTGCGAAATCATCGTCAAGCTCTGGAAGTTCTTTAGCTTTTACTTCGTGTATCTTTACTTTGAATACGCTGTCTTTTCCCGCAAGTTCAGCGGCATGGTATTCTTCAGGGAAAGTAACGTTTACCTCTGTTTCTTCTCCGGCTTTTTTACCTATAAGCTGATCTTCGAATCCCGGGATGAAAGAATTGCTTCCGAGAACCAACGGATAGTTTTCGCCTTTTCCGCCTTCGAAAGGTTCATCTCCCACATATCCGTCAAAGTCTATTATCACTGTGTCGCCGTCTTTAGCTTCGGTATCTTCAACGCTTACTAATCTTGCGTTTTGTTCTCTTACTCTTTCAAGTTCGTCTTCTACGTCTTTGTCTGTAGCTTCATACTCTGTAGAGTAGATTTCGATACCTTTATATTCGCCAAGTTCGAATTCAGGTTCCAATTCAACTTCAATAGTAAATGTAGCACCTTCTTCTTTGCTTATACTGTCTAACTTTGTCATTGCAGGCATGTTTACAGGTTTTAAATCATGTTCTTCTATAGCTTTTTCGTATTCTGATGGGAATGCTTCGTCTAATGCATCTTCAAAGAATACGCCTTCGCCGTATCTGTTTTCAATAATCTTTCTTGGGGCTTTTCCTTTTCTGAAACCATCGATGTTGAACTTACCTCTGTTTTTTTTGTATGCAGCATCAAGGGCCTTGCTAAAATCTTCTGCGGTAACTGTTATTGTGATTGTTGCCACGTTGTTTTCTTTCTTATCTAATATTGAACTCATTTATATTTTTACCTCCTAAGTCCCATTCTAACTCAAAATAGTATTATATCATAATTAATCAGAAATTCAAGATTTAAAAGGCTTTTGTTTACATATATTTGTAAAAAAAAGGATATTTTAAAAACCTAAGTCAATTTTTCTGCAATTTGTTAACAAAACGCAGCTTTCAAGTCATAATATACACTGTTTGACCAATATTTTTATCAATGGTATTTAACATATACTAAATATAAATCATTATATTAGGATTATAATAATATTAAATTTTGATAATAAAAATGTCGTTTTTTGTTGATAAAGTTTATTTTTTTAATATTTATCAATGAACGGATGATTGTAATGAATTATTGATTGTGCGGTAAAAATTCATGTAAATCAATAAATTAAAGCATTTGAATATAAAATTTAAAATCTAAAAAATTTAGGAAAGATACATTTTAGAAATTTGCTTTGGTTTACATAGTAAAATCATTGCTTTATATTTCAGATGAATATTATCTGGATATGTTTTTTATGGATATATATCCTTTTATATTTTTATTATTATATTATTATCCTAATCATTTTTTATAAGGGAGTATTATCATTATTGATATGGGGTGATTTTTCTTATTATTGTTTTCTATCGTTAAATATATTCTTTTATATTATTTATCTTATATTATTATCTCCACAATTTTTGATAGGGGGGTACTCCAATTTTTGAGTAGGGGTACCCTAATTTTTGATAGGGGAGTATTATGTTTTTAAGTAAGTGAACTTTTTATATAAACTCCATTTTTTTATGGATATATATTCTTTTATAATATTATACGTTATACTATTATCTTTGACGTTTTTGCCTAGGGGGTACCCTCATTTTTGCATAGGGGTATAGGCAATTTTGCCTAGGGGGTAAGTAGAGGTTGTTTTCAAGGAATAAGCAATCAAAAGCTTATTTTAATATTTCAATACTTTATGTAGGTCAAAGTCGTTTTAAATGGTCTCATCGGAAACACTTAAAAGGAAATTCACATTACCGAGTTTGTGTATTATTATATTTTGAAATTTAAAATTTTAGATAGTAATATGAAAAAATTTATATAAAATAAGAATGAATAAGATTTTTTGCGGGGCAGAGGCTGTTTAAAATTTATGGAAGAGATGATATAAAGAAATTTGTAAATAAATTAAAGTCTTGGTTTTTATTGAATTTTATAATTAATAATAAATCTGATTAAATTTTGGTAAAACAACTTTATAAGTATTATTGTTCATTTATATGCCAAAGCATATCTAAGTTTAACGAATTAAACTTGATAAGATTTATTTGAATTTTTAACAGTAATAGTGTCATTGAGCATTGAAAATAGATATGATATAAAAAACTATCTTTTCCATAAAAGAGGGGCTCGGCAGTTTTTTTGCAAAATATAAATTTTATTGATTGTTACCTGTAATTACTTCAAATACTTTTTTCTTGTTATTGAAAGGTTTTATTTTTTTTAAGATAAGACTTTGTTTTTAAAGAGTTGGGAGAGCGACTGTTTCCTGAAAATCGGGTAGATTTTCAGAGAAAATCCAGTCGCGTTAAAAGCCATCACGGCGATTAAGTGATGTCCTTT
>NZ_JANJZK010000017.1 GCF_024623185.1 Anaerofustis stercorihominis
ATTTCCTTATGTATTTTCCTTTGTTTTATTTTTATTATTTATGGCTTTTTTCTGACTCTTGGCTTTTTTTATTTTTAGGGTTATTATATTTATAGTCATTTTGAGCTTATAATTTTATTATGTCTTTTATTTTATGTTATAATAAAAAATATCAATTGATTAAGAGGTACAAAATGAAAATTATAGCAGATTTACATACTCATACGAATATTAGTGAACACGCTTTTTCAACGTTGGAAGAAAACTGTATTGCGGCAAATAAAGTAGGTCTTGAAGCAGTAGGGATAACAAATCACGGTCCGGCTCTCGAAGACGGAGCCAGCCATTGGCACTTTAAGAGTTTAGGTAAAAATAATCCTGGCAAAATGCATGGAGTTTATTTGATAAGCGGTATAGAACTTAATATAATGCAGGACGGCAGTATTGATTTAGAGGAAGAATATCTAAGTAATTTGGATTTGGTAATCGCTTCTTTTCATCAGGAAATATTTTATCCAAAAGATAAAAATCATGTAAATGATATGTTGAATGAAGCGATAACAAATAAAAATATAAATGTATTCGGTCATCTTGGTAATGAAATATTTAAATTCGATTATGAAGATATAATTTCAAAATGTAATAAGTATGATAAAGTGGTTGAAGTAAATAATCATTCTTTTGTTCAGCGTCCCGGAAGCGATGTGAATTGTCTGGAGATAATCAAACTTTGCAAGAAGTATGAAGTTCCCATCATGGTCAATTCCGATGCTCATATATCTTCCAGTATAGGTCATTTTGAAGATGCAATAGATGTAATAGATAAAGCTGGGTATCCTGAAGAATTGATTGTGAATTCTTCTATAGTAAGACTACAGGATTATTTTAAACATATTAAAGGTATTGATATCTTAAATAGATAAATAAAAAATAAAAGGAATTATAATCATGAATGAAAAGGAAATTCTTCTAAGTAACTTGGATAGGATACATACCACAGAAATGGGCATAGAGCGTATAAAGAAAAATTTAGGTTTAATAGATGAAGATGCAGTGGAGTATTGTATTAAAATAATTAAGGATAAAGACTGCATCGTTACTAAAAAGGGAAAGAACTGGTATGCTAAGCTGAGAAATTGTGAAATAACAGTAAATAGGAACAGTTATACAATAATAACCGCGCATAAGAAAAATTGATTTTAGTATATTAAAAATTATTATATTAATGTAAAGACGGCAAATAGATTGAAGATATAGCTTTATTATGGTATAATATCTAATCGTAAAAAATCAGAATTAGGTGAATTTTTATGGATTATATCACAATAAATGATAATTTTGAAAATAGTATAGAAATAAAGAAATCTAATTTTATTACTCATTTATTTTCTGTAAGTTCAGTAGATGAAGCTAACATTTATTTAGAGGAAATCAGAAAAGAACATTATAAAGCAAATCATAATTGCTATGCTTATATCATTGGAACAAATATGGAAATTAAAAAAGCAAGTGATGATGGTGAACCTTCCATGACTGCGGGTAGACCGATATTAAATGCAATGGAAAAGAATGATCTTACAAATGCATTGATAGTCGTTACCAGATATTTCGGAGGGATAAAATTAGGTGCCAGCGGACTTATCAGAGCTTATTCTTCATCTGCGGGTGAAGTGATTAAGAGTGCTAAGCTGGTTAAAAAAATTTATACCACAAAAGTTAAAATATCTTATGATTATTCTCTTCACGGTAAGATAGAAACTTTTCTTAGGAGCGTGGGATATAAATTGGATGATGCTAAGTTTACCGATAGGGTCGAATACATTGTATATGTACCTATTGAAGATAAAGAGAAATTTAAAGAAGATTTGATTTCTTTGACAAATGCAAAGATCGATATTAATGAAGAAAGTAATGTTTATATAGATGAATATTTAGATAACTGAGGTATAAGGAATGGATTTAAATGTAGTTTTTAAAGGAATAGTAGAAGATTTGGACAATCCCGTATGTTTTGTTGATATGAACCATATCATTACATATTTGAATAAAAGTGCAATAAAACGTTATGCTCACAGGGGCGGAGAAAAGCTTATAGGTCAGTCTTTATTTAACTGTCACAATGAAAATTCCAAGAAGCTTACTCTTGAATATATAGATAAACTTTTAAATAATGATAATTTAATTGAAATTTGTATAGGATATAATGAAAAACATAAGGAAACAAATTACATAGTAGCGGTCAGGGATGAAAATAAAAAGATGATTGGCTATTATGAGAGACATGAAGCGGATAAGTAGAGGAAATAATGTTTGATTATATAAAAGGCGATGTGGCTGATATCAGAGAAGGATATCTGACAATAGAAAATAAAAGCGGAGTTGGTTTTCTTCTCAATGTATCGGAAAATACCACTACCGATTTAATAAATGACAGAGAAGATGTTAAAGTATATACTTATATGGTGGTTAGAGAAAATGATGTTAGTCTGTTTGGATTTTCTACATTATTTGAACGAGAAATATTTTTTAAACTCTTAACGGTACCTAAAATCGGACCAAAGATCGCTCTTAGTTTACTCAGTGCACTTTCTCCGAATATGATCGTTGCGGCAATAATGAATAAGGATTATAAATCTTTATGCACTGCAAACGGAGTTGGAAAGAAGGCGGCGGAACAAATCGTGGTTACCCTACAAGATAAGTTCGGGGATTTACCTGAGATAGAAGAAATCACGATAAGCGACATGAATGTAAGTAGTGACTTAAAAGACGAAGCTATTTTAGGGCTTACTTCTCTGGGATTTGACAGAGCTTATGCCGCAAAGATAGTAAGAGAAATTTCAGTAGACGATGATTTGACTATAGAAGATATTTTAAGCCTTGCCCTTCAAAAGGTAAATGAATAAGGAGATATATGGCTACAAGAATTGTTACAAGCAAAAAAACCGAACTTGATATAGAAAAGGATAAGTCTCTTCGTCCTTCGACCCTAAACGAGTATATAGGTCAGGAGACCGTTAAAGAAAGGATGAGAGTCTTTATTTCTGCAGCAAAACAAAGAGGTGAAGCTCTCGACCATGTTTTGTTATACGGACCTCCCGGGCTTGGAAAGACCACGTTATCTAATATAATAGCAAACGAACTCGGCGTATCTATTAAAGTTACTTCGGGACCTGCAATAGAAAAACCGGGAGATTTAGCAGCTATATTATCCGGACTTAAAAAAAACGATGTACTTTTCATAGACGAGATACATAGACTAAACAGGACTATAGAAGAAATTTTATATCCCGCAATGGAAGATTATGCTTTTGATATAGTCATGGGTAAGGGACCTAATGCCAAATCCGTAAGGATACCGATAGCACCTTTTACGTTGATCGGTGCCACAACGAGGACCGGACTCCTTTCTTCTCCTCTGAGAGATAGGTTTGGAGTCTTGAATAAGCTTGAGATGTATAAAATAGAAGAGCTTATGGAAATTATAAAAAGAAGTGCGGGAATACTGGAAATAGATATAGATGATGAGGGTGCAAAGGAAATCGCTATCCGTTCCAGACAAACTCCGAGAATTGCGAACAGGTTTTTAAAGAGAGTAAGAGATTATGCTCAGGTAAAGAATTCCGATATGATTAACGGTAAGATCGCTGTAGAGGCTCTTAAACTACTGGATGTCGATGAAAACGGTCTTGACAGCAGCGATATCGGTATATTGGATGCTATCATAAATAAGTTTGACGGAGGACCTGTAGGACTTAATACCCTTTCTGCAATAATAGGTGAGGAAGAAGATACTATACTTGATGTGTACGAGCCTTATCTTCTTCAGCTTGGTTTTATAAACAGGACTCCGAGGGGGAGAGTAGCAACGAAACTTGCATATGATTATTTGGGTGTACCTTTTACAAACGAAGAAATGCTGACAAAATCTATATTTGAAATGGAAGAAGAATAATAATGAAGACTAGTGATTTTGATTATAATCTGCCTGAAGAATTGATAGCACAGACTCCCATAGAAAAAAGGGATACTTCAAGGCTCATGTTAGTTGACAGGAATACGAAAGAAATCGAACATAAACATTTCTATGATTTAATAGAATACTTAAATGAAGGCGATACATTGGTATTAAATGATTCAAAGGTATTTCATGCAAGGCTTTATGGTGTTAAGGAAGAAACAGGGGCAAAGATAGAAACTTTTGTTTTAAAGCCTTTAGCCGATAATATGTTTGAAGTAATGATAAAACCCGCTAAGAGACTTAAAGTAGGTTCTGTCGTTAAGTTTGATGAAAACTTATCTATGGAAGTTATGGAAAAGTATGAAGAGGGTTTGGCTAAAGTCAGATTTTTCGGATGCAGTGATGTTTTTTCTTATATAGATAAGATAGGAACGGTGCCTCTTCCTCCTTATATCAAGGAAAAACTCGATGACGATGAGAGATATCAGACAGTTTATTCAAAAGACAAAGGCTCTGCCGCAGCACCGACTGCGGGACTGCATTTTACAGAAGAACTATTAGATAATATAAAACAAAAAGGTGTAAATATTTGCTATGTAACTCTTCATGTGGGACTCGGTACTTTCAGACCCGTTAAAGAAGATGAAATAACTAATCATAAAATGCATAGTGAATTTTTTATAATAAGTAACGATACCGCAAAGATTATAAATGAGACAAAGAAAAACGGTAAAGACATATATGCGGTAGGAACTACAACGGTCAGGACACTTGAAAGCTGTTATCAGAAGTACGGAGACATAAGAGCCACTAATATGGATACTAATATATTCATATATCCGGGATTTGAATTCAAAGCCATAGACCATCTTATAACAAATTTTCATCTGCCTAAATCTACCTTACTCATGTTAATAAGTGCTTTTTACAATAAAGATGATATACTTAAAGCATACAACGAAGCAATAAAAGAAAGATATAGATTTTTCAGTTTCGGAGATGCAATGCTAATACTATAGGAGGAATTTATGAAAAAGCCATTATCAAACAAACTAGATAAAATATCACCGTCAATGACACTTGCAATAACATCAAAAGCAAACAAAATTAAAAGAGAGGGCACAAAGGTCTATTCATTCGGTACAGGGGAACCTGATTTCGATACACCCAGTCTTATAATCGATGCCGCAAATGAGGCAATGAAAAAAGGTATTACAAGATATACCGATGTAAAAGGTCTTATTGATTTAAGACTGGCTATAAGTGATAAATATAAAAAAGAATTTGGTATTTATTACGCCCCCGAAACTGAAATAATAGTATCATCGGGAGCAAAACATTCTTTATTCACTGCTCTTCAGGCTTTAATAAGCGACGGAGACGAAGTTATAATCCCGGTACCTTACTGGGTAAGCTATTCTGAAATGGTCAAAGTTGCCGGCGGAGAGCCTGTATTCGTATATCCAAAAAAAGAAAATGATTTTATACTGACAAAAGAAGAATTAAGGTCTGTTATAACTCCAAAATCAAAAGTCATAATGCTCAATAATCCTTCAAATCCTACGGGAGTAGTTTATACGAAAGAACAGCTTAAAGAAATCGCTGAAGTTTGTTTGGAAGAAGGAATTTATATTTTAAGTGATGAAATATATGAAATGCTTCTTTATAATAACAAAAAATTTACACCAGTTGCTTCTTTATCGGAGGAAATAAAAGATATTACAATTACTATAAACGGAGCAAGTAAATCTTATGCAATGACGGGCTGGAGAGTCGGTTATGCTCTTGCGAACAAGGATATCGTAAAGGCTATGAATACAATTCAGGGACAGTGTGTATCTCATCCAAGCAGTATTTCTCAGTATGCCACTGTAGCAGCTCTAAGAGCCGACCAAGGTATTGTTAGCGATATGGTAAAGGAATACGACAAGAGAAGAAAATATATGCTTGATGAGTTAAAGGGTATAGACGGAGTAGAACCTATAGAGCCCGACGGTGCTTTTTATGTGTTTGCAGATGTTTCGGCTTTTTACGGAAAAGAGTATAACGGTAAAAAAATAAATGGTTCCATAGAATTCGCGGATGCACTTTTAAGCAGTAAATATGTTGCGGTCATTCCCGGAATCGGATTCGGAGCTGATGACTTTATAAGATTTTCATACGCGACTGGTATGGATGATATAACAAAAGGTTTAAAATTATTTAAAGAATTTATAAATGAAATAAAATAGGAGAAAAGAAATGAGTAAAGATATTTATACTAATCCCTTAATAGAAAGATATTCAAGTAAGGAAATGCTACACATTTTTTCATCTGACAAGAAATTTTCCACATGGAGAAAACTTTGGGTGGCTTTGGCAAAAGGTGAAAAAGAATTAGGTATTGAAATTACCGATGAACAAATAAAAGCATTGGAAGAAAATATTTTTGATATCGATTATGATAAAGCAAGAGAATACGAAAATAAGTTCAGGCATGATGTAATGGCACATGTTCATACTTATGGCGATAAAGTTCCCGAAGCAAAAGGTATCATACATTTGGGAGCGACCAGTGCTTATGTAGGTGATAATACAGACCTTATAGTATTTAAAGAAGCCTTGGAGCTTATTAAAAAGCAGCTTGTAAATTTAATTAAAGTAATGAGTGATTTTGCACTTAAATATAAAGACATGCCAACTCTTGGCTTTACTCATTTTCAGCCTGCACAGCTTACCACGGTAGGTAAAAGAGCTACCCTTTGGATACAGGATTTGATCCTTGATTATGAAGAAGTGGACTTTGTTCTCTCCACTTTCAGAATGAGAGGAGTTAAAGGAACTACGGGTACACAGGCAAGCTTTATGAGCTTATTCAATAATGATGAAGAAAAAATCAAGAAATTAAATCAATTTGTTTGTAAAGAAATGGGTTTCGATACTGACTTTACAGTAACCGGTCAGACTTATCCGAGAAAGTTCGACAGCAGAGTAGTGAATTCTCTTGCGGGTATTGCACAAAGTCTTCATAAATTTGCTACTGACGTAAGACTTCTTCAGAACTTAAAAGAAATCGAAGAACCTTTTGAAAAGAACCAAATAGGTTCGTCTGCAATGGCTTATAAGCGTAATCCTATGAGAAGCGAAAGGATTTGTTCTCTAGCCAGACATATAATCGCAAATCAGGTAAACCCTGCTATGACAGCCAGTGTGCAGTGGTTTGAAAGGACTCTTGACGATTCTGCTAACAGAAGGATTTCCATACCTGAAAGCTTTATGTGCTGTGATGCTATTCTGCAAATAGCAATTAACATTGCAAGCGGATTTGTGGTTAACGATAAAGTAATCCATAAGGATATCATGGCTGAACTTCCTTTCATGACAACGGAAAATATTTTAATGGAAGCTGTTAAGAGAGGCGGAGACAGACAGGAACTTCACGAAAAAATCAGAGTTTACTCTATGGAAGCAAGCAAGAGAGTTAAACAGGAAGGTAAATCAAATGATTTGCTTGAAAGGATAGCTGCTGACCCTGCGTTCAACTTAGAGTTAAGTGAAATCCACGACATATTAAAACCTGAAAAATATGTAGGAAGAGCAATAAACCAAGTAACGGAATTCATTGAAGAAGATGTAAATCCTATATTGGAAAAAAATAAAGATTTGATTGGATATGATGTTACTTTAAAGGTATAATAAAAATAAAAAGTTAGGTGAAATAATGAATTATAAAGAAAAAACACAATTTTTTATAGACTTACTGGAAGAAAAAAAATTAACGAATATATATGCAGTAGACGTTACGGATTTGACCGCAGAAGCGAATACTTTTATTATAGCAACTGCCGGAAGTGACAGGCAGGCAAAGTCAGTTTGTGAGTTTATAGAAGAAAAAGCCGAAGAAGAAGGTTTATATACATCGGGAAAAGAAGGTGTCGAGCTTTCCAAATGGATACTATTGGACTATGGTGATATCGTAATCCATATATTCTTAAAAGATGAGAGAGATTTTTATAATCTTGAAAGACTTTGGCAAGACGGAAAAATTATTAAGGAGTAATTTGAATGAATATAAGAACCAGATTTGCACCAAGCCCAACGGGATTTTTGCATATAGGAGGGCTTAGGACAGCACTATACTGCTATTTATGGGCAAAACATAATGACGGAGACTATTTACTTAGAATAGAAGATACCGACAGAACAAGATATGTAGAGGGTTCTGTTGAAAATCTTATAAATGCGCTTAATTTCTGCGGAGTAAAGCACGATGAAGGTCCTATGCTAAAAGATGGTAAAGTCGTGGAAATCGGAGAAAAAGGACCATATTTTCAGTCAGACAGGTTAGATATATATAAAAAATATATTGATAAATTACTTGATGAAGGCAAAGCTTATTATTGTTTCTGCGATAAAGAAAGACTTGACAAATTAAGAGAAGAACAGGTAAAAAATAAACAGACTCCGAAGTATGACGGAAAATGTAAAAATTTATCCAGAAAAGAAGCCGAAGAAAAAATCAAGAACGGTGAAAGTTACGTAATCAGAATGGCTCTTCCCGAAGATGAGGACATTACCTTTAACGATGAAGTAAGAGGAGAAGTGACTATCAATACAAAGGATATTGATGAACAAGTCCTTATAAAAGCAGACGGTTTTCCTACCTATCATTTTGCGGTAGTCGTAGACGATCACTTAATGGATGTGAATTATGTTATCAGAGGAGAAGAATGGCTTGTTTCTACCCCTAAACATATTATTCTTTATAATTATCTTGGCTGGGAACCTCCTAAATTTGCTCATCTTCCGACGGTTTTAAATAAAAACAAGAAAAAACTAAGTAAGAGACACGATTCCGTTGCAGTGGAAGATTTTATACAAAAGGGATATTTACCTGAAGCTTTAATAAATTATATAGCTTTGCTTGGCTGGTCGGACCCTAACGACAGAGAAATCCTATCTATGGAGGAACTTATAGATGATTTCGATATTAAAAGAGTTACCAAAGCCGGGGCAGTATTCGATACGGAGAAGCTTAACTGGGTAAATGCACATTATATAAAAGAAAAATCAAATGAAGAATTGATTTCCTTAATCAAACCTTATCTGTTAAATGCAAAGCTTATAGATGAGAGTACTTCCGAAGAAACTCTTTTATATATCGTTGAAGCTATAAAAGATAAATTGAATTATTTTGAGGAAAGTATAGAGCTTGCAAAAGAACTATATTTAAAAGCAGATTTAAATAATCTTGATGAAAAAGCAAAAGAAGTAATGGAAATGGAAACGAATGAAACTTTGTTTACAAATTTGATAAATCTATTTGAAAATGAAGATAAGCTGACTCCCGAAATCGTAGGTAAAAGCTTAAAGTCGATACAAAAAGAATTTAAGATAAAAGGAAAAGCATTATATATGCCGACAAGGATAGCCATAAGCGGTATCATGCATGGTGCTGATTTAACTTATATATTGAGTATACTCGGTAAAGAGGAAGTTATTTCAAGACTAAAATCTGCACTTGAATTTATTAAATAAACAATTTTAAAATATGCTCAATAAAATGAGCATATTTTTTATTTTGTGAGTAATATTTAAATAAATTTGAATATATGTAAATAGTTGGTTTTATTTTGCCTTTTTTTATCATTTTACTTGTAAAAGTGTCTCTTTTTTTATATCATATAAGTTGTGTTATAATGACGAAAGATTGAGGGTTGGATATGTATAGTTTTACAAATGATTATAGTGAGGGTGCTCATAAAAATATTTTAGCGGCACTCATAAAAACAAATTTTGAACAAACAAGCGGATACGGTACAGACCATTTCTGTGAAGAAGCAGCGAATATAATAAAAGAACTTGTCGGGAATGAAGACAGCAGTGTGCATTTTTTAGCAGGGGGTACCGTAACGAATACTGCTGCGATTTCTGCTTTTTTAAGATCACATGAAGGTGTCATAGCACCGAACAGCGGACATATTAATGTTCATGAAAGCGGGGCGATAGAAGCATCGGGACATAAGATTATTCAAGTAGATGAGACTAATGGAAAATTAACAGCTTTACAGGTAGAGGAAATTGCAAAGGCTCACTATGAAGATGAAGAAAAAGAGCATACAGTGAAGCCTAAGATGGTGTATATTTCAAATCCTACCGAAGAAGGTACGATTTATTATAAAGATGAAATAATTAAATTAAAAGAAGTATGTGATAAATATGGCATGTACTTATATGTTGACGGAGCAAGATTAGGTTCGGCACTTACAAGTGTGGACAATGACTTGACTTTAAAAGACCTTGGAAGCTTGACTGACGCATTCTACATAGGCGGTACAAAAATGGGAGCTCTATTCGGCGAAGCCCTTGTTATCAACAATAAAGATTTAAATGTGGATTTTAGATATCACATCAAGCAAAACGGCGGCATGCTTGCAAAAGGCAGATTGATAGGTGTTCAGTTTATCGAACTGTTTAAAGATAATCTATATTTTGAAATCGGGAAGCATGAGAATAAACTGGCTAACAGGCTTGCACTTGGTATCGGTAATTTAAGATATGGATTTAATTCTTTATCTTCTACAAATCAAATTTTTCCTATACTTCCAAACGATATATTAAAAGTATTATCAAAAAAATATTCTTTTGCTTTATGGGAAAAGTTGAATGATGAACAAAGTGTTATAAGGCTTTGTACTTCCTTTGCAACAAGCGAAAAGATGGTAGATGAATTTATAAAGGATTTGGCTAAACTTACTTTTGCAAAAGAAAAATTATTAAAAGAACTGGAAGCTCAAAAAGCCAATAAGGAAATAGTATCTGACCCCGAAGAAACTTATATTGCGGAAAATGAAAGTATACAAGAAGTTCCTGAAGAAGTAAATGAAACATCAACAGAAAATATAGAAGTTATAACTGAGACTGAATCTAAATCCGATGTTCAAGATGAAGCAGAGATATTTACTCAGGAAGAAAGCGAAAATGATTTGGATATAGCATATGAAGATGAAGAAGTTATCCCAATCCAGACTCAAGTTATAGAAGAAACTCAAAGTGTTATTCCCGAAGAAGTAACAGAGCCTGTCGAAACTATATCTGAAGTCGTTCAGCCTAAAAAAGCTGTAGTAGAAGAATTTATTCCTATGGAAGAAGAAAATACTGCAGGTTTTGAAAAGTTTGAAAAAGTGTCAGACAGTGAAGACGACATATTTGCTGATGTTTTTAAGGAAGAGAATCATAAAGAGTTATTTGAGCCGGTAAAAAAAGATGTCACATTTGAAAAAGATGATGATTTGGATATATTCAGCGAATTTGAATTTGAAGATTAAAAATGAAATAATAACAATGTAAAAGGACAATTGATTTTGTCCTTTTTTAATTTAATTATAATAATAAAGGAAAGCTTTTAGCTTTCCTCTGAATTTGTATATAAAAGATATTTTTGAAGATATATCTTATTTGCGAACGACTTTGTTGCAAGTCTTACTATTCTCGCTTCGTATCTTGTGCTGTCATTTTCTTTAAGTTTATCTTTTTCATTTGTAAAGGCGATTTCAAGTGCTTTTTCTATCCAGCCGGCAAAGTAATCATACGCCTCTTCTATAGGATATGTGTCGATTTGTATTTTTATTAATGCACATATTTCAGATATTGATAAAATTTGCTTTAATACACATACTACAATGATATATGCGATATGGTTTTTAGTATATTTTTTCTTGATGGGAGGAGATACGAGACCTTGCTTGACATAGTTATTTACCATTGAAGAAGTTATTATTTTTTCTTTTTCAGTGGGATTAAATACTTTTAATGTATTTTCTATAAAACTTATTACTTGGTCCATATATAGTTCTATGTTTGGAAGTTCCTCATAACGCGGGAAATGGAATTCTAAAATTTCTTTGGTGTATTTTGAATTTTCAAAAATAGTCATAATCAATACTTCTCCTTGATGAAAAGTATATCATTCAAATTTTATCATGTCAATAGTTCATAAAACCTCTTGACAAAGTATTATACATTATATAAGATAATATTAAATACTAGATAATATTAAAATAATATAATCGTAAGGAAATAATCAAAATGAATATAAATGAAAAAATTGCTATAATTACGGATTCGGGTACGGATGTACCAAAAAAATATGTTGATAAATATAATATGTATGTCGTTCCGTTGATAGTTAATTATAATAATAAAAGCTATAAAGATGTGGTTGATATAGATATAGATACTATATGTGATAGATTGAAAGAAGAAATTCCTACGACTTCACTGCCGTCTATCGATGATATTATGGAAACTTTTGAAAAAGTTATCAGTGACGGTTACGATAAGGCTATAGTTATAACTATTTCGAGCGGTCTTAGCGGTACTTATAATGCTATGAGGATTGCAAGCGAGTCATTTGAAGGAAGACTTGAAACTATGCTTATCGATACAAAGAATATAGATATAGGAGCCGGATTTAGTGCAATCAGGGCAGGGGAGCTTATTGAACAGGGCTGTTCCTTTGATGAAATAAAGGAAAAACTTGATGATGCAATAAAAAATACAAAAGTTTATTTTTGTGTAAAGACTCTTGAATATCTAAGAAAAGGCGGAAGGATAGGTTTGGTCGCGTCTGTTGTCGGTACGGCTCTTGACTTAAAGCCTGTGATGTCTTGTAATGAAGACGGAGTGTATTATGTCGTATCAAAAGCCAGAGGCAGAAAAAAATCCCTTAAAAAGGCTCTTAGTGAAGCTATCGACTATTCCAAGAAGTACAATAAATATAATGTAGCTGTAGTAAACGTGCAGGCCGAAGATGAAGCAAAAGAAATTGAAAATAGTATAAAAAAAGAATTTCCTAATGTAGAAAATGTGTTTGTCGGTTCGATTTCTCCGACACTGGCGGTTCATACCGGACCGGGATTGATAGGTGTGGGAGTACAGAAAATAGATTAATACCTAAAAAGTTAATATAGAAGGTCTCGGTAAAGCCGAGGCTTTTTATTTGTAATTAAATGTTGAAATATGTATTATATTACATTATAATATAGTCTATGCAATATCATTATATATACATAATGTACCAAAATATTTTATAACATATTATATATAAAACTAATGGTAATTGATATTTATATTACATTGATAAAAAAAATATTTATCAATAAAATAAAAATAAGAAAGAATTTTGAAAGTTACTAAACGTATATCTTTAGTAACAAGTATTGTTATTAGGGGATATTAAATGGAGATTTTAAAAAAAGAAAGAAATTATTACTTTGATAATCTTAAGGGATTTATTATAATTTTAGTTGTGATGTTTCATATTGTACCTAGATTTGTAAATTTTTCTCTTGATAGTCTATATGGTTTTGTTTCAATATTTCATATGGCATTTTTTATATTAATTTCAGGTTATTTTTCTAAAAATAAAGAAAAGCAAGCAAGAAAAGCATTTTCACTTTTAATTATATACTATGTATTATCATTGTTATTATATGTATATTGTGACATGGAAGTATATAGAGATATATCGAATATATCAAAAATTCATTTTAACTATAAATTATTTCTTCAGCCATTTATAGCACACTCGTATGTATCTTGGTATATATTAGTATTATGTTTTTATAGGGCAATCTATCCTTCATTTCCTAATATAAAGTATAGTGTACAAATTGCTTTTATTGTTGGAATTATAGCAAGTTTGATATATATACCGCTATATTCTATAAGAAGAATGATATTGCTACTTCCTTTTTTTGCTACAGGGTATTATTTAAGTAAATTTGAATATAAAGATATAAGAAAAAATTTTATAAATAGAAAAATAAGTTTTGTCTTATTACCTATAGTATTTTTAATATTTATTCTATTTTTTATTTTTTTACTCGAACAAAAGGGGGAGTTTAATCCTCTTTATTTTGCTTTGGGAGAATTTAATTTAGAAAAAATATTTAATAGAGGATTATATATTCTGGCATTCACTATTATATGCTATATACTCGCATTTGGCATAATATATCTAATATCGACATTGATGACTGATGAAAAAAATTTCTTATCTAAAATTGGTAAAAATTCGTTAGCGGTTTATTTTTTTCATTCTTTTTTTACTATAACATTTAGGGAAAATTTTCTTATCCCATGGTTAAAAAATGAGGTATTAGGAACATTCTCTTGTTTATTGATTACAATAGTTGTTACGTCAATAATAGTGTTTGTTTTTTCTCGTGATATTGTAACAAAATATACGATTGCTCCTCTAGAGCGACTATCACAAAAAATACTCATAAGAAAAGATTGATATAAAATCTCGGAACTATATATCCGAGATTTTTTTTATTAACTCAATTAACATTTCTTTCATTGATATTTTAATTTGTTGGTAGTATAATATGTTTTAATTATATGTAAATCTATGTTATATTAGGAGGAAATATGAATTTTCAAATAGTCAGTGACGGTGCTTGTGATTTACCTAAAGAGGTGCTTGAAGAAAATAATATCAGTGTCGTTCCTTTTTATGTTTCTTTTGGTGAAGAGGAACTTCAAAAAGAAGCAAGCAGTATGAGTGTAAAAGACTTTTATAAGAGAATGGTCGATAATCCTGATATCTTTCCAAAAACCTCCCTTCCGAGTGTAAATGACTATATTGAAGTTTTAGAGCCATACATCAAGGAAAATATCCCTGTTATTTGTATATGCATAGATTTAAAAATAAGCGGTTCATATAATAGTGCAAGCATGGCAAAATCCCTTTTGGAAGATAAATATAAAGATGCGAAAATCAAAGTCATAGATTCAACTGTTTTAACCGCAGCCCAAGGTGTATTTGTCATGGAAGCCGTTAGAATGAGAAATGATAATATAGGTTTTGAAGAAGCTTATAGTAAGCTGGAAGAAATAAAATCTACTGGCAGAATTCATTTTACCGTTGGTAATGTTGAATATTTAAAACACGGAGGACGTATCGGAAGACTTGCGGGATTTGCTGCCGGTGCTTTAGGTTTAAAGCCTCTTATAGTTCTTGAAAACGGAGATATTTACCCCGGAGGTGTAGCAAGGAGCAGAAAGAAAAGTATTTCTCAGCTTATGAAAGTTACAAGAAAGCATTTTGAAGCTATAGGGGATACTCCTGATAATTATTCTTTTGTTGTCGGGTATGGTTATGATGAAGCAGAGGGATATGAATACAGAGAAAAGCTTTTTAATTCATTAAAAGAGTATTCAAATATAGATGATATGGAAGATATAAAAGTACTTCAAATCGGAGCGACTACAGGTGTTCATACCGGTCCTTATGCTTTAGGTCACGGATTTGTAAAAAGATATGATAAATAATATTTATTAGTGGTAGATATATAAAGCGGATAAGATAAGATTATAACTTATTCGTTTTTTTATGTTATGGTATAATAAATTTTATAATTATAGTTTATTATTTATAAAAGTACTTGACTCTAACGTAGCGTAATGGTGTAGATTAATCTTGGAGGTAGGATATGAAGTTAAAAGTAGGAGATGTTTCAAAGCTATTTGGCATAAGTGTGCGCACACTTCATTATTATGATGAGATCCAACTTTTAAAACCCTGTGAGATAGATGAAATATCGGGATACAGATATTATGACGAAGATGATTTGAAACAGCTTCAGGAAATAATGTTTTATAAAAAACTTCTGATACCTCTTAAAGAAATCAAGCTGATTTTAACTAAGACTAAGTATGACAGAGAAGAAATTTTAAATAAGCATAAAAACTTATTAATGCTTGAAAAAGAAAAGATTGACGGTCTTATAAAATTAGTGGATAATACTTTGAAGGGAGAGAATATTGATATGAGTACTTTTGATATGAATGAAATAGAAAGAATAAAAAAAGAGTATAAGCAAGAAGTAATTGACAGGTGGGGAGACAGCGACGCCTATAAAGAAAGCGAAAGAAAAACCAGTTCTTACAGTAAAGATAACTGGGAAAAAATCAATAAAAAACAAGAAAAAATATTTACTTTGTTTTATTTAAATAAAGATAAAGATGTAAATTCCAAGGATGTAAAAGACTTGGTTAAAAGCTGGCAGGATTTTATAAGTGATAATTTTTATTCTTGCAGTGATGAAATATTATCAGGTCTTGCCGATATGTATATAGGCGATGAACGATTTAAAAATAACATCGATAAGTTCGGTGACGGGACTGCCGAGTTTATGCATAAAGCAATAAAAGCGTATGTAAAGTAGAGGAAACAAGCCGTGGATAGAAAGAAAGCATTAAAAGTTGAATACAAAAAATTAAAACCATATATGGGAGTTTATAAAGTATCATTTGAAAACAGTGATAAAGTTTATCTTGGTTTAAGTGAAGATTTAAAAGGAACTATTAATTCAATCATTTTTCAATTAAAATTAGGTTCTTTTAGAAGTAAAAATCTTCAAAATGATTATAATAACTTTGGTTTTGATGATATGACTATAGAAAGCCTAGAAGAACTCGAGCATAAAAAAGATGATAATGATATCGATTATGTCAAAGAGCTTGAAACTCTCAGAGATATGATAGGTGAAAATTATGATGACAAAGAATATATTAAATATAGGAAAAGTAAAAAATGATTGAAAAGTTGACTGATAAATATATAGATGATGTCATGAAAATATGGCTTAATGAAAACTTGAATGCTCATAGTTTTATTGATGAAAATTATTTTATAAATAATCATGATATCGTAAAAGAAATGATTCCAAAAGCCGAAGTCTATATTTATAAAAAAGATGAAAAAGTCATAGGTTTTATAGGATTGGATAAAGGTTATATAGCGGGACTTTTCATAGATGATAATCATAAAAGATTAGGTATTGGAAGTAAGCTCATCGATTTTGCAAAAAGTAAATATGCTCAACTGTCACTTTTTGTATTCAAGGAAAATCACAATGCTTTGAATTTCTATCTTAAACATGGGTTTAAAATCATCAGTAAAGAAATGAATGAAGATACAAACCATTATGAATATTTTATGGAATATAAAAAAGACCTCACTTAAGAGGTCTTTTTATTAGTCGAATAGTTCTGTGGAAAGATATCTTTCTCCTGTATCGGGCAGAAGCACGACGATGTTCTTATCCTTATTTTCTTCTCTCTGAGCGATAATCGTAGCTGCTTTTAATGCCGCTCCCGAAGATATCCCTACTAATATCCCGTCGCTTTTAGCTACTCCTCTCGCAGCTTCAAATGCATCTTCATTTTCTATCTTGATTATTTCATCATATATATCAGTATCTAAAGTCCCGGGAATAAATCCTGCACCTATACCTTGGATTTTATGAGGTCCCGGATTGCCTCCCGAAATTACCGGGGATGCGGTAGGTTCCACTGCGATTATTTTTACATCAGGATTTTTTTCTTTCAAATATTTTCCGACTCCTGACAGAGTTCCTCCTGTTCCTACACCTGCCACAAAATAATCAACTTTACCATCGGTATCTTTATATATTTCAGGACCTGTGGTATTATAGTGCATTTTAGGATTTTCTCCGTTTTCAAACTGGCTTGGTATGAAGCTGTCTTTTATTTCTTTTTGAAGCTCTTCCGCTTTTGCAATAGCACCTTTCATACCTTTGGCTCCGTCTGTAAGTACTATTTCCGCTCCGTAAGCTTTAAGTAGTTTTCTTCTTTCAATGCTCATTGTCTCCGGCATTGTTAGTATAGCCTTATATCCTTTTGCCGCTGCAATGCTTGCAAGTCCTATTCCTGTATTACCGCTGGTAGGTTCGATTATCGTACTTCCTTCTTTTAAAATCCCTTTTTCCTCCGCACTTTCGATCATTGCTTTTGCAATCCTATCTTTGACGCTTCCCGCAGGATTAAAAAATTCTATCTTTGCTAAGATAGCAGCATCTAGATTATTTTCTTTCTCGTAATTAGTGAGTTCCATTAGCGGGGTATTTCCCACCAATTCTGTAATTTGTTTGTAAATAGCCATTTTATTGTCCTCCTTTAAAGGCATTTTCTAAATCATAAATTATATCGTCAATATGTTCCGTTCCGATAGATAATCGTATCGTATTTGGTTTTATACCGCTTTTTAAAAGTTCTTCCTCATTCATTTGTGAATGAGTCGTCGAAGCGGGGTGTATCACTAATGATTTTACATCAGCTACATTTGCAAGTAAAGAGAATACTTTTAGTCTATCAATAAATTCTTTTGCATATTTCTCTGTTCCTTTTATTTCAAAAGTAAATATAGAACCTGCTCCGTTTTTAAAGTATCTGTCATATAATTCTTTTCGTTTTCCGATGTTCAATGACGGATGATTTACTTTTTCAACTTTAGGATGATTTTTTAAGAATTCAACTACTTTCAATGCATTTTCAACATGTCTTTCTACTCTTAGGGATAGTGTTTCCAAACCCTGAAGAAGAATAAAAGCGTTGAAAGGGGATAAAGAAGCTCCGGTATCTCTAAGTAGTATAGCTCTAATTCTTGTTATGTATGCAAGTTCACCTGCAGCTTCACTGAATTTTATTCCGTTATAACTGTCGGTAGGTTCTGTAAGCATAGGAAATTTACCTGATTTCTTCCAGTCAAAATTTCCGCTGTCAACTATTACTCCACCAAGACTTGTTCCGTGTCCTCCTATGAACTTCGTTGCAGAGTGAATTACAATATCAGCGCCGTATTCTATAGGTCTAAATAAGTAAGGTGTTGCAAATGTGTTATCTACTATTAGTGGTATGTTATTTTTATGAGCAATATTTGCTACCTTTTCTATATCAATAATGGTAGAATTGGGATTACCGAGGGTTTCTATAAATATAGCTTTAGTATTTTCTTTTAATGACTTCTTAAAGTTATCGGGGTCATTTACTGATACAAAAGAAGTTTCTATCCCATAATCTTTTAATGTATGAGCAAAAAGATTATATGATCCTCCGTAGATTTCGGATGAACTTATTATATGATCTCCTGCTCTTGTTATATTTAATATCGCATATGTTATTGCAGCTGCTCCCGAAGCAGTTGCAAGTCCTGCTTTTCCGCCTTCAAGTGCGGCAACTCTTTTTTCAAATATATCCTGCGTTGGATTAGTCAGTCTACCGTAAATATTTCCTGCGTCTTTTAACCCAAACCTATCCTCGGCGTGCTGTGAATTATCAAAAATATAAGATGTTGTTTGATATATAGGAACAGCTCTTGCTCCTGTTGTAGGATCTGCTTCTTCTTGACCTACGTGTAATTGTAATGTTTCAAATTTATAATTCCTATCGTTCATTTTATTGATTATCCTTTCTTTCGAAATTATTGTGTATTATTTAAATTGATACAACACATATACATTCGTCCGTTATGATAATTTTCTTTTTGTCGTTTTCTGATAATGAACATAGTTTTGACCTCTCTTTATTAATTATATATATTTCCTATATGAATAATATGAAATAACTATAATATTAAAATCTATAATTGTCAAGTAAAAAATAAAAAAAGTGGAAATATTATCTATTTTCCACTTTTGTATATTAAATTATATAGTCTATTGTATCTTTTTCATCATCAAGCAAATCTTCCAGCGTAACATTATTGACGTAATTTTCAATCACATTATAAAGTCCCTTCCAAAAAGGTAGTGTGGCACAAGAACCGCTTCTTGAACAACTGTTTTCCTCTGCTTCCAGACAAGCAATAGGGGCAAGGCTTCCTTCCGTTACTCTTAATATATCGCCGGCAGTATATTCTCTGGGTTCCTTAGCTAATTTGTATCCGCCTTTTGGACCCCTTACACTGTTTAAATATCCTACTTTACATAATTGAGTAGTAATTTGCTCTAAATATTTGATTGATATATCCTGCCTTTTGGATACTTCTTTTAATGTTATATATTTCCCGTCATAATTTTTAGCTAGATCTATCATAAGCCTAAGGGCATATCTTCCTTTTGTAGAAATTTTCATTTAATTACCTCGAAAACCGTCTTTTTTAAGTTTTATTTAATATACCACAGCTTTAAAATAAAATCAATGAGTGGAGTAATTATAAAATTGATTAAGTAATGTAAAAAAATTCCTTTTTTTCATGTAAAATACTTGACAATCATGTTAGTTAGTGCTAACTTATATATAAGAAGTTAGGAGTGGCTAACAATGAATGATAGAAGAGGTGGTAGTATGCCTTTAGTTATGGCCGGTATCGGAGAAGAAAGTTACATCAAAAGAATAAAAGGTAGGGATGAAACTAAGAATTTCCTTGAAAAGTTAGGTTTTGTTGTCGGAGGAAAAGTTATGGTAGTATCTAAAAATAACGGCAACATCATTGTTAATGTTAAAGATTCCAGAGTAGCAATCAGTAAAGAAATGGCAACCAGGATAATGATATAGCCTGCTACGAGCAGTGCAAAAGAAAAATTATTTTCAAGGGGAAATATTTATATTTACACATGAAAATAATTTTGATTTTATAGGGCGACAGCCCCTATGAGGGAAGTCGCAGACTTCACGAATAGGCACTGCGAGTAAATTAAAAGCGAGGTAGCGAATTATATTCTT
>NZ_JANJZK010000018.1 GCF_024623185.1 Anaerofustis stercorihominis
TGTCCGATCGTTCCGATATTTACATGCGGTTTCGTTCTTTCATATTTTTCTCTTGCCATTTCTTTTCTTTCTCCTTAATCTAAATATATAATTATTCGTTTTTAAGTTTATCTAGCATACTTTGTGGCGCTGGTTCATAATGCGAGAATGTCAAAGTATGTGTACCTCTACCTTGAGTCTTACTTCTTAAATCAGTTGTATATTGGAACATTTCCGATAACGGAACAAATCCTCTAAGAGTTTGAACACCATTATTAAGTTCCATACCTTCTATTTTACCTCTTCTTGATGTCAAGTCACCCATAACATCTCCAAGGTATTCTTCAGGAACAACAACTTCGATTTTGAAGATAGGTTCAACAAGAACCGGACCTGCTTTAGCCATAGCATCTTTGAATGCCATAGAACCCGCCAATTTGAAGGCCATTTCAGATGAATCGACATCATGATATGAACCATCAACTAATCTAACTTTAACATCAAGAACTTCGTATCCGGCAACTATACCGGATTCCATTGCTCCTTGAATACCTTTGCTAACAGGTTCGATGTATTCCTTAGGAATAGCACCACCAACGATTTCGCTGACAAATTCATATCCTTTGCCTTCTTCGTTTGGTTCGATTTCAATAACAACATGACCGTATTGTCCTCTACCACCTGATTGCTTAGCATATTTGTAATCAGATCTTGCAGGTTTTGTAATTGCCTCTTTGAATGCTACCTGTGGCTTACCTACATTAGCTTCTACCTTGAATTCTCTAAGAAGTCTGTCTACGATGATTTCAAGATGAAGTTCACCCATACCTTCAATAATTGTCTGACCGGTTTCATCATCAGTCTTAAATCTGAATGTTGGGTCTTCTTCCGCTAATTTAACCAAAGCTGTAATCATTTTTTCCTGTCCCGCTTTAGTCTTAGGCTCAATAGCTACAGAGATAACAGGATCAGGGAACTCGATAGATTCAAGCAATACTTGTGAATTTTCAGCACATAAAGTATCACCTGTCGTAGTATCTTTAAGACCTACGATAGCTACGATATCACCTGTTCTGATTTCATCTATTTGTTTTCTGTCGTTGGCATGCATCCTTAAGATACGGCCAACTCTTTCTTTTCTTCCTTTTGTTGAGTTATATACATAAGAACCACTCTTAAGTGTTCCGGAATAAACTCTTGTAAATGCTAATTTACCAACAAACGGATCCGCCATGATTTTAAATGCCAATGCTGAGAATGGTTCGTCATCGCTTGGATGTCTTTCCATTTCTTCACCTGTCTTCGGATTATGACCTACCATAGCAGGAACATCAAGTGGTGAAGGCATTAAATTAACTACAGCGTCAATCAACATTTGAACACCTTTATTCTTAAATGCTGTACCGCAAAGAACAGGGATAAAATCAAGACCTATAACGCCTGCTCTTAAAGCTGTAATAATTTCTTTTTCAGAAATTTCTTCACCTTCAAGATATTTTTCCATGATTTCTTCGCTGTTTACAGAAATTTCTTCTAAAAGTTTTTCTCTGTATTCTTCAGCTTTATCTACCATATCTGCAGGGATTTCTGTTTCTTCGATATCTATACCTTCATCATCATGATAGATGAAAGCTTTCATCTTAACTAAGTCGATGATACCTACGAAATCTTCCTCTGCACCGATCGGTAATTGAATAGGCACCGGATTTGCACCAAGTCTTTCACTAATCATGTTAACAACATTATAGAAGTCAGCTCCCATAATATCCATTTTATTAATAAAAGCAATTCTTGGAACATTGTATTTATCAGCTTGTCTCCATACTGTTTCACTTTGAGGTTCAACCCCACCCTTAGCACAGAAAACAGCAACAGAGCTGTCTAGTACTCTAAGTGAACGCTGAACTTCTACTGTAAAGTCAACGTGTCCCGGTGTATCAATGATGTTTATTTCATGACCTTTCCAGTGACATGTTGTAGCGGCAGAAGTAATTGTAATACCTCTTTCCTGTTCTTGTTCCATCCAGTCCATTTGTGCTCCGCCTTCATGAGTTTCCCCAATCTTGTGGATCTTTCCTGTATAGAATAAGATTCTTTCAGTAGTAGTGGTTTTACCAGCATCGATATGAGCCATAATTCCGATATTTCTTACTTTATCTAAACTAAACTCTCTACCCATCTTTTAATCACCTTACCATTTAAAATGAGCGAAAGCTTTATTAGCATCTGCCATTTTATGAGTATCTTCTTTCTTCTTAACTGACGAACCTGTATTATTGAGTGCATCAATGATTTCAGCAGCCAGTCTTTCTTTCATTGTCTTTTCGCCCCTTGCTCTTGTATAAGTTATAAGCCATCTAAGACCTAAAGTTTGTCTTCTTTCCGGCCTGATGTCCATTGGTACTTGGTATGTTGCACCACCGACTCTTCTGGCTTTTACTTCTAATGAAGGCATAATATTATTTAAAGCTTCTTCAAAAGCTTCTAATGGATCTTTTCCTGTTTTTTCAGCTACGATGTCAAACGCACCGTAAACAATTTTTTGCGCTACTCCTTTTTTTCCGTCAAGCATAACATTGTTCAGTAACTTTGTTACTAAAACAGATTTATACATCGGATCAGGTAGCACCTCTCTCTTTGGTACTGGACCTTTTCTTGGCACTGTACTTCCCTCCTAATAATTTGAATTTTTTCATTGGTACTCGATAAGTAAAATTTATCGTTGTGCTCTATATATCACGTATATAGGTATAAGGCTTGCCTTATAGTTCAACACATTATAAATTATTTCTTAGCACCGTATTTACTTCTAGATTGTTTTCTGTCAGCAACTCCTTGAGTATCAAGTGCTCCTCTAATAATCTTATAACGTACACCCGGTAAGTCTTTTACTCTACCGCCTTTAACCATAACAACACTATGTTCTTGTAAGTTATGACCGATTCCTGGGATGTAAGCTGTAACTTCCATTCCGTTAACTAGTCTGACTCTGGCAATTTTTCTCATAGCTGAGTTTGGTTTTTTAGGTGTAGCAGTTCTTACAACTGTGCACACTCCTCTTTTTTGAGGGTTAGATTTAAGAGCAGGAGATTTAGTTTTGTAAACTAATTCTTTTCTACCTTTTCTTACTAATTGATTAACTGTTGGCATTAAACCTTATTCCTCCTTCCTCGTTTTTTAATATACAAGCAACGGCAGCATCTAAGCTGATATTGCATGCTTTGCCTAATTCTTCTTTTCTGTCCACTTCTTCTATAGCTACATGATTTTTATTACAAATTTTTACGATTTTTTCTCTTATTGCCTCGTCTGTGTCTTTAGCTAAAAACACCTTTAAAGCATTATTCTGTTCAACTGCTTTTAAAGTCTGTTTTGTGCCAACCACATGTTGTGATTTAGATATTTCATCAAGCATTTTTTCAACTCCTTCGCACAGTCAGCCTAAAAAGTGTAACAAAAAAACCTTTCAATGTCAATAAAAATCGGCATTTCAAGCATTTTTTTTACACTTATAAAAATCCGCTATAAATACTATATAATAAAAAACACTTATAAAATATATTTTATACCTTTTTAATCAAAAAAACCATATTTTTCTAATATTTTACATAATTTTTTACACTTATCAGCGTAAAAATTATACTTAAAATAAACATTCCCAGAAATGTATAATTGATTACCGATAAGTTTATTTTAAATAAGCAAAAATATACGCTGAAAAATCCAAGTATTAAATTTAGTAAACAAAATAAAATTACAAAAAAACCATTTATCTTTTTCATATCATCACCTTAATATAGAGTTTATATAAAACAAATGGTATAATTTGTAAAATATTATACTATAAAAAAATAAAGCTATATTTTATAGCTTTATTTTATATTTATTGTAGTGGTATAAACACATCCGTTTTCAACGAGATCATAATCTTTCTTATCAGTATCATTGATTATTGCATCAATATAATATTTTCCTTCAGTAAAATTTCCTGTTTCAACGTTGATGTCTTCACTTATTTCTCCGCTGACATTCTCTATGGTTTTATCAAAGACATATTTTTTATCCTTTTTGGAATATATTCCGATAAAAATTTGTGTATTTCCGTCTTCGAATATATCTTTTGCTTTAAGAGTTAACTTTAAAGTATCACCCTTGTCGAAGCTGTCACCTTCCTCTACATTGTCTATGAAAATATTGCCTTCACTAAAATCATCTTCGTCATCACCGAATAAACCGGAAAAGAATTCACCGATACCGGAGCTGTCTTTTTTGTCCTGTGTCTTATTTTCCAAACTATTTGTAATATTATTACCTGCATCTTTAACTTCTTCAGAATAATTAGAAAAAAAGAATACGATTCCACCAACTAATAGTGCAATAAGTACTAAAAATGTTATAACTACAATAATCAGATTTTTAACTGAATTGTTTTTCATTAATTTACTCCCATAATATCTCTATAATAAATTAAGTAAACAAATTCTAACATAAAAATCCATTATCTACAACAAACTTTTATTAACATGATCATAATATGTAAACTTATAAACGCTCAATGATCCTTCCGTCGGTAGAAATCGTAACGATATTCCAAGGAACAAACTTTCCGCTTTTCTTTAAAGCTTCCTTTAAGGCATGTTCGATACCTCCGCAGCATGGGACTTCCATTCTTGTAAGAGTTATACTCCTGATTTTATTTTGATTTATTATTTCATATAATTTTTCACTATAATCCACACTGTCTAATTTTGGACAGCCTATTAAAGTTATATGATCCTTTATAAAATCGCTGTGAAAATTTCCGTAAGCATAAGCACTGCAGTCTGCTGCAATCAGAAGTTTTGCATTATCAAAGTAAGGTGCATTGACGGGAGCCAGCTTTATTTGAACAGGCCACTGAGTAAGCATACTCTCAGCATTATTAGAAGTGTTGGATATATTATTAATATTTCTTACTATTTTTTTTGAATTACTTCCCGCACATCCGCATGGAAGTTTTTCACCTTGTTGTTTTTTCATCATATTTTTCTTTACAGCCTCTTCATCATATTCCAATGCTTCTCTTTCTTCAAAAGATATTGCTCCGGTAGGACAAGTTGGAAGACAGTCTCCAAGTCCGTCGCAGTAATCATCCCTTAATAATCTCGCCTTACCGTCAACCATACCTATAGCTCCTTCATGACATGCATTGACACATAACTCACATCCGTTACATTTATCTTCATCTATTTTTATTATTCTTCTTTTCATAATAATCTCCTTAAAATTATTCTTATTGATTTTGTAATGTAAGTTTACTATACTAATAATTAATAATACGTTGCATTTGCAACCAAAAGGAATAAAATATGAAAAAATATATAAATGTTTTAACCGGCTCAATTTTATTTAAAAATATAAAAGAAGAACAAATTAATGAAATTTTAAAATTGGGAGATTTTAATATAAAAGAATACGATAAAAATGAGTGTATATATCATAAAGAAGACACAGTGAAAAAATTTGGTATACTTTTATCGGGGAAAGCTTCGATAATAAAAGAAGACTACTGGGGAAATAAAAATATAGTTACAAATATAAATAAAGGAGATTTATTTGCTGAGATATTCTCCATATTATATGAAGAACCGCTGAATGTAAGCGTAGTCTCAACAGAAAATTCAAGAATACTTTTTATCAATATCAGTAATATACTAAATTCTAATAAAAGCTCTGAAGTTATAAATATATTTACAAAAAATATTTTAAGAATAATATCTAAAAAGACTTTAATATTAAACAAGAAAATAGAATACTTATCAAAAAGAAATTTAAGAGATAAAATACTTTCATTTTTATCCGATCAAGCACAGTTAAATGGAAATAAATCATTTTATATCCCATTTGACAGACAGCAAATGGCTGACTTTTTAGCAACAGACAGAAGTGCATTATCAAGAGAACTTTCAAATATTCAAAAAGAAGGATTGATCGAATATAATAAAAATCATTTTATATTAAAATAAAAAAACTAATTAAATTAAAGAAAATAAAAAACATTTAATATCCTATCATTAATTGTAATTAACACCTTTTACGGTTTTAAAGTAAAACAACACTTTTAAAACACTTATTTACTCAATGAATAAAAATAAACAGTTTGTTTTTATAAGCTGTTTTATTTTTTGTTACCTGTTAACAAATCATTTATATCTATTTTTGACATAAGGTCTTCCATTTTATCAAGATTTAAATCAGAATGTTCAAGTTCTCTTGAATACCTATAAGCGAGTTCTAATTTTGTTTCCTTTTGTATACAATTGTTATCATCAAAATTTTGTATAAAACTTTCCGCCTTACATATATTTTCCCAAATCAATGTACTTACTACAGCCATTTTTACTTTGGATAACACATCGTAATCGTACACCGCCAAGCAAAAATATATAAACACAAAATATATCATCATTTGTTCTAATTCTATATCAGAAACAACAGGAGATTTAAAATCTTTATCTGAGAAATCTCTAATAGCATTTTTCCATTTATTTAAATCTCTTCCCCATTCTTCATCTAACTTTTCCAGCTCATCCAATAAATTTAATATATTTAGTATCCCATCTTTATTTAATCCTACTTTGAGGTTGTCATTATAGGATATTTTACGAGATTTATAAACATCTAAAATATCTTCGATACCAAATATATTATCATTGTCTATTTTTTCTTGAATATGATTTGACAGATTTAAAACTTTCGCCATACGAACGTAAATATCTTCATTCCTGTTTTGCAGTATTTCTATGATTACCTTTCTGCTCTCTATAAGTGCGGAATATAAAAATATATCAAAGTCTTCATCTTCGGTACCTTCAATATCATCTTCGGTCGTTATGAATTTAACGATATTCTCATTCTCTAAAATAATTTTAGCGGCAGAAGGGCAAGAAAGCGCAAGAGAAATTTCCCTCTCATTATCATATTCTTCAATATGAGAAGGATAAGTCCTGCAGGTTTCACACATCATATCCGCACCTATTTGAATATGTATATCACAAAGATTTTTTTCATTTAAAAATGCACATCTTTTATTATGCTGTTTAAATATCCCCTCTTTCCAGTTGACAGAATTTTTAAGTCTGTTACCGAAAGGACCTTCTATACTTCTATATTCTTTAAGAGAATTTTTATCAATCACGATTTTCCAGCCCTCGCAGCAGCTTAAGGGACATTTATCAGCCAAACAATAGAATTTATCATAATAATCCGGAACTGTATATAACATACTTTCCTCCACAAATATAATTTTTATGTCATATTATACTACAATCACACTTTTTATTAAATATTAATGATGATTATATATAAATAAAATAAAAAGTCATTTATTATATAAATGACTTTTTTATGTTATGAATAATAATTAAATTTATAATAATTACTTTTATTACCAAAACTAATTAAATACCTATATTATCTACAGCATTTCTTACATGGAGTATACCCCATGTTTTTTGCCTTTGATAAAGTGGTTTTTATAGGATGTCTGACACAAGAACTTTTCGCATGATATTTTTTTCCTGTCCTTGTTATATATACAACGCTGCCGACATTATTACTGCCAGAAGGTTTCTTGATTTTCCCCGATCTGACTGGTTTCGTAAAAGGACTTTTGCCTGATGAATTTACAGCTCTTACTTTATAATAATATTTCTTCCCTGTCTTTACCTTTTTATCTGTGTACTTATTGAATTTTATCGTCTTTATCTTTTTATATTTGCTGGATTTCATCGTGGAACGATAAATCTCATATTTTTTAGCATTCTTTGACTTTTTAAAAGATATTTTTACTTTCTTAACTCCGGCTTTTGCTTTAAGTTTTGCAGGCTTTGCAGGTTTCTGTTCCTTAACGGCTGCATATACATTCTTTTTATTTATATATCTTTCACTACCTGCATTTATAACAGGAACGAAAGAAAATGCAAACATACACATGACTAAAACACATACAAATTTCTTTACTGTTTTCATAATTTCTCCCCTTTTAAATAATATTTGTATTATTATTTTAGCACATATTCCGACAAATCCAAATAAAAAGAGCCCCTTAAGGACTCCTTATTTATGCTGTTTTATCTTACTAATCCACTCTTTTATCACCGATAAAGAACAAAGCAACGGTACCCGGACCGGTGTGAGAACCTATTGTGGTTCCTACACTGTTAATGATTACCCTGCCGTCTAACTCAGGAAATTTATCTTCTATCTTTTCGGCTACGATTTTTGCATCTTCGATACAGTTCGAATGGGATATATAGCATTTACCGCTGTATTTAAGTCCGCCCTCAGCATGCTCTTCCATTCTTTTAACAATTTCTTCGATTACTCTTTTTTTGCCTCTATACTTACTTCTTGGTATCAATTTACCGTCAAAGCTCATATTCAAAAGAGGACAAATCTTTAAAGCCGTACCAAATATAGCAGATGTACGGGATATCCTTCCTCCTCTGAAATAACTTGTTAAATCCGTTGAGAAAAACCAATGATGGATATTTAATCTATTTTCCTCTACCCATTTTGTCAATTCGTCTATATTTAGTCCTTTTTTTTGTTTTTCCCTTGCCAGTGTCACAAGCAACCCATATCCCGAAGAGGCTCCCAGAGAATCTACAACTATGACTTTCCTTTCGGGATACTTTTTATTCATCATATCTTTAGCTATGTTTGCTGAATTTATCGTTCCGCTTATACCGCTGGATAATGTGATATGGAGGACATCTTTGCCATTTTTTAGTATGGGTTCAAACAGTTCCACATATTCCTCGGGACTTATTTGTGAAGTCGTAGGCACAGCTCCGTCAGAAATCATTTTATAAAATTTATCAAATGGAATACTTTTACCTAAATCGTCTGCATAGGTTTTACCGTCCAATATATAATGAAAATATGCAAGAGGTATATCATTTTCTTTAAAAAATTCCTCACTCATATCAGCAGTTGAGCAGCATGTAATTATATAATCACTCATTATTATACGTCCTTTCTTATAAAAATGTTAGTTAGAACTAATTATTATTATAGCATAAAGGAAATAAAAGGAAAATAATATGTAATGAAATACTTTTATTTTTTATTAACTCTAAAATATCCCCATAAATATATTTTTATTTTTAATAATAAAAAAAAATAGTTAATTATTCTTATTCCATATTTACATAAATACAAAGGATTATCATATACATTTAACATGAAAAATTTTATTAACGACACCAAAGAAAAATTAACAAAGTCTCTTCAGCTTCCCGAAGAAATACTTTTAGAAAAACTTAATATAGAAATCATGGGCAATGAGAAAATGAATATCATAAACCATAAAGGAATTATATACTACAGCCCCGAAAACATAAGGATAAATACGTCTTCCGGGCTATTATCAATCAACGGAAAAGATTTACTATTATCCACTCTAATAAGTGAAGAACTGATTATAGAAGGTCAGATAACATCAATCGAATACATCATATAGGAGTAAACTATGCTTATTTTAAAATTCTATCATTATATTATGGGATATTACCTAGTAGAGATAAAAGGACTCCATCCCGAAAAATATATCAATTTAATTAATCACAATAACATATCCATTTGGGATATAAAGAAACTTGATAAAACAACATTAGTATTTAAAATCATGCTGACAGATTTTGAAAAAGCCGAACGGATTGCAAAAAGAGCTCAATACATAATAGAAATTAAAAATGAATATGGTAAAAAGTCTGTTTTGGGGTCACTAAAAAAAAGAAGAGTTTTTATTTTTAGTGCCTTTTTAATTTCTGCTATTATTTTTGCTTTCTCTTTTTTCATTTGGGATATTAAAATAATAGGAACGGACAGGATAGACAGAAACGATATATTAAGCACACTGGAAGATGCGGGATTTAAAGAAGGATGCTATAAATACGGAGTAGATAAAAAAGAGATATCAAAAGTGTTATTAAACACATACCATGATTTATCCGATGTGACAATAGATTATAAAGGAACACAGGCTAACATCAAACTCGTTGAAAAAAATACACCTATAAAAAAATTTAACAAATCAAAAGCAGTAGATTTGGTTGCAGGCAAAGGCGGAAAAATAGAAAGCATAATTGCCTATAATGGTATAAAAAAAGTAAAAAAAGGTGATAAAGTAAAAAAAGGCAGTTTACTTATAAGCGGTAAAATCAAATACGAAGGAAAAGAAGGCGATATAAAACATTATTACATCCACGCCATGGGAGATGTTTTTATAAACACCACTTACACTTATAAAGATATAATAATTAATCCATATGTTATAAAGGACAGTGACGAGTTCACAAAAGAAACTGCTTATTCATTTAAAAACAGGACCATTAACTATAAAAAAACTGTAGCAAACAAGAGCTATATCGGAGTAAAAGAAGAAAAAAAGAAAGTAAAAATACTTTTTATCCCCATACCTATAGAGCAAAGTACGACAAAATGGTATAATATAAACAATTTAGAGAAAAAAGACAAAAATCAGATAAAAAAAGAAGTCATAGATGTGTTAAATAAAACCCAAAATATTGACAAAGACAACATAGTTGATATATATTTAAGTATTGATACATTAGATAACAATTATTACAGTATCACTGCGAAAGTGAAAATAAAAGAAAATATAGTAGAAGAAAGACAAATAAACAAAAAATAAGGAGATTTAATTGGAAAATTTCACTATAAATCTTGAAATGCCGAAAGAAATCGAGGATATCGTCTTGGTTTTCGGCAGTAATGACAAATATATAAAGTCTACAGAGGAGCATTTTAATGTCAAAATCACACTTAGAGATAATGTCATAAAAATCCAAGGTGAAGAAGAAACGAATGTATCCAAGGCAAAGGAACTTATCGGATGTATGATAAACAGAGTAAACGAAAATACAGCCATTACGGATCAAACATTCAATTATCTTCTAAGCTTAATAGAAGAAAACAAAAAAAACATATCAAATTTTGATCAGGTAATATGTTATACATTCAAAGGTAAACCAATAAAGACAAAGACTATAGGACAAAGTGCGTTTATTAATGCAACAAAAAGAAACGACATAGTATTTTCGATAGGACCTGCAGGAACAGGTAAGACTTATCTTGCAGTCGCACTTGCGGTAAAAGCATTAAAAAACGGTGATGTTTCCAGAATAATACTTACAAGACCGGCAGTAGAGGCGGGAGAAAGCCTCGGATTTTTACCGGGAGATTTAAAAGAAAAAATAGACCCTTATTTAAAACCTTTATATGACGCACTGTTTGAGATAATGGGAAGTGAGTCTTATGAACGAAATACAGCGAGAGGACATATAGAAATAGCTCCTCTTGCTTATATGAGAGGAAGGACACTTAATGATTCCTTCATTATATTGGATGAAGCACAAAACACGACGAAAGAACAAATGAAGATGTTTTTAACCAGACTTGGAGAAGGCTCAAAAGCAGTTGTGACAGGAGATGTGACCCAAGTCGATTTACCGAGCGGTAAAAAATCGGGACTTATATATTCGGAAAGGATACTAAATAAAGTTGAAGGAGTGGACTTTGTACATCTAACAAAAAAAGACGTTGTAAGAAACCCTTTAGTACAAAGGATCATAGAAGCTTATGAAACATACGAAACAAAAAAACAAAGAGACTAATATTTCTATTTTCTTCGAAAACATGAAAACCAACAGGAAAGTTAAATTATCCATTGCCGTAATATTCTTTATTTTGGCATTTATTTTAACTTTCATAAGTTCTATCCCTCAAAGATACGATTTGGAAGTTGGACAAGTTGCTTCGGAAGACATCATTGCACCCAGAAAAATAGTAAATACTTCTCTTACAAACAGTTTAAAAGATCAGGCAGTAAGTCAGACACCAAACGTTTATGACTATATCCCGGGGACAAAAGAATCTGTTGAAACTAATATAAATAAGTTATTTAAAGAAATAACAAATATAAAAGATAAAGATTTGACAGATGAGAACATTAAGATATACAATTCAAAATCAGGGATAGATTTAACAAAGGAAACTTATCAAGCACTTATAAAGCAAGATGCAGCTTCATTAAAGCAAATAAAAAAAGATATATTATCCTTACTGGATAACCTTTATAAAGATGAAGTCATATCCGACAGTATGAATACTTATTATAAGAAAATAAATAAGCATTATACTTCATCATCATTTAATCACGAAGTAAGCGAAGCCTTAAAGGAAGTGGTTAAAAACAGTTTAAAGGCAAATATGGTTTTAAACGAAGATGCTACTAACCAAGCTAAATTAAATGCAAAAAATGCGGTTGAAGATATTACTTACGAACCCGGCGAGGTTATAATCAAAAAAGGAGACATCATAACCCAAAATCAGATAAATGTACTAAAAGAAGGCTCACTGATAAGAAGCGGCATTTTTGATGATTATAACAGTATAATAGGGATCGCGGCAATGCTTCTGTTCCTAATGTTGGTATACATTTTATATTTAAGGACTTTTCATAAAGATATATTCTACAATAATAAAATGCTGGCATTGATAGCATGTCAGTTCCTGCTTATGATAGTACTAGCTCAGCTGGCAAGCTTATTTAATATATATTTGATACCCGTGTCAATTATGAGTATGACTTTATGTATACTTTTAAGTCCGAGAATAGCAATTAATACAAACGTATTTATAGTTTTATTCTTATCCGTAGCACTGGATATCAATACCGAAGCAATAGTGTTCTTACTATTATCGGGATTTGTAGGGATATTATATATGCAAAGAGTCCAGGAAAGAAGCAAAATATACAAAGCTGCCATAATAGTAAGTGCGGCTAATATGATAATAGTACTTATATATAGTATACTAAGAAATACTCTTGGAGTGAGCATGGTATATAACATAATGTATGCGGGTATAAACGGAGTACTTTCAGGCGTAGTTTCAATGGGCATGATGTTATTTTGGGAATATATATTCAATATACTTACCCCATTCAAACTCCTTGAATTGTCAAGCCCTACAAATGAACTTATGAGAAAACTTATAACGGGAGCACCGGGGACTTATCACCACTGTCTGCTCGTAGGTAACCTTGCACAGGAGGCATGCAGCGAAATAGGTGCAAACGGACTATTGGCAAGAGTCGGAGCATATTACCATGATATCGGTAAGTGTGAAAAACCTTTATTCTTCAGTGAAAATCAGCAGCACGGGAATAATCCACATGACCATTTAGACCCTAACGTATCCGTCAGGATAATAAAAAATCATGTAAGCGACGGAGTATACCTTGCAAACAAATACAGATTACCAAGAGAAATAATAGATTTTATAAAAACCCACCACGGAGATGCACTAATTCAATTTTTCTATTACAAAGAAAAAAGCAGAGGTGTTGAGCCTGATATAAAAACTTATTCATATGACGGACCAAGACCAACGACAATAGAAACATCCGTTGTCTTGCTGTCAGACGGAGTCGAAGCCGCAGTCAAGAGCCTCGATACCGGCAACAAAGAAGCAATTAGAGCTATGATAGATAAAATAGTAAGCAGTAAAATAGCTGATCACCAGCTTGACAATTCACCGCTTAAAATGCAGGACATAGATGTAATAAAGAAGACCTTTTTCAGAGTATTAACAGGGGTATATCATGAAAGAGTGCAGTACCCCGAACAGGAAAAAAGTATCAATACAACAAAGTAACAAAAGAGGTAACAATAAACATGATAGAAACCGAAGTACTATTTGACAACAGAAGCGGCAAAGATGTAAGCGAAGAAACTTATAATAAAATTGAACTTGCGATAAACAAAACATTGGAATATGAAAACTTTACAAAACCGTCTCAGGTAAGTGTTTCACTTGTAAACGGCGAAGAGATAAAAACACTAAACAATTACTATAGGAATATAGATAAAACAACCGATGTTTTATCTTTTCCTATGGATGATGATGAATTCGAAGACGAAGTAATTATTCTCGGAGATGTTGTTTTATGCTTAGACAAAGCAAAGGAACAATCCATAGAATTCAAACACAGTTTAGACAGGGAAATATGTTATTTGACCGTTCATTCGACACTTCATCTTTTAGGCTTTGACCATATGGAAGAAGAAGAAAAAAAAGAAATGCGTGAGCATGAAGAAAAAGTGATGAATATTTTAGACTTACCTAAAGAATAAGGAGTAGATATGATAAGACATATAAAAAGACTATTTAAAAGCTTTAGATATGCTTGGCATGGCGTTCAATATAATTTCAGGACACAGCAAAATTTTAAAATACACTGCACATGTGCGGTGCTAGCAATATTGGGAGCGATTTTTCTAAAATTCTCTTATTTTGAATGGATCGCACTTGGATTTACTATATTTTTAGTAATAATACTGGAAGCGGTAAATACTGCAATAGAAGAAGCTGTAAACTGTGCAACAAAAGAAATGAACGAAAATGCAAAGAGAGCAAAAGACTCAGCCGCATGTGCAGTCTTGATAGGTGCTTTTATGGCGGTTTTAATGGGCGCGGTACTTTATATACCAAAAATAATAAATTTAATACGAGGATAATCAATGAACAATAATTTTAAAAGCGGATTTATATCAATAGTGGGCAGAACGAACGTAGGAAAATCTACACTTCTTAATTTACTACTGGGACAAAAAATATCAATAGTCTCAAACAGACCTCAAACCACAAGAAACAATATAAGATGTATAAGAACAACTGATTCTTCACAAATGGTATTTATCGATACCCCCGGATTTCATAAACCCAAAAGCAAATTATCCGATTACATGGTAGAAGTAGCGGGAGAATCCTATAAAGAAGTAGATGTCATTCTATTTTTAGTGGAAGAAGATACAACAATAGGAAAAGGAGATGAATTTTTAATTGAAAAATTAAGAAAAGAAAAAACTCCGGTGATCCTCGTAATAAACAAGATAGATAAGATAACAAAAGATGAAATACTGGGAAAAATAAAATTATATGAAAAGTATGATTTTATTAAAGAAATAGTACCGATAAGTGCTATAAAAGGCGAAAACATCAACGAACTAGTAGAAGTAATACAAAAATATCTACCTATAGGACCTATGTATTTCCCCGAAGATATGGTAACGGACAGAAGCGAAAGATTTGTAATAAGCGAACTTATCAGAGAAAAGATCCTGCGCTCTTTAAAAGAAGAAATACCTCACGGGACAGCCGTAGAAATAATGTTAATGAAAAAAAGAGATAACAAAGATCTCTACGATATAGAAGCAAATATCTATACGGAAAGAGAAAATCATAAAAGGATCATCATAGGTAAAAACGGTTCGATGCTTAAGAAAATCGGCTCTTCATCGAGAAAAGAAATCGAAGAAATGCTCGGTACTAAGGTAAATCTTAAGCTTTGGGTGAAGGTTAAAGATGAATGGAGAGACAAGCCTAATATTTTAAATTCTCTCGGATATAACAAAAAGGATGAGCTGTAAAATATGAGTGCAATAAAGTATGAACTTATTAAAGAAGATAAACGAAGCGGAGCCAGAGTCGGGAAGATAATAACTCCTCACGGGGAGATACCGACTCCTATTTTTATGCCGGTAGGGACCAGAGCTACAGTCAAAGCAATGCTCCCCGAAAGTTTAAAAGAGATAAATGCAAAAATAATCCTCGGAAATACATATCATCTATATTTAAGACCAGGAGATGATATAATAAAAGAAGCAGGCGGACTTCATAATTTTATGAATTGGGACAGACCTATTCTTACCGACAGCGGAGGGTTTCAAGTATTTTCACTAAGTAAAACAAATGATATTACAGAAGAGGGGGTTACATTCAGAAGTCATATAGACGGAAGCCGTCATTTTATAAGCCCTGAAAAATCAATGGAGATACAAAATAATTTAGGTTCAGACATTATGATGGCATTCGATGAATGTGTTCCTTACGGAGCAGATAAAAAATATACAAAAGACTCCCTTGAAATGACTACAAGATGGGCAAAAAGATGTAAAGAAGCACATAAAAACACTGAGAACCAAGGACTCTTTGGCATCGTACAAGGAGGAATGTTCAAAGATTTAAGAAAACAATCAGCAGAGCAGTTGATAGATTTGGATTTTCCAGGATATGCACTGGGAGGACTAAGTGTCGGAGAACCCATGGATATGATGTTTGATTTACTGGATTATACAACTCCCCTGCTTCCCAAAGGTAAGCCTAGATATTTGATGGGTGTAGGAAGCCCTGATGCGCTTTTAGAAGGAGTTAAAAGCGGTATAGATATGTTTGACTGCGTACTGCAAACAAGAATGGCAAGAAACGGGACAGCACTTACAAGTAATGGGAAAGTAACTCTTAAAAATGCAAAATATAAAGAAGACTTTACTCCTTTGGACAGTAAATGCGACTGTTATGTATGCAGGAATTATACAAAAGCATACTTAAGACATTTGGTAATATGCAAAGAGATACTCTCCAGTATGTTGGTAAGCTATCATAATCTATATTTTACTTTGAAACTTATGGAAAATATGAGAAATGCTATAATGAATGATAGATTTTTGGAATTTAAGCATGAGTTTGAGAAAGAATATGGTATAATATAAAAATAAAAAGCGAGGATAGAAAATTATGGGACAAGATTTTATAGTGATGATTGGCATTATTGTCGTTCTATTTGGAATAACATATTTTATGACAATCAGACCACAACAAAAAAGGTTTAAAGAACATCAAAATTTACTTAACGAATTAAAAAACGGCGATGAAGTAATGACTGCCGGAGGCTTTATAGGAAAAGTAGTAAGTGTAGAAGAAGATACTGCCGTAATAGCATTGGAACCTGACGGGATTAATGCCAAAATCAACAGACAATCAATAGTCTCTAATATGACACAAAATAAAACAGTAGACTAAAAAAGACGCCTAAGCGTCTTTTTTTATGCAAATAAATCTCCTCTTACTATCCTTTTGGTCCATCTTAAAAAGGTCTGGTAAGAAACATTAAGTTTCTCAGCTGCATCTCTTGAAGAAACCTGCCCGTTTTTCCATAAATCATATAAAGAGAAAAACTCATCGGGAACATCAAGCCTTGGTCTGCCAAATTTAACACCTTTTTCCTTAGCTATTTTTATTCCTTCTTTTTGTCTTTGTTTTATGTTTTCTCTTTCCGACTGTGCAACGTAACTTAGAAGCTGAAGAACTATATCGGCAATCAACGTTCCGGTCAAATCCCTGCCTTCTCTGGTATCCAAAAGAGGCATATCCATAACGACGATATCAATATCTCTCTCTTTAGTAAGTATTCTCCACTGGTCTAAAATCTCATCATAATTTCTGCCAAGCCTATCAATACTCTTAACTACCAGAACATCACCTTTCTTCATTTTTTTAAGTAACTTTATATAGTTAGGTCTATTGAAGTTTTTACCGCTTATTTTATCTACTATGATGTTCTTTTCTTCGATAGGAAAATTCCTCATAGCTTCAATCTGCCTAGCTATATTCTGCTCTTTTGTTGACACCCTCACATAACCATAAATTTTCATGTTAAAATACCTCCATTTAATTTTTTTCCTAAATTAGGAAATTTATTCATATGAAGATACATAAGATATTAATAAAAGGAAATCACCTCACCCTAACCCTAACAACCCTAGAAAAACTAGACTTATACTTTCCGCTAACTCCCCTTACCTTATAATAATAAACC
>NZ_JANJZK010000019.1 GCF_024623185.1 Anaerofustis stercorihominis
AATATTTGGACAAGCAAATATTTGGCGGGTCGTAGGGCAGAGCCCTGCATAGGGTTCCTAAGGGACGGAGTCCCTTATAAGGTTTTAGGGGTTGCGCCCCTTATATCATTTGATTTCTTTAACAAGCTGAACTTTTTTCATACCTTTGATGATACTGTCCGCTTTTACGTCTTTTATCCATACTTTCCCGCTGTCGATACCAATTTTGGAATCGGCTTTATCGATATAGCATATGAGTTTTGAGCCGTCTTTGAAATGGACATAGAAAATTTCGCTCGTATAGTCTTTATTGGATAAGACTTTGACTTTATGGTTTCCCATGTCTTTTATAAACTTTGCGGCAGTGCTGTCTTTACCGTCTATTTCTCTTTTTTCATTTACCACGGACATGAAAGGTTTATCTTCGTAGCTTATATATTCCACTTTTGTGATTTCTTTATTCAAAACTTGATTTTCCATTAGGGAATTTAACATCATCTTTTTTGAAAATCCGGGAGTAATAAGTAAAAATAAAACTAAAACTATCCCTATAATAATAAAAGGAAGATATTTTTTATTTGGCTTCATATCTCTTATTTTAGGTCCTTTCCTTTATACCCGTAGATGTAGCTTACGGGAAGTACAAACATGAACCCGACGCCTTTTTTTTCTATATTATCGAGTAATTTCATTATTTCGATAGTTACTTCGTCCAGCTTGTCATCGCTTTTTATTATGGACATCACCGTTATGTTTTTGGGTTTTTCTCCCGCTAACATTTTTCTTACCGAAGTAAACGTATGGCTGTCGGAGTTATCGTAATTCATCTCAACTTTTCCAAGCCCCGTAGAATTAAAAAAAGTCCCGCCGACTTCGCATTTCGATAATATTTCATGAACGTCGTCGATCAAATACGTATCGTTTAAAACTAAAAATAAAGCGTGCATAATTTACCTCCAAGATAACTTATATATAATTAGTTTATCATAAAAAAGTATAAAAATCTAACAAAAAACAACTCCTCGGCTTTTTTTCTTGTAATTTATTTTTCGCTGGTGTATAATTAATTACTGGTTAAAGAATAGATTAAATTATCTATAAAGAGAGGTATATATAATGGCAAAAAACAAACTTCAGGTATCTAATAAAAGAGTCAATTATGAACAAATAGATACTATTGTAGGTAGTGATATTACTTTTATAGGCGACCTTGCTTCCGGAGGAAACGTTAGATATGAAGGAAACTTAAAGGGTAATGTAAATTTGTCCGGAAATATAATAGTTGGCAGGAATGCATTTATATCGGGAAATATCAATGCAAAAAATGTTCATATAATAGGTACTGTTGAAGGAATTGTTACTTGTGAACAATTAAAAATCCTTTCTACGGGTAAACTAACCGGAGATGTTTATGTTGATAACATCATCATAGACGAAGGTGCTATTTTTATCGGCGGATGTAAAATAAAATCCACAGAGCTCAAAGACGAAGAACAGCTTAGCGAAGCTCTTGCCGTTAAAGAAGAAGAAACTGAAGAAGCACAGTAAATAGATATATAACGGAGGTAATAATAATGCAAATCACAAAAGATATGGGTATCATGGATATCGTGAATAAATATCCGCAGGCCGTTTCTGTATTTCAAGCATACGGTATGGGATGTATCGGATGTATGGCTGCAAGATTTGAAACATTGGAAGAAGGTGCAAATGCACACGGTATCAATGTTGACGATTTGGTAGACGATTTAAACGAAAATATTTAATTTTAAAAAGCCTCAAAAGAGGCTTTTTTTAGTAGGAGAAGATATGACCAAATATTTATACGAGAACATGTACGAAAAGGCAGAAAAGGTAAGAAGTGAATATTTTGTTAATACATATCCCGTGACCTTTGAAAAGTTTGAGGAAATATTTGACGATTTAAATTATAAACTCAAATTTTTCGATGACTGCGGTAAATCATGCGTTATCGGAAATATGCTGATTGTCGGCAATACCAAAATGGAAGATAACGAATACTTAAAAAAGAACTCCACATTATCTGACGAGACCAAGAAGAGGAGAGAGGCTTTGGCTCATGAGGCGGGACATCTTTTCTGTCACAGCATAAACCAGCTTGAAAGCGAAGATATCCCTCTTTCAAAGGAAGAAGCTCAGGCAGATGCATTTTCATTGTATTTTTTAATGCCCGACGATTTATTTGAAGAGTTTTACGATAATTCTTTTCTGATGTACGGCGGTTTTAATCCATATGACGCCAGCGAGGCTTTCGGCGTCACTGTGGATTTTACCATGAAGAGAAAGAAATACTTTGAAAAGAGCAGGAGGCACGAAAGAAAAAGGATTGGAGAAGATGTTTAAAATAGTTTAAATATCCGTCATTGAATAAATTTAAAAAGTAATATACTATTAAAGTAAAGTTTCCCTATAAGTTAGGGGGACTTTATTTTTTTACGGAGGTGATAAATTGAAAGTCAATAAAATAGGATATGAAATGCTTGACAGCACCCTTAAATCTATTCTTGATAAGAATGTTGATACGGGGCTTGTAAAGAGTTTTTTAGATATCCCAAATATCAGAACTGAAGATGACCATGAAGCGTATATCATTTTGGACGATGATATATATATGGAAGAAAACGAGGAAAAGAACAGGAAAGGATACATATATTATGCAGAAAATATAGGAGAGGGTTATATATATGTAGGCAAACAAAATGAAATAGAATTTACTCCCTATGATTTGCTGGAAAACAATCCCTTTGCTTTTAAAGAGCATACTCACGATTTGTCCGGAAGCGACTATACTATTTTCTGGGACAGCGTTACTGGAAAGCCGGAGAGCTGGCACCCGAGCAGACATACTCATGTTTCGGGGGAAGTGAGCGTAGACTGGGAGGATATCAACGAAAAGCCTGAGGTATTTCCTCCCGCGGAGCATTCCCACGGTTCGGGGGGCGAGCTTGACAGAGGCTGGGAGGATATCTTGAATAAACCGGGGCTATATGGAAATAATCTTCTTCATAATACGTCGTTTAAAGTTCATCAAAGGTACAAAGATTTAGATTTCCCGTTGGAAATAGTATCCGATGGTGAAGCAAAGATGATATTCGACAGGTGGGCTTTTATAAATGAACTAAATATCCCTATGTCCGTTTCCAAAGTTGAAAACGGAGGGTTCTCTGTTGAAGGAGTAAATAATGTAAGTAACTATGACATATTCAAAATAAGACAAACTGTCAAGGCAAGCGAGATAGGATATAGTAAAGGTGCGGGAATAAAAAGGTTAAATGTTTCCGTAAACGGAGAATTCGATAATGTGTACTCTATTGAGTTATATATAAATAATATGATGTTAGGAAATTTAAATAATAGTGATAATACAAATTTCCAAGTCAATTTTGGAGTGTTACGAAACGATATCGTATTTGAACTGCAAATAATATTCAAAAATGATGTTTTACCGAGCTTTAAACTTTATAATATCAAAATGGAAGCGGGAGAAGTAAAGACCGATTATGTGGACATAAGCGAAAGTCTTGAGCTTATGAGGTGCAAGAGGTATTATCAAAGGCTTACCTTGCCCGAGAATGTGATATTGAGCGCTTCACATAACCATATAAGGCTTATTTATCCCGGATATATAGGTATGATAGAAACTCCTTCGGTTAAATCATTAAATGACTTATATATCCATAAGACCGACGGGAGCAGTCATATAAAAATAGCGGGGGCGGGAGACGATTTGAGTACGTTTACAAACCTTGAATTCAAAGACAGTGCCCTCACAGTAAATACAAAAGATAAACTCTATACCATTCCCGAGAAGACTTATTATGTACCCAATTCAAGCTCTGCGGAACTGCTTTGGGATGAAAATGAAATAGAGCTTAGCGTAGGATACTAAAGGAGGAAAGAATGAAATATATTAAAAAAGAAGAAGCGGTCATTACGGATAAAAAAGAAGCAAAGTACGACGAGCACGAAATATGTTCATTTATATTCGATTTGCTTGAGAAAAAAAGAAGAGAGAGGCTTCCTTATGAACTGAAGTGGAGGCTTGCCATAAACTTCCTTCAGGGAGACCAGTATTCATATATAGACTCCGTAAGCGGAGGGATAATGGAGGTGGATAATGTCCAGTGGTGGCAGGAGAGAGAAGTATTCAATCAGATAGCTCCCATATACGACACCAGACTTGCAAAGTTATCCAAGCTAAAAGTGCTTATGAACGTAAGACCCGCCACAAATTCCAAGGACGATGTTAAATCCAGCAAGGTTTGCAAGAAAATCCTGGAGAGCATAGAAGAAGACTTGGAGATGAAGAAACTTCAAAAGCAGGCAAACATATGGGCAGAGAAGACGGGAAGCGCAATATGGGGAGTGTTTTGGGATAAGAATAAAGGAAAGACCATAGGTTATAAAGAACAATATGTGAAAAAAGAAAACAGCGATAAAAAAGAAAAAATAAATGCAGCTATAAAAGAGGGAGGTATAAATTATGAAATTATATCTCCTTTTGATTTTTTCCCTTCAAATGTATATGTGAAAGACATTGAGAGTTTGGACTATGCAATATGGTATAAAGTAATGAGCGTTAAAGAGATTGAAAATATGTTTAATACGACAGTAGAGGGATATGAAAATAATGTAGTTTCTTATTCTAAGGCAAGAACGAACGTAGGGGGACTTGGAAGCAAAGGGCACGGTTACAGCGAAAGCAGCAAGGATATAGATTTAAGTGCCGAGGTCATATCATATTTCGAAAAGCCTACAAACCGTTATCCCAAAGGCAGATATATAGTCTGTACCAAGGATAACGTCCTTCACATGGGAGACCTTCCTTATATAAATGCCGAGGACGGAGAAAGAGAACTTCCCTTTGTCATTCAAAAGTCTCTTGACTACGGAGAGTTCTTCGGAGAGAGCATTATAAATAGGCTCATACCTCTTCAAAGAAGGTTTAATAACATCAAAAACAGGAAGCAGGAATATTTGAACAGGGTGGCGATAGGGCAGATAACATATGAAAAGGGGAGTATCGATGAAGACGATGTACTCGATATGGGGCTTGCTCCGGGAGCCGTGATACCGAGAAGACAGGGAAGCGAAGAACCGTCCTATCTAAGGACGCCCGCACTCCCTTCCACAATACTAAGTGACGAGAAAGCCACGGAAGAACTTTTTATTACACTCAGCGGAGTGAGCGAAATGAGCAGGAATTCTTACAATCCGAAGAACGTGACTTCCGGTGTTGCACTGTCATTACTTCAGGATCAGGACGATACAAGGCTTGCACTGAACTATGAAAATATGTACGACACGAGGATAAAGATAGCAAAGCAGACCCTTAGGATACTGAAGAATTCCGTTACAACTCCAAGGCTTTCCAAATATGTGGATATGAAAGGTCAGGTAGAGGTTTTTTATTGGGACGGGACGAATATAAATTCCACGGATATATATATCGACAGCACATCCCTTCTTGCAAAGACCCCTGAAAGCAGGAGAGAACTTGTCCTTGACCTTATGGAGAGAGGGCTTTTTAACGACCCCGACACGGGAAAAGTAACAAAGGAAACATTGGTAAAACTCTTTGAAATGATAGAGCTAGGAAACTGGGAAGATTACTGCGAAAGCGTTGATCCTAATATATCAAAAGTAGACAGGGAAAATATCAATATGCTTAAGGGCAGAGAAGCTAAATTCAAACCTTACGACGAACATCAGCTTCATAAAAATGAACACATAAACTTTATGTTAAGCGAGGAGTTTGAAAATGCGTGCGAAAATGACGGAGACCTTGAAAACAGATTTTTAAAACACATAGAGCTTCACGATAAAGCTTTGAATTCCGCTTCATAAAATAAAATGCCGGTCAGACCGGCATTTCTCATTTTATTTTCTTCATAAATATAGGGCTTCCCAGTCCTTGTATGAAAGTAAAAAAATTAAAACTCTTCTTATATTCTTCAAAGCCCAGTTTTTTATAAAGCCTATGGGCATTTTTATTCTTTGATAACACTTCCAAATGACATTCTTTGTATCTTTCCATATCACAAACATAATATAGAAGCTTTCCTGCAATACCCTTATTCCTATGATTTTCGCTTGTAGCAACGAGTTCAACGTATATTTGATTATCCTTTGTTATCGGAATGGTATCCGTCGACATCCTAAGCTGTTTATATATGAGTTTTCCTTTTTTATTGAAAATCTGTTTACACACATCTTCTTTAAAGTCGTATACTCTATCCTTCAGTGTACTGACTCCCAAAACGCCGATGACTTCGTCGTCTTCTATGTATACATACATCATATTAAAATCAAAGGATAACAGAAAGAGTTTTAAAGCTTCGTCCTTTGTGGCAAATTTAAGGGTATCTTTGAACCCTTCGGTAAATACTTTTACCGCTTCGGTCTTATTTTCTTCGCTTAGGGTATTTAAATTTACGATATTTCCGTTCATCGATAGTATTCTCCTCTTGGAATGCTTTTTTTTATTTTATCATAGTAAAATCAAATATACTATAAATATTTTATCTCGATTATATAACAGGTATTTACAATGTGACCTATTATTGTCCTATTTGTGACCAAATGTTCTAAGAGTGTTGAAATTTGTCGAAAAATGTTTTATCCTTTAAACATAGGATAAAAGGAGATTAAGTATGAATATAGAAAAATGGTTATGGTTGATGTCAATTCAAAATATCGGAGCAAAAAGAGCTATTAATTTATATGATTATTTCGGTTCCATAGATGAGATATATTTAAATGATGATATAAATAAATATACTAAGGTCAGCGGAATAACTCTCGATATCGCAACAAGGCTCACTATGGATAAAGATTTAAGTAAATTCAACAGGATTATTGATAGGATGTATAATGAGGGTATCAACTACATTACCATGGATGATAAATATTATCCTTATTCTCTAAAGGAAATTTACGATTATCCTCCCATACTGTTTTACAGAGGTAAAAATCTATTCATCGAAGAAAACCCAATGATTTCCATTGTAGGTACCAGAAAAGCCAGCAATTACGGGATGCAGGTGGCAATGGACTTTGCAAGGGAATTTTCAAATAAAGGTTTGGATGTGGTAAGCGGTATGGCTGCGGGGATAGATACATACGCTCACAGAGGTGCATTACAGGGGTTTGGGGATACCATAGCCGTACTTGGTTCGGGAGTGGATAAAATCTACCCGAAATCAAATACGAAGCTTTACGATGAAATAATAGAGCGAGGCATGGTCATCAGTGAATATTTTCCGGGGACGGAACCTTTGAGCCATCATTTCCCCGCAAGAAACAGGATCATAAGCGGACTGTCACACGGGACTATCGTGATAGAAGCTTCATATAAAAGCGGTTCACTGATAACCGCAAGATATGCCAACGAACAGGGAAGAGAAGTATATTCCGTTCCGGGCAATATTACTTCCGCCTTATGTGAAGGGAGCAATTCTCTTTTAAAAGACGGAGCTAAGCTTATATTAAGTGCAAACGATGTTTTGGAAGATTTATATTATGTTCTTGACAGACCAAATATGGAAAGGATAACCGATATAATAGAAGCGAGAGAAGTGAAGGCTATAAGAGAAGTAAAAAAGGAAGTAAATATCCTTGATAAATATGAACTTTCCGATGATGAAAGGAATATATGCCAGGCAATTTTAGACGGAAATAACACCTCGGACCTTATAAATGAAAATCTGGGGCTCGAAATAAATCTTATAAATTCTGTCTTGACAATGTTGGAAATTAGAGGTATTGTTATTAGCACAGGCGCAAATCTTACCGTCAAACAGTAGATAACGCGCATAACTCATCATCGAAAGGAGTAGGGGATGTCTTATAGATTAGTAATAGTGGAATCACCTGCTAAAGCGAAAACAATACAAAAATATTTGCCTAAGGATTGCAAAGTAGTTGCGTCTAAGGGGCATGTCATCGATTTACCCAAATCAAAGCTCGGCATAGATATAGAAAATGATTTCGAGCCGGATTATAAAACTATAAGAGGTCAGGGGGAAAGGCTTAAAAAGCTTAAAGCGGACGCAAAAAAAGCCGATGAAGTTATTCTCGCAACTGATAACGATAGAGAAGGAGAAGCTATTTCATGGCATCTTGCCAATTATTTAGGGCTTGATTTAAAAGATAAAAACAGGATGGAGTTTTTGGAAATAACTCCGGCTGCAATTAAAAATGCGATAAAAAACAAAAGAACCATAGATATGAACATAGTGGACGCACAGCAAGCCAGAAGAGTTCTCGACAGGCTTGTGGGATATAAAATAAGTCCCGTCCTTTGGAGCAAAGTATTAAGGGGACTAAGTGCCGGAAGAGTTCAGTCCGTTGCCATGAGGCTTATAGTAGATAAAGAAAATGAAATAAGAAATTTCGTAAGCGAAGAATACTGGCTTATGGAAGGGCTTTTCAATAAGATAGATACAAAAGAGGAGTTTTTAAGTAAACTGGCTCTTATAAAAGGCAAAAAAGCCGAAGTAAAGACAAAAGAAGACGCAGATAAAATAGTAAGGGATTTAAAAGAAAATAAGTATATCGTTAAAGAGGTCAAAAGAGGTACGAAGAAGAAAAATTCACCTCCTCCTTTTGAAACCAGTTCAATGCAGCAGGACGCAAACAATAAGCTTAATTTCTCTATTTCAAAGACTATGATGCTGGCTCAGCAGCTCTATGAAGGGGTGGAAGTTGAAGGGATAGGTCAGATAGGTCTTATCACTTATCTAAGGACCGACTCTACAAGGCTGTCCGAAGAAGCTGTAAAAGCCGGAAGTGCATTTATAACAGATAAATACGGTAAGGAATTCCTCGGATATACCGGACCGAAGGGAAAAGCAAACAGTAAGATACAAGACGCCCATGAAGCGATAAGACCGTCAGATGTAAATCTTACTCCGAATAAACTCAAAACTTCTCTGAACCAAGACCAGCTTAAATTATATACACTTATATATAACAGATTTTTGGCGTCACTTATGACTCCTGCGGTTTATGACACTTTAAGAGTGGATATAGAAAACGGAGATTATATCTTCCGTTCTACGGGTTCGAGAGTCAAGTTCAAAGGCTACCTTGAAGTATATGATTTTGCAGGCAAAAAAGACAAAGACGGTGAAAACGAAAATATACCGCTGCTTACAGAGGGTGAAGAAGTCGATTTGAAAAAATTATCTCCTATCCAAAAGTTCACTCAGCCTCCGGCAAGGTATAACGAAGCGAGCCTTGTAAAGGTACTTAAAGAAGAGGGGATAGGAAGACCTTCCACTTATTCTCAGATAATCAATACCATAAAAAACAGAGGCTATGTTGAAGTAAATCAAAGAAGATTTTCTCCTACGATGATAGGAGAAGCGGTGGATAAGTTACTCAGAGAAAATTTTGAAGATATAGTAGACGTCGATTTTACCGCTCAAATGGAAAGCACTTTGGATAATATAGAAGAAGGCAATAAAAAATGGAAAGATGTTATTGCCGAGTTCTATAAAGGGCTTGAAAAGGAACTTGATAAAGTCAAAGACATAGAGAGGATAAAACTTCCGGAAGAAGAAACCGATGAAGTCTGTGAAAACTGCGGGAAACCTATGGTGATCAAATACGGAAGGTTCGGCAAATTCATGGCGTGCAGCGGTTATCCCGACTGTAAGACGACAAAACCTATCGTCAAAGAAATAGATGCGGAATGTCCTAAATGCGGGGGACAGGTCGTTGAAAGGAAAAGCAAAAAGGGCAGTATATTCTACGGATGTAAAAATTATCCAAACTGCGACTTTGCTTCTTCACAGAAACCTACAAAGAAAATATGTCCCAAATGCGGGGAGCTTTTATACGAAAGCAAAGGTAAGACAAAGAAATTGTTTTGTAAAAATAAAGAATGTAAATATAAAGAAGAACAATAAAAAAGGAGCATGTTGCTCCTTTTTATTTGTCTTAACTATTTTTTCCATAATCCGTGAAGATTGCAATATTCATATGTAGCAACAAGTTCATCTCCGTCAGCTAAAATGAATTCGGCTTTTGGTTCGTCACCCGGTTTTAAATTCTTGATTTGATGACCCATTTTTGTTTCTATCCAAATGAATTCGATGTGATGTTTTTCTTCCATAGGATGAATGACATCTCCTACTTGTACGCTTACTTTATTTCCGTCAACGCTTACTGCCGGTACATGCTTTTCAACAGCGGCATCTGTTGTTCCCGCCTTTAGTTCTTCCATTTTTTCTCCGCAGCACATTACCGGTACTCCTTGATTTTTAGCGAAAACGATGATGTTTCCGCAGTGTTTACATCTGTAAAATTTTGCTTCCATGATTTTTTTACCTCTCTTTTTTATTGTTTATAATGATTTTATTATTTGGTCTGCTAATTTATTCAAACTATTTAAACTGTCATCTTTTAAAGCTGATTTTATAGTTACTTCTTCTTCGATGAAATTACAGTTTTTAAGTTTTTCCAAAATGGCTTTCATTTTTTTGTTTGCAGAAGGTCCCCAAGAACCGTTTTCTATAAGTGCAATATTCCTGCTACTAAGATTGTGAGCCGCTACCTCGTGAAGGAGGGCTTCCATTTTAGGGAATATTTCATTGTTATAAGTTATTGACGCGAATACGAGTGTTGAATATTTGAATGCGTCCGAGATTATATATGAAGGGTCTGTTTTGGATACATCATATACCCTTATATGTTTAGCACCTTTATCAGCCAACGTATTTGCAAGTATATTGGCTGCGGTCTCCGTATGACCGTAGATAGATGCGTAAGCTATCACCACCGATTTTTCTTCCGGCGTATAAGTGCTCCATAGATTATATTTATCCAAAATGAATGCTATGTCTTTTTTATCTCTCCATATGTGTCCGTGAAGAGGACATATCATTTCAATGTCAAGAGCAGAAGCTTTCTTTAATACAGCTTGGACTTGAGGACCGTACTTTCCTACGATATTTGTAAAATATCTTCTGTTTTCGTCAAGCCAGTCTCTTTCGTAATTTACTTCATCGGTGTATAGATTCCCGTCTATAGCTCCGAAAGTTCCGAAGGCATCGGCTGAGAATAAGATTTTATCCTCTGTATCATAAGTAACCATAACTTCGGGCCAATGAACCATAGGTGCCATAACGAAAGCAAGAGTGTGTTTTCCTGTGTTCAAAGTGTCATTTTCTTTTACCAAAACTACTCTTGAATCTATATCGAAGTTAAAAAACTGTTTTATCATGTTCACTGTTTTTTGATTTGCAACTACTTTTACATCGGGATATCTGTCCACTATTTCTTCTATCATTGCACAGTGGTCGGGTTCCATATGGTTTACCACGATATAGTCAAGGTTTCTTTCTTTGAGCACCGCTTTAACGTTTGTTAGAAATTCACTGCTTGCATTTTTGTCTACGGTATCCAGTAAGACCGTCTTTTCATCCATAAGTAAATATGAGTTATAAGATACTCCGTTTTCTACCGGATAGATGTTTTCAAAAAGTGCTATCCTTCTGTCGTTTGCTCCCACAAAATATAAGTCTTCGGTTATTTTTCTGATACTTTCCATTATCTAAAATCATCCTTTCTTTTCTGTCTTAAAAACATAGGTCTTGAAGTTTTTCTTCTTCCAAGACCGTTATATATTTTTTATCTACTTTTATAAGTTTATCTTTTTGCATTTTCATCAAGCTCCTCGAAAGCGAAGGTCTTTTCACCCCGAAGTAATCTGCCATTTCTTCTCTTGTCATATTTAGTGTTACTCTTTTATCGTCTTTCATACTTTGAATTAAATAAAGAGCTATTTTTTCTTCCAAAGTAGTCGCGGATAAAATATGTATTTTCTTCATCAGCGTAAGGGCTTTATCCGATTGAAGCTGCATGATATTTTTTATAAGCATTTTATGAAAATCACATGCTTTTTCACATACGTTAAAGAAGAAATTCCAAGGTATTATCATAACCTTCGATTTCTTTGCTGAAATAGCGTCATAATAGTTCAGTGAGTTATCAAGTCCGTGAAATAAATCTCCGAAAATCTCGCCGTCCTCAACTTCGTAAAATACATTCCTGTTTCCCGACGGATAATCTTTTATTATCATCACTTCACCTTTTAACAAAACATAAAGGTAATCCGATATTTCATCTTCGCTGAAAATCACTTCATCAGCCGAGTATTCTTTTATTCTCGAGTTGGAACAATGAAGCATTTTTTCTATGGATACTTCATCTATCCCTCTGAACAATTCAGACTTGGCAATAAGTTTTAGATCCATTCTTTTTCCCTTATTCAGATTTGTTACCTCACCAATGAATTTTCTATATAATACCAGAAAAATATCAGTATTTCGGTAACATTTGTTACAATTATATATCTTTTACTATGATTTTGCAATGTTTTTAATTATATTTTAATAATTGAAAATGGAAAAATATACAAATTGTAACTTTTGATTTGTAAAATTTATTATCTATTGATTTTAAATATAATAGTGTTAAAATTATTTCATATGATTTAAGGGAGGTTAAAGTATGAAAAGATTATTAAATACTTCATTTATGTACGCTGTCCTTGCAATGATAGGCGGGGTGTTCTACAGAGAATTTACAAAATATAATGATTTTACGGGAGTTACCATGCTTCGGGGAGTACATGGGCATTTATTCATGCTGGGTATGATAATGTTCCTTGTTATCTTACTTTTAAATGAAAAGTTCGATATCGTAAGTTCAAATAAATTCAATATGTTTTATATTATTTACAATATAGGTGTTTTGTTGACATCCGTTATGTTAACAGTACACGGTGTCATAGAAGTTTTAAATGTCAATGCGTCTAAAGCTTTACTGTCATCAATTTCGGGGATCTCCGGTATAGGACATATATTGGCAGGTATAGGTATAGTTTTACTTTTCTTCATGCTTAGAGAGAGGATAAATGAAAAGGAGTAAATAAGTACATAAAATTATAGATGATATGTTTTAAACGATAATGATATCAATATAAATGACATGTAATAGTATACGGAGAAGACATATGACATTCGATAAAATAAATATAAACGAAAAAGATAAGATAAAAGACCTTTCGCTATTTGCTTCAAATATAGTAAAGGAATATTTTGACCCTATAATCGGGATTGCACAAAACGATTATATGATAGAAAAATTCCAAAGTGTAAAATCTATAACTTCTCAGCTAAGTGAGGGGTATGACTACTATTTTGTTCTGGACGATTTAAGTCAAAGGATAGGGTTCATCTCATTTTATCCTAAAGATGAATATATGTATCTAAGTAAGTTTTATCTAAGTAAAGATAACAGGGGAAAGGGATACGCAAAAGCAATGCTTGATTTTATCATAGAAGAAGCAGGAAGATTTGGACTTAGAGGTGTGACTTTAAATGTGAATAAGAATAACCCCGTTATAAATGTATATGAACACTTTGGATTTATAAAAATTAAAGAAGAGAAAAATGATATAGGCGGTGGTTTTTATATGGACGATTTTGTTTATAGGTATGAAATAGTCTAAATGATATAGGATAAATTATAATGAAAAAAGTTTTTTATATAATATCGATATCTTTACAATTAGCAGGTGCTTTACTTAAAATGTTATATTCCGTTTCAACAAAACGCAGTAACATAATAAAAAACAATTATTAAGTAGCTTTAGCCAAAGTTAAATCTTATAAATTTAGCTTTTTGATATATCTCGGTTAAGGATAAAACAGCGATTAAGTGAACGAAAATGGTTATAAGCAGCATAAAGTAATGTAACTAAGGAGCTGTTTGACATTACCGATCCGCTCATGCTAGAATGAAAACAGCTATATGTTTGTTATGGAGGGATTTTGATGTTTAATGAAATCTGCATTTATGAAGCGAAAATCGATAAACAAGATGAAATCGAAACTTTGATGAAAGATGTTTCTGAGTTTTATCTTTCTCAGACGGGTGTTATAGATGTGAAGTATATCAAACGTACACACCGCCAAAAGGATTTCAATGCAGTAAAGGAAGGTGAACCGCCTATCCGCCTTACTAGATGGGTAGGTAAAGTTACATATATTTTGCACTGGACACTAGAAGATGAAGAAACTCATGCCCGAGTTTCGAAGCTTGGGTTGGAGAAATTTTATAAAAGATGGAATCGCTGTCTTACTACAATGCCTAAAATTTTATTGGGTGAGGATATTGTATAGTTCGACAGGCTAATCTTATCTTGGTTTTATTTTGATTTAAAAAACTTAATACATAAACGTTTATTTCTTTATACTTTTTTTCATAATTTCTCATTTTAATTACGCCTATTAATAAATAACCTTTTTTTTAATGTCTTAAAATTAAGAGCTTCTGCTGTACTTCCGCACCTATCTATAAATTTATTATTCCATTTATTATTTAAATATCAATCTCATTTATTAGAACTGACAATTTTATATTTTCAAAGCTGATTATCAAGCCAATTTTTTACTTTCTCGTTACTAAAACCATGCTCATAAGCATACATGGTTTCTTTGTTTTTTAGTGATTAAGCCAAATCAAATAAATCATTTTTATTTAATTTTCTTATCTTTGATTTTTTCTTCTCGGTATCGTACGCATATACATTAAAAAAGGAGCATGATTACTCCCTTTTTTATAAACTGTAGAAACCTACTTTTTTCTTTACTTTTCTGAGTGTCTTATTTGCTATATAAGAAGCACTGTCTCTGCTGTCTTTCAGTACCTCGTTGACGTAAGTCTTATCTTTGCATAGTCTGTTAAATTCGTCCTGGATAGGAGAGAGTCTGTCGGCGATGCTTTCTCCCACCGCATTTTTAAAGTATGCATAATTTTTTCCGTCAAAATCTTTTACTGCTTCTTCGATAGTTTTATTTGCCGCACAGGAGTATATTTCAAGAAGATTTGATACTCCGGGCTTATTCTCTTTATCGTAGATTATATTCATATCCGAGTCTGTGACTGCTCTTTTGCATTTTGACATTATCACATCTTTACCGTCTATCATCGAAATAAATCCGTTTTTGTTTTCATCGGATTTTGACATCTTCTTTAAAGGATCCTGAAGGGACATTATCCTTGCTCCGTTTTCTCCGTAGTATCCTTCGGGAACTTTGAAAGTAGGAGAGTAGTTATTGTTAAATCTGTTTGCTATGGTCCTTGTAAGCTCCAAATGCTGTTTTTGGTCGTCTCCGACGGGAACGAGGTCTGCCTGATAGAGAAGTATATCCGCCGCCATAAGCACGGGATAGTCGAATAGTCCCACTTTTATATTTTCTCCCTGGCTCTTGGATTTGTCTTTATATTGGGTCATTCTCGAAAGTTCGCCCATATGAGCGTTGCAGTTTAGTATCCACTGAAGTTCTGCGTGTGCGGGAACATGAGACTGTATGAATAAGAGAGATTTTTTAGGGTCTATACCGCTTGCAATGAGCATTGCCGCACATTCGAAACTTCTTCTTCTTAGTTCAGCCGGGACTTGGTTTACAGTAATTGCATGCATATCGGCTATGAAATAAATGCATTTATAGTCGTCCTGACGTTCCACCCAGTTTTTTATCGCTCCGAAATAATTTCCTATTGTAAATTCTCCGCTGGATTGTATCCCGCTTAGTATCGTTTTTTTATCTTCTGACATAGTCCTACCTCTGAATATATTTAAATTTGATTTTCTGTTTTACTATAATTATTAATAATACCAATATTTCTCTTTATTTTCAACAGAAAACAATGATTATTGAGTAAATGTGATGTTTGATATAGATAATGACTTAATAGGTCTTATTTATATATTTAAAAACATTATTATTTATGATTTTTATATAAAAGCGATAGCTTGAAATTTTAAACCATATTATATTCATTATAAATTTTATTTAACTTTTGTTACAATAAATTATATATATCAATAAAATATAATAATATATTATATATGATTTTTACTTAAATAAGTTTTATATAAATCAGCCTTTGATTATTTTAAATAAATCACATTGTTAAACTAATTTTAAAAGCTTTGTTAAAAATAGGGTATACGAAATTAGAATGGATAATTATAAAAGTATCTCTATCATTGGTTGTTTATCAGTGTTCTATGCCGATTAAATTAAAAAATTTAATCTCTCAATCTAATAATAAAATATATGATTTAATATCTTAAACATTTATTAAATATATTATCATTAAACAGATTTTAAATATATGGACTATTTTATACTCAGTCTTATATAAAGAAAAAATCGTTTTAGGATTTAAACTATTTTACTAAAACTACTGATTTATATAACTTTCACAAAGATATCTTTTTCATCATCAAGTAAGTATCCTGAGGACAACAATACTCCTCTTGAAGCTTTATTTTCCTTTTCCGGCTGTACGACTATCCTTTTTGCGTCGTCATGGTATTTTATTTTTTCTTCCAATTTTCTTACGATTTCCTTACCGTATCCTTTGGAAAGAAACTCTGTTTCACCGATCATATAATCAATACTGTAAGTCCCGCCGAGCTTCGTATATCCTCCCCAGTCTTCATCACTGTCTTCACATGCGTAGTACTGGCAAAATCCTATAGGTTTACCCTTGATTTCAACGATACAATGACTTATCCAATTAAATTCACTGTCTGACTTTTCAGCTTCTTCGATCCAGCTCTCAGGTTCATGGTACCACTTTGCTACATGAGGCTTGTATAACCACTTTTTAAATGTTTCTAAATCGCTTTTGTTCATTTTTCTAATATTTATTGCCATACTATTTCTCTTTTCTTTGTTTTTCTTTTAAGTTAAGATATGTATCATAATTAATGTAATTATATTTTTATAAATTATTTTATTAACTTTACTTTAAAATAATCCTTTTGATATTGTATCATTTAAAAAATTTTTTATTTTTAAAGATTTAAATAAACAATATAAATAAATATTATATTTTAATACTTATAAAATCTTATTATAGGCTCAAGATATATTATTCTTCACTGTCTATCCTTCCTTTTTTGACATTTGGAATGACAAAGCTATTATATGCATATTCCCATAGTATTTTAGAACCCTTACTTGTGTTTTTATTCCTGTTAAGTATCTGGTCAAGTTTCACACCCCATTCCTGCCAGCTTTTTCCATCATTTGCCGCATTGAGCATCATAGGCTGGATATTATCCATGGTATGAGCAAACCTTGCTTCCTTTGTTTCCCCCGTTTCAAATTCTTCCCATAAATCCATTAGCTTTTCTCCTTGGTCGGAAGGGAGAAGTCCGAAAATCCTCTTTGCCGCTTTTTCTTCACGCTCTCTTTGTGATTTTTGTCCTTCTTTATCGTATGCAAATGTATCTCCCGCGTCGATTTCCACTATGTCATGAATGAGAAGCATCTTTATCGTCCTCAGTACATCTATTTCTTCATTCGCATATTCTCTGAGTAAAAAAGTCATTACCGCCATGTGCCATGCATGTTCCGCGTCGTTTTCTCTTCTTTTTGCTCCCGTTAAGTATGTCTGCCTTTCGATAAATTTTTCTTTATCTATTTCTCTGAAAAATTCAAATTGCTTATCTATCCTGTTTTTATCCATTTTTTCTCTCCGTTTTATTTAATATGTTTAATTATAGATAATCATTTTCTTAAAAGCAAGGGGGAGGGGCGCTGCCCCTTACACCCCTTAACTC
>NZ_JANJZK010000001.1 GCF_024623185.1 Anaerofustis stercorihominis
CTAAAAATCTCTGCCCGAGATTTTTGAAACAGTCGCTGCCCCGACCCGTATTTAAAGATAGTAATAGTAAATAATATAAGGAAGTAATATTTCCTATAAAATCTGCAATAAAAAAGAACCATTTAGGCTCTTTTATTTTTTAGTATATTTTGTTTCCATATCATGAAATACCTCATCGTCCAGAAATTTATGAAGAGGCATATCAAATGCGACGGATATCTGTCCAATTTCTTGTATATGCAAGTTTTTTGCGGTGCCGGTTATTAATTTATTTATATAATTGAGTGAAACATCTGACTTTTTTGATAGTTCCTCGGCAGTCATACCTTTTTCTTTAAGTAAATATTTTATTCTTATACTGAAAGCTTCTTCTATTTTCATTGTATACCTTTCTGTGGGGTTTTGCCTTAAGGGCGACCTTCTTTTTCCCCTCCCTTAAGGGAAAGATAAGATATCGGAGGGAGGGGTGTATATTTTTAAAAGGGAAATTAAAAATTATATTTCCTGCATTGACTTTATGTACTCTTTTAAATCATATTGTTTTAATATATTTAAATTATGTATCAATAAGTTTTTCTCTTTTACTGTACAATTTTTAAAAATCCTATCTAGTTCTTTCATGGTTAAGTATATCGACTGATTATCTATTTCCAAACTTAATAGATCGTCAAGACTTACATTTAGTGTTTTTGCAATAGCAACTATCGTTGGCAGTGAGATTTTTGCAATTCCGTTTTCCACATGACTCAAATGACTGGCTGATAAGTCTATTATTTCAGCTAATGTTTCTTGTGTATAACCTTGCTTTTTTCTTGCTTCTTTAATTTTTCCTCCAACTTTTTTATAATTGATTTGCATTATTTACACCATTCAAATTATTTTACTTAATTTTATAGAAGTTTTTATTTTTTATCTACGCTTCTATGTGTACTCCGAAGTATCTTTATATTGTATACATGAATTTATCGCTGTCGATATAAATACACACATGTATAGCTATACTGTGGATAATATTTTTACTTATAAATATTTTATAATTTTTTCATTTGTTATGTCGTCCATATTTGGTCTTTTATATTTATAGATTATAGAAATATATAAAATATAATAAGTTAACCATAAATGGAAGTTAGTTTAGGGAGTTAGAATTAAAAATTATGTACAAATATATATTCACCATATATGGTTAACTTATATGTATTATATCATAAAAACTGAAAATTCACCATATATGGTTAAAAAAATTTTGTACAATATATAAAAGGAGAAAATACTATGGATATTGACGAATGTGTAAAAATTAGAATTAATAATTTAATAAAAGAAAGAGGATTGTCTGAAAATCAATTAGCTAAAAAATCAAGTCTTTCTTATTCTACTTTAAAAAATATATTAAATGATACTACTGGAAATCCGGGTATTAAAACTATAAGAAAGATATGTAATGGATTTGAAATGGATATACTTGATTTTTTTGCGGGCGAAGAGTTTGAAAGCATAAGGTATAAAAAAGAACGCTAAAGCGTTCTTTTTTATTGCCGATTTTATATAAAATATTATTTTCCATTTATTATTACTATCTTTAAATACGGGGCGGGGCAGCGGTCGTTTGGAGAAAGTGCGGGTAGCACTTTCCCAAAATCCGACCGCGTAAAAAGCCGCCACGGCGACTGAGTGGAAGATTTTTATCCAATATTTTTATCTTCGGAAAAATATTGGCGGGTCTTAGGGTGGAACCCTATAAACCAATTTGCGTAAAGAGCCTCCGCGGCTTGAGCGGAGCCCTTTATTCTTAAACTTTGGGCGAGCAAAGTTTGAGCGGGGTGAAAGGGGCAGAGCCCCTTAGCCTTTCTTATTGATTTCTGGTAGAACGACCACAAGCATAGTGATAAAGCAGGCGAGCCCTCCGATGAAGTTTGAGATGGGTTCTGCGAGGAATACTCCATTTACTCCCAGAGAGAAAAACTTCGGAAGGAGGATAGTTAGGGGAGTCACTATTATCACTTTTCTGAAAATGGAAAAGAATACCGCGTATCCCGATTTACCGAGGGAAACAAATACTCTCTGCCCGGCAAACTGAAGAGCCATCATAAAGAAGCCGAAGAAATAAATTTCTATTGCGGGTATACTCTTTGCTATCAGTTTCGGGTCGTGGTTGAATATTTTAATGAATACATCTGGGAAGGCTATAATGGTTATCCATGCGAGGAAAGTGTAGGTTATACAAATCACCGACATGAATTTTATCGCTTTTTTCAGCTTGTCGAAGTTTTTTGCTCCGTAGTTGTAGCTCATTACAGGGGTCGCTCCGTCTGTGATACCGCTGACGGGCATGGTGAATATTTCCCTTATGGAATTTAAAATAGTCATTACGCCGACGTATAGATCCCCTCCGTAGATTTGGAGAGTGGCGTTGCATATTATTTGTACTATACTGTTGGTTACGGACATGATAAATCCCGACATACCAAGGTCGATTATCCTCTGTACTCTGCTAAACTTAAGTACCATGCTTTCTTTTGTAAGCTTTAAAATGGCTTTTTTCCCCGTCAGGAATTTCAGTACCCATAAACTTGAAAGTAATTGGGATATGATAGTTGCTATTGCGGCACCTTTTACTCCCATGCCGAAATAGAATATGAATATAGGGTCCAGGATAAGATTGGTAAATGCTCCGAGCATTACGGTGAGCATTCCCTTCTTTGCAAAGCCCTGTGCATTTATGAAGCTGTTCATCCCAAGGCTGGTCATTACGAATATATTCCCAAGTAAATATATGGTTATGTAATCTCTTGCAAAAGGATATGTAGCGTCGCTTGCTCCGAAGAGGTATAGTATAGGTTTTTGAAATAAAAGCCCTATTACCGTAAGAGATACTCCGAAGATTATCATCATAAGAAAAGAATTCCCCATGATTTTTTGAGCTTCTTCATCGTTTTCTCTGCCTCTTTCCATGGAAAAAAGAGGGGCTCCTCCGAAGGAAAACAGGTTTGCAAAGGCGGTCACTATCATGATTATGGGAAAACATAATCCAAGACCCGTTAAGGCAAGGGTACCCGTAGTCGGTATCCTTCCTATGTAAATCCTGTCTATCATGTTGTAAAGGAGGTTTATAAGCTGTGCAACCGTCATGGGTACCGCAAGTTTTAATATATTTTTTGCGGGGCTTCCTATGCTGAAATCTGCGTTATTATTCATACTTCCTCCTTATATTTTTTTATATATTATTATATGCTTCATCTTCCTATATAGTCAATAGGTGTAGATAGATAGATTTTGACTTATATGATTTATACAAAGTATTATTTTTGATTAGAGTAATTTTAAAATGTAAATGATAAAAATCAAGTGTAGAACCGTGTATAATTTTATGATATAATGATTACTCACGTAGAAATGAAGGAGACACATTATGGGAATGAATGAAAAAAATAAATCACTATGTGCCGATTTTTTCCTTTTGGTAATGGCTTTTATATGGGGAAGCGGATTTATAGTGACAAAGAACGGTTTAGATGCACTAAGCGGTACTCAGCTTATATTCACAAGGTTTGTAATTGCCGCTGTAACACTGTTTATCATTAATATAAAAAAGTTAAATCTTATTACGAAGAAAACTGTAATGAAAAGTGCTTTAATAGGCTTTGTTTTATTTTTGGGTTTTGCTTTTCAAACTTACGGACTTGCCGAGACTTCCGCTGGAAAGAGCGCTTTTTTGACTGCGGTGTATGTTGCGATAGTCCCTTTTATAGCGATGTTTGTGGGTAGACAAAAGCCGGAAAAGCATAATTTTATTGCGGCTTTGCTCATGATAATAGGGATATTTTTACTTACAATGAACCCAAGGGAAGGTCTTAATATAAATTACTACGACGGTATCACCCTTATAGGGTCAGTATTTTGGGCGTTTCATGTGTTCTTTGTCGGCATTTTTTCCAAAGATGAAGACCCTATTATCCTATGCATGATGCAAATGGCGTTTGCGGGACTATTTGCTTTTATATTTCTTATATTTAACGGAGAATTATTTACTTTTAATATAACGGGAAGTACGGTTCCTATGTTACTGTATCTCGGGGTAATCGCTTCGGCTATAGCTTTTTTAATTCAAAATGTTGCTCAAAAGTATACTACTCCCACTCATGCGGGAATACTTATGAGTATGGAAAGTGTATTTGGGACTATCCTAGGTATTATTTTCCTAAACGAAATTTTTACTATACAAATGCTGTTCGGTGCTGTTATAATATTCACAGCCTTGATATTGGCTGAAACGAAATTTGCTTTTTTAAAAAAAGAAAAAATTAAAATAGAAACCGATGACATTTAGTCAAAAGGAGAAATATGGATATAAAAGAAATCGAAAAAATCATAGGAAGCGAAAATGTTTTATTAAATGAACCTATGAAGAAACATTCCAACTTCAGAAGCGGCGGAGATGCGAAGATTTATTTGACGCCAAAAACTTCAGATGAATTTGTTAAAGTAATTGAATATTTAAAAGAAAATAATGAAGAGTTTATCGTTCTCGGAAGAGGGACCAATATACTTGTAAAAGACGGGGGAATAAAAAACACCGTCGTAAGTACATTCAAAATGACCGGACTTGATATAGACGGAGAAGTCATAACCGCCAATGCGGGGACTCCTTTAGCACTGATAGCAAATAAAGCGCTGGCTTCATCTCTTGCGGGATTTGAATTTGCGGGGGGTATACCCGGCAGTCTCGGAGGAGGCGTATTCATGAATGCGGGAGCTCACGGCGGTGAGATGAAAGACGTGCTCCTTGACGTTACGGTATTCGATAAAAATGGAAATGATGTTAAAGTCCTTACTCCAAGCGATTTGGATCTAAGCTACAGACACAGCAATATAGAAGAAAAAGGATATATCGTCCTATCCGCAAGGATAAAGCTCAGAGAAGGAAATAAAGAAGAAATAAAAGCCAATATGGATGAATTCAAAGATTACAGGACCGGGACCCAGCCGAGCGAGGCTTCAGCGGGAAGTACCTTTAAAAGACCCGAAGGATATATCGCCGCTAAGCTTATAGACGAAGCTGGGCTTAAGGGTTATCATGTGGGAGATGCGGGAGTCAGCGAAAAGCATGCCGGCTTTGTAATAAATAAAAGTAATGCATCTTCAAAAGAAATCTTAGATGTTATTGATTATGTAAAAAAAGAAGTATACAATAAATATAAAGTAAAACTGGAAGAAGAAGTCAGAATTATTGGAGAAGATGATTAGGAGGTAGGAGCATGAATTATGCCGATTTTAAAATTATAAAGGATAAACTGGAGAAGAGAGCGAAGATACTCTCTATGGTACCGATTTTTATATTCCTTGCAATGATATTTCAAATCGTTTTACTTATCGTGCAGGCTGAAACGAGTGCGACATGGTTCAACTTTGTGTTGGTAGACCAGTTCTTTACAAATGCGCATTTATTTTATGCCGCTGAGAATATAGTGTTATCTGTACTCTTTTACGGGGCTGTGGGAGTAAGTGTGATTATAATCGGCACATGTGCGTTTTTCTGCTATAGGAATATAAAGTTTTCTTACGGAGTACTGACATTTTTCTATTTCATAGATTTTGTTGTAGCGGTGCTTTCCATAGATTATATCCAAATGGGAGTTCACTTTGTATTCCTATGCCTGATGTTCTATGCCTTAAGAACCCTTACTCATCTAAACAGTATCCCAAAAGAAGTATGGGGTTACGGAGAATAAAAAAAGAGCTTATAAAAGCTCTTTTTTATTTGTATTTTACAGCTGTTCCGTAAGCGAATACTTCCGCTGCACCCTGCATTATCGCCGCTGAAGCGTATCTAACGGCTACTATGGCATCTGCTCCCATTTCTTCAGCTTCCGAAACCATTCTCTTTGTTGCCATTGCTCTGGATTCGTTCATCATTTCGTTGTAAGATTTAAGTTCACCGCCGACTAAATTTTTAAATCCCTGTGAAATGTCCTTGCCGAAGTTCTTTGTTTGTATGCACGAACCTTTTACAAGTCCCAGCATTTCAAATTCTTTCCCTTCGATTTTTTCAGTAGTTACCAAGATCATCTTCTTCACCCTCCTCTATTTCTTCTAATCTTTCTATTACCGTATGTATCATAACACCTATAAGAGCTAAAAGCATAAGCCCCAGTACTATTTTTATAATAACAGGGAAATCTATAAGCATTACCGCCGATATATATATTATGAGTATAAGGCTTATAAATATACCCACTAAAATAGGTGCTACTTTCTTTTTGTTTTTATCGTTCATGATTTATATTTCCTCTGTAAAGTATTCAATTATTTTATCTAAATCGGTTTCTTGGATACCGCAGTCCATTAGGTAATTCCTGTACGAACCGTAAGTATTGATGACATAGTCATACACACATTCCATATATCTTGCCTTTGATAAAAAGACCTTTGATTTTCCCGTTTCATAGGCTTTCATAAAGTCGTCGTTTTCTCTCATATATGTATGGGATACTTCATAGTTAGCTTTTATATCGCCTCTGGAAACTTCGCATAAACCAAGGAGTATGGATGCGATAAGCCCCGTCCTGTCTTTGCCTGCCGTACAGTGGAACAAAAATCCTCCGTGAAGATTATTCGCTATGTATTCTATGATGCCTTTTATTATTTCTTTATGCTCTATACGCTTGATATATCCTTCGGGCATATTGAAATTTTTATCTTCTTTGGTGATATCGGCTACCATATCTACTATGCTTAAAGGGATGTTATAGTAATTTATCCCCTCTACATCTTTCAGTTTGTTTGGCTGAATAGCCGCTTCTTCCTGACTTCTAAGGTCGAGTACGTCTTTTACTCCGTAGCTTAGCAGTATATCTATGTCTTTATTTGTAATATATGTAAGTCCCGCGGACCTTATGAATTTATGATATCTTGTTACTCTCGGAGTATCCGTATGGCAGCAGTACCCGCCGAGGTCCCTTACGTTGTTGGTTCCTTCCAAAGGAAGTTCACCGGAAAAATTTATTTTGCTCAAGTCCATTTTTTATTCCTCTCTTATAGTTGTTATTTTACCACAAAAGAACTCTTCTTCCCAATAAATTTGAATAAGTTTATATTTGGTTGAAATAAAAAGGATAAAGGAGTAAAATCAAATAAAAAAGGGTAGGTAAAAATATGGGTGATATTGTTTTTAAAAGTGAAGAAATAAACGTCAGGGAACATGAACATGTAAGCAAGAATACCGGGAATGTAATGTACGAGCAGTATCTTTTAAATGATGAAGATACAAAGATGATGATAAAACAAATCCTTTATCCGAAAGGAACCATCACACCTTGGCATACACATGACTGTGCCCATGGTATGTATGTGCTTGAAGGGGTACTTCATACTAATCTCGGGGATTTTGACAAGGGCAGTTTCGTATGGTTCAAGGAGGGGTCAAAAGCTTTCCACGGAGGAAAAGATGAAGATGTAGAGGTGCTGTTTATAACTAATAAAGAATTTAATATACATTATCTGTAAAAACAAAAGGAGTATTTATTTACTCCTTTTTATTTTGTTTATATATACCCTCCTCACTATTTTCTATTTATACTTTTTTGATAGGACTGAGTTTTTATTATTAAATAGAATATGACGGGGATATTTATTCCTTTATTTGTTTTAAGCTTATAGGATGTAATTAAAATCGAGAATATCTTTTTATCCTATGTTTTATTATTTATTTTTTCTTAGGTCGACGACTTTCATTCCCGTATCGAATACTCTTTTTAAGAATGTATCGTAGCCTATATCGTCCCTTTCAAGCTTTAAAGTCGGAGTACTATCTATAAACAGCATGAATGCACTGTCTATAATTTTGCATGAAGTAAAATCCGAGAAGTAATATACATTTCCCTTCGTATCCGTTATTTTTTCTCCTTCCACGGTTATCTTCCTGTAGATACAGTATTGTATCCTGTAAAGGCTCATTACGACTACGAGGGCTGTTACGATGTAGAAAAATATATTTTTTTCAAATATTATACCCGACTGATATAATGCAAAGATTATCACCCATGCAAAGAGTATAACGGAGTGGAAGACTACCTTTGACTTTGGCTTTTTGACTGTGAAATTATGTTCATCCAAATTCTCCGTTTCCTTTTTTACGGAGTTTTGCATGTATCTGCTCCACATGGAAAAGCATATCATGCCCAGGAATATACCTATCAGCGTTGCTATTAAACTCATTTATTTCTCCTTTTCCAGTTTGACCTCTATCCTTACGGGGTTATGGTCGGAGTAATCAAATTTTGTATCTATGGTCTTTACTTCCTTAAGCTTTACATTTGGGGATAATATAAATCCGTCTATCACATAAAGCTGTGTATTTTTGCTGTTCTCATTGTATTCTTCGTTTAACAGCCTTGAAGTCGGAGTATCGTCATCCACTGCGAATGTCCATTCTTTCGAGAATGCATCGAAGTTCAGTGTACCGGGAGTGAAGTACTCATCATTTATTATGGGATATTTTTTGTTATTTACATTTGGGAAGTTTTGATTGAAATCCCCTCCGGCTATGCAGTAATTTCCTTTTTCGTATTCTTTATTCAAGAAATCCGTTAAGACTTTTGTTTGTTTTTTCTTGCCTTCCCCGTCATCGTAAGCTTCCATGTGAAGATTTACCAGCACCAGTTCTTTATCGCTGTTTTTTATTTTCACTCTTTCCACGAGCAAACACCTTTTCATTTGGCATACTCTTATAGGGTATTTAAACGCCACGGGAAGAGAGTATCTTTTTGCGTCCAGGATTTTATAAGGATTTATGGTCACTATCCCTGCTTCGACGCCTCCAATCATATCGGGGAAGGGGTAGGGGATATATTTACATGAGAAGTTCTTTGCAAAATAACCGGAACCTTCCAAATTGTCGCTTAGATATTTCACTTGATTTATCCCGTAACCCCTTTTTGACTTTTCATCCGCTTCCTGAATGAATATTATATCGCTTTTGTTTGATTTTATATTTTGTTCTATGCCTTTCAAATTTCTTATTACTTTATCTTTGGACTCTATCCTCGTCCTTTTGCCTCCGTCCATGAAGAAATCGCTGTCGGCACTGTCGTTGCAGTATCCAAGGTTATAAGTAAGTACGCTTAAATCTTCATTTAAATCTATTTCTTTGGTGCTGTCTGACTCTTTGATTTTCTCTGCCTGTTCGATATCTTCGGGCTTATATTCCGTCAATGTCAGATAAAGTACGCCTATTATAAGAATGACGGCTATTATTAAAATTATATATAAGAATATTTTTAAAGTTTTCATATATTTCCCGTCCTTTGGATAAATTTGGTTTATTATTAAATATTATATCATAAAGTATAAAAGTAAAAAAATAAAAGAAGGTTTTCTTCTTTTATTTTAACTTTGGATATATCATATAAAACTAACTGTTATATTTAAGTTTTTTGATTTTGTTTACGTAGCTTGTTTTTGTCTCCATTACCGCACACCATTTATCCGCCATACAGACTATAAAAGCTTCTTTGCTTTTTGGGATTTTCCTTAGTGTCAAAGGCCACATATGAGATGAGATTATGTTGGCTTCTTTTTCATCTAAGTCAAAGTGTTCCAAGGCGTTGTTAAGAGCTCTTTTGGGATGTCTGAAACCGTGAAATCCCTCTCTTGTGTCCCTGTCCAAATGCCAGTCGTAAAGATAAAAATCATGGAGCATTGCTCCTTTTAACATCGACTCTTCATTTACTTTTATTTTCATTCTTTTGGATAGACTGTAGCTTAAAAGTGCCACATTTAAACAGTGGCTGAATGTATCCGTCCCGCCGTGCTGAGTAAAATCCTGCATTTTCCTTACTTCTTCGTGAGATAATATATGTTCCAATTTTTTATAAAAATCATTTTTTTCTTCTCTTGTCATCCTATTTTCCACCCTGTATAAGTTTCTCATTTAGTATGCAATAAATATACTACATATATATTATGAACTTATTAAGAAAAAATTATAACTTACTTAAATTTTTAATATTTTGGTTGGTTTTTGTTCCAATTTATTTAATTATAGACCTTTCACGGCGATTTTTCAAAAATGAAATATAGAGTTTGATTTTAAATAGTTTACATTTTATTTTAAAAAGCTCTTGACAGGAAAGATAATTTTATATATAATAATAAAGCTTAATAATTATGCGGATGTGGCGGAATTGGCAGACGCGCTAGACTTAGGATCTAGTACTTCGGTGTGGGGGTTCGACTCCCTTCATCCGCACCAGTTTGGAAATAACTGAAACTCTTTTATAGAGAGGGTTTCAGTTTTTTTAATGCATTGAAATAACACACTTTTAATAATTATTTTTTTTATTCAAAATTTTATTTAATGATTTATATATACCTTAAATATCTTTTATATCATTATCTCATCTCTGATTTGTTTTTTGAAACTTTATATCCATCATCATCGGAAATTATGTTTAAGTCCTATGGTTTTATTTGTTTTAAATTCATATCATTATCAAATATATAGTTTTCTCAGGTAATGTCATATTTTATTTTACTTAGTTTCACTTGTTGGGATATTATTGATTAATTAAAATTAAAAGTATTGATATATAAAATTATATCGATTTATCATTTGACATTCTCCTATATAAATTTTATGATAAAAATAGCAGTATAAAGTAATACTTTATAAGATAAATATACAAGGATAAGGAGGCTTAGATTTATGGATTATAATAAGAAAACACTTCCTGTGATAAATAGTTTGGTCATAGAAGAAGGTTATATGTGTTTGGGGGTTTATAATAAGGAAGGCGAAAATAAAAATAAGCTTTGTTTATACGATGTCACTAATGACGATGTCAGATTTTTTTCGTTGGTTTTAGATGATGAAAATATTTTTTATCCCAAAAGTGACAAAGGTGCGTATTTTATATCACATACTATTTGTGATGAAGACGGAGAATTCAAAGAGGATAGATTAAAAGTTTTTGATAAATATAGGCTTGATTTGGAATGTGACATACCCATTTCAAAATTGGTAAACGGATGGGATGAAGACGGTAATGTAGTTGAATGTTCAAGATTAAATGAAGATAAGATATTGATAATATTTGAAATATCTCCTTTGAATTTTAGTTTGCGGGATTTATTTAGTAATGATGATTTAGATACTTTTTTATGTATAAGTATTTATGATATCAATGAAAATAAATTTAATATAATTAAAGAAATAAAAGGTGATTTCTACGATATAGATTTTGATATGACGGATAAGGTCATAAAGTTTATTTCAGCTAATGATGAAGAAGATAACACCGCGTTTTATTATAAAATGGCACAGGGCTGTAAAAGCTTGATTTTGGAAAAGAAAGAAATTATAAAAGACAGTGTGATAATAAGGGAAGACGGTAAAGACAGTTATTTTGAGGATAGGGACTTCGGGCTGGAAATCATAGAAAAAAATTATAATAAAAAGAAGAAATCCTCCATAATTTATAAAGCTCTAAAAACAGGTAAGGAAATTTATACTCAACAACTTAAGATGTTTGATGATACGGATTACGAAATAGTAGAAAATATGAATTTACTTATGATAAGTGAAAGTAAAGGCAATGCCGGATATTTACATATATACGAAAAGATAAATGATGACTTTTGTTTTGTGGAAACTATAGGGTTTGAAGGTTTTCCCGATATTTGTATTTACGATGTGTACGATATGGTGACTACACAAGATGAGAATGGTTTGATAATATTATCAAAAAAATAAAATTTTAATGATAAAAGGAGTATATGAATGTATGCTCCTTTTTTATATAAAAAATCATGGAGATTTTTTAACTCTGTTTGACAACATCGTAATTTTATATTATAATGCAAGTATATACTTGCATAAATGAAGTCATAAAATATAGGTGAGGAAATGGATAAGACCGGTTTAAAGATAATAAATGCTACGATGAATTTAATAATGGAAAAGGGATATCCTCTTACGACCACCAAGGAAATAGCAAACAGAGCGGGAGTAAACGAGTCTACCGTTTTCAGGAAATTCGGGAGTAAGAAAGATATAGTCTTAAATGCAATGGAACTTAGAGAGTGGAACCCCGATTTGGCGGCAGATGATTTTAAAGTATATTCATTGGATTTAAAAAAAGATTTATTAAAGTTTTCTCATACTTATTTAAATAAGGTAACTCCAAAGTTCGTTAAAGTGTCTTTGGGGCTGAGGTGTCCCGAGCTTTATGAGTATACAAAAGACGGGATAATGCAGGTACCTATGGTTTTTAAAAAAGGTCTTACTGACTATTTCTGTGAAATGTATAAAAGAGGAAAAATAAATAGCAGTGATCATGAAAGCTTGGCTGTGATGTTTTTATCTTTAAACTTCGGATTTGTGTTTTTCAAGGCTTCTTTCGATGATATGCTCACATCTCTTTTAAAAGAAACTTACATTCAAAACAGTGTTAATATATTCGTAAACGGAATAAAAAAATAAATATGGTATTTAGGTACCATATATTTTTTAAATATTATGCAAGTGAGTACTTGCACTTAAAAAATGTAAAAAGGAGGACAGTATAATGAATTATTATTTTATGGCAAATATTTATCTTAAGGATAAGTCCAAGCCGAAGGAGTACGGCGATTATATCGATTTGGTCAAACCTATTGTGGAGAAATACGGAGGAGAGTATCTGGTCAGGACAGATGAAATAACGTATTTGAGTGATGATTATACTCCCGACAGGATAATCATCATAAGATTTAAGGATAGCCGCAGGCTAAATGAATGCTTTGGTTCAAAAGAATATAAAGAAATAGAATATAAAAGAAAGGACTTTGTTATAAGCAAAGCGGTAACTATGGTGGGGTGTGATGAAAATATGTGACAATGTACATCAAATAAGGATAGATTTTAACGTAACCGAAGATATAAAAAGATACGTTTATATTTATATCATAGAGGGAAAACATTTATATCTTATAGACAGCGGTGTCAGCGGAAGCGAAAGGATAATAGAAGATTATTTACATGACATGAATAAAAGTATTCGTGATATCAAAGGAGTGTTTTTGACTCATTCTCACCCTGACCATATAGGAAGTGCAGGAAAGATTAAATCAATATCAAAGTCAAATATATATGCTCCTTATGATGAGAAGGATTGGATAGAAGATATCCATAAGCAGTTTAAAGAAAGACCCATACCAAACTTTTATGGTTTATTGAATGAGTCGGTAAAAATCGATGAGTACTTGAAAAAGGATGATATCATTACTTTACAAGAGGATATTCATTTAAGGGTCATCGATACTTCAGGACACTCCAAAGGTTCGCTGTCTTATTTATGGATGGAAAGAAATATACTTTTTACCGGAGACGCTGTTCCCGCTACGGAGGATATATCGATATTTGTAGACTTTAAAAAAAGCATGGATACACTTGAAAGACTTAAAAGTATCGATGATATAAACTTCTGTCTGCCTGCATGGGACAGAGCTTATAAGAAAAATGAATATAAAAACGTTATAAATAGCTCAATAAGACTGCTGAACAAAATAAATAATGAAGTGCGATGTTTAAAAGGAAAAACAAATGATAAAGATGAAATATTTGAAAATGTATGTGATAATTTAAATATGAGCTCATTTAAAAATAACCCTTTATTTAAGAAATCGGTGTTATCATGTATGAATGAAGAGTAAACAAAAAGGAGTATAAAATACTCCTTTTTTATTATTTTCTGATTATAAGTTTTTCTCCCGGATGAATAAGCTCCAAGTGATTTAGTTTGATAAGTTCTCTCGTTGTAGTGTCAAATTTTTTTGCTATATCTCTGAGTGTTTCGCCTTCTTTTACCGTGTAGCTCAAATATCCCTCTTTAGTGCATTTTGCGTCTTCTTTTTCTTTATCAGTTATTAAAAGCTCATCTTTAAACCTATCCATATCCGTGTGTCCGTGAATACCGCGTACGCTTCCTCTGCTTGAATACTGAAATCCCGACCAGTCTTTCCAGTGTCCGATAGAATAAGGTCTTTCGACTCCGTAGTCTGCGACCCAAAGAGGATATTTCGTCAAATCTTCTTCCCATACGCTTTCGCAGTCATATGCATTTGAGTAGAATGCGGGTTTGATTTTCATAAGTTTTTCCAAAGTATCCATATAAACTCTTGCTATATCGTTTGCTTCTTTTTTGCTTAGTCCGGTCAGCTGTTCAAAGTCCATAGCGGGTCTTAGATCCTGTCTTTTATCTCTTATAAGAGAACAAAAGAAATGTGCCTGGTCTTTTGCTTCTTTCGTATCTCTCGCCGTCACATAATGATAAAAGCCCAGCTTCATGCCTTCTCTTCTTGCATCACGGTAGTTCCTGTCGAATTTGGAGTCTACCAGCGTGGTGCCTTCTCCTGCTCTTATATATACATAGTCTATACCATCGTCTTTTACTTCCCTGAAGTTTATATCTCCCTGCCACACGCTCACATCTATACCTTTGTGTTCGCTGGCAGCCGAGACTACCGAGGCGGCAGAAATGCACATTATAAATGAAAAGCACACTGCTAAAATTTTTATTAATTTTTCTTTCATTACATTTCCTCCCATTACTAGGATACGTAAAAAGAGAAAATCGGTGACAATACGCTTTATAAATTGATTTCCCGGGAAATAAAAAAGGCAGATAACTGCCTAATTATTTACTGCTTTTTTATTGAAGTATTTAAATGTATATATGAATGATATAATCCCTATTATGAGCATTAAAGCCGGTATACCTGCCAAATCGGATAACAGCGGTACGGAGAACAAATGGTTAGATATATTGAAACTTATGTGGAATATTGAAGATACGAGCAAGCTGTTTGATTTTTCATAAATATATCCCAGTATCAATCCCGCAACGACGGCATAAGTGCTTTGAATGATGTTCATATGCATCATGCCGAATAATAAAGCCTGAACTAATATCGCAGCTGAGGGTTTAATATACTTTTTTAAATTGTTGTAAGTTACCCCTCTTATCATAAGTTCTTCGCTTATTGGGGCAATTATACCCACCGCGATGATGTTTAATATAATTCCTCCCGATGAGAGGGAACTTATTATTGTGTCATAGCTGTCGGAGTATTTAGTTAAGTCAAACATATCTATTATCCCCGAAGAGAGCATAAAGAAACTTATCCCCATTACTGTCAGTGATACTACATAAGGGATTTTACTTTCTTTACGGTTCAAGCCTATATTTAGTTTGTTATTCCTTTTTAGCATGAAGGCAAAGAATAATATATTTATAACGGATGTTATTAGTAATATCAAAACTATATTTTTACTTGTAAATTCGCTCAGACTCTGCGTCGTTATCGAATTTTCCCTGCCTTTATTTGTCATATCAAATAAAAAGTATAACTGAAATAAAAAGCCGACCGCAAATTGATTTACTGCCCAAAATATCAGCGGATATATGCACAGCCATATTTTTTTTATTATATTATCCTGCTTCATTAAATCTCCTAAACGGTCTTATGATATAATTTATAATTTCCTTTGTCGTCTATGGTCATTATCCCGTAGCTTATTTTGCCGAAGCTTCTCATACTGCTTAGGCTCCCGGGGTTAAAAAGATGAATATTGCTGATTTTTTTATTTAAAGCTTCATGGGTGTGTCCGAACAAGACTATATCCGCTCCGATTTCATCGGCTTTATAGAATATATTTGTCAAAGAATTTTTTACTCCGTAGTAATGTCCGTGCGTCATAAATATTTTTCTGCCGTGAACAGTAAAAACCGCTTCTTCTTTTTCTTTCATGAAATCGCAGTTTCCTCTTACTCTGATTACATTCACCTTTTCATGATCTATATCCACCTCGTCCAAGTCAAAGTGGTGGTCTCCCAAGTGCAGAAGGTATGAGTAATTCTTTTCTCTTTTGATTATTTTTTCCAGCGTTTTTATGTCTCCGTGTGTATCGCTTATTATAAGTATTTTATCCATTTTAGGCTCCGCGGTCACTTTAATTTTTTGTCCAAGATTTCTTTAGCTTTGGTAAAAGCTTTTCTTCTGTGGCTTACCCTGTTTTTTTCATCAAATGTAAGTTCGGCGTAAGTCTTATTCAGTTCCCTGATATAGAAAAGAGGGTCATATCCAAAACCTCCGTTTCCTATTTCCTTGGTTCCTATGATGCCTTCCACTTCACCTCTTACAGTCTCTGTCGTGCCGTCTTTATAGCATATACCTACCGTGCATACGAACTTTGCTTTCCTGTCCTCTTCTTTTACTCCCTTTAGTTTACTTAGGAGTTTTTCATTGTTTTTTTTGTCGCTTTTTTCTTCTCCCGCATATCTTGCGGAGTATATACCTGGCTCACCGTTCAAATACTTTACCATCAAACCCGAATCGTCCCCGAGCACAAGTTTGCCTGTCTTTTCATGGATGGCTTTTGCCTTGATAAGTGCATTTTCTTCAAATGTAGTCCCGTCTTCTACTATATCGTCAAAAAAGCCGGCTTCCTCCATGCTTATTACTTTATAATCCTTTAAAATACTTTTTATTTCTTCTAATTTATGTTTGTTTGCTGACGCTATTATTACTTCTTTCATTGTTACCTCTAATTATTAAATCCAAGTACTTCTCTTTGAATTTCGATAAGTTCCTTAATACCTTTTTTTGCTAATACAAGAAGCTCTCCCAGCTCCTCTTCCTTAACCGGTCTTTTTTCTCCCGTCATCCCAAGCTCTATAAATTCTCCGTATTCGTTCATTACTACATTCATATCCACTATCGCATTTGAGTCTTCTATGTAGCATAAGTCTAACAGCGGTTCATTTTCGACTATGCCCACACTTATCGCCGCTAAGAACGATGTTAGCGGTAGTCTTTCTATTTCGCCCTTTTCAACCATTTTTGAAAGAGCATCGTAAAGTGCAACGAATGCCCCCGTGATACTTGCTACTCTCGTGCCTCCGTCGGCTTGTATGACGTCGCAGTCTATCATTATCGTCTTTTCACCTAAGATAGATAAGTCTACCACGCTTCTCAGACTTCTTCCTATGAGCCTTTGTATTTCCGAACTTCTTCCGTCCAGCTTTAATCTGTTGATGTCTCTTTGTTTCCTAGTTTGAGTGGAAGATGGAAGCATGGAGTATTCACATGTTATCCACCCGGTACCTTCTCCTCTTAAAAAGGGAGGAACCCTGTTTTCTATAAATGCCGAACATATTACTTTAGTATTTCCTGATTCTATTAAAACGCATCCGTCGGGATACATGGTATAATTTCTCGTTATCTTTACTTCTCTTTTTTCATCAAACTTTCTGTTATCTGACCTTACCATATGATTTTGCTCCTTCTATTTTCTTTCTTGATTTGAATAATCTTTAATAAGTACAGTTTCCATTATACCATTATTTTCTTCGTTTTGGTCTATTATGAAGCGAACTTTTTCAATAGAATCGGAATTTTCTTTTACCGTCAGCGAAACGCTGTTCTTATACATGTTTAGCATCGCCTTGTCCATTTTTTCGAATTCCTTGCTTAAATGTATATAAACGCTGTCTCCCTTGATTAGTATCTCCTTTAGCTTTGCATTATCGGCGAATATCATGCTTGAAAATTTGGTATCACTGCAAAGGTTAAAATGAATGCTTAGTACTTCTTTCAAGCTTATATTGCTTTTTCTGTTATATACGCTGTAAGGTATATAATTGTAAACACTGTCGCATTTTTTAGCCAGATACATGGTCTGCTTTGATTTTGCGAGTTTGGAATATTTGATTTTATTTATATTTTCTCTGTAATAAAGCTTGTTCATTTCCGTCCCGAAGGGAAGCTTATCCGAGTTAGACAGATCGAACATCACGCCGTCCACGTTTTTATATTCGGTAAGTGCGTATATGATAGAAGTAACAAATGCGGTCTCATCGCTTTTATCCACGAATTGAGCGGATTTATCATTGAGGCTTACTTTAGCAGTCGTCCCGTCTACTTGAACGCTCTTGATACTCCCTGCAACCACTGCGGGAAGAAGTCCGTTTTTTGCCGCGATTTTGCTGTTTTCTTCGTTATCCACCATTAGATTGAGGACATTGTCAAAAGTAGCCTCTTCTTTGTTTACTTTTCTGGTTATCGGAACGACGTATCCCTCCGCATTCTTAAAGTAGATAGTCATATCCATCTGTTCCGTCTTCGTTTCTTTTTTTATGTAATTACTTACTGTCTGCTGTACTTTTGCAGTCAGCTGGGGTTCTTTTATCGTTATGTAACTCAGTGCAATTATTCCGACTAATAATAATAATTTTATTAATTTTTTCATATCTCATCCTCTTTAAATAGTTATGTCATTTAAATTTTATGAACAAGCCTTCTTAAATATTCATAGCTTGTTTATTATCCTAAAAAGATTATAGAAATTTGATTGGGAGTATTATGGGAAATTTTATCAATAAATGAAAATTATTTATTTATAAGATTTTGATATTTAATTTAGCAGTTTATTTTTAATGTAACGATAACTTTTATATTCAAACATCATTTAATAATTCATTTGATAACAGATTTTAATTTTGGTTAAATCTATTGTCCTCCAATATTTAGAAGGATAGAGGCAGTATTTTATAAAATAAAAAGTGAGTTTAGATTGGTTAATATCAAGCATAAAATAGTGTCAACCTATTACTATTTAAAAGTTGACATAAGGAAGGGAAAATTGATATAATCTACCATAAATCATTAGGGAGGATATAAATGAAAAATATCAATACAAAAGACTTGGTGATGTGTTCACTGTTTACCGCTTTGGTAGCTGTCGGTGCTTTTATAAAAATACCCGTGCCGTATATGGATTATTTTACTCTGCAGTTCTTATTTGTTCTTTTGGCAGGTATGCTCCTTGGAAGCAGGCTGGGAATGCTGTCGGTCATGATATATGTTCTGCTCGGATTGTTCGGCTTTCCGATTTTTGCATCAGGCGGAGGTATCAATTATATTTTAAGACCGAGTTTCGGGTATCTAATCGGATTTGTCTTTGCAGCTTTCGTATGCGGTTTGGTTCTTGAAAAGGCAGAGGAGAAGTCATTTAAAACCTATCTTATCTCCGCTTTTGTGGGATTTGTCGTTACATATTTTTTAGGTCTTACTTATAAATATTTAATGCTTAATTTTTTCGTTGGCGAACCTGTTTCATTTTTTATCGTTCTTGCTTCTTGTTTTCCTCTTGATATGCCCGGGGATATACTTCTATGTTTTATGTCAGCGGTCTTGGGAAAGAAATTAGTTCCTATAGTTAGGAGAAACAGTTATGCAGTTAGATAAATTAAAAGATAGGATATTAGACGGATATGATATCAGCTATGAAGAGGCTTTATTATTGATAAAAAGTCCTTTAAATGAACTTAGGGAATGTGCTGATGAAATCAGAAAGGTAAAGTGCGGGAATAAATTCGAACTCTGTACGATAATCAATGCCAAGAGCGGAAGATGTACCGAGGATTGTAAGTACTGTGCACAATCGGTACATTATAAAACCGATATAGATGAATATGATTTTTTAGATGATAATGAAATTATCCAAAGTGCATTGTCAAATGAAAAAGCCGGAGTAGATAGGTTTTCCATAGTCACTTCGGGGAGAAGGTTCAATAAAAAAGATGTGGATAAGCTGTGCGTAACTTACAGGAAACTAAATAATAAGTGCAGTATAGACTTTTGCGGTTCTCTTGGACTTTTGGAATATGAGGATTTTATAAAGCTAAAAAATGCGGGGATGAGCAGGTATCATAATAACCTGGAAACTTCACGAAGGTTCTTTCCTTATATTTGTACTACTCATACATATGATGAAAAATTGCACACCATAAAAGAGGCTAAGAAAGCAGGACTTGAGATATGCAGCGGAGGCATTTTCGGTCTTGGAGAGACCATAATTGACAGGATAGATATGGCTTTTACTTTAAAGGCGATAGGAGTAAAAAGCGTTCCCATAAATATTTTAAATCCCATAAAAGGTACACCTCTAGAGCATAATGAGCCTTTAAGCTACGATGAGATAAACAGAAGCATAGCTATATATAGATTTATCTTGCCGAATGTCTTACTTAGACTTGCCGGCGGAAGAGCCCTTTTTTACGATAAGGGAAAAAGTGCGGTAAATAGCGGGGTCAACAGTGCTATATCAGGGAATATGCTGACTACCTACGGTATAGAAACAAAAGATGATATAGATATGGTAAAGGATATAGGTTTTGAGGTGAGTAATGAGTAGAGGGATTTTTGTGACCGCGACGGGTACGGATATAGGTAAAACTTATATAAGCGGACTTATTTTAAAAAAGCTTAGGGATAGCGGATATAACGCAGGATACTTTAAAGCCGCGATAAGCGGAGCAGTAAAAGAAAACGGAAAGTTTGTTTCTTCGGATGCGCATTATGTAAATGAAATTTCCGGTTTGAACGAGGATATAGATGATATGGTTTCATATATGTACGAAAGTGAAGTTTCCCCTCATTTGGCTCAAAAAATAGAAGGAAATAAGATCAATATTAACAAAATAAAATCCGATTATGATAATTTACAATTTAAATATGATTATATCCTTACCGAGGGAAGCGGAGGGATAATATGTCCCATAATGTATGACGGCAAAAATAGAATTATGCTTGGAGATATAATAAAACTTCTGGGTTTAAATGTGGTGGTGATAACCTACAGTTCTCTGGGGTGTATCAATGATACTGTCCTTACCTGTGAATACTTAAAAAATAGAAATATCTTTATTAAAGGTATAATAATGAATAATTTCGATGAAGAAAATATGTTATGCATTGATAACAAAAAAATGATAGAAGAGTTAACGAACTGTGAAGTAGTGGAGACTATAAATAAAAATCAAAAAGAATTATCTCTGGACACAAAAAAGTTATTGAAAATTTTTGAATAAAGTCTTGACAATCAAATAAAAACAAGATAATATGTTAGGAAGCTAACATATTTAGAAGGTGTTTTAGAAATGAAAACAAAAAAAGATATAGGCAGGATAATCAATATTTTATCCAATGAACTTAAAAAATCCATGAACAAGAATGCTGCGTGTTACGGTGTGACGGGTATACAAAGCAAAGTGCTATATTATATCAGCAAACAAAAAAGCGATATATTTCAAAAAGATATAGAAGCACAGTTTCATACCAGCAGAGCCACTGCCAGCGGCATATTGCAGCTTTTGGAAGAAAATGAACTTATCAGGCGAGAATGCGTGGATTATGATGCGAGACTCAAAAAAATAATAATAACCCAAAAGGGTCTTGACATCAAAGAGAGTATCGGAAAAGAAATAAATAAGACCGAGGAAAAATTAAAGCTCGGTATTTCCGATGATGAGCTTGATACTTTTTTAAAGGTATGCGATAAGATGCTGATCAATCTGAGATGATATTTTTTGATGATATAGTTAGGCACCTTACAGTTATGAAGCTAACTTTAATTTAGGAGGTAAAGAAATGTTAAAGACATTATTCGGTTCTATCAGAGAGTACAAAAAAGATTCTTTGCTAGCACCTTTTTTCGTCATAATAGAAGTTTTGATGGAAGTACTTATTCCATTTTATATGGCTAATATTATCGACCTTGGAATAGAAAAAGGTAACTTAAATTATATTGTTAAGCTGGGTGTTTTTTTATTTGGTATTGCACTCGTTTCTCTCATATGCGGTGTTCTTGCGGGAAAATATGCCGCAGGTGCCGCTGCGGGTTTTGCCAAGAATTTAAGAAAAGATATGTTTTATAAAATACAGGACTTTTCTTTTTCAAACATAGATAAATTTTCAACAGCGAGTTTGGTTACCAGGCTTACCACGGATGTAACGAATGTTCAGATTGCTTATCAGATGATAGTGCGTATGCTTATCCGTTCACCTATTATGTTATTTTTCGCTCTCGTGTTTGCAATCAAAATAAACCTTCAGGTTTCGGTAGTATTTTTCATCGCTATACCTGTGCTGGGCGTTCTGTTATTCTTTATTGCGATAAAGGCACATCCGCACTTCGAGAGAGTGTTCAATACATACGATAAGTTAAATAATGTGGTACAGGAAAATGTTACAGGGGTAAGAGTGGTAAAGGCTTATGTAAGGGAAGACCACGAAGTTGAAAAGTTCGGAGGTATATCGAAGCTTATATTCAAGTTCTTTACAAAAGCAGAAAAAATAGTAGCCTTAAATACTCCGATAATGCAGTTTACTATCTATAGCTGTATTTTGGCTATTTCATATTTGGCTGCAAGATTTATCACCGTAGGTACAATGACCACCGGAGAACTTACGAGTATGGTCGTTTATGCTTCCCAAATACTTTCGAGCCTTATGATACTTTCAATGGTTTTCGTAATGGTGCTTATGGCGCAGACTTCCGCAGAACGTATCGTGGAAGTACTTAATGAAGAAAGTGATTTATCTAACGGAGAAAATCCCGTAACTGATGTAAAAGACGGTTCTATCGACTTTGAAAATGTAGATTTCAGCTATGGAGGAGACGGCGATAGTCTTCCTTTAAAGGATATAAATTTACATATAGATGCCGGTAAGACCGTTGGTATCATCGGGAGCACGGGAAGCTCGAAAACATCCCTCGTTCAGCTTATCCCGAGACTTTACGACATTACAAAAGGAAGCGTTAAAGTCGGAGGAATCGATGTAAGAGACTATGATATAGAAACGCTCAGAAACGAAGTAGCGATGGTTTTACAAAAAAATACTCTCTTTGCAGGGACAATCAAAGATAATCTAAGGTGGGGGAATGAAAATGCCACGGACGAAGAAATAGTAAGAGCATGCAGGCTTTCTCAGGCAGACAGTTTCATTGAAGAGTTCCCCGATAAATACGATACTAAGATAGAACAGGGAGGCACGAATGTTTCCGGAGGACAAAAGCAGCGTTTATGTATAGCAAGAGCACTGCTTAAAAATCCTAAGATACTTATTTTGGATGATTCCACCAGTGCGGTGGATACCAAAACCGATGCCTTCATCAGAAAATCCTTCAGGGAAGAAATCCCGGGAACTACAAAAATAATCATTGCCCAAAGGATATCTTCCGTAGAAGATGCGGATATGATAATCGTAATGGACAGCGGGAAGATAGACCAAATTGGGACTCATGATGAACTTATAAAAGAAAATGATATATATAAAGATGTTTATAATTCTCAGGTGAAGGGAGGGCGTGAATAATGACTGATAAAAAAACAAATAAAAGTAATTATTTTAAGACCGCAAAACGTCTCCTAGGATATGTATTTAAATCATATAAACTGGAATTCTTTGTGGTGTTCATAGCAATCATAATAAGTTCCGTAGCAAGTATGTCAAGTTCTCTGTTCCTGATGTATTTGATAGATGATATCATCACACCTCTTATAAATAGTGTTAACCCGGAATTCTTCGGAGTTCTTAAAGCAATAATGCTGTTTGGTATAGTTTATTATACAGGCGTACTATGTACTTTCATCTATTCAAGGCTGATGGTAAATATCGGTCAGGGAGTACTTAAAAAGATAAGAGACGATATGTTCGTTCATATGCAGTCACTTCCAATAAAGTATTTCGATACTCATTCACACGGTGAACTTATGAGTTTATATACAAATGATACCGATACGTTAAGACAGATGATCTGTCAGAGTATCCCACAGGTGTTCTCCTCTGTGGTGACCGTAGTGGCAGTATTTTTCGCAATGCTTTATATAAGCATACCTTTATCGATACTTTCGATATTTATAATAATATTGATGGTCTTGGCTACAAAAATAGTAGGAGGCAAGAGCGGTAAATACTTTGTAAGTCAGCAGAAGAATTTGGGTACATTGGACGGATATGTGGAAGAAATGATGAGCGGTCAAAAAGTAGTCAAAGTATTCTGCCATGAAGAGGAAAGTAAAGCAGACTTTGATAAATTGAATGAAAGCCTGTTTGAGAGTGCCGCAAAGGCAAACGGATATGCAAATATCATTATTCCCATAATAGCAAACTTGGGATACATACAATATGTACTTACCGCTATTCTCGGAGGTTATCTTGCTATATCGGGAGTCGGGGGACTTACTCTCGGCGCCATTGCTTCATTCCTTCAATTAACGAGAAACTTCAACTTCCCCTTCAGTCAAATCTCGGGACAGTTAAATTCGATAATAATGGCACTTGCGGGGGCTGAAAGGATATTCAAATTGATAGATGAAGAGCCTGAAGAAGATGACGGATATGTAGGTCTTGTGAATGCGGTTATAGATGAAGACGGGAATGTAGAGGAAAGTGAAAAGCGTACCGGACAGTGGGCTTGGAAGCATCCTCATTCAGACGGAAGCGTTACATATACTCCTTTAAAGGGAGATGTAAGATTTATTGATATGAGCTTTGGATATGATTCCAATAAAACGGTTTTGAATAAATTGAACTTATATGCAAAACCGGGACAAAAACTTGCATTTGTAGGTTCTACGGGTGCTGGTAAGACTACCATAACAAATCTTATAAATAGATTTTACGATGTAACAAAAGGTAAAATAAGATACGACGGTATAAACGTCAATAAAATCAAAAAGGCTGATTTAAGGAGGTCTCTCGGTATAGTACTTCAGGATACGCATTTGTTTACAGGAACCATTATGGAAAATATCCGTTACGGTAAACTGGACGCAACAGACGAAGAAGTATACAAAGCAGCTAAACTTGTCAATGCGGATAAATTTATAAAAATGCTCCCTCAGGGATATGACACTAAAATTTCCGGAACGGGAGAAGAACTTTCACAGGGACAAAGACAGCTGTTATCCATAGCTAGAGCGGCACTAAACAACCCTCCTGTTTTGATTTTAGATGAAGCTACCTCAAGTATAGATACACGTACGGAAAAAATAGTTCAGGACGGTATGGATGAGCTTATGAAAGGCAGGACGGTTTTCGTAATTGCCCACAGGTTATCCACAATAAGAAATTCCGATGCGATAATAGTGTTGGAACATGGGACCATTATCGAAAGAGGAGATCATGAACAGCTTATTGATAAGCATGGTACATATTACAGATTATATACCGGTGCGTTGGAACTGTCATAATAAGGATAATAAAAAGACAGCTTAAGCTGTCTTTTTTAATTGTCTTTAAGTTTTTTATTTATGTTTTCTGCTTCTTTTTTATAGTACATATAGTATAAAAACCATATGGCAAGTGAAATGATTATCCAAAATGCTATCGATAATATTACAGCGCCCGCTCCAAGACTCGTAGGGACCCAGCCTGCTATATATGCACATATCATATATATCGTGAACCCTATTCCCATATGAATGATAAACTGAAGAAATTTTGATATGTTTTCATTTTCATATATGATGCTCGGAACCGTAAAACCTATTCCGATTATAATGGATAACAAAGCCTGCTTTATATAATCCGAAGTGCTCATCATAAAAGAACCGCTATTTCCAATTATAAGAGCAATTATAATACCTATTATAGTGAACATCGTACAACCCCATGCTATACCGCCGAGTGTTAATTTTATTATTTTTTTCATTTATATACCTCCTATATCCCAAGCTTTTCTTTGAAGCTCTTTAAATATTTTCTTGAAATATAATCTTTTACTTTATTTTTCATTACTATTATCATTGTGCAATTAAAAGAAGGCTCTACATAATCTATTTTTTTGATATTCACTATAGTTGATTTGGATATTCTTATAAAATCTTTTCCCAAAAGCTCCTCGACTTCATATAACCTTTTATTCGTATAGCATTTTTTATCTTTTAAATATATAACATTCTTTCCTTCTTCAGTCCTTATTATCTCTGCTTCGGTTTTATCGATTATTATGATTTTTTCATTATAATTCCCCGTTAAAATATTATCTTTTTTTGATAATATTTCATTGATATTCCTTATTTCGTCCGTTATCTCATTTGCAAAAATAACGATGTAAGGCTCTTTTATGTTTTCTTCCAGCTTGATTTTTACTTTCATATCTGTTTTCCTTTCTTAAGGATATAATAATGGATAATTTAAATTTTGTCATCGGTTTTCACATAAGAGGCAGTAAATAGGAGGCAAGATACAAAATTTAACATTTATAAAGAATATTTTTTAATTGAAGAGAAATAATATAGAGATAGAAAGTTAAATATAGGAGGATAAAATGGAAGTAGTTATTGATAGAGAAGGCTGTATTTCATGCGGACTTTGTGTTTCAACATGTGAAGATGTATTTCAGTTTGCAGACGACGGAAAAGCAGAAGTAATCAAACAGCCCGAAGGCGAAAGTGAAGAAACTTTGGCAAGAGAAGCCGCGGAAGGCTGTCCCGTTGCGGTTATAGATGTACAATAAGATATAAGGCTCCGCCTTAAAATCCGCCAATTTTTATCCGAAGCAATAAAAATTGGATTTAAATGCTTTCGCTCAAACGGCGCGAGCCTTATAACGCAGCCATATCTCATGAAAAATCTACCCGATTTTTCTATGAGTGGCTGCTACCCCTCCCCGTGTTATTTGTAAGTAGCAATTAAAAATGGTGTTTGGGGTGGGATATTATTGTAATGGTATTAAAAAGAGATAATTTTTATCTCTTTTTTTATTTGAAATTATTACTTTATTATCTTATAAAGTTCGTCTTGTTTGGGTGGTTCCAGTAATTCCTTTTTATTATTTTTTATGGTATAGATTTCTTTTTCTTCCGTTAAATATCCAATCGTATTTGCGGGGATATTTTCTCTTTTCAAGGCTTCTATCAGTTCTTTATCTTTAGGTGTTATAAATAACATCACTCCGCTTGAGATAAGTTTATATGGGTCTATATCAAAATGTTCTGTGATTTTTTTTGTTTCATTTAAAATTGGTATTTCATCTATATTTATTACCGCTCCTAAACCAGAATTTGTCGCCATTTCCCAAACTCCTCCGAGTACACCTCCTTCGGTTGCATCGTGAAGAAGGGAGACTTCATGATCTTTTGCTATCAAACCTTCTTTTATTACGTTTGTATGGTTTATAAGTTCTTTCGTCCTTTTTAGTTCATCGTCGGATAGTATTTTTTTTATCTCTTCTTCCAAGTCGAGTGCCGCTATTGCACTTCCTTCCAGTCCCGCATATTTGCTCATGACTATTTTATCACCCGCACGCGGTGATAATCCTTCTCTTTTTTCTTTTTTTCCTATACATACTCCGCTTAATATAAACTTATTTACGCTTGAGGTGACTTCTGTGTGACCTCCTATAAGGTCTACATCATTTTCGTCACAGGTCAAAAGGATTTCATCGATTATTTCTTCAACATCTTTTATTTTAGCGTATGTGGGAATAAGCATGGTTATCATCATTGCGACAGGTCTTGCCATGGCAGTCGCGATATCGTTGCAGGAAATATTTACACATAATTTTCCTATTCCGTTCTTGCTTCCCGTAATGGGGTCGGTTGATATTATAAATAAATCATTTTTAAAATCCAGCATGGCGGTGTCTTTTCCTATCCCTGCTCCGATCATTACTTCTTTATTTTTTATTTTGATTTTATTGAATAATATTTTTTCTAAATTTTCGTTTGATAATTTTCCGTCATTCATTTTTTATTTCTCCATATGATTTATAAATATTTTATCACATTTTGGTTAATACTCATAGTGAATACTTTTTAGGAGATTTTTTAATGAATATTAACTGTACTTTGGACTGTAAGCATCAGGACGGGGGAATGTGCACTTTGTATAAAGTTCCCTTATATATTTCCGGTTTAAGCGATAAATGTATGTACTATTTACCAAAAGATGAGAATAAGATTTTAAAGAGTAATGAATACGATAAAATCCATTTAAAATAAATGGATTTTTTTTATGTGCATAAGTCAATTTAAGTTGAAAAATAGTATATATTTTGTTATTATAACGGTGTGTGTAATAAAAGGAAGAATGAGACTGAAATTTAGTTTTAAGATGTCTTATAATAACTTGGAGGTAATTAGGAAGTTATGGAAAATTTAGATCCCAAAAAAGTATTGGCAGATTTAACCAAAAATGCCAATAAGTACTGCGGTGCTGTAAATCCGATTTGCTTGGACGATTATGTAGCATTCGGCGGCTATAAAGCAAGCAGTAAAGTTGTTAATAACGAAGTAGACGTAAAAAGTATACTAAAAGATGCAAATCTTGTAGCAAGAAAGAAACTCAATGAATTATGTGCTGACAGATGGAGCGGAGCACAAACCGTCGTTTGTGAAACCGAAGATCCGATGGCAACTCTTGATTTAAAGGTACAAACAGAAGCTCCTCACGTGATTGTTGAAGCTATGATAATCTTTATGCATGCAAATAATGCAGAAAAAGGTGTTATTGTCGTAAGTGATGAACTTGCATACGAGAGAATTTTTAAAGCTGTAAATGATGCGAAAGATGCGGGTCTTACCGATAAAGATATCACTGTAAGCAAAGAATCCGTAGACGGCTTGAAGGAAAATGCACAGCTTCTCGCAAACGTAGTTGCTATAGTACAAGATAGTTATAAAGCTGCTCCTACAAAAGGCTTAAAAGGAGTTGCTATCGGCGGAAAAGTTAAAAATCCCGGAGTATATGAAATCGAAGACGGGACTACATATAGAAAACTTATAGAAGAAATCGCCGGCGGAGCATTAGGAACCGTAAAAGCAATTAAAGTAGGTGCTCCTTATCCCGAGTATTTGTCCGTAGATAAGTTAGATGATAAAATTAATTTCATGTCTCTTATGATGAACGGTATGATAAGAGGTACCGCACTTATTTTAGTATTGGATGAAAGTACCGATATGGCAGAAGAAATTTCCGATTATCTTGAATTTTTATTAAAGGTTTCCTGCGGAAAATGTTTTCCTTGCAAAGTCGGAACCAAAAGAATGGACGAAATGGTGAAAGACGTTGTCAAAGGAAATGCAGATAAAGATAATTATAACATGATAAAATCTATTGCAGTCAACATGAACATAGGTACTCTTTGTCCTATAGGGCAAAAAGGTGCGGTTCCTGTATTAACAGCTTTAGAAAATTTCAGAGATGATTTTATAAAGGAATAATTAGGAGTATTAAAAATGGTAAATTTAAAAATAAATAATGTCGATGTTAGTGTTGAAGATAAAACGACTATTCTTGAAGCTGCAAGACAAATAGGTATCAACATCCCGACTTTATGTTTCTTGGAACATAATAAAATCGGAGCTTGCAGGATGTGTGTGGTTGAAATCAAGGGTTCCGATGTCTTAAGAAGTGCATGTAACTTCCCTGTAAAAGAAGGAATGGAAGTGTTTACGAATTCTCCAAAAGTAAGAGAATCGAGAAAAAATACTTTGGAACTTACTTTATCAGACCATAACAGAGACTGTACTACATGTATAAGAAGCGGTAACTGTGAACTTCAAACATTAGCTAATGATTTAGGTGTCAATACAGTACCGTTCAAAGGAGATTTTTCTTCCGATACATATGATGATAAATCGCTGTCCGTTGTAAGAGACGAATCAAAATGTATTTACTGTAAAAGATGCATAAATACTTGTGCTAAGATACAAGGTATCGGTGCTTTGATAGGTAAAGACAACGGATTTGATTCCAAATCAAGACCCGTTAAAGGCGATGTCCTTGCGGATACTAATTGTATCAACTGCGGACAATGTATAATAAATTGTCCTGTGGGTGCTTTAACCGAAAAGGTAAATGTTGATGAAGTTTGGGAAGCATTGAGTGATGAAAACAAACACGTAGTGGTTCAGCCTGCTCCTGCGGTAAGAGCCGCTTTAGGTGAAGAATTCGGATATGAAATCGGAACAGACGTGACAGGTAAAATGGTCGCTTCCATGAGAAGACTCGGATTTGATAAAGTATTCGATACTGACTTCGGTGCTGATATGACTATTATGGAAGAAGCTTATGAACTTGTAGACAGAGTGTCTAACGGAGGAACTCTTCCTATGATCACGAGCTGCTGTCCTGCATGGGTAAAAATGTGTGAACAGGAATATCCTGAGCTTTTGGATAATCTGTCTTCATGCAAATCGCCTCAGGCTATGACAGGAGCCTTAATCAAAACTCATTATGCGAAAGTAAATAATATAGATCCTAAAGATATCTATGTCGTAAGCGTTATGCCTTGTGTGGCAAAGAAATTCGAAGTAGCAAGAGAACAGCTTAAAGAAGATGATCTATTTGACAGCGATGTATGTATCACAACAAGAGAACTTGCAAGGATGATAAAAGAAGCGGGTATAGACTTTAAGAACTTGGATGATGAAGACTTTGACCCTATCTACGGAGAAAGCTCGGGTGCGGGTGTAATCTTCGGTGCAACAGGGGGTGTTATGGAAGCAGCGGCAAGAACAGCCGTTGAAGCTATAACAGGAGAAGTATGCGAAAATGTTGATTACGAGGCTGTAAGAGGCTTAGACGGACTTAAAGAAGCAACTATAACAGCAGGTGAAAAAGAAATAAAAGTAGCTGTTGTTCACGGCGGTGCAAATATTAAGAAGCTTATGGATAAAGTTAAAAAAGGAGAAGCCGATTATGACTTTATTGAATGTATGGCTTGTCTTGGAGGCTGTGTAAACGGAGGTGGACAACCTATCGTAAACTCTCAGCTTATAAATGCGGGATTATCTCTTCCTCAGGAAAGAGCAAAAGTCCTTTATAACCAGGATAAGAATGTAAGACCTGTGAGAAAATCACATGAAAATCCTTCAGTTCAAAAAGTATATAAAGAGTTCTTGGAAAAACCAAATTCACATAAAGCTCATGAAATACTTCATACTACATACGTAGACAGAAGCAATGACTTTGTAAAATAATAAAGAAAAGGACCTTAAATCTAAGGTCCTTTTTTATTGTTTAATTTATTAAAGTAAATTATTGTTAACATTATTATTTATGTTTAATTTTATTTTTTCAATGATTACTTCTTTGCAGTTATAAAACTATTGGTTTATTTATATTAAAAAATTTTATTATTGCTTATATTCTATTACTTAACTTATAAATGTAAATATTAAACAGATCATTATAATCAATGTTGGGAGGATTTTGGTCAAATCACTTTGAAGAACATCTGCTTTTTTGGGGCTTTTAATCTTTAAAATAAATTTATATAATATATATCCGCTGACAGCTCCGAAAATATTGGTAACCAAATCATTTATATCAGTTGCTCTGTATAGTGTAAACAACTGGCTTATTTCAATCATTAATGATAGTCCAAAGGCAAAGGATATTACCTTTCTCGAGTTTTCGTAGGAACGACTGAGCATTGGGAGTAAAAATCCTAAAGGTACAAAGCAAAGGATATTTAGTATAAATTCTGCTCCGATTCCATTATCCAAAGGGATTAAGTTGATATTTGGGTTGAAGAATGGTTCTCCCAAGCGGGATAATCTAAAAAATTCTTTTAGTGTCGGTATCCCAACAACATTATTAAATAATAAACATATATAATAGTACATTAAAACAGTACATATTATTGTCTTAGCCTTAGGTAATTCTGTGTTGTTTTTAAAAGCTATATATAAAAATATACAAATCGGTAATAATCCGATAAAAAATAAAGGTTTTAAATATAATGTATCCATAATAGCTTCAAATAAGCTTAATTGAATTTGCATAGTGAACTCCTGCTTTTTTATTCTAAAAATTTTTCTATAAAAAAAAGCTAATTATAAACTTTTAAAAGTATAAGAAGTATAATAACAATTATCATCATAATACTTCCCAGAATTATAATAATTTTATTTGTAATCTCTTCTTTCCTAAATATCAATTTTAGGAGGTTATATATACCTATTCCTAAAATCCCGCCGATCACATTATATATGATATCGGTTATATCGCTCGCTCCTATCGCAAGTATATACTGGAGCGTTTCAAAACTTAGGCTTATTAGAAAGAATAAGAATATATTTTTAATGATTTTATTGTTTGGTCGTAGGATTTTTAAAAATAATCCGAAGGGCATGAATAATATCATATTTCCGAATATATCGAGACTATTGTATACACCTTTAAATAAATCGCTAAAGGGAATGAGATTTATACTCCTTGAATAGTATCTTCCGCTTTCGAATAATCCTGCGGGTGTAACATATTTAAATAGGATATTACTCAGTAAAAAATAAATATAAAATATTATTGTGATATATAATAAAATATCCCATAAGGATAAACGTTTTTCTTTTTTCATATCAATCACTCCTTTATATTTAGAATATAACATAAACATTTTAGGATATTATTTAGAAAGTATTAATATATTATGAAGATAAATAATAAAAAAAGATCTAAGCTTTGATTGGTTTAAATCTTTTTCATTTTCGGTATTTAATTTAATAAATTTTTGTTTATTCGATTTCTTTTTCTGTTTTTTTATCGCTTTTTATAAATAAATATACTCCGGCTAAAATGATAAGACCTCCTATGATTTGAAATGGAAGTACTTTTTCACCAAAAAACATAAAATCGTACATAGTGCAGAATAAGGGACCGGTGAGGCTTACTACGCTTACTACGGTCGCAGAGACGTATTTTACGCATATATTCATTATTGCATGTCCGAGTATCGTACAGAAGAATGTAAGCCCGAAGCAGTTTAGATACATCTGAGTAGGGTAACCTGTAAATGGTGTTTTTGTTATTATCGCACCTATACCCAATATCACCGCACACGTAGTAAATAATATAGCAAGAAACGTATATTCTTTGACTCTTTTAAGTACTCCTCTAGAACATAATAAGTAAGCACAAAAGAATAAAGCCGTCATCATTGAAATTATAAATCCGATGAAAGAATTATTTCCTTTTGAATTCAAAAAAGTAAATATCCCTATAAAAAGGATGCCAATCACCGCTGTTAACATTCCCAAGATACTTTTATTATTTATTGTTTCTTTGAATAAAAAGTATGATGCTATAGCTATCACAATGGGCTGGACCGCACTGGTTATGGTCGCGATAAATCCGTTTGTATACATAAGAGAAGAAAAGTAGCATAAAAAATGAAGCGCCATGAATATTCCTGCCAGTATGCAGAATGCTTTTTCTTTATTGGTTAAAGTTAGAAAATGTTTTCCTTCCTTATATAAAGCAAAAGGCACTACGATCAAAGCAGAAAAGCCTAATCTGTAGAACCCTATTATAATCGGCATGGCACCAAAGCTCAATGCATTTTTGGTGAAAATCACAGCTGTATTGGCAAACATTATAGAAAGTACCAATATGAAGTAAAATTTTTTATTTTTATTATCCATTGCCTGTCTCGTATATGATTTTAGGCTACACACCCACCATCGACATGATAAAATCAAATGCTTTCCCATAAATGAACTCAAGCCAGGTAGTTTCGGGGCACATCATAACACTTACTTACCACTGCTTGCTCTCGCACCTGATGGAGTTTATAAGGTATGATTGCACGAAGCCCAACTCTCAACATCCAAGTATAGGCGCAAACCTTAATTTTACCAGCCTCAAAGTGGGAATTCAGTCTTGCTGTAGCGGATTGCAAGTACAGGGCACCGCTAACTCCCCACCTAGTGTAGCTAATTATAAATTATAGATTTTTTCCTCTCTTAAGTCAAGTAAAATAAAGGATATTTTTATACCCACTGTATATTGTGGTGGCAAAAATTACATTCCACAATCGCCCTTCAAAATTTGACAAAATATCATATTTAAGGTATATTTTAAATACTAAAAATCTTTAAAGGATGTGATTATTGTAGTATGAAAAATAAACTTTTAGAAAAATTGAATACTATAAAAAAATCAAAATCGGAAAAAGACATAAATGAAAATAGTATAAATATAATAGAGTCCGCAACCGAAAATATTCAAGATAAGTCAGAGGAAAAGCTGAATAATTTAAATGATATCGAAGAAGCAAATAATGTTGTTGACATTGATGAAGTAGATGATAAAAATGTCTCTTCAAAAGATGAAAGTTTTATATCGGAAGAATTATCTGATGATGAAAATAAGATTATGCAGCCGATAGAAGAGATAGATGAAGATACGCTTAAAGCTGCTAAATTAATCGAAGAAGAAAATATGGATGTTATCGAAGCTTTGGAGCATTTGGATAAAATGGATGAAGACGGTGAAGTACCTCAAAATCCAAAAAAGAAAAAAGCAAAAGATTATTTAAATAAAAAACTTATCCCTATATGCATTTGCTTTTTTATAACGGCAATGGTCGGACTTTCCGCGCTTCTTATAAATATGTCTACTTTGAATGTAAGTATAGTTGTGGATGATGAAAAGCCAGTAAGTGTAAAACAAATAGGAACTTTGACCACATCGGAGGCTCTTATGAAGGCAGGGATATCTCCTTCAAGCAAGGATACCATATCAAAACCTTTGGATGCAGAGCTTAAAAATAATGATGTTATAAACATTACAAGTGCGGATAAAGTACTTGTTACCAATGGTAAGAAAATAGTAAAAGTCGATACCGGACTAAAAAGTAAAAAAGATATAGTCAAGCAGGCAAATTTTAAAGTCGATAAAAATAAAAAAGTATCGTCTATAAAGCATAAGAATACTTCCGTATACGCGGTACTCGATAAAAATCAAAAGCTTGTCAATAAGACACAAAAAGTAAAATATAAAACCGTTTATAAAGAAGTAGATTCTCTTGACGGCGAAGATGAAAAAGTCGTGAAAGAAGGGCAAAACGGTAAACTTAGTTTTATCAGTGTTGTGACTACAAATTCCAAGGGAAAAGTCGTTTCAACGACTAATTTGACCAAGACAGTTGTAAAACCGGTTCAGAACAAAGTTGTTGAAGTAGCGAAAGATTCCGATGATACCATAATGCTTCCGGAAGCTGACGGAAAGGCTCCTGTCAAGTATAATCAAAAGATAACGGTCAATGTTACGGCTTACTGCTCATGTGCGGTCTGCTGCGGTAAATCCACCGGAAGAACTGCCAGCGGTACATATGCAACTGCAAATAGAACAATAGCAGCTTGGAGTGGGCTTCCTTTTGGGACCAAAGTTTATTTCCCGTCTATGGCAAACAGACCTAACGGCGGTATATACACTGTTGAAGACAGAGGCGGTGCTATAACATCCGGCAGGATAGATATTTATTTTTCCTCTCATTCAGAAGCACTGGCTTTTGGAAGAAGGACAATGGACGCATACATACTTAAATAAATAAAACACATTGGATATCCAATGTGTTTTTTATTACTTCTTATTAAATTGTTTCACTTTTTTCTTTTTTATTATTGTGTTTACGGCTATAGTTATAAAAGTATAATTTTTCTATCCAAGTAAAAAACATTTTTCCGATTTTTTCATTATAGTTATCTTATAAAAAAGAATAGATTTCTATATCCTTTATTTTGAGACTTCTTTTTCTTCAAATGATGATGTGAAAGCATCTATCACTTTGTTATTATCATATGATATAACATAAATCAAATAATTATTGTTTTCATAATAACTTCTGTTTACCACTAAGTTATATTCTGCCTGATTTTGACCTTTCCAAGTATTTTCATAACCGATCATATAATCATCTATAGCTTTTTTAACTTCCTCTTTTTTGTCAGGCTTTACTTTTGCAAGTATATACAGATTGCTTTTTGTACTTAAGGCGGATTGTTTGATAATCAGTTCGTCTAACATACTTTCATCAATTTTATAGATTTTATTGATTTCTTTCTCATTGGGAGAAGTCATATTATAAAATATAGGGACATTCTTACCGTCTTTTTCATATGTAAGTTCTTCTATTACATTAGCTGTCTTTCTGAGATTTAAAGTAGTTATATATTCTTTTTTACCGCACCCCATAAATAAAGTAGTGCAAAATATGGTGAGCATTGATAAAATAGCTATTCTTCTTTTCATTTATTCCCCTCGTTTAAAATTTTATCTGCTATATTTGTTATAATAGTATCGACCTTTAAATTTTTAATATAATTATATTCTCTTAAAGTGTTGATAGTATAACAATTTACTTCAATATTATTTTCTCTTGCTTTATCTATTATATTTTCATCAATGCATAAAAATTGTGGATGTATGGCGTCAAAGTTATTTTCTTTTGCATAATCTATTATGTTTTCAAAAAAACCTTCGTATAAAGCTCCGACTTTTAATGTTTTATCTATTTCTTTTATCTTTCTCAGTGCTCTGTGGTCGAATGAAGAAAATATAGTATAGTCTTCCATATTATAATCTTTTATCATATTTACAGTCATTTGTTCAATATCATTATATAAATATGAAGAACTTTTTAATTCAACGTTTAAGTTTATATCAGTATCTGTAAATAAATCAAGAACATCTTTGAATAATGGGATACTATCCTCATTATTTATTTTTATATTTTTAATTTCATTATATGTAAGCTCTGCTATATATTCATTGATATTACACATTCTTTCTAATGTAAAATCATGAAAAACCACTAACTTTTTATCTTTTGTTAAATGTACATCAAGCTCGATACTATCTATATCATACTTCATCGCTTCTTTAAACGAACTTATTGTATTTTCTGTCTTTTGTTTTAGCATTCCTCTATGTGCGCATATTTTTGACATATTATTCACCTTCTTTGCTCTAATATATATTACTTAAGAGGTAAAGTAAATAGATTTAATGTTTTCATAATTTATATTTAATGGAATATAAATAATTATAAGTAAGTAGGAGGAGAATATGATAGATTTAGTAAATAAAGAGTTTGTTAACCTTGGAAATAACAGTGCGAATTTGATTTGTGATATAAAAGAAAAAAATGATATTTTCGAAATAAATTTAAAATTGGAGAATTTGCCTGTCAGTGAATATGCAGTGGTATTTATAATGGATACGAAAGAATATACTTCTGCTATATTTGAAGTTAAAAGTTTAAAATCGGAAAATAAGAAAATAAATGTTGAAAAAGAAAAAGTCAAAACTTTCGATAAAATAGAAATCGTTGATATTTATTCCGGAGATGTTTTATTTGAATATAAAAAAGAGGAAGATTTCGAAAACACAGAAGCGGAAGAAGAAAAGGAAATCGAAATACCTTTTTTAAAAAACAATGAAACGATAAACGATGAAAAAGAAATCGTAAAAGAAGATATAACAATAATAAAAGAAGAAAAAAAAGAGAATAATAATACCGAAGAAGAAATAACTAATGAAATTTACGAAAATGAAGACGAGAGCTTTGAAAAAGAAGATATCGTCACTTCTAAAGAAGAAAAAAGTATAAATAAAAAAACCGATAAGTTAAAAGATGAAAAATCGGTAAATTTAATTGAAAATGATAATGAAGAAACTATTTCATTGGAAGAAGAAATCCGAAATACCGAAGAAGATGTCGATGCATTAAGAGGATTATTTGAAATTTTTTCACCAAAAAACAAAAATAAATCAGAAGACGATAACGATGAATTCGAAGCCGCAATAGATAATATCAGCGATGATAATGCTGATGAGAAAAAAAATGATGAATTTGAATTTGTTGAAGAAAAAACCGAGACAGAAAAAGAAGAAATACCTAAAGTAGTCATAAATGCAAATGATGTTTTGGTAGAAGACATTATGGAGGTATTTCAAACAGATAACCTTCCAAAAGTCGAAGGAGATCATAAATTTTTTATCGTAGATGAAACAGATAAAAGATTAAATGATATAAATATTATATATAACGGTTTTGTTATGCCGATGTTATATCCTTATATGGGATATAAAAACTTAGAGCTGGAAAATGCGATTTTGCCTAATTGGATTTTCGGTAAGCTCTTTGAAGACGGCGAAATAAAATATTATGTTTACGGGATTTTGGGAAGTAAAAATGATAAGACACAGCCGTTTTTGGGTTCAACGGGATTTATTTATTATGAGCCGAGTGCATATGACGGTTTTGGTTACTGGCTTATGTATATAAGCGAAAAAACAGGTAAAATTTGCCTGCTTTAATATACAAATAATACTTTATAATCAAGTTATTACCAGCATATAAAAATCCTTCTTTTTAAATAATAATATAGAAAGGAGGATTGTAAATGAATAAAAAAATAATGACTATAACTCTAGCTTCATTTATGATGCTGTCTACTTTTGCCGGCTGCGGGAACGTTAGCAATGATACAAATACCAAAAAAGGTAATGCTATCGAAAACGCTGCAGACGATGTGAAAAACGGTGCTGAAAATATAGGTAATGACGTAAAGAACGGTGTTGATAATGCCGCTGATGATGTTAGAAACGGTGCAGAGAATGTTACTGACGGAAATGATAATGTAACAAAGAATGATTCTTCATTAACACCATATCAGTTTGATTACAGCGGAATGTACAGACAGTATACATCTAACGATACAGGATATTATAATTCATCTTCTTCTGCTAAGAATAAGCAGGAAGGAAATGCTGCATATAATGATATCAAAAAGATATCGGGTATCGATGATGTAAAAGTCGTGATTATTGATAATAGAGCATACTGCGGAGTTAAAACTGAAGCCAACTCAAACAGTTTATCGACTAAGAAAAAAGCAAAAATAGGAAACATTATAAAAGAAAGATACCCTCAGGTTAAGAATGTCTACTTTTCAGATAAAGTTAACGGATACACTTCTTTAGTTAACGTTATCGGAAATGATTTAAAAGATATTACAGACGATGTTTTAAATTTGTTTGATATAAGATAATGATAATATAAAGTCTCTTTGATTTCAAAGAGACTTTTTTATTATGTTCTTTTTAAATTAATATTTAATTAAATTTTAGCATTTTCCATAAAATAATGTATAATAAATTATATAGCTAAACGTTTGTTTAGTTTTCTTAGTATATAAAAAATATTAAATTGTTATTTATTGGGAATAATAGTATTTAAATAATGATAGATATTTAATGTAAGTATTTATTTACTAAGTAATATTAATATAAAAATGAGGTAAGGTAAATAGAATGTCTCAGATAGCATCTTTTTTTAATCAGATATTTCAATCTTTTACTATATTATCGGCGATCGATATTCTTATAATGACTTTTATTATATATGCTATTATCAGGCTAATAAAAGGTACTCAAGCGGAGCAGGTAGCAAAGGGAATAATCATAATATTGGTGATAACCCAGGTCAGTGACTGGATTGGGCTTGTTACCGTTAATTTTGTGTTTAAAAATATAATTACCGTTGGATTATTGGCACTGCTTATCATGTTCCAGCCGGAACTTAGAAAAATGCTTGAAACTATCGGTAAAACAAATGTCAAACATTTAAAAGATATATTCATGGAAAAGGACCTTGATTCACCCAGTGTTGCAGTGGATCAAATAGTTGAGAGCGTAAGTGCATTATCCAAAACCAAGACGGGTTTACTTGTTGTGATTGAAAGACAAGTACCTCTCGATGATGTGGTGGAAACGGGAGTTAAGCTGGATAGTTTACTTAGTACCGAACTGCTTAACAATATATTTGAATACGCTACACCGCTTCATGACGGTGCGGTTATCATAAATAGCGAAACCCTTAGGATAAGAGCAGCCGCTTGCCTTCTTCCGTTGTCGAAAAATAAAAATCTTTCTACCAGCATAGGTACAAGACATCGTGCGGGGATAGGTATAAGCGAGCATTCCGACTGTGTTTCACTTATGGTTTCTGAAGAAAACGGAGTCATTTCTTATGCAATAGGCGGTAAGCTTTCCAGATTTGTAGGAGAAAGAGGGATAAGGAGAATATTAACTGAAATATTGATCGAAGAACCTTCTCATAAAAATGGTAAATCTAAAATGCTAAGGAGAAAACACAGTGATGGACAAAAATAACAGTAAAATCATGACATTATTGATTTCTTTTCTTTTAGCTTTACTTTTATGGGCATATGCTACGAGCGACGGGGATAATATGGCTTATAGCAGGATAGAGGATATTCCGATTGCAATAACGAATACAAATAATCTGGATCAAAATGATTTTGTAGTAAAGTTATCCAAAGAAAAGATAGAGAGCATAAAGGTATACGGTAAGGGCTCTTTGGTAAAAAGTATGAATAATCAAAATATCCATGCAAGTGTGGATTTGAAAGATATCTCTACGGAAGGGACTTATACTTTAAATATAAATATTAAGGGTATACCTAGTGATGTAACCGTAGTGGATCAGTCTCCCAACGTTGTTAAGGTAACGGTCGATAAGATGGGTAATAAAGATATAAGTATCCCTTTGATAAAGCAGACCGGAGAACTCAAGAAAGGGTATAGTGTACTATCCCTTTCCTCCAGTGTAGACAGTGTCCACATATCGGGACCTTCAAACAGTGTAGATAAGGTAAAAGCTATTGTCGGTACAGTAGATGTTTATAACAGAAGTGAGGATTTTACTTCTAATGTGAATTTATATGCTGTAGATGAAAATGGTAAAAAAATAAAAGATGTCGATTTGTCTCCCAAAACTACGAGTGTCAATGTCAACATAGGAAGAACCAAAGAAGTAGACATAAATGTAAAAACAAAAGGTAAGTCCAAAGACGGATATAAAATTACAAGTATAACGCCCAATAAAACTAAAATAACAATATCCGGTCCGGAAGATGTTTTGAATTCAATCGAGACTGTAAATACCGAAGTTTTGGATTTATCCGAAATAACATCTTCAATAGACAAGAAACTTGATTTGGATTTACCTGAGGGAGTTCATGCTGTGGACTCTAAGGATACCGTGGATGTAAGTGTTTCTGTTGACAGAGATAAACAAAAAACCATATATATAACTTCATTTACTTTTGATAATTTATCTGAGGGACTCAGTGCGGAAGTAATTGATGATAAGGTTGGTGTCCTGCTTTCGGGAGACAATGCTTTATTGAATGAAATAAGCGAAAAAAATCTTGTCGGCTCTCTTGACTTATCTGGACTAACTGAAGGGACTCATTCCGTAGCAATAAAAATAAGTACTCAGGGGATACCTGACGGTGTAAAAATTCAAAGTGTGAGCAAAAATTCAGTAAGTGTAAAAATAACTAAAGGACAAATAAAATAGTGAGAAAATATTTAATTGAAAATATAAAAATAAATATAGAAAATCTGTCTCATAGCGGAGAAAGAGAAGTAATAATAAATAAACTTAAACTTACCGAACAGAAGGTCAAGGATTTAAAAATAATAAGAAAATCTCTGGATGCAAGAAAAAGGAATACAGATGGTATTTTTTATGTCTATTCCGTTGTACTTTCATATCCCACAAAACCAAAAGCAAGAGGTTTTAGGGTAAGTATATATGAAAATAAAAAAGAAAACTTAATCAATTTTAATAAAAATAAAGATATAAAACCTATTATCGTGGGCAGCGGTCCAAGCGGTCTGTTTGCGGCTCTATATCTTGCTAAAATGGGATATAAACCAATTATTTTTGAAAGAGGCGAAGAAGTAAAAGAAAGAGTCAAAACCGTAAAGGACTTTTTTGATAATGCTGTTCTTAATGAAAATTCCAATGTTCAGTTTGGTTTGGGCGGAGCCGGAACTTTCTCCGACGGGAAAATAAATTCAAGGATAAAAAGTCCTTTGAAAAACGAAGTGCTGGATACATTTATAAGCTGCGGAGCACCGCGGGAAATAAAATACTTGAATAAACCTCATCTCGGAACGGATAAACTTAGAACAATAGTTGATGATTTAAAAGCTTTAATAGAATATTATGGAGGAGAGTTTAAGTTTTCTTCTACAGTAACCGATATTATAGTAGATGATGATAAAGTCAAAGGTATCATAGTCAATGATAAAGATGAGTATTTATCAGATATCGTGATAATGGGTATCGGTAATGGTGCAAGGGATACATTTAAGATGTTACATAAACATAATGTAAGTATGGTAAGCAAATCTTTTGCATTAGGATTTAGGGTGGAGCATTTGAGAGAAGATATAGACAGGTGCTGTTACAGTGATTATGCAGGACATAAAGTCCTCGGAGCCGCTGATTATAATCTTACATATCATGATGAAGAAACGAAAAAGGGCGTTTATTCTTTTTGCAACTGCCCGGGAGGCGTAGTTGTTGCGGGTGCAAGTTCAAAGGGACAGGTCGTTACAAACGGAATGAGCTTTAGGAGCAGGAATATGATAAATACCAATTCTGCAATCGTAGTAAACGTAAATGAAACTGACTATGGGAATGATTTGTTTTCAGGAATTATATTTCAGGAAGAATTGGAAAGAAAAGCTTATGAAATGGGGGGGAGCGATTATAAAGCCCCATACATGAGCATATATGACTATTTAGGTTTAAAGGGAAAAACTACTGTTAAACCGAGTTATTTACCGGGAGTTAAAGAATGCGATTTAAATGAGCTTCTTCCCAAAAACTTGAATAATGCAATAAAAAATTCTTTAATCTCATTTAATAATTTTTTTGAAACATTTTATAATGGTATAATCACCGGGGTTGAAACGAGGACTTCTTCTCCCGTAAGGATTTTAAGAGATAAAAATACATTAGAGAGTGAAAATATAAAGGGGCTTTATCCTATAGGGGAAGGTGCTGGATATGCCGGAGGCATATTATCGAGCGCAGTGGATGGAATTAAAGCCGCACTTGCCATAAATGAAAATTAATATTACTTAGGAGGAAAGTAAATGGGAAGATTGTTTGGAACAGACGGAGTAAGAGGAGTAGCTAATACACAGTTATCCTCAAAGTTGGCGCATAAGATAGGTTATGCAGCTACGATAAAATTAACAAAGGATAATGATAAAGTACCTACATTCGTAGTAGGTATGGATACCAGGATTTCGGGGGATATGATTTATGCGGGACTGGTAAGCGGGATAATGTCTGCGGGCGGAAATGTTTTAAATGCAGGGATAATTCCAACACCTGCCGTTTCTGTTTTGGTTAAGGAGTTTAATGCCGACAGCGGTATAGTTATTTCTGCTTCTCATAATCCATATGAGTATAATGGAATAAAGTTTTTTAGTAAGACCGGACATAAACTGCCGGATGAAGTCGAAGATGAAATAGAAAGATATATTTTCGATAAAGTCAGAGACAGAAATATTGTAGGAGATAAAATAGGCAGAGAGACTAAGATTGCTTATCCGGGAGATATTTATATAAAATATTTATTATCTAAATTAGATATAGATTCTTTGGAAGGTCTAAATATCGTATTGGATTTGGCAAACGGTGCTACATATAAAGTCGGACCGGAAATCTTTAAAAAGCTGGGTGCAAATACTGTTTTGATAGCTAACGATCCGAACGGAGTAAATATCAATAATAAATGCGGTTCTACAAGTGTTAAGAATTTATCAAATAAAGTTCTCGAGACTAATGCTGATTTTGGTATAGCTTTCGACGGCGACGGCGATAGAGTTATCTTTGTAGACGATAAAGGCAAAGAGTTTGACGGAGATAAGATAATGTATCTGTTAAGCTGTTATTTAAAGGATAAAGGAAAGTTGAATAAAGATACCTTGGTACTTACCGTTATGAGTAATCTTGGAGTAAAAAAAGCCTTAAAGGCAAAAGGTATCAATATCAGTGAGACCGGTGTCGGTGACAGATACGTTGTGGAAAGAATGCTGGAGGAAGGATTTAATATCGGAGGAGAACAGTCGGGACATGTGATCATTTCCGATATCAACTCTACGGGAGACGGTATAGCTACGGCTTTACTTGTTTGCAAGGCAGCAAAAGAATACGGTAAAAACGTAACCGAACTTACAAAAGATTTGGTTATTTATCCTCAGGTACTAATAAATGCGACGGTAAATAATGATAAAAAGAACGACTATGATAAAGATGAAGTAATAGTATCTGCAATTAAAAAAATAGAAGAAAAATATGCCGGAAACGGCAGGGTTCTTATCAGAACAAGCGGAACCGAACCTTTGGTAAGAGTTATGATCGAAGGGGAAAATCAGGAAGAAATTAAAAAAGACGCAACGGTACTCGCTAAATTAATCGAAGAAAGATTAGTATAATATGTCAAATAAAACTGCAGTGATAAGCGGAGCAAGCGGTGATATAGGTATTTCCCTTGCTCATGCTTTTTATAATGAAAATTATAATTTAGTACTATTATATAATAAAAATAAAAAACCTATATATGATTTTATTGATACTCATAAGTATAGAGATTTAGAAGTTATAGCTTTAAAAGCAGATTTATCCAATGAAAATGAAGTTGAAAATGCTGTTAAAGAAATAAAGGATAACTTTAAAAATATAGACGTACTTATTAATAATGCAGGCATCAGTTTAATTAAATTTTTTGATGAAACCGGCTTAGAAGAATGGGATAAAATTTTTAACGTTAATGTTAGAAGTGCATTCATGTTATCCAAGGCATTTATTCCAAATATGATCAATAGGAAAAAAGGAAATATAATAAATATTTCTTCCATGTGGGGAATAAGCGGAGCCAGCATGGAAGTCGCTTACTCAGCTTCAAAAGCTGCTTTGATAGGTATGAGTAAAGCTCTTTCCAAAGAAGTGGGACCCAGTAATATAAATGTCAATGTAATAGCTCCGGGAGTTATCGATACGAAAATGAATAATAATCTTTCAGATGAAGATTTAGAAGTATTATCTGAAGAAACTCCTATGGGTAGGATTGGAAAACCTGAAGATGTAGCAAATATGGCAGTATTTTTAGCAAGTGATAAAGCTACTTTTATAACCGGACAAGTTATAAGTGTGGACGGCGGATTTATATTATAATCAATTTGACAATGTTCATTATAAAGTGTATATTTTATTGTAATATCAAAAATGTGTTAGGTGAAAAAAAGAATGAAAGTAAACATATTAACCGATTCTACAGCAGATTTAACTAAAGAACAAATGAGTGAACATGATATCAATGTGTATCCTCTAAATATTTATTTTGGGGAAGAAGAATATATAGATGGGGTGACTATTGATCATAGGCAGTTTTTTGATAAGTTATCCAAATGCAAAGAACTTCCTACGACAAGTCAAATCCCTGTTGGACAGTTAAAGGACTTATTTTTAAAATTTACAGAGAATGGGGAAGAAGTAGTAGTTATAACATTATCAAGTAAATTAAGCGGTTCTTATAATTCTGCGGTATTAGTCAGAGACTCTTTAGATATGGACAGGAAAAGCAGAGTTCATTTAATTGATTCACAGAGTGTTACATTGGGGCTATGTAATATAGTTTTGGAAGCATGTAAGCTTAGAGACAAGGGACTTAGCGGTAAAGAAATAGAAGACGAGATCAACAGTATCAAATCCCAAAGTACACTTCTTGCTTTAATAGAAGATTATAAATATCTGGTAATGGGAGGCAGGCTTTCAAAAGCAACTGCATTCATAGGAAATACTTTGAATATTATGCCTGTAGTAGAAATCACGGGCGGCGAAGTCGTACCTATCAAAAAAGTAAGAGGAAGAAAAAAAGGTTATCAATTTATAATAGAGAAAGCACGAGAATATGGAATCGATATGTCAAAAGCTTTTTTTATGGGACATGTTGATGACGCGGAAGCTTTTAATAGTTTTGAAGATTATATGCTTAATAATTTTGAAGAATTAAAGGATATTGAAATATCTCCGGTAAAAAATATCGGAGCGGTTGTCGGGACACATGCGGGACCGCACTGTGTTGGTATAGCATTTTTCAAAAATAACCAAGGGGATCATTAATGGCGGATAAAAATGATAATAATGAATATAATAACAGACTCGCAACTTATCTTGGTTTAGGTTTATGTTTTGGAACCGCCTTTGGAATTATTTTTAAAAATCTTGCAATGGGTATAGGTTTAGGTTTATGTTTTGGCGTAGCATTGGGTTCTTCATTCGATAAAAAAGATAAATAAAATTTTACATTGTATATAATTTAAGTTAATATATACACTATGGATATTAAAAAATGCAACAAAAAAAGTCCTATGCGGACTTTTTTTAGTTTCTTTTTTCTTTGACTTTTGCAGCCTTACCCACTCTGTCTCTAAGGTAGTGAAGTTTTGCTCTTCTAACTTTACCTTGTCTTGTTACTTCGATTTTATCGATTCTTGGTGAGTGTACTGGGAAAGTTCTTTCTACTCCGACACCATAAGAAATTTTTCTTACTGTGAATGTTTCCTGAACTCCTCCATGTTGTTTCTTAAGCACAATACCTTCAAAAACCTGAATTCTTTCTCTTTTACCTTCAACAACTTTAACGTGAACTTTTACAGTATCACCTACGTTAAATTTAGTTACATCAGCTTTAAGGTTTTCGTTTTCAACTAGTTTTAATAAATCCATCGTTTGTGCCTCCCTTCATCTTCAAGCATTCTTACTTACTTTCTAAGCAGAGGAACACCCATAATAGTTATAGTCATCAGACTTATAGCCTAAAAAGTATATCATAACCAAAAGATTTATTCAACTTATTTTTGTTTTTATTTTAATAAAATTTGCTTAGTATCTATATTTTAAGAACTTTAAATGAAATCATCCTAATTATTATCGGGATTATGTTAAAATAAAAGAGAGATAATATCAAAAGGGGCGTTATCATGAAAAGTATATCATTAGAAAAGAAAATAGGATTTTTATTGATATTTATATTTTTGTCGGTATTTTCAACCGTAAATAATGTATTCGCAGTAACTGCATATCCTTATGTAAGTACGCTGATTCAGCCTGACGGAACAAAGTTTGGTGCTTATATCAAAGGAGACGAATACTTTAATTATTATGTTGACGAATCTGATAACCTTATTTTAAAAGATAAAGAAGATGACACTTGGAAATATATAATTAATAAAAACGGCAAATTAGATTTGGGAGAAGTAATCGGTAATAAATCTAAAAGAAACAAATCATCAAAAAAAAATATAATTAAATCTTCGGTTCTAAATAGTGAGACAAAAAAGAAAGAATATTTAAAATTGCAGGGAAAGAGTACAAATATAGAAAAGAGACAAAATTCCAAACCTGTTGATTTAACTAAAGTTCCTTTGTCTAAAAAAAGCAAGTCATTTAAAGGACTTAGTGATAGCGGTTCTTCTGTAAGAGAACTTCCTATGGTAATAATAGATGTCAGTTTTCAGGATATAGAAACGGAGAATACAGAAAAGTGGTATGATACAGTTTATAATGATCCCGACGGGATAAGAGCGTATTATAAGGAAGTATCAAATAATAAGTTTACCGTTGCTCCCGTTAAAGAAACAAATACTTCTCATCCCGGAACTATAAAAGTGAAACTGGATAGAGTACATGGTAACTGGGGTAACGATTTTAATAAAAATGATTTTAACGGAGCAATGCAGGAAATCCTCACCAAGGCAAGCTCATATATAAATTTTAACGATTATGATATAAATAAAAATGGGATAATAGACAATAACGAACTTGTCGTAGTATTCATATTTGCGGGATATGAAGCGGCTATGCTTGATGCCGCTGAGCCGAATTTTTGGGCAAGTCAGATAGAATATATCACACCTTATTTAAAGGCAAATAATACATATATAATGAATTTTGTGGGGTTTGCCGAAAAAAGAAAATTAGATAACGAACCTGATGAGAATATAAACTCTACTGCTACGCTTTGTCATGAACTGGGACACTATCTGGGACTATCCGATTTATATGATATAGATTACGGAGCAGGCAAATGGGCTGGTTGTGCAAATCTTGAATATACGAGTTTAATGGATAATGGGAACTGGGGATATGAAAAATATGAAGGTGCTATAAATACAAAATTTATTCCCTCTCATCTTGATGCCTTTTCAAAATCAATGCTTGGGTATTATGAAAAGAGTTACATACTTAAAAATGGAGAATATACCTTAAACACCGCGTCGAATAATATAAATTATAACTTATATATAATACCGACCAATGATAAAAATAAATTTTATATAATTGAAAACAGACAGTTTAAAAACTTTGACAGAGCTCTTGGCACTTCTTATAAAAGTAGATATGGACTAGTGAGCTGTGAGCCGGGAATTGTTGTATATATGGTAGATATTGATAAATTTAAAAAATACAATTCAAATTATACCGTCAACAGCAGTTATCATCCTCCGGGGATAAGCCTTATAAGACCGAGTAGCGATAATTATGAGTTCCCGTCACCGTTTTGGAGTGACTTTATATACAATTTAAATGATCTAAAAGGGTATGATAAAGTACCTTTTATGTTTATGTGGAGCAATGACTCTTATTCAATATATCGTACTGATATAGTTATAGACACAAATACTCCTTCAAAAGATAAGATGACAATCAATGTTGCTCTTCCAAAGGAAAAAGTAAGTTCGATAAAGACTAAAAATTCTGTCATTGACAGTAATGGAGGCAAAGTTTCTTTTAGAGTAGAGGGAAAGAATTTTTATGGAGACATGACACTTAGTGTATTTGATAATAAAGGGAATAAAATAAACGAGGACTGGGCTCATGCCGTAATTAAAAATGAAGATGTATTAAATATAGTAAAGAGAAATGGAAATATCGAGTTTCCAAAAAACGATACAAAAGAAAATGAAGCTTATGTTGTTAGAGCTTCTTTTGACGGAGGTAAAACCTACAGTAACAAAGTATCTGATATAACGGTAAAAACTTCTTATACAAAAGAGGATGTCAGCACAAACGAGGGAGTAAGCAATATAAATGATAATAAAAACGGCGAAACAAATCAGGTCTCTTCCGCTAAAACTTCGGACAGCGGAGATATGGATCTATGGTTGATAATTCTCGGAGTTTCGGTTTTGGGGACTTTTGGAGTCAGTCTTAAAATCAAATATCATTCCTAATAAAATAAAAAAGAGCCGATGTTATGGCTCTTTTTATTTATCATAAACGTTTAGGATTTCGCCGTAGAATATCATATGATAATCATTATTTCCTTCATAAAATCTTTTTTCAATGTTTTCATAGTCAATTATACCTGTAGGGTCCATTGACTGTTTGTAGACTATTTTACATTCATAGTGCAGTTTTGCTTCGTTTATTACTGGACTTTCCACAGATTGTGCGTCAGATAATGTAAGTCCCGTTTCTTTATATTTATCAAAGTCCCTGCCTGATTTTGTTCCCATGAATGCGATTTCTTTTTTCATTGTATCGTACTCGGGTACGCTTACAGTAAATGAGTCTGCATTTTTAATCAAATCATATGTATTCCTTGAAAATCTAACCATTACTGTCATAATGTCTTTGCCCCATACTCTTCCAACCGTCGCCCAGCCTATAACCATTGTATTTACTTTATCTTTATTTTTGACTGTGAGAAATACTCCCTTGGAAAGTTGTTTATTTAGTAAATCAAAAGCTTCTTTTGTTTCCATTTTAAATCCCTCCTTGGAATTATATTTATTTTATAAAAATATTATAACATTTTTACTTATTTTTACATAGGCGAAAAAAGTCGAAGTTTTGATTTTTATACTTCACATTTTATAAAAAAGTGATATAATTATTTACTGTGAGTATTTGCTCAATTTTAAGATGAGAGGGTATTTATATGAAAGAGAAATTATCCAATTTAGAAAAGTGGAAGAAAAAATATTTGATAGTAAGCATATTACTGATTTTCATACTTAGTGCGGTATTTTTAATCGGAGCCGGTGTTCATTTAATAAATGATAAAAACGCGGAGGAGGGGTATTGGCAGAGCACGGGAAAAATAGATACAAAGGTGGAAGCCTTTGCCAATGATATATCAAAAAAGGCAGCGAAAGTAACTACGGGTCAATATATTGAAACGGTAAAGGAATTTTCAATAAGGGATTCGAAGTATAGATATACGATGATGGTCTGGTTTAAATGGAACGGTAATAATGATCTTGATATGGCTAACCATTTTAGGATCTATCAGGGAACGATAAATAATAAAGAAATAGTCAAGGATTATCATAAAGGAAATTTAAATTATCAGTCTTTGAGAGTAGATGTTACTGTTTCCAAAGATTTCTGGACTACGAGATTTCCTCTGGAATCTCATCAGTTAAAAGTCTATTTGGAATCGGATTACACAATAGATAAGGTAAGACTGATTGCGGATAAGAAGTATAGTTCTTATAATAGTGCACTTGATATAAACGGTTTTAAGGTCAAGAGATATAAAGTTGAAAGTAATATAATGCAGTACGATAATATAAGAAACGATCCGGAACTTAAGGATATAAATGCCTCACATGAAATCAATTCGGAAGTCGTATCCGTACTGGAAATAAACAGAGCAAACTTCGGACTTTATTTGATATGTACCATAGCTCTTATGGGTACCTGTTTATGGGCGATAATCGCATTATATATTTGTTCTCATCATAGTGTGGATCCTTTATCAATGCTTCCCGGAGCTTTGTTTGGTGCGGTATCCAATATTATGGTAGGGGTAAATATGCTTCCTCAAACGCTTAATCCGGGGCTCATACTATTTATAAACGTATGGGGGATAGGTTCTATCCTTGCTACAACGATATCAATAATAAATATAAATCATATAAGAAACGATTTTGGAGAAGAAGAATTTGCCAACAAATACGGAAGTATTATATTTAATATTTCCACAGTGATTTGTGTTATTGGATTTATTGTTCTTCCTCTCTGCGCTTATTTGTAATAAAATATAAAGACTCTTAGAAAGCTAAGAGTCTTTTTTATATATTTATTTTATATTCCAAAAGTTCTTCAACGAATGGTGATAAGCTGTTACGATCTACCATTATAAAAAGCTTTTCTTTTGCCCTTGTCATTGCCACATAAAATAGTCTTCTTTCTTCTGCATATAAAAAGTTTTCTTTATTTTTAAGAAGCAATTTTATGAGATTGTCGTCTGTTATATTGCAGGGGAAGCCCATTAGATTATTAAATGTATTTAGAATAAAAACATAGTCGCATTCAAGTCCCTTTGCTTTGTGTACGGTCATGAACTCAATATTCAAATCCGGTCTTCTTACGACCTTTATATTTACTTCTTTTTCCTCATTTACCGTGATTTCTACTTCCTCGGTTTTTGAATATCTTAAAATATCTTTTTTATATCTTCCGAGAAGCATTACTTCACTCCCAATCGGAAGAGAATATAACTTATCCAAGAATAGCTTTGTAAGATTATTTTTATTTGGAGAAGTTAAAAATTCTATTGAAGAAACACCTGCTCTTTTACTTTTAAGCTCTTTTTTTATTTGATGAGGATTTTGCAGGATGAATTTATTTGATAAGTTTGCGATATTACTGTCAAATCTATAATTGTTTTCTATTAAATATTTTTTAGCTTTATAATCTCTCTCAAAATCATAGAATATATTGATATCGCTTCCCGTAAAACGAAATATACTTTGATAATCGTCTCCTACCGCAAATATTTCACTTTCCGATTTTCTGTATATACTATCCACTAATCTCATTCTGGAAGAGGAAATATCCTGGAATTCATCTATTAAGATATATTTATAGTCTTTTAAATATAATCCTTTGTTTACATAATCCGTAGCCTTTAAAATCATGTCGTTAAAATCGATTTGATTATTGTGATATAAAATTTTTTCATATGCTTCATAAATCGGAAGTACCAGTTTATAAAAAGATTTAGACCTGATTTCCTCGGCTTTATTGTAATAGTTATCTATTTTTAATACATCTTCGCTTTTTCTTGCTGTAGTTTTCATAAGCGTAATAAAATTAGCTGCCAGTTTTTTTATGAAGGAAATATTATAGGCGAAGACTCTGGATATTTCTTCATCTATATCATCGTATGAAAAATTTCTTTTGACATTATATCTATCTAGCTCCTCATTTAGTTTATTCGCAAATTCATTATTTTCAAAGTCATAAGAATATGTAAATATGCTTTTATCTTTAAAATCAGGGTAAGTATTTAAAAACTCTATATAGTAATCATAATTTTTAAGTGCTATTCTTTTGTTTTTAGGATATCCCCATATCGGCTTATTTCCGTCTTTATCGATATAAAGGTTAAATACATATAAATCGTAATCGGGAAGATAAAATCCCGAGCAGAGCTTTTTGAACTCATCTCCTAAGGGGTTTGTCATGAAGTATTCGTAATTTATCTTGTGTAAAAATAAATAGTTGGATATCACATTTTCTTCAAAGGTCATTTTATATTCATTGTCAAGGCTTATGATTGCTTTATCTTTAAGATATTTGTATTCATGTTCCTTTTTATCAAAGTTTTTAAAGGGTACATATTCATGATAGTGGTTTATGAGAAAGTCGTAGAATTCATAATACTTTCCCTTTTTAAGTCTGATATCCAGATACTGGCTGACAAACTTGCTGACTCCGTTCTTATAAAGGGTAACATCATATCCGTCTACACTGTTTATTATACTTTTACCCAGTTTATGAAATGTAAACACATCTATATCTTCATGGGTCACTCTTCTTATTCTTTCCTTAAGTTCATTTGTCGATGAATTAGTAAAGCTTAATATGAGTATATCATCTTTATCCGCTTTCCTTTTTTCAATCAGATATTTGACTCTTGCGAGAAGGGTTGTGGTTTTTCCGCAGCCTGCACCTGCAATTGCAAGTATATTTCTTTCTTCGCTGTTTACACATTCTATTTGGGCTTCATCAAGTTCTTTTTCTTCTATGTTTGTTATTAAATCAATTTGTTCATTCATAAATTTTATTATATCACTTTTATCAGTAACACAAAATAATATTTCTCATATTATATAAGTGTATAACAAATAAGAACATAAACTTAGGAGGATTTAAAAAGTGGAAGAAAGAACATGTAATACTAATACAAGAGGTGTGGAATGTCTAATTGTTGATAAGGTTTATGATGCCTGCTCAAAGAGAGAATGTATTCAAAATATGACATTTGAACTAGCGTTGAATGGAGATATCTCAGAATATACTTTCCTTTATGCACAATTCGGAGAAACCGAAGTTGAACAATATGAAGATGAACCATTCTTCACAGAAATGGATGAATGTCATGCAAGACTAAAATGTGTTGTTGCGGTTCCGATCTATGCTGTACTTAGAAGAAAATGTGACTGTTCAATAGTAGCAGTTGAAGCAAAACCTGTATGCAAGGGATGTGTACAATCAGACAACAAGATCAGAATTCCTGTAAGTACAGTTATGGACTTAAACAGAAAATTCGTAAGACAAGGCAGATTTATTCCTACAGCAGAATGTTTTGTAGAAGCTAACTGTGTAAACAGATCAGGCGGATGTCAAATATCTATGACACTTGGTTTCGTGATCGTAGTAAGTGCTGTATCTAAAGTAAGCTTAAAGGTTCCTACATTCGGATATTGTCCAATACCTGAAGAATGCAGAGAAGAAGAATGTGCACCAAACTTCTGTGAAACATTTCTTAGTGAAGATATTTCAGCATTTAGGGATTTTTTCCCATCAAACAGCTCATGTGACACATGCGAATGCGATGACTAATATCTATTTTTATTAAAACATATTATGTATTAAAAAAACGGGGGATTTTTCCCTCGTTTTTTATATAAAAGTATTTAAATAGTCCGATACATCATCAGGTATTTTGAAATCAAATTCCATTTTTGCAATACTAAGTGTTACGTAATTGATGTCTTTGTAAGTTATTATTTTTGCTACCTGGATAAATTTTGTTGAATTATCTTTGCTTCCGGCTTTTTTTGTTTTGTTTTTGTACATAACAAATTCTGCATTCTTTTTTGCATCATCGGGAAGTTCTTTTATTTTCCATTCGTCAAGCTTTATTGCATTGATGAAGTCTTCCATATTGTTATGTCCGGAAATCATGTCGACCCTTTTATTATCTACGATAACATCTATCCTGTCACTGTTATTTATAGTGTCATCATAATCTTCGATATTGAAATCATTGTTTACGCTGAATCCGCAGCCTGTAAATCCTATTAATAATAAAACAGATAATAGTATCACAAATATTTTTTTCATTTTATTTCCCTCTTTGATATAGGTCTTATTTTAAGTTTTCGGGGTTAAGACCTTTTAATTCTTCTGGTACAAATACTCCGTTCTTTCTGATGAGTACATCGTCGAAATAAATTTCTCCGCCGCCCTTTTTTTCTGTTTGTATCAACACAAGGTCCCAGTGAAGAGAAGATTTGTTCCCGTTATCTGCATCTTCGTAGCAGCAGCCCGGAGTAAAATGGATACTTCCGGCTATTTTTTCATCGAATAAAGTGTCGAGCATAGGTTCGTTGATAAATGGATTGATACCTATAGCGAATTCTCCCACATATCTCGCACCTTCATCCATATCAAATACTCCGTTCATCCTTTCACTGTTATTTGATGTTGCTTCTACGATTTTCCCGTCTTTGAATGTCAGTTTGATATTTTCATATATAAATCCGAGATGATCGCTTTTTGTATTATAAGATATAGTCCCGTTTACGCTGTCCTTTATAGGTGCAGTATAGATTTCTCCGTCGGGTATATTCATATTACCGCAGCATGGGATTGCATTCATTCCTTTTATAGAGAATGTTAAGTCTGTATCCGGACCTTTTATTGTTACCTTATCGGTTTTTTCCATTAGTTCTTTTAATGGCTCTACCGCTTTAGCCATTTTTGAATAATCAAGACAGCATACATCAAAGAAATAATCTTCAAAAGCGTCTTTGCTCATCTTTGCGCTTTGTGCCATAGATCCGTTAGGATATCTTAAAATCACCCATTTGGAATTATCTACTCTCTCTCTCAAAACCGGTCTTAAAACCGATGATTGAAGAGAAATATTGTCGCTTGGAACGTCGCTTAATTCGCTTGCATTATCCGAACATCCGATACCTATATATGCGTCCATCCCTTTCATTTGATATAATTCGTAATCATTTTGGAACTCAAGCTGTTCTTTGCTTACTCCCATTAAAATTTCTCTATTTATACTTGAGTCGGTAAGTTTTAAATAAGGAAATCCTCCTGCTTTATAAACTTCTCTTACAAGAGCTTTTACCAAATCTCTCGTATCTTCTATCCCTCCGGCATTTATAAGAACTTTTTCGCCTTTTTGAACGTTTGTTGAAAAAGTAACAAGGTTATGTGCCAGCTGTTCTATTCTTTTGTCCATAATAAATTATGCCTCCATATATACTAATTTGTTATATATTATTTTACCATATTTTATTAATATTTATTATAGATATGGAAAAGAAATATTTTTTTTGATAGAATATAAAAAAACATAGAGAGTGGTAATATGAAAAATAATGTCGTAATAGGAAAAATATTCAATGTTCATGGAATAAAAGGGGAGCTGAAGGTTCATCCATTAACAGATGATATCAATAGATTTAAAATTTTAAAAAGATGTTTTATAAAAAATAAAGAATATGAAGTGTCGGCTGCCAGAAGAAATAAAGACCAAATCATCCTAAAGCTTAAAGGTCTTGATGACCGAAACGAGGCGGAAAAATTAAAAAATGAATATGTGGAAGTGCTCAGAGAAGACAGTGTGGGGCTGGAAGAAGGCGAGTATTTTATCGAAGATTTAAAAGGGTTAAAAGTATTAAATGAAGAAGATAAGGAAATAGGCGTCATGTCGGATGTGCTTACCAACGCTGCGGTTGATATTTATGTATTTAAAATTGAAAATAGAGAGCAAATGCTTCCTGCTTTAAAAGAGAATATCTTGGAAATAAAAATTGATGAATATATAAAAATAAATTCCAAGAATTTGGTTTATTAGGAGATACTATGATTTTTAATGTACTTACTTTATATCCGGAAATGATAGAAGCCTATAAGGAAATCGGGATTATAGGCAGAGGCGTCAACAGCGGAAAATTACAAATCAATGCAGTAAATATCAGGGATTACTCAAAGGACAAACATAGAAGAGTCGATGACGAAATTTACGGTGGGGGAGCGGGTATGCTTATGAAAGCCGAACCTGTTTACGACTGTGTAAAAGATATAAAAAAGAATAGAGATGTTCCTGTTATTTATTTTTCTCCGAGAGGCAAGATTTTTAACAGCGAGCTTGCCAAAAAATATGCAGACCTCGATGAAGTAATACTTCTTTGCGGTCATTACGAAGGTATAGATCAAAGGGTTGTAGACCTTTGTGTAGATGAGGAAATAAGCATAGGAGATTATATCTTGACGGGCGGTCATATTGCTTCAATGGTGTTCATAGACACTGTAAGCAGATATGTTACTGGAGTTCTCGGAAACAGCGAAAGCTATCAAAAAGAGAGTTTTGAAGACGGGTTATTGGAGGCGAGTCAATATACGAGACCTGAGGAATTTATGGGTATGAAAGTTCCCGAGGTATTATTATCAGGTCATCATAAGAAAATAGAAGAGTATTATAAGGATGAAGCTTTAAAGGAAACTAAAAAAAGAAGAGAAGATTTGCTTTAGGATATTTTTTAAGTAATTTGTAGTATGTAGGGGCGCGGAGTCTGCTTGCAGGTGAAGTGCCCCGTCATATAAAAAAGAAACCTTATTATAAAGGTTCCTTTTTTTAATACTTAGAATATTATTTTTCTTTGCTTTCAAAATATTTATCTATACCGGCAGCAGCGGTTTTTCCTGCTCCCATTGCTTTGATAACTGTGGCTGCACCTGTAACGGCATCGCCGCCGGCAAATATTTCGGGACGGTTTGTAGCAGCGTCATCATCTGTATAAATCCCGCCTCTTTTATTTTCTTCAAGATTATCCGTAGTTTCTAAAATCAATTTATTTAATTTAGTACCTATCGCCATAATTACGCAGTCTACATCTATGACGTAGTTTGAGCCTTCGATTACGACAGGTCTTCTTCTTCCGGAAGCATCAGGTTCTCCAAGTTCCATCTTAACGCATTCTATCCCGCATACTTGACCTTTTTCATCTCCCAAAACTTTAACGGGATTTGTTAGGTAACGGAAGTCGATTTCTTCTTCCACTGCATGGTGGATTTCTTCTGCTCTTGCAGGTATTTCGGCTGCAGAACGACGATAAATCAAATATACTTCTTCAGCACCCATACGCTTTGCACATCTTGCAGCGTCCATAGCAACGTTTCCGCCTCCGACAACTGCAATCTTATTTGCTTTTAAGATCGGTGTGTCGTATTCAGGTAGGTATGCTTTCATTAAGTTGATTCTTGTTAAGTATTCGTTTGCTGAACATACTCCGATTAGGTTTTCTCCGGGGATGTTCATGAAGGAAGGAAGACCTGCTCCGGTACCTATAAATACGGATTCAAAACCTTCTTCTTTCATTAATTCATCAACTGTTATAGACTTACCTATTATAGCGTTGGTTACAAACTTAACGCCTTTATCTTCAAGCTGTTTTACTTCAGCCGCTACGATTTCTTTTGGAAGACGAAACTCAGGTATACCGTAAACCAAAACTCCCCCTGTCTTATGTAAACTTTCGTATACTGTAACGTCATATCCCTTGTTTATCAAATCCCCCGCACATGCAAGTCCTGCAGGTCCCGCTCCGACAACGGCAACTTTATGACCGTTACCTTTAACGGGTTCTACCTTTTCATCTTCGTAGTTTGCAGCATGCCAGTCGGCAGCAAATCTTTCAAGACGACCTATTGCAACAGGTTCACCTTTTTTAGCATGAACACATTTCCCTTCGCACTGCGTTTCCTGAGGGCAAACTCTTCCGCAGATAGCAGGAAGTGAATTTGTTTCTTTTATTATTTGATATGCTTCCTCAAATTTTCCTTCTGCGATTTTAGCTATAAAATCAGGTATTTTAACCATTACGGGACATCCTGACATGCATGGTTTTTTACGGCATTTAAGACATCTCATAGCTTCATTTATTGCCATTTCTTCAGTATATCCGTTAGCTACTTCTTCAAAATTCTTATTACGAACGTCGGGTTTTTGTTCCGGCATTGGGTTCTTTTCTTTAATTAAATTAATCATGGTAACGAACACCTCCAGTCAAATGGCAAACATGTGCCCTGTCTTCTGCTTCCTGATCGGCATAATATGTACTTCTTTGAATAAGTTCATCCCAGTCGACCAAAGAACCGTCAAATTCGGGTCCGTCAACACAAACGAATTTATTTTCTCCTCCGATGATACATCTGCAGCCTCCGCACATACCGGAACCGTCGATCATATAAGCTGTCAAAGATGCAACAGAAGGTATACCATGTTCTTCGGCAAGTTTACATACAAGCTTCATCATGATAGGCGGTCCTACTGCTACAACCTCATCATATTTATTTCCTTGTTCTATTAATTGTTTAAGTTTATCAGTGGTAAAAGCTTTTTCTCCGTAGGAACCGTCATCTGTAACCATGTATAGGTTATCTGTTCCTTTTCTAAATTCGTCTTCTAAGATTACCAGTTCTTTATTTTTAAAACCGGCAATCATATCTACTTCGATACCATGATCGTGCATTCCCGTAGCAAGAGGATATGCAAGAGCATTACCCGAACCTCCGCCTACTACGCATACTTTTTTAAGTCCTTCCATATGTGTAGGTTTTCCGAGAGGACCTACGATATCCGCAAAACAATCGCCTTCTTCAAGCTGATCCATTAACATGGTTGTTCTTCCAACGGTTGCATAAATCAAATCAATCGTTCCGTCTTCTTCGTTATGTCCCGCCATTGTAAGAGGAATTCTTTCACCGTATTCATCGGTACGAAGGATGATAAATTGTCCCGGTCTGGCTTTTCTTGCAACGAGTGGTGCATATATTACCAGCCAAGTCATATTTTCATTTAATTTTCTTTTTTCGGTAATTTCAAACATCTTCATTTTTAGCATCCTCCTTCCTTTTTATCCATGCTTTTCTTTTGCATGACTAAGTTGTCATACCTATCCATTGCAGCTTCTTCTGCTTTTGTAAATAACTCTTCGGCTCTGTCAGGGAATTTAAGTTTAAGTGAGTTATAACGAACTTCACCCATGATAAAGTCTCTGTAGCTTTGAGTTGGAGCTTGGCTGTCAATAGAAAGAGGATTTTTGCATTCTGCTTCTAAATCAGGATTATATCTAAGTAGGTTCCAGTATCCTGAACGGACCGCATTTTTCATTTCCAGCATAGATCTGTTCATTCCTGCTTTTACTCCGTGATTTATACAAGGAGCGTAAGCGATGATAAGTGAAGGACCATCATAATTTTCCGCTTCTCTTAAAGCTTTTAGTGTTTGTTCCGGATTAGCTCCCATAGCGATCTGTGCTACGTAAACATATCCGTAAGCCATAGCGATTTGTGCAAGGTCTTTCTTTTTAACTGCTTTACCCGAAGCCGCGAATTTAGCTACAGCACCTATAGGCGTTGATTTAGAAGATTGTCCTCCTGTATTGGAGTAAACTTCGGTATCAAATACCATTACATTGATATTTTCCCCTGAAGCCAGAACATGATCAAGTCCGCCGTATCCGATATCATAAGCCCAGCCGTCGCCGCCGAAAATCCATACAGACGGTTTTATAAGCATGTCTTTGTTATCGATAACGTATTTAGCATATTCATTTGAATCAGCTATTTTTTCACATTCTTCAAGTAAAATCTTTCCTGTTGTTTCTGCTGCTTTTGCATCGTTCATTGACGCTATCCAAGCTTTTGCAGGTACACCGATAGTATCAGTTAATTTTTCAACCGCACTCTTCATTTCGTTTCTTCTGGTCTGCATTGATATTGCCATACCGAAACCGAATTCCGCGTTGTCTTCAAATAAAGAGTTAGCCCATGCAGGACCTCTTCCTTCTTTGTTTACTGTATAAGGAGTACTTGGAGCACTGCATCCCCAAATAGATGAACATCCTGTGGCGTTTGCAATGAACATTCTGTCTCCGAATAATTGAGTAATTAGTTTAGCATAAGGTGATTCTCCGCATCCCGGACATGCTCCCGAGAATTCAAGAAGCGGTTGTTTGAACTGAGAACCCTTTACTGTATCTTCCTTGAACGGAAGTTCTTTTTCATCGATGTTAGCAAATAAGTAATCGTAATCCTTTTGTTCTTTTTCAACTACGTTAGCATCCGCAGGAACCATTTTAAGGGCTTTATTTCTTGAAGGACAAACTTCAACACATAGTCCGCAGCCGCTGCAGTCTAGAGAAGATATTCCTATTGTGAATAAATTATTTTTGACACCCTTCATTTTTACAGCCGTTCCTTCGAAGTCTTCCGCTTCGTTCTTATCAAGAACGAATGGTCTGATAACACCGTGAGGACATACATAAGAACACCAGTTACACTGCATACAGTTTTCATGTAGCCAAACAGGTACGTCCGTTGCTATACCTCTCTTTTCGTAAGCAGCTGTTCCTGCAGGGATCATTCCGTCTGCAGTTGATAAGAAAGTAGAAACCGGTTCTTTATCTCCGTTAAGAGTATTTGTCGGTTTTAAAATATTGTTTAAGTAATCTGTATGTACTTTGTCTCTGCCTACCATTTTAGCTTGAGGTGCATCATCGGGTACATCTTTCCATGAAGCCGGAACTTCTACTTTATGAACATTTTTTATACCTTCGTCTACTGCTGCAACGTTCATATCAACGATTTTTTGACCTTTTTTGCCGTAAGTCTTATTTATTGCGTCTTTCATGTATTTAGCCGCATCTTCAATAGGAATGATGTTAGCTAGTTTAAAGAATGCCGCCTGAAGTACTGAGTTCGTTCTTCTTGCACCGAGACCGATTTTCTTAGCAATCGATACGGCATCGCATGTATAGAACTGAATATCATTTTCTGCGATATATCTTTTAACTTTTGCAGGTAAGAATGTTTCAAGTTCTTCGTCATTCCATACGCAGTTGAGTAAGAAATATCCGCCCGGTTTTACATCCTGTACCATATCGTATTGATTTAGATATGCTGAGTTATGACAGGCTACAAAATCCGCTTGTTTGACATAATAAGTCGATTTGATAGGTTTATCACCAAATCTCAAGTGAGATATAGTTACCCCTCCTGATTTCTTTGAATCATATTGGAAATAAGCCTGAACCTTTTTATCAGTATAATCTCCGATGATTTTTACACTGTTTTTATTTGCGCCAACGGTACCGTCGGCACCAAGTCCCCAGAATTTACATGCTACGGTCCCTTTTGGTGCAACATTTGGATATTCTTTTGTTGGAAGAGATAATTCGGTAACATCATCAGTAATTGATATTGTAAAGTTGTTTTTTGGATTTTCTATCCATAGATTTTGATATACTGCTAAGATATCTCCCGGCTGTGTATCTTTAGAACCCAGTCCGTAACGTCCTCCAACGATTTTAGCATCTTCAAATTTTGTGCCTCTTAAAGCCGAAATTACGTCTAAGTATAAAGGTTCACCGACTCCGCCGGGTTCTTTAGTTCTATCAAGTACAGCTATTTTCTTAACGGTCTTAGGTATTACATTTAAAAGATATTTACTGGAGAAAGGTCTGTATAAATGAACTTCAATGATACCTACTTTTTTACCTTTATCATTGAGGTAGTCAACTATTTCTTCAGCTGCTTCACAAACAGAACCCATCGCTACGATTATTTCCGTTGCGTCTTCAGCACCATAGTAATTAAATGGTTTATAGTTTGTACCTATTTTTTCATTTACTTTATCCATATATTCAGCGACGATATCAGCTGTTATATCGTAAGCTGTGTTACATGCTTCTCTGTGCTGGAAGAATGTTTCCGGCTGTTCTGCAGAACCCATTGCATGAGGATGAGCAGGGTGAAGTGCTTTTTCTCTGTATGCTTTTACTGCGTTCCAGTCAACCAACTCTTTTAAATCATCATAATCCCAAACTTCAATTTTTTGATTTTCATGTGATGTTCTGAAACCGTCAAAGAAATGAACCATCGGAAGCTTACCTGCTATTGTAGCAAGATGTGCTACCGCAGCTAAATCCATTGATTGCTGTACACTGTTTGAAGCAAGCATTGCAAAACCTGTTTGACGGCATGACATAACGTCTGAGTGGTCTCCGAAGATAGACAGTGCATGACTTGCAAGTGCTCTTGCAGCAACATGGAATACTGTAGGAGCTTGTTCTCCAGCCAGTTTATACATATTAGGTATCATTAGAAGAAGTCCCTGAGAAGCTGTAAATGTTGAAGTATAAGCTCCCGCTGCTATTGCACCGTGAACCGCACCTGCTGCTCCTCCTTCAGACTGCATTTCTACGATTTTAACTTTTTCATCGAATATATTTTTTCTTCCGTCCGCTACCCATTCGTCCATGCTCTCTGCCATAGGAGATGACGGAGTAATTGGGTAAATAGCAGCAACTTCGGAAAAAGCATATGCCACATGAGCGGCTGCTGTGTTTCCGTCCATTGTTTTTAATTTTCTCACCATAATCACTCTCCTTCCCTGATGCCAAGAGCATCTCTTTGCAAGTAGTTATAATCCGGAACTTCTTGTTCAACGATTACGTTTCTTGGACACATGTACTGACATACTTCGCAGTTTTCGCATAAATCACTGTCTATAACTGCATGTGCACCTTCCATATATATTGCTTCGTTAGGGCAGTTTACTTTACAGTCTTCACATCCGATACATGCTGAGTCACAAACTGCTGCTTTATCTTCGTAATCTTCTGTTGAAGAACATGGAACCAGTTTTGTTCCTTTGTATGGTACCATAACGATTAAATCCTTAGGGCAAGCATATGTACAATCTTTACAACCTACGCATTTATCAGGGTCTACTTTAGCAGTACCGTCTACAACGCGTATTGCATCGTATCTGCAGACTTTTGTACAGTTACCCTGTCCCGTACATCCCGTTGTGCAGATATTATAATCTTTTGGATTAACTTTAGCCACTGCTTCCGCACAGTCCGTAATCCCTAAATTTTCATAAACTTCACTTGCTTTTTTGCCTCCGTTACATTTTACAAATGCAACTTTGTCTTTAAGCTCGGTTAAATCATGCATTGTGTCTATGATGATTTTTTTCTTACATTTTACTGTACATGCTACACATCCCACACATTTATCATAGTCAATAACAGCATGATTATCTATGATATCTATAGCTCCTTCGGGGCACGCTCTAACGCAGTCCGAACATGCAATACATCCAAATCCGCAGATTTCTCTTGTCTTCTCGTCATCTTCTTCTTTTGAAGAACATGGGATAAAGTTTGTTGCGTCTCTAGGTATCATAGTAATAATATTTTGAACACAGCTTTCTGCATTTGCACAAGCTCCGCATCCGCTGCATTTTTCTTTATCGATTATTACTCTTCCGTTAGAAAGTGTCATAGCATCAAATTTACAAAAATCGATACATGAACCAAGTCCGACACATCCGTCTCTACATTCTCCTCTTTTAAATCCAAGGTTTACTGCTTCAGCGCAAGATTTCAAGTCCTTAAATCTTTCTTTACCGGCAGAATCCCCGTTACAGAGAATAAAGGCTACTTCATCTTTAACTTCCACAGACTCGGTGCCCATAACTTTAGCAATTTCATCTACTTTATCTTGTGTGCATGCAGGACAAAGCGCGACACTTGCTCCGTTTGCAATAGCTTCGGCACATTCCTGACATGTATCTTTACCACATCCGCCGTAACCACCGCAATTAACGCCCGGCAGAAGCTCTAATATTTTTTTAGCTGCTTCTCCAGCCGCATTATGATTGGTACTCATAATGAATTCCTCCTTTACCTTTACCTACTAAAACTTACTTAAAAATTACAAGGATTATTTTTAATAAAAGTCTAATTTAATCTTACTATCAAGGGGGGTAAAAGTCAATTAAAAAACCGATTTTCCTAAGCTTAGGGATATTTTGTAATTGTGCTTTAAGATAATGATGAAAACCCTTTTTATGTTTATTTTTATTTGTTTATTTGTAAATAAAAAAGTTATTTATAGACTTTATAAAATTAGATAGACTAAATATTTGACTTGTTAAAGTAAAGTGTAAAATGATAAAATATAATTATTAAATAATAAACATTTAACTTATTAGAGTGGGGGAGTAAAATTATAAAACTGAATTAATAAATATTTCAATTAAAATTAAATTTAAAAGGTTTATATAAAAAAAGAGAATATTTAATAATTCTCTTTTTTATAAATTTTATTAAAGTAAAGTTTTATTTTATGTTTATGATCTATTTAATAAATATTATTAGAAAATTTCATCTTCTGCTCTTCTCACATACATTTCTTCAAGTTCTCTTTTATGGTAAAGGTATCCTTCATCATCATAATACCTTGCATTCATTGGGCATTTTTTTATGCAGGCACCGCATTTGATGCATATTCCATTGTATTTTCTTATATCAACTTTATCAATGGAACTCATAGGGCAGACTTCTGCACATAATTTACAGTCATTGCACCTATGGTTAACTTTGGGTAATACTTTTCTTATATCTATTTTATTACCGTTTCTGTCTCTTGGTGTGTAATAAGGTCTTATGGGATCTTTTCCATTTACTTGTATAGGTTTTTCACTGTATGTATCTAAACTGCTTATTCTCTTGATAATCAAATCTACCAGTTTATCCATGATTTTAAAATCTTCATTGTCCGGTCTGTTCTTTGCCAAAATATTTGAAAAAGAATGTTCTCCGACAAAGGCTCCCGCCGCAATGGAGTGAAAATTATTTTTTTCTAAAATGTTTCTCAGTTCTATAAGTGCATCATCGTAATTCCTGTTTCCAAATAAAACTATAGGAACGCATAAAGCGTTATTTCCGTTGATATTATTTGTTAAAAATGGAAGCAGTACATTCGGTACTCTTCCTGCATAAACCGGAGTAGCAAAAATTACCAGTTCGTCATTTTTAAAATCAATAATTTCTTTTCTTTTTTCTTTGGGTGTGAAATTTACAATTCCTAAGTCGATATTTAATTTTTTAGAAATATTCTCGGCTATATATTCCGCTGTTCTTTTTGTAGTGTCTGTTGCGCTGAAATAGGCTGCATAAACTTTATTTATTTTCATTTTAATTACCTATATAACCTTTTTAAAATATAACATATCGATAAGCTTTGTGCCGTCTTCGTACATTTCATGGTCATAATTATCTATGAAGAAATTTCTTTTTCTCATAAAATATTTAAATCCAAGGTTTTCATAAAAGGATATTATCTTATCGCATTCTCCCGTTCCTAATATTATAACTGAAGCTTTGTTCTTATAATGCTCAAAAATAAATTTAATCAGTTTGCTTCCATATCCTTTTTTCTGAAATTGCTCATATATGGATATATTTTTTATTTCATAAATTTTATTAGCTAATCTTAAAATCGTTATTTGTCCTATTAATTCATTCTCTTCATAGCAAACGAACATATCTGACTTTTTAAGGTATTTATTTATCATATCTTCATCTTCGTCTCCTAAATATAATAGATCCATAAATCGTTCTTTCTTTAATTTGACTTGCTTTATTTTCACTTTAATAACTCCAAAATCTAAATATTATACTATTATTATTCCAAGAAGTTTTGCAAGCTCCATAGCCTGCATTTCACTTACTTTTGCACCCTTTATCTCCGAGAAGTTATCGGATAATATGATACCGTCTATAAAACTATCTGAAAAATCAAGTCCTTTTAAACTTGTTTTAAAAAAGTTTGTCATAACAAATTTGCAAAGGTTTATATCAAGTTTTCTTATTTTACATTCACTGAAACCTGCGTTTGTAAAATCACTTTCATTTAAAATTACATAGTCAAAACTGGTAAGGTCAAAATTAGCGTACTTAAAATTGCAATCCTTTATTAAGGTATCTTTTATAATCGATTTAAAAAAATCTGCTCCGACTCCTTTTGAAAGAATAAAATGTACTCTTGAAAAATACCCTTCGTTAAAATCACTGTTAGAAAAGTCACAGCTTTTAAATAAGACGTCTACAAATCCTGATTTTCTAAATGAACACTCTAAAAATCTGCAGTTTTCAAAAATCATATCCGAAAAATTGAGTTCTGAAAAATCTTCATTACTATATACTTGGTCTTTGATATATTTATTTTCTACATCCAAGTCTTCGTCTTTTGCGTCTATAGCCAAGGTATAAAAATCTTCGATTATTTCAAGGTCTTTTATGTTTAAATCTAATTCTTTTGTTTTCATAAACATATAATACTATGTTTGAGTTTTTAATACAAATATAATCAATAAAAAAGTTTACTTAATTAAGTAAACTTTAAAATAGAGTAAGCTGTTCTTTTTTATATCTTTTTATAATAAATTTATCTATTTGACTGTGGTCGTACATAATATCATTTTTATTGCATTCATCTTTAAAAGCTTTCCACAGAATTTCTTGATTGGGGGATGAACACCAATAAGTATTGCCGAATTCTTTTATATACCTGCTTTTAATTCCCGGGAAATACTCGTCCAGTTTTTCGTAAAAATAGTCTCTTTGATTTTCTCTTAATGATACCGCAAAGTTGGGAAAAGTATATACCCAGTTTGCACCGCATTCTTTAGCTTCTTTTATAATCGAAGTTATATTTTCTTTTGTATCGTTTATAAAAGGCAAAGTTGGAGTTAAGAGTACACCTACATTTATATCCTTTCCGGATAATTTTTTTATTGCCTCAAACCTTCTTTTGCTTGAGGGGGCAAAAGGTTCTATTTTTTTAGTGATTTCATCATTTGCTGTAGTAATGGTTATATTTACAGTTACGCTTGAATGAGTTGCAATCTTGGATAATATATCTATATCTCTTGTTACCAAATCGGATTTTGTTATTATGCTTACTCCGTACATATATTTATCGATTATTTTCAGAGCTTCTCTTGTGACTTTTTCATCTTTTTCAAAAGGATTATAGGGGTCACTCATCGCGCCTGTCATTATGATTCCTTTTTTCTTTTTTGCTCTTAGCTCTTTTTCCAGTATCTCTAGAGCATTTTCTTTTAATATGACTTCGTCAAAGTTTTCAATGTTATAACAGTTGCTTCTGCTGTCGCAGTATATACATCCGTGTACGCAGCCTTTGTATAAATTCATATTATAATTTGAATTGAACCATCCATGTTCTTTATAGCCTGAGAGTATAGTTTTTGCAGGTATTTTTTTCATATTTCGTTCTATCAGCCTTTAAGTTTTATTTTTTATAATTATATAATAAAAGCACAGGTTTTATCTGTGCTTTTAAAATTATTTAAATAAATTTTTTATTTTATTCTTTGTATCATCAAAGAAATCTTCTATTTTGTCTAAATCTATTTTAGATTTTACAGTGTTTGCTAGTTCCTTTATTTCTTTATCAGGAAGATCCACTCCCAGTAAATCTTCGATTGTCTTTGTAGGTTCTTTCTTTAAATTCTCTTTGAAGTTTTCATCTTCTTTTGCTTTTTTTATTATTGCCTCGATTTTTCCTTTTTTGTCATTTGTAAAATCTTTTGATTTATCTATTAATTCTTTTGTCTTATCTTCCGTCTTATTATAGAATTCGCTGTCTTTTACTTTTTCTTTGTATTCCTGAACCTTATCTTTTGCATCATCGAAGTATTCTGAACCTTTATCTATAAGTTCTGCGGTTTTTTCTTTTGATGTTTCTATTATGTCTACAATCTTATCTTTCGTTTCATCTTTCATTTTTGATATCCTCTATTCTTTTATTTAATTTAATTCTATGTAATTAATTTTTAATTGTAAATAAAATTAGTTTATACTCAAATACTATTTTAAATATTTGTTTTTAATAAATTCCAAATCATCATAAAGAAGGTCTTGTTTTGTCATAAAGAATTCATCCATCTTTCCTCCGTGATCAAAATAATCCATATATATTGCTGCTTTTGTAAGAACTCTGTCTTCCATTATATCTTTTCTTGCTTCCAAGTTAGCAATCGCTATTGTCATAAATAATTTATGCATTCCCATTACAGGATGTTTTGGGTCATGAAGGAGGATATCTGTAATTTCACCCATAGATAGTCCGTCTTTTAAAACTTCGTAAGTATTGTTTACTTCTTCTTTAATTAGCTTATAACTATTATCTGCATTTATCTTCATATTAAATCACTCCTTTTCCTATATTATACTTTAATTTTCATAAATTACTACTATTATAAAAAAAAATTTGATATAATCAAAATATTAAAGATAATGGGAGGCTAAAAATGTCAAATAATATGGTAGCGGATCATGCGATAAGGCCTGTGGAAAATGATACGATCTTTACAATATCAGCCAAAGCTAGCGAGGCGGTTTTAAAATATGGTGCAGAAAATGTTATAAATTCTTCTATGGGTGTGTTGCTTGAGGATAACGGAGATTTTGTTGCATTTGAAAGTGTATATAGTTATTTAAAAGATTTGGATAATCCTAAAATTGCTGCTTATGCGAGTATAGAAGGAGATAATGACTTTTTACAAGCGGTAAAGAAGGCATGCTTTAAAGAGCATATGCCAAATGCATATATTAAAGCGGTTGCGACTCCGGGAGGATCGGGTGCTATTCATCATGCTATATTTAACTATACAAATATAGGAGACAGTATACTGACTTCCGGTTTATATTGGGATCCATATAATACAATATGCTTGGAAAACAGCAGAAAATTAGATACTTATAACATGTTTAATGATGAGGGAGGACTTGATATAGAATCATTTAAAGAAAAGTTCGATTATCATTTAAGTAAACAAAAAAGACTTCTTACAATATTCAATACTCCTGCTCATAATCCGACAGGATATTCGATTTCAAATGAAGAATGGGATAAAATAACAGATATTTTAAAAGCAGGAGCAGAGAATAAGGAGAATAAAATAATTATTCTTGTTGATGTTGCTTATATAGATTTTTGTGATGAAAAGTTTGACAGACGTTCATTTATGGAGAAATTTGCGGGACTTGAAGAGAATATTTTGGTATTATTTGCTTTTTCGGCTTCAAAGGGATATACGATGTACGGACTTAGAAACGGAGCACTTCTTTGTGTAACAAGCAAAGAAGAAATAGCAGAGGAATTTTTCTATACTAACCTTCATTCAAACAGAGGGACCTGGTCCAACGGAACAAAAGGTGCGATGAGAGTCCTTACGGATATAATAAATGATGAAAAAGTAGGTAAGCCTTTCTATGAGGAAAGGAACCATTATGTAAAACTTCTCAGAAGAAGAGCCGATGCATTCTTAGAGGCGAGTAAAGAAGCTGATTTAGAACTTTATCCTTATAAAGATGGTTTTTTTGTATGTATACCTTGCAAAAATCCGTCAAAGGTATCACAAAAGTTAATGGAAAAGAATTTGTTTGTAATCCCTCTTCAGACGGGGCTTAGGTTTGCGGTCTGTGCGGTAAGCGAAGAAAAGTGTATGAGCGCTCCTAAAAAAATAAAAGAAGCTTTAGTTGAGTGTGATGAATAATCAAATTAAAAGAGGGAGTAGTTCTCATAGGAGAGCTGCGCCTAAAAAAACAATTAGCCGGAGTAAGAAACGGCGAAGTGTTAACAAAAATCCTAGGATAAGGAGCTCTTCGGGTAATGTTACTGTAAGGTATGATGAATTCGGTCGTCCGATCAGAGTAAGAAGAGTAAAAAAGAGAAAATTCAGAAGAAGAATAAAAGAAGTTATAATTATTGTTTTTCTTTTATTAATCGCATGGGGTATTTTTGTTGTGGTTAAGTATAAACCTTTTAATACCACTACGATAAATAATGTAAAACTCAGAGGAGTTTTAAAAGAGCAGGTCGTTTTTGAAGGACCGGACAGTGAATATATACAAACCGGAAAAACATATAGATTTAAAGTCAAGGATATGGTAAAAGATATCTTTAATACTAAAGTAACCGAAGATATAGATGGTAAATCAATAAAAGTAAAAGTTACGACAAACGGTGTTAAAGATTATGTGGATATAAAGAACAATACCATAAAAATAAACGATAGTATTTTAAGCGGTTCGAGGGTCGATGTAATTGTAAGTTATAATGGCTTAAATAAATCATATAGTTATAGTATAAAAGATAACTTAAGTGAGGAAATAGGTAAAAATATGATTATAACTAACCCTAATGAATATGATGCTGTCGTAAATAAGACCAGACACTTGTCCAGTGACTATAAACCTAAGGATTTGGTAGAGGCAAATGTCGATTATGCTCAGTCAAATTTAGCAGTAAGACCGCTTAGGAAAGAAGCTGCTAAGGCATTGGAAGACCTTTTTGCGGATGCAAAACAAGCAGGCTATGATTTTTATGCTTTAAGCGGGTTTAGATCTTATAAAATGCAGGTTGATGTGTATAAGAATAATATAGCTCAGTACGGAAGTGAAGAAAAAGCTAATTTCTATTCCGCAAAACCGGGAGAGAGCGAACATCAGCTTGGGCTATCCATGGATGTAACAACTAAAGAAGTAAACTTTAAATTGACCGAAAGCTTAGGAGATACCGAGGCGGGGAAATGGCTTGAGGATAACTGTTATAAAAACGGATTTATAATAAGATTTCCCAAAGGAAAAGAAAAGATCACCGGATATAGTTATGAACCTTGGCATGTAAGATATGTGGGAAAAACTTTAGCTAAAGTGATACACGATAACAATTTAACATTAGAGGAATATTTTGAAGAAAAATAAAAAAGAATTCAGCACAACTTATGTTTATAAAACAGACAAAAAGTACGAGGGAGAAAATGTATACTATTTTTTAGAAAATGAGTACGATTATTCTTCTCGTACTTTTAGATATATCATACGTGAAGGCAGGCTTCTTATTAACGATAAAGAGGCTATGTTTGTAGATGTATTAAAAGAAGGGGATATAATCAAAGTATCTTTTCCCGTAGAGGAAGCTGATGCTCCTTCTACCGATATGAAAATTGACATTATCTATGAAGATGATGATATAGCCGTAATAAATAAAAAGCCGGGAATGGTAGTTCATGTAACGAAGTCACATCCTTTGGATACACTTCAAAATGCAATATATCATAAGTGGGAATGTGAAAATAAACACTTTAAAACTAGGTTTGTAAACAGGCTGGATATGGATACTTCCGGAATTGTTGTAATAGCAAAGAACAAATATATTCATCATTTTATACAAAATCAAAGCATAAATAATGAAATAGATAAAAGGTACGTTTTAATTATAGAAGGTGTAATGAACAAAAAAGAGGGATATATAAACGCTCCCATAAAAAGGGCTGAAGGACATCCGCTTAAAAGAATTGTTGACAGTGACGGTAAAGAATGCATAACGAAGTATAAAGTTATAGAGGAATTTAAAAAGCATTCTTTGGTAGAAGCAAGGCTTATTACCGGAAGGACACATCAGCTCAGAGTTCATTTTTCTTATATTGGACATCCTATCCTCGGAGACAGTTTATATAACGAAAATAAAAGTGAACTGATTTCTCATCAGGCTTTGCATGCAAAGAGCATTTCTTTTGTTCATCCGAGAGAAAAGAAGCTTAGGACCTTTGAAGCCGAGCTTTGTGATGATTTTAAATATGCTTTGGAAAGATTAAAAAAGAGTTAAAAACATTGAAATTTAATATTTGAGGTATATAATAGTAAAAGTATTAATTTTCGGGAGGAAATGTGATTTGAGTGCTGCTAAAAAGAAGAATTACTTAAAGGGAGCCGCCGTGCTTGCCTTTGGAGGAATAATAGCGAAATTTTTAGGTATGTTTTTAAAACTGCCTTTAGTAAGAATATTAGGCGACTTTGGGATGGGTTTATACGGGAATGCGTATCCGGTATATACATTCCTTCTTGCAATATCTGTAATAGGACTTCCTGTTGCCATATCAAAAATGGTTTCCGAAAGGATTAGCCTTGGGAAGTACGACGGAGCTTATAGAGTATTTAAGGTTGCTATTTTAGCATTAGCGATTATTGGTGCTATATGTTCCAGTATAATGTTATTTGGAGCTCATTTCTTTATATCCGTATTCAAATGGCATCCGGATACTTATTATTCCATACTCGGTTTAGCTTTTGCACCTCTTTGTGTATGTATACTTTCATCGTTTAAAGGTTTCTTCCAAGGTATGCAGAACATGACTCCCCCGAGTATATCTCAGATAGTCGAGTCTATAACCAGGGTAGTCGTAGGTCTTGGACTAGCGGTATTCTTATATAATAAATTAGGCGTCGCTTTTGGTGCCGCAGGTGCTACATTTGGTGCTACGGCAGGTGCTTTTGTGGCGAGTTTTTTCCTGTTCCTGTGCTTTTTAAAAGTAAGACCTAGGCTTAAAAGACAGATAAGCAGGCAAACAAGCAAATCAACTGAAGATGCAAGAACAATTTTAAAAATTCTTGCTTCTATTGCAATACCGATTACTCTTGCATCTTTAGTTACTTCTTCCATGAATTTAATCAATTCCTTTACGGTTTCTGCCTTTCTTCAAAAGGCAGGATTTAGTGTGAACGAAGCAACGGTGCTTTGGGGACAGCTTTCACAAAGGGCACAGACAATCATAAGTATCCCTCTTATTTTATCTTCTTCTCTTGCGGCAAGTCTCGTTCCGACAATAAGTGAATCCTTTGTAAAGAAAGACTTGAAGCAAATAAGGCAAAAGACCTTCTTAACATTTAAAGTAGTTTTGATGATAGCTCTTCCTTGTATTGCGGGACTTGTTGTAATGTCAAGTGAAGTGACTACTTTATTGTTTGGTGATGCAAATGGGGCTAATATGCTTAGGATTTTGGCTATAGGAATTGTATTCACAATGATTTCAACAACGATGCAGGGGATTTTACAGGGGGTCGGACTTCTTAATACTCCCGTCAAAAACTTAGCTATTGGATGTGTTATAAAACTTATTTTGAATGTAGTATTGATACAAATCCCTTGGCTTAATATTTACGGAGCTATACTCGGAACTCTAGGTGCGGACTTGGTCGTTGCCAGCCTCGACTACAGAGCGATAAAAAAATTCCTTGGTTCCACTTACGGAGGTCTTGGTATGGCATTTATCAAAAACTTGTTTTGTGCGGCTGTCATGGGTATAGTTTGTTTCTTTGTAAAAACATTCCTTGCAGGCTTTCTCGGTAACAGTATATTGACCGTAGTCGTTATATTGGTTGCCATGGTGGTATATCTTGCACTTATTTATATAACAAGGGTCCTTAATATCGAAGAAGTAAGAAGTGTTATAGGAAAATAATAATGAAAGCTACAAATAAAAATACAATAAGCGAGATAACCAATAAATACGATTTTAGATTTAAAAAGGATTTGGGACAAAATTTTCTTACAGATGAAAATATAGTTTTAAAAATAGTAGATGCACTTGAACTTAAAGAAGATGAAGTAGTTCTTGAAGTCGGTCCAGGGATGGGAAGTCTGACTCAAAAGCTTGCAGAAAAAGCGTATAAGGTATATGCGGTGGAAATAGATACCAGAGCTGTAAATATGCTCGAAGAAACTTTAAGCGGATATGAAAATATAGAGATTATAAATAAAGATATATTAAAGACCGATTTAAGTGAAATACTTGAAGAGGCATTACAAGAAAATAGAAAAATCAAATTCATATCTAATCTTCCTTACTATATTACCTCACCTATTTTAATGAAGGTTTTGGAAGATAAAGTAAAGTTTGAAAATATCGTTGTAATGCTTCAGAAAGAAGTTGCGGTAAGGCTAAATGCAAATGTGAATACAAAAGATTATTCTTCATTTACCATAGCTGTTGATTATTATGCAGAAGTCGAAAGACTTTTTAATGTACCAAAGACTGTTTTCGTGCCTATGCCTAAAGTGGATTCCACTGTTTTAAGGGTAGTACCAAGGAAAGAAAGTAAGGTTAATGTAGATAACGAAGAAATGTTTTTTAAAGTAGTTAAAGCTGCTTTTATGAACAGACGTAAAATGGCTTTTAATTCTCTTGCCAACGGACTTTCTTTGAATAAAGATTTACTTAAGGATGCTCTTATAAATGCAGGGCTTGATGAAAAAGTCAGAGCGGAGAATATAACGATAGAGCAATTTGCTGAATTATCAAATGAAATAAATAATATAAAAAAATAAAAAGAGCTTATTAAGCTCTTTTTTTATTTCTGGTGTTTTTAATTTTTTTACTGTTTGGTTTGCTTTTTCCGCTTTTATTTGTAAGTTTCTTTTTATGGACTTTTACTTTTTTATTTTGATTTGTATTTTTATTGAATTCTCTTTTTTCGAATACCAAACAGTCTGGAGACGTTCCGATCAGGTCAGTTCTTCCTATTTTTAATAAAGCTTTTTTTACTCTTTCTTTGTTCTCCGGTTTGTAATACTGCATTAACGCTCTTTGTGTCTGCTTTTCTTCGTATGTTTTGGGAACAAATACTTTTTCGTTAGTTAAGGGATTTTTCCCTGTATAAAACATACATGTAGATAATGTTCCTGGAGTAGGATAGAAATCCTGAACTTGTCTCGGTCTTAAATTGTGATTTTTAAGATATACCGCAAGCTCTACCGCACCTTCAATAGTACATCCGGGATGTGAAGAAATGAAGTAAGGAACAAGGAACTGATTAAGCCCCATTTTTTTGTTTGCTTTTTCATATCTGTCAACGAATTCTTCGTAAACTTCTCTTCCCGGCTTTCCCATTTGTTTTAGGGTTTTATTGTTTATATGCTCGGGTGCGATTTTAAGCTGACCGCTTATATGGTATTTTACCAATTCATTAAGTACTTTAGGGTCTTTTTCCAAAAGCAGATAATCATATCTTATACCGCTTCTTACAAAGACCTTCTTTACACCTTTTACTTTTCTTGCTTCTCTGAGTACATCAATAAATTCACTGTGGTCAACGTCTATATTCTTACATGGGGTAGGGGATAAACACGTTTTATTAAATCCTACACATGTTCCATGTTCCATTTGTTTTTTACATGACGGATGTTTGAAGTTCGCCGTAGGACCTCCTATATCGTGTATATAGCCTTTATATCCCTCTAAGGTAGTTAAGAGCTTGACTTCAGCAATGATGCTTTCTTTGCTTCTTGATTGGACCATACGCCCCTGATGAAATGTAAGTGCACAAAATGAGCAGTTTCCAAAACATCCTCTGTTTGATGTGACGGAGAACTCTATTTCTTTTATTGCCGGGATTTCTTTTTTATACATAGGGTGAGGTTTCCTTGTATATTCTAGTCCGTATACTTTATCCAACTCTTCTCTGTTTAAAGGCATCATTGGGGGATTTTGAACGAGATAATTTTTATCCATGAATTGTATCAATGTCCTTCCCGTTATAGGATCCTGGTTTTGATACTGAGCTTTAAATGCCTTATTATATTTTTCCTTGTCTTCATTTACTTCTCTGAAAGAAGGGATTATCAAAGAATTTTCTATATTTTCGATTTCGTTTGTGATATAGCATGTTCCTCTGACATCTTTAATGTCTTCAAGCTGTTCACCGTTTCTAAGTCTAATTGCTATTTCGCCTAAGACCTTTTCTCCGCTGCCGTAGGTAAGCATGTTAGCTGTGGAATCCGTTAAAATAGAACGCCTTACTTTATTATCCCAATAATCATAATGGGCAAATCTTCTAAGACTTGCTTCTATTCCTCCGATAATGATATTGACCTTTTTATAAGCCATTCTAATCATATTGGAATATACTATTACCGCTCTGTCCGGTCTTTTATTTGCTTCTCCGCCTTCGGTGTAAACATCGTCATTTCTCTTTTTCTTTGATGCGGTATAGTGATTTACCATGCTGTCTATATTTCCGCTGTTTACCAAAAATGCATATTTAGGTCTGCCGAGGACTTTAAATGCTTCTTTGTCTTTCCAGTCCGGCTGGGGGATAACTCCGATGTTAAATCCCAAACTTTCAAGATGTCTTCCTATAATTGCGGTACCGAAAGAAGGGTGATCTATGTATGCATCTCCTGTAACAATTATAAAATCCAGCTGGGAAATATTTTTTCTTTCCATTTCTTCTTTGGTTGTTATTAAAAATTCTTTGTTTGTTTTCATATCAGTTTTCCCTTAAACAGTATAATAAGAAATTGTTATCAAATATTACATCCACCTTTTTTTCATCTATTAAGTATGAGATGAATGCTTTTAATGTCCCTTCTACCAAATGATACTGTACATAATTTATTTCTATATTATAATAGTCAAATACTTTTTTTGTAATGACATTTAAACTTAATGGCCTTTTTAAAATGTCCAACAGCAAGTTTATTATTTCATATATCTTATTCCTGTTTAATTCGATTAAATTTTTTAAGTTGTTTGAAGCTTCTGCATGAGTAGGGATAAAAAAATCTCCTTTTAATGTTTCAAGATAATCAAGTGTCTTTAAAAACTTTTTTATATCATAAATCGTAGCTATGTGATATTTATTTAATACTTCCTTTGGAAATAAGCTGTCTCCTATGAAATATACATTGTCATCTGTTCTCACACCTATCATATCATAGCTGTGTCCGGGCAGATTTATTATTTCAAGTCCCGCTGGAATATCATTAAAGTCTGTGGAAGCGTCACTTGGTTTTGCCATTAAAAATTTCTTTTGAAGTCTTTTGGGTGGATATGCTCCGTAAATAAATGCCGGTTCTAAAATTGTATATTTGGTAAAAGCATGTTCTATTTCATTTGTGATTATTTTACATTCTGTTCTCTTTTTTAAAGTTTCATTGCCGCCTATATGATCTGCATGGGAATGTGTGTTTATTATTCCCTTGAGTTCCCATCTTTTTTCATCTAAGATTTTTAGGACCTTTTTCGCATAGTCTTTTCCGTTACCGGAATCTATCAAATATATTTTATTATCGTCGTATCTGTAAAAACCTATTTTATTGGGTGAGTCCATATAAAAAGTATTATTACCTACTTGAATTAATTCGTACATTTTTTTACCTCAAAAATATTCTTAAGCTATTCTAACATAAAAATATAAAAAGACAAAAAAAGAAAGGCATTTGCCTTCCTTTTTTATGTAAGTAAATTATTTTCTGTTTGCAATATGATGAGGTCCCATAGAATCAGGAGCAGAATATTTTTCTCTTCTTAGTTCATATAATTCATCAATAACATTTTGTGGAATTGTAGCTTTTTCTACGATACCCATTGCTCTTGCTGCGAATTCTTGTTGTGCGATGAATTCTAAGCTTTCCATTCTGTAGTAAGCTGTAAGAACATCAGGACCGAATGTTACAGCGCCGTGATATCTCATTAATACTGCGTCATGGTATTCTACATAATCTTCGATGTCTCCGCAGATTTCAAATGTTCCGGGTAAACCATATTTGATTACAGGGATTTCTCCTAAGTTAAGTGCTGCTTCTGTACAGATTGGTTTATCCAAAGGCATATTAGCTGCCGCAAATACTGTTCCGTATAGTGGATGAGCATGAACTACTGCATTTACGTCAGGTCTTAATTCATATATTTTGTAATGAAGTTTGAATTCACTTGTGCCTTTCCATGGACCGTTTTCTTCTACTAATTTACCGTCTTTATCTACTATACACATCATGTCAGGTGTCATGAAACCTTTGCTTACTCCTGTTGGTGTGATTAGGAAGTTACCATCATCTAATCTTATTGAAATGTTACCATCATTTGTAGAGCAAAGTTGTCTGTCGTACATTTTACGTCCTACGTCACAAATCGCTTCTCTTAATTCTTGAATATTTTGACTCATTTTTTCCTCCTTGAGACATATAAATCTTTATTTAAACGTATTATATACTATTTAAATTTAATTGTAAAGTACTTTTGGTCACTTTTTTTATTAGTGTTACATATGTCACCCAGTGTTAAGTTTTAACAAAATTTATTTTGTTAAATATTTCATATAAGGTGCTTTAAAGCCTTATATAATAAGGAATAGAAAGGTTATGACAAAATGGTAGTAACGTTTACTTATTGACATTTAAATTTTTTTTAATTATAATTAGTTAAAATAATTATAAGAGCTATTTATGGGTAAGATAGATAGTTTAAGGAGGAGATACCAATGGCAGATTTAGAATTTAACAAGGATCTTATATTTTTTGATGTGGAGGCTGACAGTAATTTAGATGCACTTGATAATGTTGCACACAAATTATTAGATCTTGGTTATGTAAAAGAAAGTTATGTAGAAGCAGTAAAAGAAAGAGAAAAAGTATTTGCAACAGGACTTCCTGTAGAAAACTTTGCAGTAGCTGTTCCTCATACAGATGTTGAACATGTTAACAAACAAAGTATTTGTGTTGCAACACTTAAAAAACCTGTAACATTCGAAGTTATGGCAGGTGCCGGAGAAAAATGTGAAGTTTCAATTTTATTCATGTTAGCATTAAAAGAACCACATCAACAATTAGCTATGTTACAAACAGTTATTTCTCTTATCCAACAAGAAGATAAACTAAAAGCAATTTACGAATCAAAAGATAAAGATTTAATTTTAAAAATTGTTGAAGAAGAATTAGCTAAACAAGCAGAAGAAGCGTAAGAAATAAATATAGTTAATTAGAGATTTTCTCTAGGAAAAAGGAGTTAGACGTATAATGTATTTAATAATAGTTGATTTCATGATGCATATGTCTTTTGGTAAACATTTATATTTTATAGTTGAATGGATAACCGAACATGTGTATTTAGTAGGATTTGCAGGATTTTTATATGGATGTGTACTGTTCTACGGTACGGTTTGTGCCAAAAAATACATACCTAAAGATTTTAATGATTTTGTATTCAGTGAAAGTGCGAAAATTTTAAAACAGGATTCATCGTTAAGCATTGATGAACTTTCAAAACAAATTTATGCTAAGTGGGTGGAACACGTTCCAAATCTACCTAAAAAATACAAAGTTCCCACAAAAAAAGGTTTTTGGATTGAAAAGCCTACTGTAAAGACTTTGGAAGAAGATTTAAATATAAACAGACAAAAAATAGTTACAATGTTTAAATCCAATAAAAAAGAGAATGAAGTAGCTGAAAGTAAGTAAGTATTTAAATCAAATACTTTTAAATTTTAAATTGAATATCAACTGCAAATACTTAGTATGTCATGATTGCTTTTTTATTATTTAGTTCATAAGTATTTAAATCAAAAGAGAAAAATAAATTTTTATTTTTCTCTTTTTGTGTAAATATATTTAATTAAACAGGGAAGTCGAATATCTCTTTTATTATATGGTAAATCGCGTCTTGGTTATTAGAATATGGAACTATCATATAAGATACATCTTTTAAATCTTTACATGCATTTTTTACACATATCCCAAGTCCCGCATTTTTAATCATTTCAATATCGTTTCTTTGATCTCCCACTGCAATAATATTATTTTTACTGACTTTATAACTGTCTGCAATTACTTTTAATGCATTGAGTTTATTTACTCCTTTGGGAAAAATTTCTATCCAATTTTCTTCAGACTGTGTCATATTGAGATCATATTTTTTTACTATATTTAAAATTTCATCATAATCTTTTTTATTCTTTACATAACAAGTTATTAGTATAGGTTCTCTCACGGAATTTAAATTTAACTTTATTATATCTTTTGTTGAATAATATCCTTTATCTTTAAGCATATCAGAATTATTATCCGCTTCATAATAAAATCCATTTGGGCTTTGTACTCCCATAGAAGCCTTGATAAATCTAAGCTCATCAATGATATTATTAAAATCTATTTTTTCTAATGTTTTTATTACCTTATTCTCTGCTTTATAAGTGTTAAAAATTAATCCTCCGTTACAGCATATATGATAATCGTTAAAAGAACTGATTTGTTTAGCTATATTCCTTGCTGCACTCAAGCCTCTTCCGCTTGCCAGTACTACGATTATATTTTCTTTTGTGCACCATTCTAATGCTTTTAGATTGTTCTTTGATATATCCTTATTATCGTCAAGTAAAGTTCCGTCCAAATCGACTGCTATCAATTTATACATAAGATGTCTCCGCTTAGAAAATAAAAATATATAAAATAATATTATTTGCTGAAATCATAGTCGAATATAAAATACTTTTTCATGTCTTCTGTAATTCTCCACTGGCAGTTCCAATTTGTTGGGAAGGTAACGAGATCTCCTTCCTTAAAAAAATATTCTACCTGTTCACCTTTTCCTATAACCGAGGCTTTACCTTTTATTATTAGACATGTTTCCTGTTTGTCTTTGTATTCCCAGTCAAATACTCCCGCTTTATGTTCCCATATTTCACATTTTCCCATTATTTCTTTTTCTTCATGATTGGGTGTTTTTATCAATACTTTCATAAGTAATCTCCTTTTTAAAATATAAGCCCTAAGTAACAAACAAACTTAAGGCTCAATGCAAGTTGTAATGATAAAATATTTAGTTATTAATATTTTATTCAACTTCTGTTATCCACTTTTTATAAAATAAATTTTTAACTTCATTCAAATTAAGCTTCTTTGCTTTTTCAAGAAATGTTTTATCCTGAACGATATTTATGACAGCTCTTAATAAAGTTAATTGGTCTTCGTTTCTTTTTAGTGCCATGTTAAAAATAAACTGCGCATCTACTTTTTTCGTTGCATCTTCGATACTGTAAAACGATACCGGTTCTTTGAGCCTGAGAACACAAATCGCTTGCTTGTTTACATGGATTGCATCTGTATGAGGGATTGCAACCGGTATATGGCTATTAAGCCCTGTGGGGAATTTTATTTCCCTTTCTATACAAGCTTCATAAAAAGATGGTTTTACATAACCTTTTTTATATAATTCATTAAAGGTTAAATTTATTGCATCTTTCCAATTTTTTGCTTCTCCATCTATTACTATTACGTCATTAAGCATAATAACCACCTTTCCTTTAAAGTAATATGCTATAGATTATGAATCGCTTTTTCTTTTTGTTCTATCAGTTCATCCCAAATAGGGATATCCACTACTTTTCCGTTTCCGATTTGCATAGCAAGTACCCAAGCTCTTAGAGTATTATCCACTGCTTCGAGTACTTTAAATGCTTTTTCCAAATCGGAACCGACACAAAGAGCGCCGTGATTACCAAGTAAAACTATATCGTGGTATTTTATTTGTTCTTCCAAACCTTTATAAATATCGGACGTTCCGCCTTTTCCCCAAGGAAGACAAGGTATACCTCTTGTCAAAAGGAACTCTTCATGACATTTTGGATCGACTGTTTCTCCAAGCATGGAAAATGCTGTCAAATATACACTGTGGCAGTGAATAACCGCGGTGCAGTCAGGACGATAGTTCAGTGCTGCCAAATGCATTTTATACTCTGAAGATTTTTTAACACTGCCTTCAAGTTGTTTCCCGTCCATATCTAAAACCGCAACTTCTTCTTCCGTAAGAGTCAGTTTTCTTGTTCCTGAAGGGGTGATAAATAGTTTCCCTAAATTTCTGTCAATAATTGAAATATTTCCCTGAAATGCGTTTGTAAAGCCCTTTTCTTCCAATAATTTTGATATTCTTATTAATTCTTGTTTTGTGTTCATTTTTATACCTCTTTATTTAATATTTAAATTCAAATTAAAATCCGCCGAAAAGTTTTCCTATAAGTCCGATTAGAACTATTTGTGTTTGCTGATAGCCTCCGCCTGTAACGAGAGGAGTCATTTTGTCTATTACTCCTACATCATATGCGAGCTGTGTTGCTATAGGAGCCATGAAATTCAATGTAATGACTGTCCATGCCATAAGGAACGTACCTGCAAATATTGCTTTAGGCAGATTTCCTTTTGCCACGAATGCCGCAGCATGTCCCGACCATATTATTCCACCGAATAATCCTATAGGAAAGAAAGTTATGTTAGGGAGTACGAATGCGAGAAGTATAGTTATAGGCATTAAAAACATCGTGACTATCATTCCGCATTTATCACCGAGACCTATCGATACATCCATACCGATTAAAATATCCGCATCTTCTCCGAGTTTTCGTTTCATGAAGGTTCTTGCAGCGTTTGAAAGTGGTACAAGTCCGTCCATCAATAGAGAAACCATTTTAGGCATTAATACGATAACGCTTGCTACACCAATAGCCATTGTAAGTATTGTAGAAAAGTTTTGTTTCGTAATGAGACCCAAAAGTCCACCTACTAAAAATCCTACGATTGAAGGTGCTGTCCAAGCGGTATATTTTTCGTTTACGTTGTTTATATCAAAATATAGTTTGTTTAATCCCGGTATAAGGTCGTATAATTTTGCACCAAGCCATGATACAGGGTAGTGCGTTAACTGTGTGTCAAGTGTGGAACAAGTAACACCTTTCGGCATATTGAAATATCCCTGCCATGATTTTGCCAATATATCTCCGATTTTACAAGCAACTACGGTCAAGGATAAACCAACTATCAGACCTATGATGTTTGCAGCTAATGTAGATGCTCCGAGCGATAATGCTATATAATATGTAACTGCTGCCGTAAGTACGGCACTGTAAAAGTTCCATATATCCACATTCAATGTTTTAAGTACTTTTAATCGAACCAATATAAAGTTCAATAAAAATCCCAGAGGGATAAGCCATAAAGCAAAACTTGTGGACCAAGCCATTGCGGCTATACTGTCCCATCCCAAGTTGACGGTTGTAAATCCCGTTCCAAGTTTGGTGTAATATTCCGTTGCGGGAGAAACCGTTGTAACAAGTAAATCAACCATTAACATGATACCAGAAAACCCGACACCTATCATAAGACCGTTTTTAAACGAGTCTATGAATTTTAGACCGAAAATGATACCTAAAATCGTTACAAAGAATGGTAGAATGATAGTTCCGCCCATATCCAGTAAAAATTGTACCGCTTTTAAAATAATATCCATTGTTTTCCTCCTATTTTAATTTTTATCTATACAAATATAAATTTATCTTATTCGTATTTCGTTATTATATTGTTTCTAATCTTCACTGCTTAATTGTTTTAATAGCGTTGTTAATTGTTCTTTCGTTTCATCTTCTTCAAATCCCGTGATCAATGATGCTACCGATAAAGCGGGGCATTTTATATTCTCTTCGTGAATAAAATTGTTCCAGTTACTTGAGGTAAATAATATTACGTCAAATGCATTAGATTTTGCTTCTGATTCCTGTATCGTACTTTTTGATATATCTATCGGTACTCCGGCATTCTTTGCAATATCTTTAACCGCCGCTTCCGCATAAGATGATGTAGCTATTCCGCTTCCGCAGGCTACCAGTACTTTAACTTTTTTCATTTTATATTCCTCCTTTCTTTTATAATTTTTCGTCTGCTATCTTAATTAAATTTTTGATACCTATTTGATTTGAATGGTCTTCCAGTGCCTGCACACAGTTTTCTAAGGTGTAGTTCCCCGTTATCATTACGTCTCTAGGAATCAGTCCGTTTACAATAGAGTCAAAAGCCATTTGGATTTGCTGAGGCGTTGCATGATATAAGCCCTTAATGTTAAGCTCGGAATAATGAAGAAGAGCGGTGTCTACTGTTATCGTTGTTCCCGGAGCACATCCCGCAAATTCAAGAACAAGACCGCCTTTTCTTGCCATAGGTATAGTTAGCTCCCAAGTCTTTGGAAGTCCTACCGCTTCAATCGCTACATCACAGCCTCTGCCGTTAGGTGTCAAATCCCTTACCGCTTTAATCTGGTCTAATCCCTCGATGACGTGAACTGTCCAATTTGCGCCCATTTTCTTAGCCATTTCCAGTCTGTATTCGCTCATGTCGCAGGCTATTACCTGAGCGCCCATTGCGGATACATATCTAATTATTCCAAGTCCCAACGGACCTGCACCGTTTACGACTACATAGTCTCCAAGTCTTACATTTGCCGCCTCTGCACAGTGCATTGCACTTGCCATAGGTTCTACTGCCGGAGCAAGTTCCAAAGGAACGTCAGCCGGTACTTTGAATACACATTTATTTACCGTTTCAGGTGACAATGCTATGTATTCTGTCCAAGTGCCACCGGTAGGTTTTAGGTTTTCACATATATTGCCTTGCCCTTTTTTACACCAGTAGCAAGTCCCGCATGCCGCAGAGTCATGTGTTGCTATTCTGTCTCCCACTTTTAAATCAACTCTTTCGCATTCATCGTCTATTTGATATACAAGTCCGCTGGCTTCGTGTCCGAATATAGGGTTTTGTCCTTGTCCTCTGTCGATAGCATAAGGTCTTTTGAATTTTTTTACGTCCGTACCGCATGTGGTTACGTAGCAGACTTTCATTATAAGTCCGCCCTTCGGGCACTTCGGCATTTCCCTTTCCTCTATCCTGATGTCGTTTAATCCATAAAATATCGCAGCTTTCATTGTTTAAATTTCCTCCTAAGTTTCTATAAAGTTTCTTCTGATATTCTAATTAGGTTTTTTATTCCTATCTGATTTGAATGATCTTCAAGTGCTTGTACACAGTTTTCTAAGGTGTAATTACCCGTTATCATGATATCCCTTGGGATAAGTCCGTTTACAATTGAATCAAAAGCCATTTGTATCTGCTGTAGTGTTGTATGAAATAGTCCTTTAATGGTAAGCTCCGAGTAATGAAGTAGAGCGGTGTCTACTGTTATAGTCGTTCCCGGAGCACATCCCGCAAATTCAAGAACTAAGCCCCCTTTCCTAGCCATTGGTATAGTAAGTTCCCATGTCTTTGGAAGACCTACCGCTTCTATCGCAACATCACATCCTCTTTTGTCTGGAGTTAAATCCCTTACAGCTTTGATTTGATCCATACCGTCGGTAACATGAACCGTCCACTTTGCCCCCATTTTTTTTGCCATTTCTAATCTGAATTCGCTCATATCGCAGGCTATTACCTGTGCACCCATTGCTGATACATACTTTATTATCCCGAGTCCCAGAGGTCCTGCACCGTTTACCACAACGTAGTCTCCAAGCCTTATATTTGCCGCTTCCGCACAGTGCATTGCACATGCCATTGGTTCAACTGCGGGAGCCAGTTCCAGCGGAACGTTCTTTGGTACTATAAAAGTATTTTTTTCTAATATCTTTTTATCCACTGCTATGTATTCAGTCCATGTACCTCCAAGTCTTGTCATGTTCGGGCATATATTGCTTAATCCTTTTTTACACCAGTAACAATTCCCGCAGGCAGTCGCGTCGTGAGCTACTATCCTGTCTCCTACTTTAAAATTTTTGCAATCCTTATCTACTTCGTAAACCAGACCGCTTGCTTCATGACCGAAAATCGGCTGTTCTCCTTGCCCTCTGTCTATTGCATAAGGTCGCTGGTACCTTTTTACGTCCGTACCGCATGTCGTTACATAACAGACTTTCATGATAAGTCCGCCTTTTGGACACTTTGGCATTTTTCTTTCTTCTATCCTGATGTCGTTCAGTCCATAAAATATCGCCGCTTTCAAAATAATTCCTCCTTTATTTTTTTATATTTTTATCGGCTATGATGAATATTGTTTGATTAAGTCCAGTATTTCATTTTTGCTTGATGCATTTATTAGTACATTTCTTGTGTTTCTGTTTTGCAATATATTGAATAACTGCATTAAAGCCTTTTTATAGATATGTTCGTTCACGAGAGATAAGGTTATCACTACTTTTACAGGGTCGTGTCTTGGAAAACCGAATATAACGGGTTTCTTTAAAGTTGTAATGGAGAACCCAAGTTTTTTACAAAATTTCCCGGGTGCCAAATGAGCAAGGACTATCCCCGGAACTATTACCATTTGGGGTCCCATTTCCTCAATGTTTTTGATGATTGCTACTTTATATGCGTCTGTTATAAAGTTTTTTTCTTCCAGAATTTCAGTGCCTTTTATTATTGCTTCCTGCCATGTGGTGCAGATTACATTTAGTCTTATGAATGAAGGAGTTATTAAGTCTTTTAGATTTATTTCACTTTCGTTCGTGTATTCCGGTGTATTGTTTTTATTTTGGTTTATAAGTTCCAGCAGTATTTCATACTGAAGCTGAAGTTTGTTTACTTTTGGATTGTATTTCATGGAGATATTCGCAAGTGTTCCCGCAAGCTCCAGTTGACTGTAGTCTATTTTGCTTTTTATAAACTTTGCCCTTAAATATTTATTTATTTCCAAAAAGTCATTATGGTTGAACATAGGGCTTATTTTTATGTAGTCATCTTTTTTTAAATTAGCGATGTTTACGGTGCTTATTATGTAGTCAAAGTTTTTACTGCTTTTATCCAAATTTATTATTTCTCTTTGTGATACGATTGCTTTTATTTCAACATTGAATAATGAAGAAAGCTGCATTGCCACCACCTGTGCGGTTCCGTATCCGGAGCCGCATACTACTATTGCTTTTGGTATATTTGTTTTTTTGTTTAATTTGTTGTGAAGTGCCGCAAGGAAATGCATTGCTATATATGAAACTTCCTGTTCGTTTATTTCTTCCTTGCAGTATTCACTTAGGTGTCTGCATACGATTTTGGTATTTTCGAGTAAGTCGGAATATTTTTGTTCCATTTCAGGGTAAATTGGATTTGATATTCTTTTTTTATATTTAATTCTGTATACTGTAGGGATCAAATGAGTTATAAGTCCGTCAATGACGTCATCTTTCTTTTCGTTAAAATCAACCGCATACAATTTGCTTATTTCTTCTACCATTTTTACTGCGATATTTCTTATTTCGATTGTTTCCAATTCATTAAATTTAAATTTTGTCTTTTTCGTTATTACTTTTGCTCCGAGTAAATGTACTGTAAAGTAATATATTTCTTCGTTTGGAATGGCTATATCAAAATGATTTTTTATATTTTCTGCCATTTGAGATGTAAGTGTATATTCTATGCTGTTGTTTAAAGTTGTTTCTCCTGTGATTTCTTTCAGCGCTGAATTGTTTTTGACTCTGTAAACTATCATTGCCAGGTGAATGAGAAGTGAAGAAAATGTTTCATCTGAAAATATTTCTCCAAGTTCTTTTTCGAGATATTGTATTTGCTCGATTAAATATCCGCTGCTTAAATCTTTAAATAAATCATCAAGCAGTAAAGTGTTTGTTCTTTCATCCAAAGATATATTATTTATGTAATTTATTACGCTTGAAGGCGTTAATATTTCATCCGTAAGTTCTCTGTACAAAGCACGTCTTTTTATTTCATCAATTTGGATCGTAATTCCTTTGCCCGCTTTTTTTATTAATAAGGTATTTTTATCTCCCAGCCACTTTTCTACATTTTCCAAATCTTTTGTTATTGTGCTTACCGAAGCCAAAAGTTCATTCGCAAGCTTTTCAATGGGGGTGTATCCGTTTCTTTTAAGTAAATATCCGATTATGAAGGAACATCTTTCTTTAGCGGAATATTTATATTCATATGGAGGTGCTATATTTAAATATTCTCTGTAGAAATTTTCGGACTGCTTATTTTTTATAATAATCAGACCTTTCTTATAATCTCTGTAAAGAAATGAATATTTTTTATTTCTTAAATATTCTTCTATTTTTTCGACGTTGTATCTGATTATTCTTTCGGAATAGCCAAGTTCTTTACTTAGGGTTTTTACAGAAACATAATCGTCTTTTTCAAAAAGTGTTCTTAAAATTTTGAAACATCTGTTATTTAGTTCCATTGCTCCCACCTCTTATCTTTAAATTATCAAACATGGGTATCCTGTTCAATCAAGTGCTGCATGTATTATTGTCAATTGTGATTTACAAAAATGGAGTTATATCTTTATAGAATGAAATATTTATGAAAATTTAGTATGATAGAGTAAGATGTATTTATAATTTAAACGTATTCTAATAAGGATAAATATACAAGTGGTAATTATTTCCAGTTATTTTTTGTAACGAAACGAAAGTTATTGAAAAAAAGTGTAATCATGAATATAATATAAATGTATAAATAAATTAAACAAAGGATATATGATCATGGAAAAAAACGAGATTTTACAAAAAGGTAAAAAAGTTATTGAAATGGAAAGATATGAACTTGGAAGACTCATGGATAGTTTAGACGATAATTTCGTTAAAGCTGTGGATATGATAACCGAGTGTAGGGGTAAAATAATATTAACGGGAACAGGTAAATCGGGGCTTATTAGCAGAAAGATCGCCGCTACTCTTTGCTGTACGGGAAAGCCTGCATTTTTCCTAAGTGCATATAACTGTGAAAACGGAGATATCGGTGCTATCCAGCCAAATGATTTGATCATTGCAATATCTAACAGCGGAGAAACTACTATTTTAAAAGATTTGGTCATTCCTTCGGCTAAGACCATCGGTGCAAAAGCTATATGTTTAACAGGCAATACGGATTCTACACTTGCCAAACTTTGTGATGTAGCATTATACATAGGTGTTGAAAAAGAAGCTTGTCCTACAGGGGTAAATGCTACGACTTCAACGACAAATACTTTGGCAATGGGTGATGCTCTTGCTATGGTAAGTGAAGAGATAAGAGGTGTTACAAGGGAACAAGTGCTTTTCTATCATCAAGGCGGTGCATGGGGAGAAAAGTTAAAGAACGAATTTGAAAAATAAGTATAATTAACTAAAAAAGCTATTCACATTAAAGTGAATAGCTTTTTTAAGATTATTAGAAGATTATTAGAAGATTAATTATCTTTGTATTTCTTTCCTTGATAAGCCTTTCTGACTTTAAATTCATGGTGAAGAGAGTTTAATACTGCTTTTTTGTTCCCGCTCCATAAAGGAGCAATCAAAATCTTTTTTGGACCGTCTCCGGTAATTCTATGAATTACAATATCGTTTGATAAATGTTCTACGCAGTCGATTACGGTGTCGATATATTCTTCTATGGTATATACTTTAAATTTATTCATTTTATAATCTTTCGCCAAATCAGTGCCTTTTAAAACGTGAAGGAGCTGAAGCTTTATTCCTTGTATGTCTTTATTATTTAAATAATCTATAGTCTCAAGGATATCTCTTCTGGTCTCACCGGGCAGTCCCAGTATAGTATGAACTATTACCTCGATACCGCGTTTTCTTAGCTCTTTTACCGCACTTTCAAAACATAAAAGCGGATATCCTCTTCTTATATATTTTGCAGTTTTTTCATTTATTGTTTGAAGTCCAAGTTCTATCCAAACGGGCTTCATTTTATTAAGTTCTTCCAACAGTTCCAATACGTCTTTATCGAGACAGTCGGGTCTTGTTGCTATGGAAATTGCTACGATATTTGGATTGGAAATTGCCTCAAAATAAATCTTTCTTAAATAATCTACGGGGGCATATGTATTAGTGTATGCCTGAAAATATGCAATAAATCCCGAAGCATTGCATTTGTTTTCCAGTATTTTGATTTGATTTTCAATTTGTGTCGTTATATCGTCTATTTTATTTCCCGCAAAATCTCCTGAGCCTCCGAGGCTGCAAAATATACATCCTCTCGTGTCTATTGTCCCGTCTCTGTTCGGACAAGTCATTCCGCCGTTTAAGGCTACTTTATATATTTTTTTGTTAAATCGTTCTTTTAGCATGTAATCCAATGAATAATAAGGTTTGCCGTTCCAATTTTTCATAATAAAATCCTCCTTGGATTTATCTTGAAATATAATATCATTTCAAATTTTTAATTACAATATTTTAACTAATAAAAATGATAACGGTTTATTATAAAAAAAATTATAAAATAAAAATAAGTTTTAGTTATATATTATATTTTTTTAATTTTTTTTATAAAAAAATAATGAAAAGAAGCTTAAAATAGTTATGAAATATAGGCTTTTTCTTTATAACGAAAGGCTTGTTTTATTTTTTTTAGTTTCTTTTGGAAAATAATGAAAAGTGCTTGAAAAATTTTCAGCAATGCTTATAATAAAGAGAAGAAACAAATAGAACAAAAGGAGAGAAGAAAAATGGTAAAATTATCACCTTCAATATTCGGAGCTGATTTTGGAAGACTTAATGAACAAATCAAGGCAGTTGAAGACTGCAATGTAGAAATGTTACATATCGACGTAATGGATGGGAATTATGTTCCTAACATCGCTTTTGGTCCTGACCAAATTGCTATGCTAAGACCTCATACAGACTTATTCTTTGATGTACATATGATGGTTATGGAACCTGACAGATACATCGAAAGAATTGTTAAAGCGGGAGCACAGATGATAACTGTACATGCCGAAGCTACTACACATTTACACAGAAGTTTAATGCTTATTAAATCATTCGGCGTTAAATGCGGTGTTGTTTTAAACCCAGCAACTCCACCAGATGTACTTAAATATGTACTTGACGATATAGATATGGTTCTTGTTATGACCGTTAACCCGGGTGGCGGCGGCGGTTCTTTCAACCCAACTATGATTGAAAAAGTCAGAGAAATAAAAGAAATGATCGGCGACAGAGATATTGACATCCAAGTTGACGGAGGCGTAAATTCCGATAACGTTAAGTCACTTGTTGACGCTGGTGCTAACGTAATCGTAGCAGGTTCTTTTGCTTTTACGGGAGATGTTGCTAAAAACTTAGACGATTTAAGAAAAGCTGCAGATGCATAAATCGATGCATCAAGTTGTATTTATTTATAATATAAAAGGAGAAAAGAAATAAAATGAAAGCTGCAAGATTATATGGAAAACAAGATTTAAGACTTGAAGAAGTTCCAATGCCTGAAGTTAAACCGGGTGAAGTATTAATTAAAGTTAAAGCTGTTGGTATTTGTGGATCCGACCTTTCAAGATATACTAAATTAGGACCTAAATTCCCTGATAGAGGTCCATTGGTATGGGGACATGAATTCAGTGGTGAAGTTACTGAAGTCGGAGAAGGCGTAACAAGCTATAAAGCAGGCGATCATGTAACAGCATGTCCTGCACTTCCTTGTTTTGAATGTGAATACTGTAAAAAAGGCGAATATGCAAGATGTATGACTCTTGAAGTTATCGGAGCTGTAAGAGACGGTGCTTTTGCTGAGTATATTGCACTTCCTGAAAGAAACTTAGTTCCGCTACCAAAGAATGTTAGTTTTGAACAAGCTGCTTTAATTGAACCAACATGTGTATGTTTCCATGGTTTATATAAACTTAACATGCAACCTGGAGATGATGTAGCAGTTATGGGATGCGGACCTATCGGTTTACTAGCTATTCAGTCTGCAAAAGTATTCGGAGCTAAAAGAATAATTGCCATCGATATCATGGAAGAAAAACTTGAATGGGCTAAAGCCTGCGGAGCAACTGATGTAGTTCTTTCAAAGATAGATGATTACGATTCAGCAAGAAACGGCGTACTTGAAGTAACAAACGGAAGAGGCGTTGATGTTGTTATCGAATCAGGCGGTACACCTGTAACATCAGCTCAAGTATTGGGACTTGGATGTAAAGGTGCAAAAGTATTATACTTAGGTATCCCTTACGGTGATATCACTATTCCAAGAGAATACTTTGAAAAGATCGGAAGAAGCGAACTTACAATATATGGCGCTTGGAATGCTATCCAACAAGGTTTCCCTGGAAAACCATGGACAAGCGTAGTTGCTTTCCTTGAAAAAGGTATGTTAGACTTCTCTCCAATAATCACTCATAGATATCCTTTAGACGATATCGAAGAAGTATTTAAAGCAAACTATGAAAGAAAAACATTATTTGGTAAGATCTTATTCTTCCCAGAAGGAGTAGAAAAATAATGGAAGGTCAATTTAAAACAATTGCGATCGGTTCCGATCATGCTGCAATAGAAGAAAGAAAATTACTTATTAAAGAATTGGAATCTTGGGGAATCAAGGTTATCGACAAAGGCCCTGACAAGCCAGTGCCTCCAGTACAATTTTCTCAAATCGCAGAAGCCGTTGCATTAGATGTTGTTAATGATGAAAAAGGCGAAACAGGCGGTATCTTAATGTGCGGTAACGGCGTTGGTATGTCTGTAGCTGCCAATAAAGTTCCGGGCGCAAGAGCTGCTGTTTGTAATGAATTATTTACAGCTAAATTTGCTAAGAGCGATACTAAATTAAACATCCTTACAATGGGTGCAAGAGTTATTGCTCCAAGATTAATGGCTGAAATTGCCAAAGTTTGGATTGAAACTGAATATTCAAAAGAACCAAGATTTACTGAAAGACTTGGCGTTATGGCTGAAATGGAAGCTAAATACAGAACTAAATAAATAATTAAAATAAATCGAAATCCTTCAGAAATCAGTCTTTTCTTTGGGATTTCGTTTTTGTATTGACCTAAATATTAAATAATTGTATAATAAGACATGGTTAAAATTTAAGAAAGGATTTACTTATATGGACAAAATAGCAGCTTCAATAATGTGCGGTAATGCGCTGGAATACGGTGATGAACTGGATGCACTTAAAGAAGCCGGAGTAGATATGATCCACTTCGACGTAATGGACGGTGAATTTGTAAATAATATCGGTATGGGACTTTATATGCTTGAAGGTATGAAGAAACACAGCGATATGATTTTTGATGTACATTTAATGGTCGTAGAACCTGATGTGTATTATGAAAGAATTGCTGATGCGGGTGCAGAATATATATGTATTCATGCAGAAGCGGTAAAGCATTTGCATAGAAGTATTTTAAGAATAAAAAAAGCGGGTGCAAAAGCAGGTGTTGTTTTAAACCCTTCAACTAATTTAAATGTTTTAAAGGAAGTAATCAAAGAAATTGACTTAGTATGTTTGATGACTGTTAATCCCGGAGGTTCAGGCGAAAAATTTATACAAAATCAATATAAGAAAATTGCTGATTTAAAAGAGATGAAGGAAAAATATAATCCTGATTTACTTATAGAGGTTGACGGTAATATCGGACCGGAGACTATCCCCGGATGTGCTAAAGCCGGTGCAGACGTATATGTTTGCGGAACGAGTGCGATTTTTAAAGGTGACAGGAACCTATATAAACCTTTAACAAAAGAAATGAAAGATATTATACATAAAGCAGTAGGGGAGGACAAATAAGATGAATGATTTAAAAGTATCAGCTTCGATTATGTGCGGGAACCCTATGAAATTCGGCTGGGAGTTAGATAAGCTTGAAAAAGCAGGAGCCGATTTAATCCATTTTGATATGATGGACGGGCATTATGTGGAAAATATTGCAATGGGTATCTATATGCTTGAGCAGATGAAAAAAAGAACTTCAATACCTTTCGATGTTCATTTGGCTATGTTCAATCCCGAAAAACACATTGAAAAAATTGCAAGCATATTAGATGAAAATGATTGTATTCATGTTCATCCTGAAAGTACCATTCATATCCATAGAGTTTTAAGAGATATAAAGAGAATGGGCGTTAAAGCAGGTGTTGCTATAAACCCTGCAACCAACGAAGACTGTTTGGAATATCTCATTGATGATATAGATATGGTTTTAGCTATGACTGTTTCCCCGGGATTTGCCGGTCAAAAGTTTATTAAACAAACTCTAGGCAAGATAGAAAATATCAGAAAAATGGCTGATGAAAGAAATCCAAAGTTAATGATAGCCGTAGACGGTAATATCAATGCAGAAACTATTCCGGGATGTGTAAAAGCCGGAGCAGATGTATTAGTGGCAGGAACATCATCAATCTTTAAAGGTGATGATGCTGATTATAAAGAGCTTATTCAAAAAATGAAAGACTCTGTAAAATAAATGAAAGAGGTAAACTTAAATGAGTGAAATGATGAGAGGCTTATGCCTAAATGAAGACAGACAACTTGAACTTAGAGAATTCCCAATTCCGGAACCTCAAAGAGGATATGTTAGAGTTAAAGTAAAAAGAGGCGGTATTTGTGCCACAGATTTAGCATATTGGAAATTTGGTTCAGATAGATTGGGTGAACTACCTGTAATCATCGGACATGAAGGCTGTGGTGTAGTAGATAAATTAGGTGAGGATGCTGAAGGCGTAAAAGTTGGCGACAGAGTAGTTGTAATGACTACATATAAAGTTTGCGGTAAATGTAAAAACTGTGCAGTAGGTAATACAAATGTATGTATTGAAAGACTTGGTATCGGTTCTAAAAAGAATGGATGTTTTGCTGAATACGTAGAAGTACCTGCAACAAGCTGTATCAAAATGCCTGATAACATGAGCTTTGAAGAAGGCGCGTTGATCGAAGTATTAGCTTGCGGTATCCATGCTGTTAGAGAAACAACTACTACTCACGCTGACGAAATTGTTGTTGTTTCAGGTCCTGGACCAATTGGTACACTTGCTGCTTTAGCTGCAAAAGCAAATAATTCTACAGTTATATTAACAGGTATCAATCAAGATAAACATAGACTGGAAGTAGCTAAGACATTAGGTATTGATTACTGTGTAAATCAACAGGAAGAAGATTTGAAAGCATTGGTTATGAAGTTGACAGACGGTTATGGTGCTGATGTTTGTGTTGAAGCTGCAGGTGCATATCCATCACTAAATACATGTCTTGATATTGTAAAGAAAACCGGTACAATCTCTCAAATGGGTGTATTCCATGGTCCATCTCCTGATTACTTAGATTTAGGTAGAATTCAAGAAAAAGAAATCAGAATTCAAGGTACACTTTCTCAAAAACCAACTGCTTGGAGAAGAGCTGTTGATTTAGTTGCTGCTGGCAAAATCAATATTAAACCATTAGTATCTGATGTTATGAAACTTGAAGACTGGGAAGAAGCTTTCAATAAAGCTGCTAACGTAACAGGATTTAAAGTACTATTTGATCCTGAAATGAAATAGTTTATATTAAACTAAATATTTTATTCAAGATAAGGTGGTTTTTTTAACCACCTTATTTTTAAAAATATAAGAAAATAATAGAGAAAAGCCTAAGCAAATATATCATGTTACATATGTAATGGTAAAAATAAAAAAATTACATAAGTAATTGACAACTTAAATATTATGTTATATAATACGTGGTAGATAAAATTTTGTTATTTAGGAGAGTGAAATAAACATGGCTAAAAAAAATGTAGTTATTACAGGCGGAGCCAAAGGTATTGGTAAAGCTATTTGTGAAAAATTTGCTAAAGAAGGATATGACATTATAATCGTAGATTTTGATGAAGCTGGTATGCTTGAAACTAAAAAGGAATTAGAAGCAAACGGAACAGTTGCTCATGCAGTTAAATGTGATATAGCTAATCTTGATAATGTTAAAGAAGTTGCTAAATTAGTTGAAAAAGAATATGGTTATTTAACTACTTTAGTTAACAACGCTGCTATTGCACCGGGCGGAGATCCAAAAGAAATCAGCTTAGATCCTGCTGTTTTTGCAAGAACTATGAATATCAACGTAAACGGACCTTACAATATGATAATTTCTTTAATCGATTTATTACTCAAAGCTAAAGATAAAGATCAAGTTCCATCAGTAGTTAATGTTGCTTCAACAGCTGCATTCTCAGGCGGCGGCGGAAGTGTAGCTTACGCAGCAAGTAAAGGTGCTGTAGTTTCTATGACAAGAAGTATAGCTAGATTCTTTGGCGATACAGGACTAAGAATCAATGCTGTAGCTCCTACTTTAATCATGACACCACTTATGGCCGAAAGATTTAAAGACGATCCTCAGGGACTTGAAGACAGAAAGAAGACTGTTCCATTAGGAAGATTTATGGATGTTACAGAAGTTGCTGATATTGTTTATTTCTTGAATACACCATCATTTATTCACGGCGAAGTTGTTATTGCTGACGGCGGTAGGAGTTTAAGCGTTTAGTATGAGTGAAGAAAATAAAACATTGACTGAAGAGAAAGTTGATGTTACTGAAGAAGATAATCTTCTCAGTGAAGACACAATAGAGACAGTAGAAGAAGAAAAGGAATTCCATCTTGACCCTACAAGCGGGGAAGATAGAAGAAAAATACTTGCAAGTTATAAAAAAAGTCTAAGAAAAAGAGCGTTTGCTCCTTTGATAGGAGGAAATGTAGGAATTAATCCTATTGATTTGATGCGAGAGGAAGAAGCTCAGAAAGCTAATAACGAAACTCTTGATATTTATGACTTGACAGAAAAAAGGATATCTGAAATGGAAAAGAAAGTTTCTCAGGCTACCTTTATGGCAAGACTTGCGTTTGGTGTTGCTGTTTTCTCTCTTTTGATGCTGTTATTCTTATTGAGTGTTACTAAAATAATCTAAAAGAAGCTTAATTATAAGCTTCTTTTTTTATTTATTAAAATTTAATTAGAACTTTACTTTAACTTTAGTAATAAATTACAATAGACGTAATATATATTTACTATAGCTTTAATTAAGCAATTTAAGCCTATATAAAGGTTGACAAATTTTAGTTAAAGTATTATACTTAATTAGTAACAAAGTTTCATTTGTGTGTAAATGTAACAGTTACGAAATTTAAATTAATGAGATTTTAATAATCCATTGTGATAATTGACAATTTCATACTTAAAAACGGTTAGAATATTTTTTGCATGCTTACAACTTCAACCGGGGGTGATTAGAGATGAAAACAATCTTAGTAGCCTGTGGAACAGCTATCGCTACATCTACAGTAGTTGCTAAAAAAGTTGAGAGACTTTGCGAACAAAACAATATTGAAGTAAAGACTGTTCAGTGTAAAGCTGCAGACGCTGCTTCAAGAGCAAATGAAATATTACCAGATTTGGTAATTGGTACATGCGATTTACCTGGCAACTTCCCTTGCGAGACACTCAATGGAAGAGCATTTTTAACAGGTATAAAGCTTAAAGAATGTATCGATGAATTATTAGAAGTATTAAAAAATTAACTTCATTAGGTATTATACGAATTTTAAAAGTAAGCAAAAAAAATATTTAACATAGAAAACAAACAATTTTAATTTTAAAGGAGAAAAACAATGCAAGCTGTAACAAGTGTATTTAGTTATATTATAGACATGGGCGCATCAGTTATGATGCCAATCATCTTCACAATCTTAGGCCTAGTTATGGGTTCTAAATTCGGTGAAGCTTTAAGAGCTGGTATGACTTTCGGTGTTGGTTTCATTGGTCTTAATGCTGTTATCAGTATTATGTCAACAACAATCACACCAGTTGCACAAGCACTAGTTGATAACCTTGGTTTCAAACTTACATCTATTGATATAGGTTGGGCTGCCGGTTCTGCTATCGCTTGGTCAACAGAAGCCGTACCTTTCGTATTCCTTGCAGTAATCATTACAAATATTATAATGATCGCTTTAGGATGGACAAAAACAATGGACGTTGATATCTGGAATTACTGGCACGTATTATTCTCAGCATCAGCTATCCTACTTGTATGTAAAGGAACAGCTTTAGCATGGGTATTCGCTATAGGTCAAGCAGTAGTAATGATGGGTATAATCTTCGTTATCGCTGACTGGACACAAGCTGACTGTGTTGAAGTATTCGGTCTAGAAGGTATCTCTCTTCCACATATCCAATCAATGTGTAACTGTATCGTAACATATCCATTGGATAAAGTTATCGGAATGATTCCTGGACTAAAAGACATTCACTGGACAAGTGAAGGTATCGTTGAAAAACTTGGTTTACTAGGTGAACCAATTATGATGGGATTCATCATCGGTGGATTCTTATCAGCTTTATCTCAATTCACAGCTCCAGAAGTAAATGTAGGAACTGCAATCCAACAAATTCTAATCGTTGGTATGAATATCGCTGCTGTATTAGTATTGATCCCAAGAATGATTTCATTACTTATGGAAGGCTTAATGCCAATCTCTGAACAAACTCAAGTATTCCTTGAAAAGAGATTCCCAGGTAGAGAATTATACATTGGTCTTGATGCTGCCGTAGCTACAGGTCATCCATTTGTTATTTCATTAGGTCTATTAGCTATTCCTATTATCTTAGTATTAGCTATCGTACTTCCTTGGAATACAGTATTACCATTAGCTGACTTAGCTGCACTTCCATTCTACGTAATCTGTGCTGTATTACCTAACAAAGGTAACTTATTTAGAGGTTTAATTGAAACAATTATTATGTGTATCATTTACTTAACATTCTCTACATATGCAGCTACAGTTATGACAAGCTTAGCAGGCGCTGCTAACTTACAAGTTCCTGAAGGTGCTGCTCAAATCACAAGCATCGCTCTTGGTGCTCAATGGATTACATGGTTCCCATTCATGTTAGCTAAAATGGTTTGTCTATAAAATATAATTTTATAGTATTACATTTATAACATTAAGAACTTAAAGTAAATTTTATTAAAATCTGATCACACCCAAGAACCCTTACAATCGTAAGGGTTCTTTTTTTATATCTTAAAGATTTTTATATGATATGAAAACATTTGCAAGATAATACGTTATATGTTAAAATATTTTTAACACAATAAATCAATGCCGGTAAATAGTTTTTAATGTGATTAGATTGGAGGTTATTAGATATCTATTTAGAGTATTTCACAAATTTAGCGGCTTCATTAGGTATTATGAGTTTACCGGTATTGAATGTGATCGAATTTTATATTAAAGGAGAAAAACAATGCAAGTCGTAACAAATATATTTAGTTATATAATCGATATGGGTGCTTCGGTTATGATGCCAATCATATTTACAATTTTGGGGCTGGTTATGGGCGCAAAATTTGGCGAGGCTTTAAGAGCAGGTATGACGTTTGGTGTAGGGTTTATTGGGCTAAATGCTGTAATCAACATTATGTCAACGACAATAACTCCGGTTGCCCAAGCACTGGTTAATAATTTGGGATTTAAATTAACTGCGATAGATGTAGGCTGGCCTGCCGGTTCTGCTATTGCATGGTCAACAGAAGCCGTACCATTTGTATTTTTAGCTGTTATAATTACAAATATTATAATGATTGCTCTTGGATGGACAAAAACAATGGACGTTGATATCTGGAATTACTGGCACGTATTATTCTCAGCATCAGCTATCCTACTTGTATGTAAAGGAACAGCTTTAGCATGGGTATTTGCTATAGGGCAAGCGGTATTGATGATGGCAATTATATTTATAGTAGCCGATTGGACACAAGCTGACTGTGTTGAAGTATTCGGTCTAGAAGGCATCTCTCTTCCTCATATCCAATCAATGTGTAACTGTATTATCACTTATCCGTTAGATAAACTCTTAGGAATGATCCCGGGTATAAAAGACATTCATTGGACAAGTGAAGGTATCGTTGAAAAATTGGGTCTCTTGGGAGAACCTATAATGATGGGATTTATCATCGGTGGATTCTTATCAGCTTTATCTCAATTCACGGCTCCTGAAGTAAATGTAGGTACCGCAATACAGCAAATTTTGATCGTTGGTATGAATATTGCTGCTGTACTCGTTCTTATACCTAGAATGGTTGCTCTTCTTATGGAAGGTTTAATGCCTATTTCCGAAATGACACAGGCATTCCTAGAAAAAAGGTTCCCTGGAAGAGAATTGTACATAGGTCTTGATGCTGCCGTAGCTACAGGTCATCCATTTGTTATTTCATTAGGTCTACTCGCTATTCCTATTATCTTAGTTGAAGCTGTTTTGTTACCATGGAATACAGCTTTACCATTAGCTGACTTAGCAGCACTTCCATTCTTCGTAATCTGTGCTGTATTACCTAACAAAGGTAACTTATTTAGAGGATTGATTGAAGTAATAATTATGTGTGTAGTATATTTGACTTTTGCTACATATGCTGCAGAAGTTATGACAGGTTTGGCTAGTTCAGCAAACTTAACAATTCCTGAAGGAGCTGCTCAGCTAACTTGTATGGCAATGGGTGCACAGTGGATTACATGGTTCCCATTCATGTTAGCTAAAATGGTTTGTCTATAAATGATTATTTTATAGCAGTATTACATTAAAAGTTTATAGTTAATTTTATTAAAATCTAATCACAATAGCTCCCTTTTTAAGGGAGCTTATTTTTGTTATAGATAATATAGGTGCACTTATGGATAATTAAAATATTGCAATTTATAATCGTTTATGGTATATTATTTAAGTATTAAATATGCGCCCTTAGCTCAGCTGGATAGAGCGTTTGACTACGGATCAAAAGGCCGGGGGTTCGAATCTTCCAGGGCGCGCCATTTTGTAAAATCAACACCTTTATGGGTGTTTTTATTTTTCTAAATGATATTAAAAAATAAGTCATAATTTGACAAAATACCAATAGTAGTATAATATAAGTAAATAGAAACTATATGTAGTAATATATATTTTGGAGAAAAGATGAAGAAAAAAATTATTTCAATTGTTTTAACAATGATTTGTTTAATGACTTTTTTATATTCGCCTATAACGGTAAGTGCTAAGAAGTCTACACAGCAAAAACTTAATGAAACACAAAAAGAAATTAAAAATAAAAATTCTGATTTAGAAAGTACTTCAAATGAAGCCGATAAGCTTTCGAAAGAAATCGAAAGTTTTGACAATAAGATTTCTAAATTAAATCAGGATATAGAGGATCAAGAAGCTAAGCGAACAAAAGTAGAAAAAACTCTTGCAAAATCAAAAGATGAATTAGAAAAAGCAAAAAAAGAAAAAGAAAAATATAAAAAAGTCTTTGATGAAAGAATGAAAGTAATGTATATGTATGGGGATACAGGGTATTTGGATATCATTTTTTCTTCTGAAGGTATTTCTGATTTATTAAATAATATATCCAATTATAAAGACCTTGTTACTTATGACCAAAATATAATCAGTGAGCTTCAAAAAGCCGAAAATAAAATATCATCAGAAACTGCAAAAATTTCTTCTAATAAAAAAGAACTTGATGGTTTAATTGCAAAACTTAAAACAAATAAAGAAGATTTGGGTGTATTGAAGGCTGCAAAGGACCGTCAGTTAACTGATACAAATGAAGATTTGAGAGGTGTTAAAGAACAGCTTGAAATCTTGCAGAAGGAAGCTGATGAGCTAAACGATAAGTTATACGAAGAAAACATGAAAAAGCAAGGTAATTATTCTAAAGGCGATCCTGGTACTTACGGAAGGGGTAGAAAGGCTGTCCTAAATGTTGCAAGAGCTCAGATAGGTAATTACGGCGGACAGAAGTTTTGGAGCTGGTATGGTTTTAACTATAGAGTAGCATGGTGTGGTTGCTTTGTTTCATGGTGTGCTAATCAAGCCGGTTATTTAAGATCCGGTACGATACCTAAATTCTCATATGTGGATAATGGTGCCAATTGGTTTAAATCCAGAGGAAGATGGCAAGGACGAAATTATACTCCAAGAGGAGGAGATATTATTTTCTTTGACTGGGATGGAAATGGTGTAGGAAATCACGTAGGTATCGTTGAAAGTGTAAGCGGAGGTGTTGTAAATACAATAGAAGGTAATAGCTCTGATTCCTGCAGGAGAAGGTCATATTCCATAGGTTCTTGGAATATAATGGGATATGGTGTTCCCAATTATTAAAAATATTTAATTATATAAACAAATAAAAAAACTCTGCTAATAGCAGAGTTTTTGTTTTTTAATTAATTATTTTAATTTGCTGATAGCATCAAAAAGCTTTTTCGCTCCCATTTGTGGGTAATTAAGAGCTAGTCCGTCTATTACAGGAATATCTGTATCAGGAACTTTTACGCCTACTTTTACGATTGCTGTAGGATTTTCAGCTGCAATTAATTCTTCGATGTTATCTGTAATTACATTACATTTTACAACTTCAATATCCTTACCACAGTTTTTTTGAATTAATTCTTCAAATTTAACAAATTTAGCATCTTTCATACTTGCTGCTACAATAATCTTCATATTTACTCTCCTTGCGTTTTTATCCTTTAATATTATAATTTATATTTCATTTAATTTCAAGTGTTCTAATGTAAAATTAATATAAGTTGACCTTGGATGAAGACGGATTAAGAGTTTTTAGTCCTCCGTCAATATAAAGTACCTGACCTGTCATGTAATCCGACAAATCAGTTGCTAAAAATTCAATTACTTTTGCACAGTCTTCCGTAGTTCCAAGTCTGCCCATTGGAACCTTTTCTGTAAGTTCTTTGAATTGTTCTTCAAAATGTGCATCCCATTTAACAGTGTGTATATAGCCCGGTGCAACTGCATTTACATTTACTCCGTAAGGTGCAAGTTCAAGTGCAAACATTCTTGTTAGAGCATCTACTCCGGCTTTTCCCGCAGAGTAATGTGCCTGAGTGATAAATAATGGAACAGAGCCTCCTACAGATGAAATATTTATTATTTTACCGCTTTTTTGAGCTTTCATTTGCTTTCCTGCGTATTTGCAGAAAATAAAAGCAGATAAAAGATTTATATGTAGTGCGTGTACAAATTTGTCAGTATCCATTTCGGTTGCAAGTGCAGGACCAGCTCCTCCGGTTCCGCCTACATTGTTTATAAGAATATCTACATGTCCGAATTCTTTTATAACTTCATCTACAACCATTTTACCGAACTCGTCGTCTGTTGCATCGCCTTCAAATGCCATTGACTTTCTTCCGAGCACTTCGATTTCTTCTTTGACTGTAGGTGCCAAAACATCTTCTTCTTTAAATTTAGACGCTTTTATGTCTAAATCCGTAATTACTACATCTGCTCCAAGTTTAGCAAGTCTTAAAGCGTATTCTCTTCCTATTCCTCTTGCTGCTCCTGTTATTAGGGCAACTTTTCCTAAAAGTTTCTCTTCCATTTTTTCTCCTTTATATAGTTATCTTATTGTTCTTCCACCGTCAACGTGGATTTTTTGACCTGTTACATAACTTGACATATCACTGGCAAAGAATAGAACTGCCTGAGCGGTTTCTTTTGGATCTCCGAATCTCCTTAGAGGGATTTCCTTTGTTACTCTTTTTCTTTTTTCTTCGCTGAAGTATTCATTTACCATATTGGTTTCAGTAGGACCCGGAGCTACTATATTACATCTTATTCCGTGTTCACCATGGTTTTGTGCAACGGAACGCATTAATAATTCAATTGCAGCCTTGCTCATCGCATATACGCCGTTCCCGCTGCTTGGCTGAGCAACCGCAGATGAGGAAATACTTACGATGCTTCCTCCTGTTTTTTGCTTTTCCATTTGTTCCAGAACTAAAGTTGTCATATAGTAAGTTCCGTCGACATTGATTGTCATTAGTCTATGATATTCTTCATTTGTAATATCAAGGATTGTGTCTCTGGTAAGTCCCATTCCCGAATTATTAATAAGTATATCTACATGACCAAATTCTTTTACTGTTGTTTGAACCAGATTTTTACAATCATCATAATTTGATATGTCAGCTTTGACCGTTATGGCTTTAGAACCCATTTTTTCAATTTCTTCTTTAACTTCATTGGCTTGTTTCTCACTTGAGCGGTAATTAAGTACGACGCTTGCGTGATTTTTACCAAAAAGTTTTGCAACTTCTTTTCCTATGCCGGTTCCTGCACCGGTTATGATTGCAACTTTTCCTGTTAACATTTTACTCTCCTTTATGACTATTAAAGATTTAAGATTTGATATAAATCTTTACATTTGTAACATACTATTATAAAAGCAATAATATGTAATGACTTTTATATATTCTATCATACTTAATATTAACATGTCAATAAACATAATTACCTTTATAAAATTTTTTAAATGGTAATAACCTTTATATCATAATATTCTAAGATTTATAATGTTTTAAATAAAAAAACATAACTAAGATTAAAAGAAAAAGAGTGGATAATTTCTTATCCACTCTCAGTCTTAACATTTTAATAAAGCACTTTTTTTATTTTTGGTTTATAGAATTGTTTATCGTTCTTTAAAATAAATCTTTTTATTCTCGTAATAAATACTTAAAAAATAAAATTAAAAATTATTTAACAGCGTTTACTAAATCTTCTTTGAATTGTTTTAGACCAACACCTGTAAGTAGGCATCTACCGTTAAGAAGTGGAGTATCACCGATGTCTCCAGGGATATCAGTAGTACCAACGATTACGTCTGGTTTGATAACTTTAACTTTTGAAGCAGTTTCAGCAGCTTTACATTGAACTGTTTTAACTTGAATACCAGCTTCTTTACAAATTCCTTCACATTTTTTTGCAGCTACTGTAGATGTAGCAATACCTGTTCCACATGCAACTAAAATAGTTTTCATATAATAAAATCCTCCGTTTAATTAAATAAATAATATAATTCTAATCTGCCCAAAATATGTACTTTTAAAGATTTATTTAAAGCAACTTTTATTACAAACGGTTTAACCGTTTTGTACCGCACCTGATTTAGAGCTTAATAATTTTACTACGGCTTCAAAAAATTCAAGTTTAAATTCTTTAATGCCAACCTCCGTAATCAACGCTTTTCCATTGATGACGGGTATATCAAACTCTTCATTCATATTTGTTGTAGTAACTATAATATCAGGATCAATCATTTTTTTTCTGGCTTTTGCATCAGAAGTTTTGCATTGATATGTATCAATATCTATGTTTTCATCTTTACATAGCGACTTTAATTTTTCAGATGCTAAAGTCGATGTTGCAACACCGCTTCCGCATACAACTAATACAGTAATCATAATTATCCTTTCATACTACTTTTGCACAAAACTATTATATCATAAATACTTTTATTTGAAACAATAAAATTAGGATTTTTTGAAAAAAAGTTCCGTTATGTTACAATTGCTCACAAATAAAATTTATCATTATAATATTGTATATAATTAATTTTATGTACGTTCCTACTCTTAGAATTTTAATATTATATTTGCTTTTTTTCAATATCTTTTTAAAAGTTTTATTGTTATTTTGATGGTATTTTTTGTTATAAGTTTTTTTAATCTACATTAATATATCTTATAAATAAATTAAAAAAATCTTTTCTTAAATTTTTCTTAAAAATCTAATGTATAGTTGATAGAGTTCTTTATAAATGGTAGAATACTAAAGTGATAGTGTGCCTGTAGCTTAATGGATAGAGCAAGCGGCTTCGGACCGTTTAGTGGGGGTTCGACTCCTCTCAGGCGCGCCATTGAAAGAAGAGGGAAAAATGAAACAAAGTATGGCAAAAAAGATAGGTGCTATTATTCTGTCTTATATTCTTATAATCTGCGTTGCTTTTTATTTTTGCGACAGCATTAAAGAAAATCCTACTGTAAGGTATTCTTTAAAATCAGTAAGTGCAGGACTTGATTATGAAAAGCGAATGTTTAAAGGCAGCAGTAAAAAGGGGATGGAGAAAATAACAAAACCTTTCCTTACTAAAAAAGACCTTGATAAAATGGATCTTAAAAATGTAAATAAACTAATGATAGTAGCTCATCCCGATGATGAAACTCTATGGGGAGGAGTTCATTTATTAAAAGATAATTACTTAGTGCTGTGTTTAACAAATGGAAAATCTACAGGCAATGTAAGATATGATGAGATAAATAATGTACTAAAGAAAACTCATGATAAAGGAATTATACTTTCATATCCGGATGCCTATAAATTTAGGAGAGTCGACTGGGAAAAAGCAGGACTTACATCTTATATCGCAGAAGATATAAAAACGGTTCTTACATATAAAAAATGGGATGAAATAGTGACACACAATCCGGAAGGTGAATATGGGCATATACATCATATTTACACAAATAACATAACGACAGATGTATATAAAAAATATATAAATAAAAATAATTTATATTATTTTACCAGATATTATAAAAAAGGCGATTTATTTAAAGTAGAAGACGAATTAAAAGAACTTCCTCAAACAGAAGTAAATGAAAAAATGGATCTTTTGGATTTATATGCTTCTCAGCCTGGGGCATTCGTTAAATACGGACAGATGATAAAGTATGAAAAGTTTATCAATGCAAAAGACTTTAAGAATGCAATATAGATATTGTTAAATAGTAAAATTATGTTATAATTAGTAAAAATAAAGATTTGCTTATGGAGGATAATATGAACGCAAAAAAAGCCATGGTAATTGTAGAAGGGTTATTAGTTGTGGCATTGGCAATTTGGGTATTTTTCTTAAAATAATTATGAAAACAAAGAGGGTAATATGCTGATTTGCATATTACTTTTTTATAATAAAAATAAATACAAAAATATTTAATATCATTGAATTATAGAGTTTTTAATATATTTTAATATTTTTTAGAAAACTATAATAAAAATATATGATTAAATATATATATTATTGATATTATAATTTTAAAGAGCAATTCAATGTAAAAATATGTAAAACTATTTAAAACAAATTTTTTGATTTAGGATTTAATAGATTTGGAGGAAATTATGATTAATTTAAAAGAAATAAAAAGTCGTGCTGCAGAACTTCTTAAAAAGAATTTTTGGAGACTTCTCGGATGTGTATTATTGGTATCGTTAGTATCGATGGCTATATCTTATATAGGAACTAATATTTTCAGTGAAGCCCCTTTGGTACAGATATTGGTTTATTTAATCAATTTATATGTATCAACAGCTCTTGGTATAGGGCTTTATAAAATTTTGTTTAAAATAGATGAAGAAAGGGACTTTAGTATAACTGATTTGTTTTCTTTTCTGCCTAGTATAAAGGAATGTTTGCTTGTATATTTGCTGCAGCTTCTTCTTGTTATTATAATAATGGCAATATCCTTTTTTTTAGGAATGATTTTCTTTACAAGTGATTTTGTAAATATATATAATTCATATCCATTTATCTCCAATAATATGATGGTAAATATTGTTCTGTCTATATTACCTAAAATATTATTGTTTATACTGGTAATAGCGGGAGTATCTTTGGTTTGTGATATTTTCCCTGCTCTATCCATGGGTATAGTAGCAAAAGAAGATGAAGCATTGAAGAAAAATCTCTTCAGTAATACTTTTTCCATTGGATTTAAAAATATTAAAAATTATGTTTTATTAAATCTATGGTTTTTATTGTTGATTATAATTGCATGTATACCTTTCTTTATTGTACTCTTTGTAGGTGTAGGAAGTGAGAGTGGCTTTGGTGTAATACTCGTACTCTTAGTTACAATATTATGGATAATATGTATTATTGTTTTGTCTTTATATTTTTCTTTAGCGGTTGCCATTTTATTTAACAGAATTCTTAATAGCAATAATAATGATTATAAAGATGTAAATGATAATTTAATCGAACCTAAATCATATTATGATAATGATATAAATGAAAATTTATAAAAGATTATAATAAATTAAAATGAAAAGGACTTTTAAAGTCCTTTTTTTATTTTTAAATATAGTATTATTTAAAATATATAATGATTTTAATGGGAATCAAGTGAAAATCTTTATAAAAATAAGTGAATATTAATATTTTTAAGGAAAAATAAAGTTTTGTTTGCTAAAATAAAAATGAATAATTATAATATTTTATTTATAAAAATTTTTAGTTTGCCGTTGTAATCAGTAATATTAAATTTGTATTTGAATAATTATTAAAAATCAAAAAATAGATTTAATTTTCAGAATTTTTTCAATTCTTATTTTCCTGTGTGGGTAAATATGGTATAATAAATTAATTATACTTATTAGTCTTTGACTGGGAGGTTTAGTATGTTACATAGAGAAGATAACACACAAAAGAAATACGCATTTTTAAAAGATACGCTAAGTATGTTTTATAAAAAATATGGTTATGAGCAGATAACTATACCTATGTTTATGCCATATGAACTATATAAGAAGTTTAATTTTTCACATCAAAATGAAGAATTGAAATTAATAGACGGAAACGGAAATATTTTGGTAATAAGAGCCGATGCTACATTCCATGTTTTAAAGACGGTTTCTACGCTTAAAAGCAAGGAAAACGAAAAATATTTTTATGAAGCAAAAGTATTTAGAAATATAAATAAAGATTATACCTTAGATGAAATAAATCAAACCGGAGTTGAATGTTTTTTAAAGGAAAGTGATATAGTAGACAGCGATATCATAGCTCTTGCATTAAGTAGTCTCTTTTCACTTGGTATTAAAGATATAAGACTTGATTTATCTCATGCAGACTTTGTATATTCGTTGATTGAAGAAATCGATGAAATCAAAAAAGATGAGGTAGAAATCGTCCATAAATTTATTGAACAAAAAAACAGAGATGATCTAATAAGTTATTTAGACAAAAAAAATGTTGATAAAACATATAAAGATAAGTTAATTGATATTTGCATGCTTTTCGGTGATTTTGAAGAAGTCATGAGTAAAGCGAGAGCCATTGCAATAAATGATAAGATGAACGATGCTCTTGATAAAATAGAGGGTGTTTACAATATATTGAAACTATATGATTTGGATAAATATGTTTATCTTGATTTGGGATTTACAAATGCAATGAATTACTACAGCGGGATCATGTTTAAAGTATATTCCATAGATGCAGGCGGAGAAATTATAAACGGCGGAAGATATGACAGGCTTGCAAGAAAAATCGCAGGAAGAAGCGGAGCCTGCGGGTTCAGTCAAAATCTTGATTTGACTGCTCAGATTTTAGAAGATAATAATGATGATTTCTTTAGTATCGATTATTTGATTTACTGTACCAATGAAGATATCAAAAAAGGGATAGACATGTCAACAGAGTTAAGAGATAAGGGATATAACGTTTCTTTGATTGAAGGTAAAAATTTCAAAGTTGTTGACAGAAAAAATAATAAGAGTTTAAAAAGAGAAGAAATCGTAAATTTGATAGGAGAATGAAATGATTAAAATAGCAGTAGCAAAGGGAAGAGTAGCTAAACAAGCTATTAAATTATTTAAAGAGTTTGGCATTACTTTTTCTGAATTTGATTTAAACAGAAAACTGATTTTAAACAGTGATGACGGAAGTGTTCAAATGGTTCTTGTTAAACCCAGCGATACACCTATTTATGTTGAAACCGGAGTTTGTGACTGCGGTATCGTAGGTAAGGATATTTTACTTGAAGATAATCCTGATGTATATAGATTGTTTCCTTTGAATATAGGAAGATGTAAGATGTGTGTAGCCGGATTCGAAGGTACCGATATAAGGAATATGAAACAAATCGTTGCAGCTTCAAAATTTGTAAATACAGCTAAAGAATACTTTGACGGTCTCGGTATTAAGGCAAAGATAATAAAGATAAACGGTTCTGTTGAACTTGCTCCTCTTCTTAATATGTCTGATGTAATAGTGGATATAGTCGAGAGCGGAGTCACTTTAAAGGAAAACGGACTTAGTGTTCTTGAAGAAATCTTTGATATATATTCTGTTTTTATAGTTAATAAGGCCAGTCTTAAAATGAAACATTCATCTTTAAAACCTTTTATAGAAAATCTGCAAAAAGCAAGCGACAGGATGGTGTAGAGATGCAAATAGTAGATTTAAGAAACGAAAAAAATGTTTTAGAAGTCGTTAAGGAAAAGCTTCAAAGACACGGAAACAAATTAAATGAAGTTGAAGCGCTTGTTGAAAATATTATAGAAGACGTAAAAGAAAACAAAGATAAAGCCTTGATTCGAATGATGAAAGACTTTGATAAAGTAGAAGTAAAAAGTATCAAAGTCGATAAAGATGAAATAGAAAAGGCTTATGAGAGTGCAGATAAGGATTTTTTGGAAGTACTAAAAGAAAGTAAGGACAATATAGAGAAGTATCATAAAAATCAAAAGTATTCTCACTTCGATATGGATGAGGGAAGTAAAAGACTTACTCAAAAAGTTACTTCTATCGAAAGAGTCGGACTTTATATCCCCGGAGGTAAGAGTCCTTATCCTTCCACCGTACTTATGAATGCGGTTCCCGCAAAAGTAGCCGGTGTTAAAGAAATAGCTTTGATTACTCCTCCAAATAAAGAAGGTAAAGTAAATGAAAATATACTGGCAGCAGCTTATCTCTGCGGCGTCGATGAGATTTACTTGTCGGGAGGTGCCGGCGCCATAGCGGCTCTAGCTTATGGGACTGAAACCATTAAACCCGTTTATAAAGTATGCGGTCCGGGAAACTTATTTGTTGCCGAAGCAAAGCGAAAAGTATACGGAGATGTGGATATAGATATGCTGGCAGGACCAAGCGAAGTTCTCGTTATCGCAGATGAAAAGGCTAATCCGAAATTTGTAGCGGCTGATTTATTGTCTCAGGCAGAGCATGACGAAAATGCGGCTTGTATCCTTGTTACGACGTCAGAAGATTTAGCGTGTAAAGTAAAAGAAGAGGTAAATATCCAGCTCAAAGAATTATCAAAAGTAGATATTGCGACCCAGTCGGTTGAGAATTATGGTTTGATATTTGTGGTAGATAATATTGATGAAGCATTTGATGTTTCCAATGAAATCGCTCCCGAACATTTAGAGTTATCCTTGGAAGATCCTTTTGATTATATAGATAAAGTACAAAATGCCGGAACAGTATTCATGGGAGAATATACTCCAGAGCCTGTAGGGGATTATTTTGCAGGTTCAAATCATACGATTCCTACATCGGGAAAAGCAAAATTTTATTCTCCGCTTTCAACATATGACTTTTTAAAAAGGACGAGCATAGTATACTATTCAAAAGAAGAACTGACTAAGCATAAGGATAAGATAATAAAGTTTGCCAATAAAGAGGGGCTTACGGCTCATGCAAAAGCCATCGAGAGGAGATTTGAATAATGAGCATTAAAGACTTGGTAGTGCCGGCTTTAAAGGATTATGAATATTATAAAGCCGCGGGACAGGATTATAGAATAATTTTAAATGCTAATGAACATTATCAAAACTTCCTTGGAACAAAACTTCAAGATGATTTTATTGATAGGATAAAAAATATCGATATAAATAGGTACCCCGATCCTTATGCAAATAAACTAAGAGAGAAATATGGAAAACTCATTGATGTATCTCCGGAAAATTTGATTGCTACATCCGGCTCTGATGAAGGTATAACCATTATAAATAATACTTTTATGGATAAAGATGATATTGCCATAAGTTATGAACCTACATTTTCCATGTATAAACAAGCGGCTATTTTAGCTAAGGGGAAATATATAGGGCTGAATAGTGATAAAGAAGACTTATCTCCCGATATAGATAAATTAATTGATGAAGCAAATAAAAATAACGCAAAGATAGTTTACATATGTACTCCAAATAATCCAACGGGATATTTATATTCAAAGGAAGAAATAAAAAAAGTAATTGATAATACAAAAGGTCTTGTGATTATTGATGAAGCATATATTCATTTTGCGGAAGATGATAATATCGATTTACTCGGTTACAGTGACAGAGTTATAATTCTCAGAACACTGTCAAAGGCTTTCAGCGGAGCGGGACTCAGAGTTGGATTTATAATAGCTGATAAGGAAATAATAAACTTTTTATTTGCCGCAAAAGCTCCTTATAATCTATCCGTTACATCACAAACCGCGGGAGAAGTCCTCGTAGATAACCATAAACTCATAGAGGATGAATTAAAGGTTATAAAAAGAGAAAGAGACAGAATGGTAAATATTCTAAAAAATTATAAAGATATTCTTATCCTTCCGCTTAATGCTAACTTTATAACCATAAAAACATCAAAAGCTCCAATATTATATAACGAATGTGAAAAGAGGGGTATCTCCATAAGAGCTTATGGTAATGAACTTAAAGATATAGTAAGAATTACAGTGGGAAGTAATGAAGAAAATGATGAAGTAATAGATGTAATAAAGGAGGTATTCTAAATGAGATCAAGTTTTGAACACAGAGTAACCAAAGAAACAGATATCGAAATTAATCTTAATTTAGACGGAAGCGGTATCGTTTATTCCGATACGGGAGTCGGTTTTTTTAATCATATGATAGATTTGCTTGCAAGTCATTCTAAATTCGATATTGACATAAAAGCAAAAGGTGATTTTGAAGTCGATAATCACCATACCGTGGAAGATATAGGGATTGTTCTAGGCAAATGCTTCAAAGAAGCCATTGGTGATAAAAGAGGCATAAACAGATATTCTACATTCTTTGTTCCTATGGATGAAGTGTTGGCAAGAGTATGTGTAGATGTGAGCGGAAGAGGCTATCTCGTTTACGAAAATCCTTTTACGGTTGAAAGAATAGGTGATTTCGAAACAGAAATACTTGAAGATTTTCTATATGCTTTTTGTATAAATGCAGGTATCAACTTGAATATCAAAGTCATTGATAAAGGAAACAATCATCATATGTGTGAGGCTATATTTAAAGCTATAGCCAGAGCGTTAAGAGAAGCAACGACTATTGTCGGTGATGATATTCCTTCGAGCAAAGGTGTATTATGATAGGAATAATCGATTACGGTGCAGGTAACCTCAGAAATGTATATAACGCTTTAAACAGGCTTGGCTTTGAAAGTGTGATAACAAATGATATTAATGTTCTAAGGACATGCGAAAAACTGATTATACCCGGAGTTGGAGCCTTTGAGGACGGTATGAAGGGGCTTAGAGAAAATGATTTGGTTCCTTTTTTAAAGGATTGGGTAAAAGACGGTAAATATCTTCTCGGTATTTGTCTTGGTATGCAGCTTTTATTTGATAAGAGTTATGAAATGGGAGAACACGAAGGGCTTGGTTTTATAAAAGGCGATGTAGTGCCGTTCGATATCCCAAAGAGTTATAAAGTCCCTCATATGGGTTGGAATGAACTTGCTATAAATAGAGCTGACAATATCGTAAAAGATATAACTAATGGTGAATATGTATATTTTGTGCATTCTTACCATGCAGATAATATGAATGATGAGGATTTGATTGCTTACAGCGAGTACCATTATAATGTTCCCGCAGTAGTCAGACATGGTAATGTTATAGGTATGCAGTTCCATCCTGAAAAAAGCGATAAAACAGGTACAAAATTACTTTTAAATTACTTAGGAGAATAATATATGATAATATTTCCTGCAATAGATATAAGAGATAACAAATGTGTAAGACTTTCCCAAGGCGATTACGATAAAGAAACTGTCTATTTTGATGATCCCTTAAGTGTTGCTATAGATTTTCAAAAAAGAGGCGTAAAGAATTTACATATAGTGGATCTTGACGCAGCGTTGATTGGTGAACTTACAAATTTTGATATCATAAAGAAAATAATTACCGATACTAATATGTTAGTCGAAGTTGGCGGCGGTATAAGAGGGGAAGAACAAATCAAAAAATATGTTGACATAGGTGTGGACAGAGTATCAATAGGTACAAAAGCAGTTAAGGATTTTGATTTTTTAAAAGAAATGTCTGAAAAGTACCCATATAAAATCAGTTTATCCTTAGATGTAAAAGACGAATATGTCTATATAAAAGGCTGGAGTGAAAACAGCGGTATTTTGATTTGGGATTACCTTGAAAAGATAAAAGAGCTGCCTCTTATAAGCATAGTGGTGACTGATATCAAAAAAGACGGTATGTTAAGCGGGCCAAGTTTCGGATTATATAGAAAACTTAAGAAGGCAACTAAACATAATATAGTAGTATCCGGAGGTGTATCGTCTCTGGATGATATCAATAAGTTAAGGGAAGATGATACTTACGGAGTGATCGTCGGTAAAGCTTTATATGAAAATAAATTTAGTGTAGAGGATATAATATGTTAGCAAAAAGAATCATACCATGCCTTGATGTTGACCACGGCAGAGTGGTCAAGGGTAAGCAGTTTGCGAATATAAAAGACGTTGACGATCCCGTTAAATTGGGTAAAAGATATTCAGAGCTGGGTGCGGATGAATTGGTGTTTTATGACATCACCGCTTCAAGTGATGAAAGAGATATATTTATACATACAGTAGAAGATATTGCAAAGGAAGTATCCATTCCTTTTACTATCGGTGGAGGAATAAGAACCGTTGATGATTTCAGAAAAGTACTGCTTGCCGGAGCAGATAAAGTCAGCGTCAATTCCAGTGCAGTTACTAATCCTAGTATAATTTCCGACGGAGCAAAAAGATTTGGATCTCAGTGTGTCGTTCTATCTATTGATGCAAAGAGAAATGATAAAAATAGCTGGGATGTATACGTTAAAGGCGGAAGAGAAAATACTAAAATAGATGCTATCGAATGGGCTAAAAAGGGTGAGGATATGGGAGCCGGAGAGATTTGTATCAATTCCATAGATACCGACGGCGTGAAAAATGGCTTTGACCTCGAACTGATAGAAAAATTAAATAGTATCTTGTCTATTCCTATTATTGCCTCAGGCGGTGCAGGAAAAATGGAGCATTTCCTGGATGTTTTAAAATCGGGTGCAGACGCAGCTTTGGCAGCAAGCGTATTCCATTTTGGGGAAATAGATATTACGGAACTTAAAAAGTATTTAAAAGACAATAGTATAGAAATGAGGTTGTAAAATGGATTTTAAAGATTTTAAACTTGACGATACAGGATTACTTCCCGTTATCGTCCAGAATTATAAAACGGGAAAAGTATTGATGCTTGGGTATATGAATGAAGAAGCATATAAAAATACCTTGGATACTGGTAAAGTCAACTTTTATTCCAGAAGCAGAAAGACACAGTGGTTAAAAGGAGAGACAAGCGGAAACTTTTTAAATGTCGTTAGCATTAAGGCTGACTGTGATAACGATACGTTGCTTATCGGTGCTGATCCTGTAGGACCTACCTGTCATACCGGCAGTGAAAGCTGTTTTTTTAATAATATAGTAAAACCAGATTTAGATTTAAGTCCCGAAATCTTATTTACTCTTCAGGATACTATAGAAAAAAGAAAAGAAGATATCAAAAAATTAGAAAAAATGCCAACAAAATACGAAGGTTCATATACACAGTATTTACTTATAGAAGGAACCGATAAGATTTGTAAGAAAATAGGCGAAGAAAGTGCGGAGACTATAATTGCCGCGAAAAACGATGATAAACAAGAAATCATATGTGAAGCGAGTGATTTGATATATCACTTATTAGTATTATTAAATGACAGAGGAGTAAAAATAGAGGATATTTTTAATAAACTTAACGATAGACATAAATAAAATTAAATTTAGAGAATAACAAAGGAGGGTGTAAATGAAACATAAAGATACAGAAATCAATTTTTCGGATATAACACCTGAAATTAAAGATTTAAGCAAGACATGCTTGGATAATTGTTATATAGAAAAAGATCTATATGCCATTCACAATGTAAACAGAGGGTTAAGAGATGTTAACGGTGTCGGTGTGCTTACGGGGCTTACGGAAATCTCCGATGTTTGCGGGAGCGAGATCGTAGACGGAAAAAAGGTATCGGTCGAAGGCTATTTAAGGTATAGAGGCATTCCGATAGAGTCATTGGTAGATGGGTTTTTGGAAGATAACAGGTTTGGTTTTGAAGAAGTTACATATTTGCTTTTGGCAGGCAAACAGCCGAACAAAAAAGAGCTTGAGGCTTTCAATAATCAGGTAGCAAAATATAGATCATTGCCTCCTTCTTTTGTTAGAGATATAATCATGAAGGCTCCGAGTATAGACGTTATGAATACAATGGCAAGAAGTGTTCTTACTTTGTATTCATATGATGAAAATCCTGATGATATATCTATCCCAAATGTCTTAAGACAGTGTATGCATCTTATATCTATATTTCCTATGATTGCGGTTTACGGGTATCAGTCAAGCATACATTATCATCAAGGAGAAAGTCTATTTATTCATCCGCCTAAGGCAGAGTTATCCACTGCGGAAAATATATTACATATGCTTAGACCGGATTCTAAATATACTACACTTGAAGCCAGGATTTTAGACCTTGCATTGGTTCTTCATGCAGAACATGGGGGCGGAAACAATTCCTCCTTTACCATGCATGTCGTTTCATCTTCCGGTACAGATACATATTCTGCGGTAGGAGCCGCTTTAGCATCTCTTAAAGGACCTAAACACGGCGGTGCAAATGTAAAAGTTGTAAATATGTTTGAAGAAATAAAGGATAATGTTAAAGACTGGGAAGATGACGATGAAGTAAGTGCATATTTAAATAAGATACTGGATAAAAAAGCTTTCGATAAGCAAGGACTTATTTACGGCGTCGGTCATGGTATCTATTCAACCTCCGATCCAAGGGCACTAATATTCAAATATTTCGTAGAAAGATTGTCCGAAGAAAAAGGTCTTACAGAGGAATTTAAATTGTATGAACGAGTGGAAAGACTTGCTCCTGATTTGATAAAATCCAAATTTAAGACATATAAAGATATTTGTGCCAATATCGACTTTTACAGCGGATTTGTTTATAAAATGCTTGGTATTCCAAAGGAACTGTTTACACCGCTGTTTGCAATAGCGAGGATTTCCGGATGGTCTGCCCATAGAATTGAAGAACTCATTAATGCAGGAAAGATCATAAGACCTGCTTATATGAATGTTCAGCCTAAAACAGAGTATATTCCGATTGATGAAAGAAAGTAATTTAAAACTCAATTAGTGACATAAAAAAAGAAAGCATATTTTTGCTTTCTTTTTTATTCTTCGTCATTTTCTAATATTTCAGTAATTTCGAGCCATTTTAGTTCTTTATCTTCGAGCAGATTTTGAATGTCATTTAGTTTTAAAGATATTTCGCTTACTTTTTCTTCGTTACTAAAGAAATCGGGATTATTCATCTTTTTTGCAATTTCTTCCTTTTCACTTTCAAGTTTATCCATTAAGAGCTCAATGTCGTTAAGTTCTTTTTCGTATGCTTTTCGTTTATTATTGCTAAGTTTAGAGGTGTTTTTATTGTTGCTGCGTTCTTCTTTTTTTTCTTCTGCATTTCTTTCTTTGATTTCTGCTTTGATTAAATTTTCTTTATCCATTGCATAATCGTAGTTTCCTTCATATATCTTGATGTCTTTTCCTGTCAAATACATTATTCTGTTACAGATTTTGTTTAAATAATATCTATCATGAGATACGCTTATTACTGATCCGTTATAATCGAGTAAGGCATCTTCCAATACTTCTTTTGTTTCTATGTCCAAATGATTTGTCGGTTCATCTAATATTAAAACATTTGATTCTTTCATCATGAGTTTTGCGATTGCCACTCTGCTTTTTTCCCCGCCTGATAATGTAGATATTTTTTTATTTATATCATCTCCGGAGAACATCATACACCCCAAGGTATTTCTTATTTCTCCGTCATCTGCTCCCGTGGATTTTCTCAGTTCTTTAATTATTGTTAAACTGCTGTCCAAGTCTTTATGTTCCTGTTCGAAATATAGTACTTGGCATTTTGGATTTTTCTTTATAAGTCCCCTATTTTCTTTAAGAAGTCCAGTTATCAGTTTTAAAAAAGTGGATTTTCCGGTTGCATTTCTGCCGCAAATCCCGAGTCTGTCTGTGCTGCCTATGGTAATATTAAAATTATTAAATAGCTTCTTATTTTCATTATAAGCAAACTCCAAGCCCTCTACCGTAATAGCTTTTTTACTGACCATAGGAGAATATTTAAATCTTATGTGAGAGTTTTTAGAAGTGTAAGGTTTATCGACTCTTTCTATTTTATCCAGCATTTTTTCTCTGCTTCTTGCTCTTTTTACACTTTTTTCTCTGTTAAATTGTTTTAGGGTCTTTATTACATCTTCTTGTTTTTTTATTTCTGCCTGTTGTTTTTTGTAAGCATGTTCTTCACTGATTAGCCTTTGTTTTTTCTTATATATGTAATCTGAATAATTTCCGCTATATATATAACATTCTTTGTTTTCGATTTCTACTATTTTTGTTGTAAATCTATCTAAGAAATATCTGTCGTGACTAACTGTAATAACAGTAGCTTTTACTGCTGAGAGGAAGTTTTCAAGCCATGTAATACTATTGGTATCAAGATAATTTGTCGGTTCATCTAATATAAGGACTTCTGGAGAGGACACCAAAAGCTTAGCAAGAGCGACCCTCATCTTCTGCCCGCCAGATAGAGTAGATATTTTTTTATTAAAGTCATTTTCTTTATATCCAAGTCCTTTAATGATTCCTGTCATTAAACTTTTATATTTGTATCCGTCCATATCTTCAAACTCTGTTATTAGTTCATGATATTGTTCGTTTAATTTGTTAAGTTTTTCTTTATCTTTTTCAAAATCTATAAGCATAGAAATATTTTCTATTTCTTCTTCTTTTTTTGTGTATTTCTCAGCTCCCAGTAATACTTCCGTGTAGATATCATTATCTAAATTTAAGTTTAGATCCTGCCTTAAAAAGCCTATTTTATCTTTATCGATTTTAGATATATGACCGATATAGTCGTCATCCAAACCCATTATAATATTAAGTAAGGTGGTCTTGCCGGCTCCGTTACGACCGACAATGCCCACCTTATCTTTATCGTTTATCATAAGTGAATTAATAGTAAATAAGTGTTCGCTTCCAAAGCTTTTATTTAAACTATTTATATTTATCTGCATTTTATTATTTATCACTCCTTGGATCCTGTGATAGTTGTTCAGCATCTATATTGAATAGATCCTTTATAAATGTTACTCTCTCCGGTTGATTTACTATCCAGTATGATACTCCTCCCAAGTTACCGAAGTTACCCGGTAAAGTAAAGGTCTGTAAATCGTCTATGTTGAAATCCTTAAATGAGAAGCCAAGAGATGCTATTTGTGCAAATTTTAAATCCGTTTCGACCATGTCCTGAACTAGATTATAAATTTGAGGGATTTTAGAGAAACTCTTTTGTCTCTTAAACTCATTGAAAATAGCTTTCATTATTTTTTGCTGGATAGCTACTCTTCCTATATCTCCGTCGGGATATGCACGATATCTGCTGTAGTATAAAAGCTGCTCTCCATTTAATTTTTGTTTTCCTTTTCTTATTTTGATACTTGATGAGTCATGTCCGTTTTTTGCATATAAGTTTTGGTGTACATCTATTGTTACACCGCCCATTACATCTGCGATTTTAGGAAGTGCATCCATGTCGATACCAAGGTAGTAATCTATCTGAACTCCACCAAGAACATCACTGACTGTATTTTCCAAATATGTAACGCCGGTACTAAACATTTTTGTTTGATCCTGTTTTTCTGATTCATTTAGCCCCAAACTTGCATAGTAAAAACATGAGTTGACTTTGTCTCTTCCGGATGTGTTATAGATATTTACTCTGCTGTCTCTTGGAACGGAAACAAGCTTGATTGTTTTTTTATTTGTGTTTATGCTTGCAAGCATTATTGTATCAGGTCTAAATATCGTTTCTTTTTTGCTCCTGCTTTCGTTTTTATCTATACCGAAAATAAGGATATTCATGGTATCTGCTAATTTTGCGGAGTTATTTAATTTTGTCTTATCGCTAAATCTCGTATATTTAGCGCTTTGCATAGGATTTTCATTTAATATATCATATCCTAAAGTCTTTGCAAATCCGAGTCCGCTGGAAGTTAAGATTATAGCGAGTGCCAAGATTACGACTATTATATTTTTCTTTTTCTGATTGCTTAGACCTTTAGTTTTTTTCTTAGTTCTTTTTAATGTTTTTTTTGGTTTTATTGCTTTGCTCTGCTTCATTTTATTCTCCAAAAAAGATTTTATAATTTATTATTATAGCATAAAATGCGACGTTATCTATTATTATTTTAACGTTTTTGTAAGCATTTAATAAATATTTGTAAAAAGTATAAGAAAATGATATAATAAATAATCAGCTAATTATTACTTTTGTAAAGGAATAACTATGGAAAAAGTAAGTAAAGAGAAAATTAAAAAATATAATAATTCCATATTTATTAAAAGGCTCATAGATATAGTATGTGCTTTACTGCTTAGTGTAGCTTTTATTGTTCCCGGAGTAGTAATTGCTATTATTGTTAAAATTTCCGATGGCGGAAGTATTTTTTTCGTTCAGGAGAGGGTAGGCAGGAACGGAAGGCGTTTTAATATAATAAAATTCAGGACTATGAGAGAAGGCAGTGAGAAAGAAGAAGCTAAGTTACTTAAAAAATCCAGGAATGGATTTGTGCAGGTAAAACAGGATCCCAGAGTTACTGAGTTTGGAAGATTTTTAAGAAAGACAAGCTTTGATGAAATTCCTCAGCTTTTAAATGTTTTAAAGGGTGATATGAGTTTAATAGGTCCAAGACCTTTTATCCCGATTGAAACTGATTTACTTGATGAAAATGAAAAGCAAAGATGTATAGCATATCCCGGACTTACCGGTCTTGCTCAGTTAAAAGGAAGAAGTAAACTTAATATTCATGATGTTGTAAAATTGGATATTGAATATATTAATAATTACTCTATATTTTTAGACCTTAAAATTTTCTTTTCTACTATTTTTGTAGTTCTTAAGGGAATATAAGGAGGTATTTAAAGTGCAAAATAATAACATGAACAGAAATAGACAACCTCAAAATAATAAACCAATAAAAAAAAGACGAAAAAAAAGTTTTATTAGAAAACGATATAAAGAAATAATAATCATATCAGCTGTTTTAGTCTTTTTTTTATTTTCCGTTTTTCATACTGAGGATACTGTAATACTTAATTCACAAAAACATATTACCACGGAGACTGCGGAAAGTTACATATTTACAAATTCTGAATACGTAGATTTAAAGGAGACTACTCCTATAAAATTCACTGTTAAAGAAGGACAAAAAGTCGGCTCAAATACAAAGCTTTCTTCAAGCTATAAAATCAAAACCAATAAATATATAAATGATGCGATAAAAGTTATAAATTGGAGATTAAAAAATAAATCATATGAAAGCAGGGAAGTGTTTTTCAGAGATCTTAGTGAGTTAGAGGAGAAAATAACGAGCACACAGGATAAATACGATAATGCAAAGAGTTCAAATAATACTGCTAATATAAATAAATATGGTGCTGCCTTAACAAAATTAAAAGATAAGAAAAATATGATGCAGAAATCCATGAAATATATTTTTGCAGATTCTGCCACACTTAAAAAAATAAAGAGTGAACTCAAAAGTAAAAAATCATCTAAAAATAAAGCCCTTACTATATCAAATTTAAATTTTTCATTTACCGGAAATATATATTTTTCCAGAACAGGATATGAGGAAGTTCTAAACACAAATGTAATGGCAGCTTTAAGTAAAGATTATTTTGATTATTTAAAGGGATTTAAACCACCCAGCACAAAAGATGATAAATCTATTATAAAAATAGTAAATAATCAATGTGCTTATGTATGTGCAGTCGTTGATAAAGATACATATATTGAAGGTGAAAAAGAAGCAAAAAAATATAATAAATCAGTAAAGAAAAATCATGATTTAAAAACCGACGGAGAGTATTATGATTACCTTTTAACAAGAGTTGATATGCTTATCACTTATCCTACGATTAAATTTGAAGACAGCGATGAAGTCTTGGATGAAGGTTATCTTATCAACTCTATCGATTACGGAGAAGATAAAAAAGTCTTGGTTATATGTCTAAAAGATGCATTTGACCATTTAATAAATGTGGATAAAACTAAACTTAATATTCATACGAATGAAGTAAATGTGTTTACAATCCCGAAAAGTGCTATAATCGAAGACGGTAATAAGAAATATGTTTATGCTCTTACAAGCGGTAATTTTAAAGAACTTGTGGAGGTTAAAGTTTATGAGGAAGGTTTTAAAAATGTACTTTTAAAACCCGGTGATAATCCAAAATTAAGTAACAATATGGAAGTTATAACTAATCCCGATTAGGAGGTATGAAAATGAGTATAAAAGATAATTTAGATAAGATATTAAATAATATAAATTTAGCCTGTAATAATAGTGATTTTGATGAAGATGTAAAGCTTTTGGCTGTAACAAAATTCAGGACTAATGAAGAGATCAAAGAAGTTATTGATTATGGGATAAAAGATCTCGGAGAAAATAAAGTAAAAGAATTTTTAGGTAAATATGAGTTTTTTAAAGGTCAGGATATAAATTGGCATTTTATAGGTCATTTACAAAGGAATAAAGTAAAAGATATTGTCGGTAAAGTTCATCTGATACACTCAGTAGATTCTATTCGGTTAATGGAAGAGATAGATAAGCAAAGTGCGAAAAAAGATATTATTACCAATATATTGATAGAATTTAATATAGGCAAAGAAGAAAATAAGTATGGATTTGATGAAAATGAAGTCGAAGAAGCCTTTAATAAAGCAATTCAGCTTAAAAATGTAAATGTTATGGGGGTTATGTGTATGGCTCCGTTTACAAAAGATAAAGCTGTTTTGGTGAATGTTTTTAGAAAGTTAAGAAAAATTTATGATAATTGTAGAAATATGTATAATAAATATGATAATATAAACTTAGCTATAATATCTATGGGAATGTCAAATGATTATCAAGTTGCCATAGATGAAGGAAGTAATATTGTCCGTATAGGGACAAGTATATTTGAAGGAGAATAAAATGGGATTTAACGATTTTATAGGTGAATTAGGCGAAAAGATTGTAGGAAAAGATGAATACTACGAAGACGAATACTATGAAGAAGATGATTACTATGATGACGAACCTAGAAAAGGCGGATTATTTGGTAAAAAATCTTCAGTAAGAACTGAAAGCGCACCTGTTGCGACACATGCTGCTTCAACGGTTATGCTTGTTGAACCGAGAACTTTTAATGACGCACCTTTGGTTTGCGATAAATTAAAAGGCGGGATTACTGTTGTTGTAAATATGGATAAAGTAGAAAATGAAGACGCTAAAAAAATATTTGACTTTTTAAGCGGTGCTGTTTATGTACTTGGCGCAAGTATGAAAAGAATTGCTCAAAATGTGTTTATTTTAGCTCCTTACGGCGTTGAAGTAGAAACACAGGAAAGACCAAACGATTCTTATAATACATCAACACGTTCCAGAGATTTATGGGAGTATGAAGACTAAATATGGGCGAATATGAATTTTTCATATCAAGAATAGAAGATATGGCACTTTTATCCGATAAAAAAGGTGGAAGTGTCTTTTCTAGTTTCTTGGATCCTTCCGACCAAATGGTTGGCGGAAGAGAAATAGGCAGATATAAGGGAAAAGATTGTTCATTTTTTGGCGGTCACATATATACTGAAAGAAAGATAATGAGTATATTTAATGAAGGACATGAGCCTGAGGAAAGTGAATATCCGATTAAAATATTAAAATCAAAGGAAGCTCTTGATGTGAGACATCAGGATGTATTGGGTTCAATACTTTCTTTAAGTGTAGATAGGTCTAAAGTCGGAGATATCAATATACTTGATGATCATATTGAAATTTTTGTTTATGATACGATAAGTGAGTTCTTGGTTAATGAACTTACTAAAATAGGCGGGAACAATGTAACATTCTATGAATGTGATATAAGTGAAGCCAGTGTGATAGAACCTAAATTCAAAGAGCTTAATATTATCGTTCCTTCCATGAGGCTTGACGCTGTTATAGGAAATATATTTAAGCTATCCAGAAATGAAGCTAATATGTTTGTAAAAGGCGGTAAAGTCAAAATAAACCATAATCAGGTTTCCAAACCTGCAATGACTGTAAAGGTAGGAGATATGATATCCGTGAGAACTAAAGGCAGGGCTATTGTGGATAGTCAGGGCGGTCAGACTAAAAAAGGCAATACCAAATTACTCGTTAAAAAATTTGTATAAGTAGGATTTAATGGAAACAAAAGAATTTATTGTGACGGAAGAAAAACAGAATATAAGATGCGATAAATTTTTATCCGATGAATTAGAAGATTTTTCAAGGGAAAGTTTAAAAAAACTATTCAAGGAAGGAGAAGTCTTTCTTAATGATGAAAAAGTCAAGCCGTCGAGGAAATTGCTTGTCGGTGAAAGGGTTAAAGTCAATTTACCTGAACCTGAAGTCTTGGATGTCATAGCGGAAAATATACCTATAAATATCGTATATGAAGACGAAGATGTAGTAATCGTGGATAAGCCTCAGGGAATGGTCGTTCATCCTGCTAACGGAAATTACTCTGGTACACTTGTGAATGCTTTAATGTATCATGTGAAAGATTTATCTTCTATTAACGGAGTTATAAGACCGGGGATAGTTCATAGGATCGATAAAGACACTTCGGGATTATTAATAGTTGCAAAGAATGATAATGCTCATAACCATTTGGCATCACAGTTTAAAGAGCATTCTATCAACAGAAGATATAAAACTATATGTCATGGTATTATACATGAAAACTTGAGAACGATAGATGCACCTATCGGAAGAGATAAGATAAAAAGAAAAGAGATGTGTGTAACGCAGAGTAACTCCAAGAGAGCAGTAACTCATTTTGACGTTATTGAGAGATATGATAAATATACGTTTTTGGATGTTTATTTGGAAACCGGACGTACTCATCAGATAAGAGTCCACCTTAAATATATTTCACATCCCGTTGTAGGTGATAAAGTATATGGGTTTAATAAAGAGATAGACAAACCTTTTAAAGGACAGTTGCTTCATGCTTATAAACTAGGGTTTATACACCCTAGAACAAATGAATATATGGAATTTAACAGCGAACTGCCGGATTATTTTTATGAATTACTTGATAAATGATTATAGGAAGCTCAAATTGAGCTTCTTTTTTTATGTTTAAAATATCAATAAGCCGTTAATAATTTCACAAAGGAGATAATTATGGGAACATATATTAATTTTCATGGTGAATATAAAACAAAATCTTATTTTGAAGGATGGTACTTAAAACATCAGACAAATGATTTTATGATAAGCTTCATACCTTCTTTTCATATTGATGATAATGGGAATAAATTTGCCATGATTCAAGTAATAACCGAAGATAAAACATATAAGTTAAAATATGATATAACCGAGTTTAAAACATATAAAAGAACTTTCTACGTTAAAGTGGGAAAATGTGCATTTTCAAGTGAAGGTATAATACTAGATATTGATACCGAGGATTTGAAGATAAAAGGAGGTATATCCTACGGAGAATTTTCTCCTCTCAATTATAATATTATGGGACCTTTTAGATACGTTCCTTTTATGCAGTGTTCTCATGATGTTCTCAGCATGCATCATTCGATAAAAGGCAATTTAAATATAAACGGCAAGGTCATAAATTTTGACGGCGGCAGAGGTTATATAGAAAAAGACTTTGGTTCATCCTTTCCCGAAAGATATATTTGGACTCAGTCCGGTTTTGATTACGGCGGAAATAATTCAATTATGTTTTCCGTAGCTGATATACCAATGCTTAATTATAGTTTTGAAGGGCTTATAGGTGTCATTCATTATAAAGACAGGGAATATCGATTTGCTACTTATCTGGGTGCTAAAGTCGTTTATAAGACGAATGACAGCTTGATTATAAAACAAGGAAAATATAAGTTTTATATGAAAGTCTTAAAATTCCCTAATTTGGATTTGGACGCTCCGGTATCCGGTAAAATGGACAGGGTAATTAAAGAAGGGCTCAAATGCAAAGTCAATTATAAATTGATAGGTCCTGAGAAGTTAATATTTGATGTTATAAATGATAATGCAAGTGTAGAGTGGGAATTTTAAAAGCTATAGTTTTTCTATAGCTTTTTTTTATATTCACTTAAAGTAAAAATATACTTAAAACTTAAAAAAGTTAAAGTAGACCTCTAGCTTTTCTCAAATACGACAACATAAAGAAGTATAGTAATACTAAATTAAAGCAAAGGACAAGTTATATGAATACTGATAAACTTCCAAAGGAAATTATAGATATTCTGCCTGATGAAATACTTAAAGTTATTGATGAAGTAAATATAAATGATGAAATAGAAGAAATAAGATTAAGGCTTAACAGGAATATACATATAGTAGGTTCAAAGGAAGATATCTTAATTCCCTATGATGTAAAAAAAGAAGATATAGAAGGTATATTGAATTTAGCTACAAACTATTCTTTTTATGCGAGTGTAGATAGTTTGCTCAAAGGGTTTATTACAATCAAAGGCGGTCACAGGATCGGTTTTTCCGGAAGCGTGATAATGGAGGATAACAAAGTCATAGGTCTTAGAAATATCAATTCGCTTAATATAAGGATTTCAAGACAAATTATAGGTGCCAGTAATTTAGTTCTTAATTACATTTTAAATAAAGGAGAAGTCTACAATACTTTAATAATATCTCCGCCGAAAGTCGGTAAAACGACATTGCTTCGTGATATTTCCAGGGTAATATCCACGAATAAGGGCGATTTTGTTGGAAAAAGAGTTTGTATTGTAGATGAGAGAAAAGAAATCGCAAGCCTTCACAACGGAGTAAATGAACTTAATATAGGAGATAAAACCGATGTGCTTGAAGGGATAAATAAAAGCGACGGTATGAATATGCTGGTCAGAGCCATGTCTCCCGAAGTGATAATAACCGATGAGATAGGAAAAACAGATGATATTTCTGCACTCGAAAATTCTGTATTAAGCGGAGTTAAAGTAATATCATCAGCTCATGGTAAAGATATGAGAGATATGTTAAGAAAAGAGAATTTTGTTTCTATTATAAAAAAGAAAATTTTTAACAGATATATCTTCTTATCCATAGAACATGGAGAGAGGTATATAAAAGAAATTTATAACGAAAAGTTAGAGAGGTTAATGTAATGTATGTTAAATTACCGGGTATAGTTTGTTTATTTATATTTAGTATTTTATTTTCCAAAAGCATAACAAGGAAAATAAAAAACAGACTTCTTGAACTTGAAGAAATAAATAGGATTTTAAATGATTTTATAGTAAGCATAAATGTCGGTTTATATGATATTAATTTTCTTATTTCAGGGGCAATCAAAATCACAAAGACTACATATCATGATTTTCTGAGAGATGTAAAAACTACTATGTTAAAAAAAGATTTAAGTGATTTTTCTGCAATATGGTTTGAATGTTTAAGTAATTATAAATTCAACATTTCCAGAGAAGAAATGATTTTACTTGAAAATATCGGTGTAAGTTTATCTTTTAATGATAAAAACAGAATGGTGAAACAGCTTACTTTAATTCAGTCCGGTTTAGCAGAGGCTATAAAAAAAGCTAAAGAAGACAGAGATAATAAAGTAAGTTTATACGAAAAAATGGGGGTGTTGTTCGGCAGTTTTTTGGTAGTAATTTTTATTTAAGGAGAAGTAGATATGCAGATAGATATAATTTTTAAAATAGCGGGAATAGGTTTTATAGTAGCAGTTTTAAGTATAATTTTAAAGAAAAGTGACAGAGATGATATGGCGACTATGGTAGCTTTGGCAGGAATTATAGTGGTGCTTATGTTGGTAGTAAATATGGTCAATGACTTTTTCAGTACGGTAAAAACGATGTTCGGGTTATACTGATATGGATATTGTAAAAATAGCTATGATAGGGATATTGGGATCTGTTATAAGCCTATTTTTCATAAAAGATAATAAGGAGTATGCACTGTTTATTTCGATCATTGCAGGAATTATAATTTTAGGCTTTGCCATAAAATATCTTTATGCGGTCATAGATGTCGTAAATACATATTCTGTTAAAGCTAATGTGGACATGCTTAATATAAAAGCTATATTTAAGATAATTGCCGTTGCTTATATCGGACAGTTTTCAAGTGAACTTTGTTTAGACAGCGGAAATAAAACTTTAAGTACCAAGATAAGTTTCTTTACAAAAATAATGATACTATACTTTTCTCTTCCTTTGATCATAAGTTTATTTTCTTATATTGAGGAAGTGATTTGATGAAAAGAGTATTTATTTTAATATGTTGCTTTATGGTTTTCATATCTATTCCTGCTTTAGGATACTGTGAAAATAGGAGTGGGAATAATAGTGAACAGGATTACGGAGCATTAGTCGATAATGTGTATGAAAAGGGGCAGCTTTATAAACTGGATTTATATACCAATGACAATAATTTTTATGAACTTTTTAACTACGGTAACATAAAGGATTTTATAAGTGATGTTGTAAGCGGTAATTATTCCTTTGATTATAATGACTTTATAAATACTTTAAAAGATTTATTTTTTATGACATTAAGGGAAAGTATTTCAATTCTGCTGACTTTCATAGCACTATCTATATTTTTAAGTTTAATAAATCTGCTTAATACTTCATTTATGAATAAAGAGATAAGCGATGTAGCATTTTTTGGTATATATTTTGTTCTTGTAGCACTGATAGTTAAGACTTTCTTTAATATAGTCTCAGTTGCTTATTCTCTAATAAAAGCTATTACCGGATTTATGAATGTACTGCTTCCAATAATAATAATCCTTATGAACTTGAGCGGGAATATATTTTCCGGAAATATTATAAGTATAAGCTTAGTGTTTATAATCAATTTTTTTGCATCGGCTATGACTTATTTTGTTATTCCTACTTTAAGCTTTGGTTTTATCCTAAGCATTATGGACAACCTCTTGATCGATATAAATATTTCATATTTGGTATCATTCATAAAACAAGGTGTACTCTTTGTAATGGGATTGTTTTCGGTATTGTTTGTCGGTATTTTAAGTATTCAAGGCAGTTTGTTTGCATCTCTTGACAGTCTTTCCATCAAGACAGCGAAGTTTGCAGTAAGTAAGTTAGTTCCGGTTCTTGGGTCTCTTATATCAGACAGTGCGGATACTGTTATAGGTTTCGTTAAAGTGATAAAAAATTCGGTAGGGCTTATTGGAGTCTTGATACTTATTTCTCTTTTATTGATCCCTTTTATGCATATGCTTTGTTCCATAGTAACTTTAAAAGTATCTGCATTTTTGAGTGAACCTTTGACCGATCCAAGGGTAAGTAAAGCATTAAACGATGCTTCAACTTTTTTAAGTCTGATTTTCGCATGCTTCTTGGTCGTAGCTGTGCTTTTTATAATGCTGATTGGTATAATAGCGATGTTAGGAGGGTAGGATGGCTGATATTACAAAGAATTTTTTATATTTGATAATGGTAATAAGTATATTAAGGCTTCTTTCTCCTTCAAAGGAATATGATAAATATATTAAGTTTTTTATATCTTTACTTCTCGTGATATCTATTTTAACGCCTATATTGACCATAGTTAAAAAAGGTGAGTTTTCCTCTCTCTTAAACGATAGTTATGTGAGGATAGATACATTTGAAAGTCAGATCAATGAGGGAAAAATTGATACCGACAGCCTCATAATAGATGAATATAAAAATAAACTAAACGATAATATAAAAGGGATTATAAATAAGAAATATTATATAGAAAGTAAAGTAAGTGTAAGGATAAATGAGGATTCCAACAGCGATACGTACGGGGATATCAAAGAAATAAATATTACTTTAAATGAAAATGACATAAAAAAGAAAGATAAGATAAAAAGTTATCTAAGTAAAACATATTTAGTGGACTTAAATAATATAAATATTAAGACAGGAAGTGTAGAGTAATGGATAAAGATAAACTAAGCGGTATCATTAATAATTTTATTAAGGGTGAGGATAAAAATAAATCTTTGCTTATAATACTTCTGGTAATAGGACTTTGTTTAATATTATTTTCTTCTTTATTCTCGTCTTCAGGTAATAAAGATAAAAAAGAAACTTCAAAGGAATTATCTTCAAGCGAATATAAAACTAGCTTAGAAAAGAGTATTGAAGAAACATTGAGTAAAGTAAGCGGAGTAGGTAATGTAAAAGTTACTATAACTCTTGACGGAGAAATAGAAAAAAATATTGCATATAATGAAAGTAACTCTACAAGTACTTCCGGCAGCAGTGATGAAAATACTAATGACAGCAGTAATTCTTCAAAAGATGCGGTTATGGTAAGAGACGGTTCCAATGAAAGTCCGTTTACGACTAAGGATAAATACCCTGAAGTCGTGGGAGTTGTTATTGTGGCAAGCGGTGCGGGCAATAAGACGGTCCAGTATTACATAACCAAAAGTGTAGAGGCGTTACTTAGCTTGCCTAGTTATAAAGTGGTAGTTTTACCAAGTAAAGAAAATATATAAGGAGAATGGGGTCATGAATAAAATCAAGAAAAAAAATGCAGTTTTAGTGGGACTGGTTACATGTTTACTGGTTATCAGTATTGCTAACTATACATTGTTTTATAAGGGGGACAGCTCATCTGTAGCTAATGTAAATAACAATGAACCAAGCAATGCCACACTTGTTTCAAATATAAGCGAGGATGATGTATTAAGCGGCAACGCAGAATTGTCGGATGAATTTTTCAGTGAATACAGACTCAACAGAGACAAGATAAGAAGTCAAAACTTGGAAGCTCTTCAAAATATTGCAAAGGATTCTTCAGCTGATAAGAACATAGTTAAGGAAGCGGTTGAAGAAAGTGTAGCTATTTCAAAGTTGTCGGAAACTGAGCTTGTCGTAGAAAATCTAATTAAATCTAAAGGGTTTGATGATGCTATAGTGATTATACATGAAGGCTATGCAAATGTAATTGTGGATGCAGATGAACTAAGTCCCGCAGACGCTTCCAAAGTTCAAAATATAGTAAATAAAGAATGTAAAATAGATATTTCTAAAATAACCATTGCAACAAGCAATACAAAAAAGGACAATGACAGTAAAGATGATAACAATACTAAGACGGATACAAATGATAAAACAAAAGAAAATACTAGTGAAAGCAGTACAAGTATGAATAAAAGTATATAAAATGAGAAAAAATCTCCTTTTTTAATAGTTTTCTACAGAATACGACAAAATACGACTATGTATTATTTTATCATATTTACGAGATATTGGTAAAATTTGGTAGTATAATATATTATAAGATATCGGAGTTTAGTATGTGCATGGGAGGATAGATATGAGACCATTAAAAGCAAAAGTTAGTATAACTCTGGATGAGCAAATTATCAAAGATATTAAAAAGCTGGCAGAGTTAGACGACAGGTCATTTTCTCAGTATATCAATATTGTTTTAAACAAGCATTTACTGGAACGAAATATGGGTAAAAAGAAGAAGTCATAAAAAAACGCCTTAAGGCGTTTTTTTATTCCCTGTTTACCATATATATCCCTATACAAACCAGAATCAAAGAAATCAAACCAAGAATATTAAAGACACTTCCTTCCTTTAATAGTACCGCAGATAGGATAACACCGCATACCGGATTTAAAAATCCAAAGACTGCCACTTTTCCTACGGGATTGTATTTAAGAAGTATCGACCATAGGGAATAAGCAACAGCGGATATAAGAGCCATATAAATTAAAAGAAGTGTTGAATTCAAATTAAAACCGCTTACTTTACCTCCCATAAACAAACCTATTAATATCATTACTATCCCGCCTAAAACAAATTGATATCCGCTTAAAACGACAGGCTGTTCATTTTTTGAATATTCTTTTACCAGTATGGAAGATAATGCGTACATTACCGCAGACATAAATATAAGTCCTTCTCCGCTTAATTTCATACTTATATCCAAACTGGCACCGTTTAAATTGATGATAACCACGCCTATAAAACCTATGGTACATCCAAGCATTTTTTTGAATGTTAGATTTTCATGCTTTAATATCAAAGAAGGTATCAATATTGCTAAAAAAACATTTGAAGCTTCTATAATGGAAGCCTTGACTCCCTTTGTATTTGCAAGTCCCACATAGAAACAAACATACTGAAGAACAGTCTGGACCATTGAAAGCTTAAGTATAGATTTATAAGATCCTTTTTTAGGAATCAAAAGCTTTTTGGAGATGATACTTCCAAGAATAATAGCGAGAATTCCCGCAAGGGTAAATCTTAATCCCGCAAAAAGCATTTGACCGGCGGTATCCGCTGAAGTGATATTAAAAAGCCTATATCCTATTTTAATTGAGGGAAATGCACTTCCCCATAAAATGCAGCATATAGAAGCGAGTAAACATATTATTATCGGTCTTGTCAAAAATATTTCTTTTGTCTTATTCATATTTACCTCTCGATATAAAAAAGCCCTATTTATGGGCTTTATTTTTTCATTAAATAATTATATAAATCTCTTTTATTTAAATTGTTTTCTTTAGCTAATTTCTTTATCAACTCTTTAGGGTGTTCACCCTTTTGGGTTTCCATATCAAATATTTCTTTTGCTTCTTCTTTTGTAAGTAATTTTTTTTCTTCCTTATTTCCTTCCACCACAACGACAAATTCGCCTTTTATTTCCACATCACTTAACATATTAATTAGTTCTTTCGGCGTTCCTCTGTAAGTAGTCTCATGAAGTTTCGTTATTTCTTTTGATACAGCAGTTTTTCTGTCTCCCAAAACATTGTCGATAGATTTTAACATATCAATCAATTCGTAAGGAGAAGAATAAAAAATCAAAGTTTTGTCTAACTCTTTTAATGTATTTAATTTTTCTTCTTTTTTATTATTTTTCTTAGCTAAAAATCCAACAAATAAAAATTCTTCACTGTTAAATCCGGACAAAATAAGTGCAGGCAGTAATGCGTTAGCACCGGGTACTACTGTAAATTTTATATTATTTTCTATTAATGATTTTACAAGTATACTCCCAGGGTCTGATATTAAAGGTGTTCCCGCATCTGAAATCAAAGCCAAAGTCTTGTTTTCATTTATTAAGGAAAGAATATAGTCTATTCTTTCCTTTTCGTTAAATTTATGATAGCTTATCAGCTTATTTTTTATTTCAAAATGATTTAGTAACTTTATTGAGTGTCTCGTATCTTCACATAAGATAACATCGACTTCTTTTAAAACTTTTATTGCTCTGAAGGTCATATCTTCGAGGTTACCGATAGGTGTCGATACTATATATACTTTATCTTCCATATTATAAATATTGTTGTCTTATAATTGTATCTTCTCTGTCAGGTCCTACAGAAACGATACCGATTGGAACTTCGCAAAGTTCTTCCACCCTGTTGACATATTTTTTAGCATTTTCAGGCAGTTCATCAAAATCTCTGATTTGTGAAATATCTTCATTCCATCCTTCAAATTCTTCATAAACAGGTTCACATTCGCCGAGAACCGTAAGTTCTGCAGGAAAATCTGTGATTATTTCATCTTTGTATTTATATCCGACACAAAGTTTTATTTTCTCCATTCCGGTTAGAGTATCAAGTTTTGTAAATACTATACTTGTAAGAGAATTTACTCTTACCGCGAATTTAAGTATTACTGCGTCAAGCCATCCGCATCTTCTCGGTCTTCCCGTTGTAGTACCGTATTCATAACCTTTTTCTCTTAGATAGTCTCCGTCTTCATCGAATAACTCTGTAGGGAAAGGACCTTTACCTACTCTTGTTGTGTAAGCTTTGGCAATCCCGCATACATCGTCAATATAAGCAGGACCTATGCCCGAACCTATGCATGCTCCGGCTGCTGTTGGGTGAGATGATGTAACGTATGGATATGTACCGAAGTCTATATCGAGAAGTGTTGCTTGAGCACCTTCAAATAACACTTTTTTACCTTTTTTGATGTAATCATAAATAATAACTGTAGCATCAGCTACATACTGTCTTATGATATCCGCACATTTATTGTACTCATCAAAAATATCTTCAAATTTTAATTCTTCTCCGCCGTAAACTTCTACAATTTCTTTATTAACAGCTTCGAGATTGATTTTTAAATTTTCTTCGAATAGCGGTGTATCGATTAAATCACAAATTCTTATCCCGCTTCTTTTGATTTTATCCGTATAAGCAGGTCCGATACCCCTTTTTGTCGTTCCTATATCGTTTTTACCAAGTGATTTTTCGATCAGTTCATCAAGCACTCTGTGATAAGGCATGATTACCTGCGCTCTTTTGTCAATGATAAGTTTATCAAACTTGACCCCTTGTTCTTTTAAAGTGTTCATTTCCTTAACTAACCATGTAGGGTCAACTACCATTCCTGCGCCAATAATTGATGGTTTATCCTGGATAACACCTGAAGGAATAACATGTAACTTATATGTAATGCCGTTTGCTATAACTGTATGTCCCGCATTGTTACCGCCTGAACTTCTTACAACAATATCGCATCTATCTGTAAAGTAATCTGTTATTTTACCTTTTCCTTCGTCGCCCCATTGTGAACCGACTACTACTAAATTTCCCATCATAATACCTCCTAGTACTTTATAACGACACTTTATTTTACCCCATTTGGTATATATAATCAATACTAAAATCCTCATTTTACCTACTTTTAATGGTATATATCTGAATTTTCAGAACTTTAATGATTACCAAACATTTAATGTTATGATTTAGTTATTATGGTATAATTACAAATAATGAATGAAGGTGATATTATGAGAATTACTGTTTTAAATGAAAATATGGTATATAAAAAGAACCTTATAGCCGAGCATGGACTTTCTGCATTGATCGAGTTCAATAATAAAAAAATATTGCTGGATACCGGACAAAGTGACGTGTTCATAAAAAATGCAAAAACACTCGGTGTCGACTTAAATAATTTAGATGCAATCATTATTTCTCACGGACATTATGACCATGGGGGAGGACTTGATTATTTAAATGAAATAAATAATATTCCCAATATTTATATATCAACAAAAGCACTAATCCCGAAGTTCAGTATAAATAAAAAGAAGAATAAATATTATTTTAATGGAATTGATGTAGATGATAATATAAAAAATCACTTTCATTATATTGATGATAAAGAAGAAATTTTTAAGGGTGTATACTTAATTAGTAATATTCCTTATAGTAATGATTTTGAAAGTAAACCAAAAGGATTTTATATAAAGCAGAAAGATAAAATGTTACCTGATTTAATGTATGATGAACAAATCCTTGTTGTTGAAACTTCCAATGGTTTATCTTTATTTATGGGCTGCTCTCATATGGGCATAATCAATGCAGTCTCATATGTAAAAGATATATTTAAAGGTAAAAAAATTTATTCTTTATTTGCAGGTATGCATTTAATCAATGCAGATAAGAACAGGGTCGATAATACTATTGAAATGCTGAAAAAAGAGAATATAAATTATATCATGCCTTGCCATTGTACCGGATATAAGGTGTCTGCAAAAATAAGCGAAGAATTTAAAAATAGTTATATTGAAGTTCAGTGCGGAAGTGTTATAGAAATATAAAAAGGATACATATGTATCCTTTATTTTAATGAGACAATATTTTTTATCGCATTTTACTATTTTAGAATAATATATTTGATTTCATATCTAAATACATAATAAATATTTTTTATTATATCCTGTAGCATAGTGTCGCTAAGTTATTATATTTTAGTTTGTTATTTTTTTTACAGACCTTGTTCGTTACAGTTACAGTGCATTCTAATTTTTTTTACTGATTTTTATAAAATCTTTTTCAATAATGTTGCATTGTTTCCTACATATTCTTTTCTCTCTCTTATTTGTAGATTTTCTGTAAAAATTTAGTTTTCTTATGGTTTTTTTGATATAAATTTATTTGTATGTTTTATAATGATTTACGTTAAAATTATTTATCTCGTCTTCTTTTAATTTTATATTTTTATTATTTTAGTCATATTATTTAATATCTTCAATGCTTTTTCTGTTTCCGTCACTGTCAAAGGTATTTTTTAATTTCTTCTCCACATAAAATATGGGAAGAATCAATACAATCATCTCTGTAGTTTGAATTATCAGCGTTACTGTACTGATTATGTTTTCACTTCTATTTATAGTAAATAATGAAGCTATTATTGATAAAATCAGTAATACAAAACCTAATTTATGCCATATACCTCCGAAGAGTTTATGGGCATAGGACCAAGTATCTTTGTTTTTCATCGACATTGATGTTCTGTATCCGTAAGCCATATTTATGCTCTTAGGTGCATTCTTAATAAATAATTTACCGAAAATAATCATTATTATAGGTATCAATAAGTTCATGATAAACATGAATATCCAAAATTTCATCTCATATCCTTTTTATTTTATTATACTTAAAAAATGCAGATATAAATAAATATTTTATAAATGTTTTTTAGTTTTTTTCTTTCTTTTTATTGCTTCATTTTTATAAGTTTCAATCCTTTTTTCTTCTACTATCTTTTTGCTCTTGTCAGAATGATAATATATGAGCCCATATCCCACGGCGTCGTATGCATGGTCGTTTTTGTCGTCAGCGACTACTTCAGGATTTCCTTCTTCTTCCATTAAGTTTTTAAAGGTTTCTATGAAGGTTTTACATGACTTGAAAACCTGAAATTTTGCATACTCGGTATTTGTATTTTCATCTTCTATTGGTTTTAAGTACTCATGGAAAGTGCTTTTCCTAAGTTCTCTCGATGTTATAGCTTTTGTAAACGGAACGGTAAATCCTCCTTGTATATAATAGTCGATAAGGGTTTTTCCGCTTAAGTCCCTATGGTGTTTATTAAATGCGTCAAGACCTGCAACACATACTTCAATATCCTCTGTTTCTTCTTTGATTTCGCCATTTTCATCGACATAGGGTTTTGACATCATTTCCATTGCATTTTTTCCTTGCTCGGAATATGGAATTCTTATATCTGTGTGTTTTCTCGTGTACTCTCTGTAAAGATATACTATTCCGTCTTCGCTTATTGTAAACCATGCAAAGTAAAACGGGTCAGCATATCCGTTATCTACCGCCATCCACCTTACCCAGTGTTTAGGTATCTCAAAATCATCTATGACATGTATTTCTTCGTTAAATTCAGGGAAGGCTCTGCCCTCATATATATCCCAATCACCTTCTAAATATGCTTTTCTCTTTGCTTCGGGAAGGTTTTCCAGTCTTCTTATATATTTGGGGTCGTTTTCTGTTAAAACTTTATTGTCATATACTCTTGCCGGTATAAATTTTATTTTATTTCCGTTTTTTTTGTCTTCATATATTTTTTTACCATAGTCGGTAGATGTAATGTATCTTGCTTTTACCCATGCGTGACCTATATTTCCCGGGTTTGCTGTAGCTCTGAAAAATGTAGGGTATCCTTTTGGACTTCTAAGACATGACAGCAGTATTTGGACCCATTCTTCTTCAAAGTGAGTAAGTTCATCTATTCCTATGTAATCAATACTTCTTCCGTCGTATCTTATAGCGTCCTTATAATTTGATACAAACCTGAAAAATATTTTACTTCCATTTATTAGTGTTGCAGTTTTTTTTGAAGCATTATATTTATATATAATACTTGGAACTTTATTAAACCATTCACTTATTAAATTTGCTTCCAAGTCGTCATAGGTTTTTCTGAAAAGATATATCGTGCTCTTTTTATATATAAGAGCATATTTAAGTGCGTCCATAACCAAAGCACAGCTTTTACCTCCTCCTTTTGCTCCTCCGTATAATACTTCTTCCTCACTGCTTTTGTGAAAAATCTTTTGTTTATTATTTTCTTCATAATCTATCGTTACTTCTTTCATTTTATCCTCCTTATATTAGTAAAATTTTATCAAAATGGGTAAAATAAAAATTAATGAGTTTTTAAAGTTAAAAGGGGACAGAGAAGTGATTTCGGGCGCGGAATCTGCGTAAGCAGGCGTATTGCCCGAAGAGGTAAATCATGTTGTAAAGATACGATAACTGGAGTATAATTATTAAATAATTTATCTAATAGATTTAACAGTAATTTTTTAAATATTCTGAAAATATTTTATGATTTTTGTAAATAAATCAGGCTGAAATTTCGTATTTTTTAAATTAATACTCATTTGGTAGGAAATAATCTTTTTTTATGTAAAAGTATGTGATATACTATCTAAATAATAAAGATGTAAAATAAAGGAAATAACTTAATATATATAGAAAAGGAAAGGAATTAAGAAAATGTTAAAGCTAGAACATGTCAAATGGAAAGCAGAAGACGGCGAAGAAATAATAAAAGATATAGATTTAGATATTGAAAGCGGTAAACTTGTTGTTGTAACCGGACCGAACGGAGGAGGTAAGACCACTCTTGCAAAACTTATAGCGGGGATCGAACAAGTTACTTCCGGTAAAGTTATATTAGATGGTAAAGATATCACGAATGAAGATATAACCACTCGTGCAAAAGAAGGCATTGCTTATGCATTTCAGCAGCCTGTTAAGTTTAAAGGACTTACCGTAAGAGATATTTTAAAGCTTTCTGCGGGAAAAGACCTTGAAGAAGGGGAGGCTTGTGCTCTTTTAAGTAAAGTGGGGCTTTGTGCCGAAGAATATATTGATAGAGAACTAAATGACTCTTTATCCGGAGGAGAAAGTAAAAGAATAGAAATCGCGGGAGTACTTGCAAGAGATGCGAAACTTCTTATATTTGATGAGCCCGAAGCAGGTATAGACCTTTGGAGCTTCTCAAAATTAGTTGAAACTTTTGAAATTTTAAGAAAAAGAAATAAAGGAACTTTACTAATCATTTCTCATCAGGAAAGGATTTTATCCATTGCAGACGAAATCATAGTTATTTCAGGTGGAAAGGTCAGAGACATGGGAAGAAGAGAAAAAATCCTTCCTACATTGTTTAAAGAAGAAAGGGCAAATATGTGTCCGAAGGAAAAGGAGCTATAGATCATGAATAAGACAACAGAACAGATACTTCGTGCAGTTTCGGGTTTTACAGGCAAATTTGAAGGTGCATTTAATATAAGAGAAGACGGTAAATGTGCGGGAAGACAGTCAAGTAAAAATATTAAAATCGAATCTAAAGAAGATGGTCCCGGACTTATTATTCATATTAAACCGAATACAAAAGATGAAAAAGTTTATATCCCCGCTTGTGTAACGCACGGAGATGTAGATGACCTTGTGTATAATGATTTTTATGTAGGTGAAAATGCAGATGTAACGATTGTTGCAGGCTGCGGAGTCCATACCGATGACGGACATGATGCAAGGCATAACGGTATCCATAGATTTTTCCTTGAAGAAAATGCTCATGTATTATATGAGGAAAAGCATATCGCAACGGGAAAAGGCGTAGGGATTAAAAGAATAGACCCCATAACCGACGTAAATTTAAAAAAGGGTGCAGTACTTGAAATGGATACGATACAGCTTGAAGGTGTCGATAGTTCTATTCGTAAAACTAATGGAACTTTAGAAGAAGGTGCAAAGCTTATTGTCAGAGAACGTATAATGACGGACGGAAATGAAAAAGCACAAACGGATTTTGATGTAGTATTAAAGGGTGAAAATTCTAAAGTTGATTTGATTTCACGTTCCGTAGCTAAGGGAAATTCTTATCAGGAATTTAATTCTAAAATCAATGGAGAAACGAAATGTAAGGGACATTCCGAGTGTGATGCAATATTAGTAGATAACGGAATGGTATCCGCTTCTCCGTCGCTTGTTGCTTCTGATATTGACGCTGAACTTATCCATGAAGCTGCTATAGGAAAGATTGCCGGGGAACAAATCCTCAAACTTCAAAGTTTGGGACTTACAAAAGAAGAAGCGGAACAAAAAATTATTTCCGGCTTTTTAAAATAGTACTTACGAAAAGAGATGTAATATCATCTCTTTTTTTATTATTTTAAAGTTTTAGTGTAAATATAAGGCGTAATCTGTATAATGTATATATAATTAACATGACTGCAACTAAAAGTTTACAAAAAAACTTGTAGTTGCAATTAAAAGTTGGTAGAAAATAATTCATGCAGACAGTATCATTAGGGCAGAAAGAAGGTGTATAAAATGAATTTCAACACAAATTTACAAAACTTAAGAAAGATACATAATTTATCTCAGGAACAGCTTGCAGAAAAACTTGATGTATCAAGACAGGCCGTATCAAAATGGGAAAATGGTACATCATATCCTGAAATGGATAAATTACTTATTTTATGCGATATATTCTCCCTTAATATGGACGAACTTGTACAGGGGAATATCTCCGTTAATGATAATTCTTTTAAAGAAGATAAAGAATTATACGAAAACGCTCAGAATAAGTTTTCCAAAATGATAACCTTAGGAGTGTTTTTGATTCTCCTTGGTGTAACTATAATGAGTATGTCCGATGGATTGATTAAAGGCGGAAACTTCTTTATAAATACATTCAGTTCCATTTCGACTATATTATTTTTTATTTTGGTTACGATAGCGGTATTCATATTTGTTTATTTCGGAATAAGTCATTCCAATTTTGTAGAAGAACATCCTTATTTTGACGATTTCTATACAAAAGAAGAAAAGAGTTCTTATAACAGATTGTTTGCCGGTATGATAGCCGTAGGCGTTGGTATCATATTGGTTGCTGTCACTATTCTGGTAGGGGTAGAGGAAATATTAAAGACAGATGTAGATAATATGCCGGCTGTTATGGGACTGTTTATGTTCATGGTAACAATAGCGGTAAGTATATTTACATACTTTGGAATGCAGAAGGCAAAATATGATATAAACGGTTATAACAAAGAAAATAAACATCACGATATATATTCCCCTGACAGTAATTCACTTATAGGCAAAGTTTCGGGAGTAATAATGCTTATTGCTACTTTTATATATCTGGCATTAGGATTTATTTGGAATTTATGGCATCCCGGCTGGGTCGTATTTCCTTTAGGCGGTGTGCTTTGCGCAATAGCTACGATAATTATAGGTGATGATAAATAATAAAAAAAAGAACCGAGACATCATTCTTGGTTCTTTTTATATCAACATACCTATCAAGGCACAAACTATTCCTAATAAAGCTCCGACAGTAACATCCTTTATGAAGTGTACTACTCCCATAACTCTTATGACCGACAGTAAAATACCCAATATAATAATTATTACTCCATATGTAACGGATATAAATAGTCCGGAAGTTCCTATTACAAAGGCGGAAAATACATGTCTGCTGGGAAACGACTTACCCTTTGTATCTTTATTGAGTATCGGTTTTATGTCAAATATTTCATATGGTCTTTTTGCATCAAATACTTTTCTAAATACACTTAATAATATAAATGGAATTAATGTAGAAAGTATAAGCCTGGTTACATCGTGACCCTTTATAAAATTAATCATTATAAATATGGGAAAAGATAAAAATATTAAATATGTTACTATCTTATCTATTATATTAAGAAAATTTTTTTTATTTTTATCTTTATAAAAGGGTGCATATAATTTTAAATAAAATTCTTTATTCATGCATATCACCTAATCGTTTTTGAAATGGTCCTTAACTTTTTTTGCAAGTTCTTCATTCATACCGTCTACTTTTATTATTTCTTCAATAGGTGCATTTTTTAGATCTTCCATGTTTTTAAAGTGCTTTAAAAGATTCCTGCATTTGACCTTACCGATTCCCTCAATCTCTTCAAGCGTAGTTTTAAGGAAACTTTTGCTTCTTAAGTTTTTATGATAATCAATGGCAAATCTATGGACTTCTTCACTTATATCGTTTAGTAGCTTTACGGCAAATTCAAAATCTCTTATATTTCTTGCTTCCTCGTTGCTTTTTACTACTTCCTTTAATTTGTGTTTATTATTTTTTCCGAGCCCTAAGACTTTAATATTAAAATTAAAAGTATCCACTACATTTTTTACTGCATTGACATGACCTATTCCTCCGTCGACAAATATTATATCCGGAAGGGGTAAAAATCTTGGATTTCCATCATTTTCTTTAAGCTCTTTTTGTGCTCTGTTAAGACGTCTGAATACGACTTCCACCATACTTCCGTAATCGTTAGGTCCTTCAATAGACTTTACTTTAAATTTTCTGTATGCTTTATAGTTTCTTTTTGCCCCGTCGAATACAACCATGACTCCTACGCTGTCAACTCCGGATGTATTGGAAATATCATATGCTTCATATCTGAAATTGCCTTCTTTACTGATATTTGCATATTCATTTATTTCTTCAACGGCTTTCTTTTCCATCAATGCCTTCTGCTTTTCTTTTCCTATTGTATTTTCAAGATTTAATTTTGCATTGTCAGTGGCAAGTTTTAATAATTTTTTCTTTTCTCCTTTTACCGGGACTTTTATTTCTACTTTCTTAGATTTAAGCTTTGTAAGCAGATCTGTAATATTATCTATATCATCAAATTCCTTTTCGACTAAAATCAGAGGAGGTATAAAAGGTGTATTGGTGTAGAACTGTTTTATAAATGCAGACAATACTTCGCTGACATCTTTTTCATTCTGACCTTTTAATATATAATTTTCTCTTCCCACTATTTTTTTATCTCTCAGTGCATAAACTTGTACACACGCCATATCTTCCGCCATTGCAAGCCCTAAAATATCCATATTGTCCGCATTTGCATTTGATACGTTCTGTTCGCTTTTAAGACCTTTTATCGCAAAAATCTTATCTCTGACTTTCCCGGCATTTTCAAAGTCAAGGTTCTCGCTGTAGCTGTTCATTTTGTTTTCAAGGCTTTGAATTATCTTAGCAGTCTTTCCGTTTAGTATATCTATTATTTCTTTTATATAGCCGTTATAAAGCTTAGTATCTATATTTCCCTGACATACTCCAAGGCACTGTCCTATATGATAGTTTAAACATACATCGCCCTTTTTGACTCCGCTTTTAAGTTCTTTTTTACACATAGCTATAGGATATAGCTCGTTTATCGTACTTACTGCCTTTTTGGCATATGTCGCATTTGCGTAAGGTCCGAAATATTTATTTCCGTCATTTATATATTTTCTTGTTACGAATAATTTAGGATACTCATCTTTTGTAGTTATTTTGATATATGGATAAGTTTTATCATCCCGCATTAAGATATTATAATAAGGTCTGTATTTCTTTATTAGATTACATTCCAGTATCAATGCTTCCATTTCATTGTTGGTTATTATATATTCAAAGTCTGCAATGTTTTCTACCATTTTCAAAACTTTTGGTGTATGATTGGAATTTTTTCTGAAATATTGGGTTACTCTATTTTTAAGCACCTTAGCTTTACCCACATAAATAATAGTGCCGTTTTCGTCTTTCATAAGATAAACGCCGCTGTTTTCAGGGAGTAATTTGATTTTATTATTTAAATTTTCGCTGAATTCTTTACTCATAAAATTTTCACCTATGTATCTTGCTTTTTACACCAAGTTATTATATCATATAACTTGTTTAATTTAAATAAATCGGGAGTATGACATGAAAACTAAATTTAATGAACTCAAAGTCAGTAATGATAAATACGATGTTTATGTAACACAAAAAGTGTTTTTCGGATATACCTTAAAAAAATTTTTAAAGGGAACCTTTTATGATATAGTTCAGAAAATAGATATTAACGAAAATCTTTCAAATGAAGAATTAGAACAAATTGCATATGGAATGTTGGATTAAACAGAGTTTATCTCTGTTTTTTTTATTTTTATTATCGGTATTTCAAAAAAAGTTTTGGTTTGAATTTTATTAATAGATATTATAATAAAATTTAAGGGGTTTAAAACTCCTTTTTTGTATATTAAGTGTAAGAAATTTTCTATAAATAAGTCTAATATTATATATTTTTTAATACCACTGTTTATAAAAAGCTTTGTATAAAGAGAGCTTGATATTCATATACTATTTTTATGGATAATAAGAAAAAAGGATACTTAGCAACTTTACTCATGAGTCTGATCATGGGTATGCAATATATTTTTATCAAAGATTTAGTGAAACTTTCAAATAATAATGTATTTTTAGTATTAAGCTCAAGATTTTTTGTAGCTTTTATAGTAATGCTTATTATATTTCTTATAAAGAAAAGACCGATCGATTTATCTTTTAAACATAAAGAAATGTTTAAATTATCTTTTTATAATCCCGTTGTTAATTTTTCCTTTCAGACTATCGGAGTTATGATGTGTCCTGTCACTACGGTGAGTGTCCTTATAGCTTTGATACCGATAGCAAATGTTATTGTAAGCTATTTTATGCTGCACGAAAAGCTTACTATCAAGCAAGCTTCTTGTATGGCATTATGTATTGCAGGAACTCTTATAGCCAGCGTGTCTTCTTCCGTTAATAATAATTATCATTTTGCTGTAGTAGGTGCGGCTTTGATAATAATGTCTATATTCTCAAGAGCAATATATCAGGGAAAATTCAAACAAATAGGAGAAGATGTAGATTTGGATGATGTTTGCTTTTATCAAATTTACTATGGTTTTATAATATTTTTGATTATATTACTTGTATTTATGTTCCTTTCTCCTACTCATCAGATAATAACTGTAATAAGTAATATTGATTTTATTTATGGGATTTTGTATCTTGCACTGCTTGCGACTATTGCAGTATTTTATTTAAATAATTTTGCTGTGAAAAATATAAGCGTTATAAGTGTGGGGCTTATGAATAATGTTACTGTTTTAGTTTCAACACTTGCGGGAATAATTTTTTTATCAGAGACCTTTAGCTATATTCAGGGCATAGGACTTATTATGATATTAATAGGCAGTTTACTGTATTATCACACTAAAAAATAAAAGAAGCAATTATGCTTCTTTTTTTAATATTACTTTTCTGATGTTGTCTATGGTATTCTTATGTTTTGTTTTTCTTACTTCTTCACCGAATGCGTAATTTTTTATGATTTCTAAGTCTCTATAATTGTCGTCTTCCGGTATAAATATATCTTTGTTTAATATCATAAAATTTGCATAATAATTTTCTTTTATGAGCCCCATATCATTTAAATGGTTAGCTTCTTTTGCTTCGATGTATAATTCCTTTTTTATTGCAAGGTACGGATACATGTTTTCTTCTATTGATTTTTTCACTTTATTTAGTGGGTCTAAATCCGGAAAATGTTCTGCTGCCTTTATAATAGTATCATTATTAATTATTCTTCTGCTTGATTTCTTTTTTAGATATTTAATGGTACTGTTATGGATCAAATACTCATTTACTCTGTTATTGACACTTTCGGAGTAATTATCTTCTTTCAAGATGATCGTGCTGATACCCTTATTAAGTAAATAATCGTTACCTTCGGATAATATTTGTTTTTGAGTCCTATTATCTAAATTGCCGAAATATACTTCGGCTTCTCCCAAAGTGTTGAACTTCAAATATTTATTATATTTAAATAAAAGAAGAGGAAGCATATAGACGTCTTTTACAATAAATGAAGGTATTACAGTTTGATTATAAAGATTAATCATATTACCTACATCATTTTTTAAATCTATTTCATCCTCTACATAATTTTGTTTATATAACTTTACTATTTTCCCATCTTTTATTAACATACTTCTGTATATATCATATGGATTTTCAAAAGTATGGATATTCCCATTATAAACCAGGACGTCAAAGTACATGGACTTCCTCCTTAATATTAATATGTACGTTTATAATTTGGGATTTCCATAACACTTTCTGCAAACCGGTATGTAGTTTTGATTATCTCCGATTTGAATTTGTTTACCTGAATAATTGGGTTTGCCGTCGATTATCCTTAAATTCATTGTAGCTTTTTTATTGCAAAACCAGCAGACTGTCTTTATTTCTTCGATTTTGTCTGCATAAATAAGAAGGTTGATACTTCCTTCGAATAAGTTGTTTTGTGAGTCATTTTTCAGTCCGTAGACTATGACCGGGATATCCATGTAATCTACGATTTGAGTAAGATCGAGAACATGCTGTCCTGTTAAAAATTGTCCTTCGTCGATGACGATGCAGTGTATTTCATCTTCCTGCATTTGCACTATTTGTTTAAAATCCGTATCTTCATTGAAAGTCATAGCTTCTCTTTTTAAACCTATTCTTGAACCTACAAATCCTTCTCCGTATCGGTTTTCAAGTTCTGAAGTAAAGATTAATACGTTTTTACCTTGTTCTTGATAGTTATGAGCTATTTTTAATACTTCTATTGATTTTCCCGCATTCATCGTTGAATATCTAAAGTATAATTGTGCCATTGTTTTCTCCGTTTTTAAATGTTTATATCATTGAAGATTTCATATTTTGTATAATCAAAATCAATTGCTTTTGCATTTATTCTTTTTGCTAATATATTATATTCCTTGTCAATATCCAAATCATTTAAAGATTGTCTTACTTTATCTTCTCCTATGGATAAATCTATTACATTTTGGATATATTTTTGATAATTTATATTATTGCTATCTTTAAATTTTTTTAAATAAGAATTATTAGAAGTTATTATGTTTCCTGATGAATCTTTTTTTGTATATGATATTTTACTTATCACATTATTTTCATAAGTGACCTTTAGGGTTGCATCATATCCGTTTTTATCATATTTATAGTTCTGAGCTGTATGTGTCGTTGCAAAATCAACATAACTGATATTATTTTTACCATTTTTTATGCTCTTTAAACCTTCTGTCAGTAATTCATTATATATTTTATAAACATCTTCATAGTTTTGGTTGGTATTTTTTATTTTATCTTGATTTTGAAGAACGGCAGTATTTAAAGTTTTAATATAAAACAATGTTTCATTATTATTGTTGTCACTTAAATATAACTTTCCGTTACTAGATATATAATTAAAATATATACCGGTTATTATTTTATTTTTGACAATAAGCTTCATATAAGGAGCTTTTGAATCATTATCGAATTTTTTTGCAAATATATAATAATTTCCGTCTACATACTCATGTTTTATTTTAAAATCTTTTATTTTACCGCTGTCACTGTCCTTTACATTATCTTTGCCGCATGCTGTAAACATTCCTATAGTTAATATGAGAACAAGTATTATAGAAATAAGTTTTTTCATCTTATATCCTTATTTAAAAGAAATATATATATCTTTCTTTACTTTCTAAAAACATTTCTTCGTATTCACCCATAATATCGCTTGAAAATAATTCTATTGCGTCAATTATCTCATCATGACTTCTTAGTATGAGCGGTGGAGACAATATATACTTTTTATTTACATATATCCCCGAAACATCAAGGAATTCAACCTCGTCCGGATTTGTAACTTCAACGTTCTCTTTGTTTATATTATCAAGTTCTTTCTTTACAGCCTTAGCCAAGGAAATCGAAGCATCTCTCGGGCTTAGTTTTTTTAAATCATAGCCGCTTGCCATTTCAAAGAATAAATCATTAAATACCTTTTCACATTCTTCTTTTGAATAATCAAAGTCATTTAATTCTTCTTCCCATATAGTATTTTTAAGCCATAAGCCTAAAAATACTTCAAGGGGATTAAATTCTTTATCTTTTCTTGCAATATATATATTTACCCCGCTCCCGTATCCTTCATTTGAAATATATGTTATTCTTTTTATCTTAAGTTTATTTGCTTTCATAAATGAAGAAACAATAATTTCTTTGTTTTCTTCTAATTTTGCTAATTCTCCTAATAACATAATCGTCTCCTTTTTTTATATTATTTTTATTATAGTATAGTTTTTTTATTATTTTGTCATATTTTTATGAAAATTTATTATTTTGTATAAATACTTATCGGTTAAATAAGCACTTGCGATTTTATTTTTGCCTTTTGTCTTTAATCCGTGAAAATCGCTTCCTCCGCTAATCAAAAGATTTCTTTCGATAGCTAAATTATAAAAATATTGTCTTTGTTCATTTGAGTGCTTTGGGTAAAAGACTTCTATCCCGTTTAGTCCATAATCCAATATCTCGTTGTAGTCATTAATATCTTTTATCAATCCGGGATGAGCCAAGAAGCTTATTCCTCCCGCATTTTTAATCAGTTCTATAGCTTCGGGGATCGTAACTTTTTCATTCTTAACAAAGCAAGGCATATCATCACCGATGTACTTAATAAATGCTTCCTCAGTATTTTTTACATATTTAAGCCTTACCATTTCTCTTGCGATATGCATTCTGCCTATCGATGCATCATCAGTATCTTTTTTTATATCATCATAATTGATTATTATATTTTCTTTATTATTTAACTTTTCTATTATTTCTCTTGCTCTGTTTTTTCGTTTGTTTCTTAAATATGTTAATTTGTTATTTAATCCTTCGTTTTTATTGTCTATAAAATATCCTAAGATATGAACACTTTTATTTTTATATGTCGTAGAGAATTCTATTCCTTTAATTATATTTATATCGTAATTATCTTTGAAATTTTCAAAGGCTCCTATTGTGTCATGGTCGGTAATAGCCAGTGTATCTACCCCTCTAGACTTACAGATGGGTATAAGTTCGTCTATGGTGTTTGCTCCGTCAGACATTATTGTATGAACATGTAAATCTGCTTTAGCCATTTATTACGCCTCGTTTATTAAGTTTAAGAGTTCTTGTTCATCTAAGTGATATTCTTTGCCGCAGAAATGACATTTTAAAGTAATACCATGATCTTCTTTTAGTATTTTTAATAGCTCGTCTTTCCCAAGTGCCAAAACCACTTTTTCTATTTTTTTCTTTGAACAGTTACACTTATAAACAACATCTTTTTTATCTGTAAATTCAATTTCACCGTCATCAAATATACATTTTATTATGTCTTCAGGATCTTTACCCTCGTTTAAAAGTGCTGTCATGTATTTTAAGCCTTTTATTTTATCTTCCAAATATTCTATGTCTTCTTCCTTTGCATCCGGCAGAAGCTGTATGATAAGTCCTCCCGCTTCTTTTACAAAGAAGTCTTTATTATCTAACAGTACACCTAATGAGACAACGCTGGGCGTTTGTTCACTCATTGCAAAGTAGTAGGTGTAATCCTCTGCGATCTCTCCGCTGACTAATTTTGTCTCTCCCACATATGGGTCTCTAAGTCCGATATCTTTGATTACTTTGAGAGTCCCGTTTCCCACTATTTTCTTTACGTCCAGTTTTCCTATATCATTCAAATAAATTCCCGTATTGGGATTTATTATATCGCATTTTACTTCGCCTTTTGAATTTGCCGTTACTGTTACCTTTTTTATTTCTCCGTCACAGTCAATAATGCTTGTTACCATGTCACTGTCATTTTTCATTGTATATCCGATAAGTGCCGTAGCCATTAAGCTTCTTCCCGCGCAAGCTGTTGCATTGGGGCTTGAATTATGAATTTTTCTCATTTCTTCGACTGTATCTTTTGCCGTTATAACAAAAAATATAATAGGTTTATTTTTAAGATTTCCTCTGATTATATAGTCCATTTTATTTTCACCTCGTTTAAGTAAGTATACTATGTTTATCTTTTTTTTTCAATTTATGTTTTATTATAGCATGGATTTTATGTATTATAATAAGGGGCGCGAAATCTGCATAGCAGGCGTAGTGCCCCGAAGATTTTAAGGATTTGAGGATTTATAATGAAACTGATAGATTTGCACTGTGATACATTTTCTAGAATGTATGAAGAAAATATTTTAAATGTAGAAAATAATGATTTACATATAGATTTAAATAAGCTTAGAAAGGCTGATTCTTATCTTCAGGTCTTTGCCTTATTTGATGATAAAGATAAAACCGATTATAAGTTAGAAGAATTTAATAAGCTTATAGACTTTGCATTTGATTTAATAAATAAAAACAAAGAAAAGTATAATTTAATAAAAAAATATGATGATATCAAAGATAACGGTAAACAAAATATTTTGATTTCTGTAGAAGATATGGGAAGTGTTGAAGGAGATTTTAAAAATATAAAATTTTATTACGACAGAGGTATTCGTATAGGTACTCTTACATGGAATTATGAAAATTCATTGGGATTTCCAAATACAATGGATAGTTCTCTCGGTCTTAAGCCGTTTGGGAAAGAAGCGGTAGAATACATGAATGAGCTGGGAATGATAGTGGATGTTTCTCACTTAAATGACGGGGGATTTTATGACGTCTATGATATAAGCACAAAACCTTTTATTGCTTCGCATTCATGTTCTCGTGAATTATGTAACCATACTAGAAATTTAAAAGATGATATGATCAGAATAATTGCGGATAAAGGAGGGGTTATTGGTATAAACTTTTATAGTTTATTCTTAAATAAACATATTCAGGGTTTAACAAAAGAAGAAGTTGAGTTTTTAATAAAAAATAAAAATTATAAAAAACTGGATGAAATAATAAATAAGCAAATAAGTAAAAATGATGATATAATAAAACATTTATCTTATATAAGAAATGTAGGCGGAAGTGATGTATTAGCTTTCGGCAGCGATTTTGATGGTATCAGTTGTAAACTTGAGATGGGGGATATATCAAGTCTTCCAGTATTGATTTCACTGCTTGAAAAAGCTGGTTTCAAAGATAAAGAGATAGAAAAACTATACTATAAAAATGCACTTAGATTATTTAGTGATTGCCTTTAAAAGTATTTAGATTACTTATGATTATATACAACAATATATAAATAAAAAAAGAAAAGCTAAATGCTTTTCTTTTTTTATTTATAACCAATTTCTTGGATTTTGTGTTACGCCGTCAGCATGAACTTCAAAGTGACAATGCGGACCTGTAGAATATCCGGTACTGCCTCCGTATGCTACTGTTTGTCCTCTTCTGACCTTTTGTCCAACCGATACTCTTACACTTGAGTTATGTCCTAATAAAATAGTTACATGTTTTCCTTTTATCAGTCCTGCATCTATCCCTACTGCATAACCATATCCGCCATACCAACCGGCTATAGTAACTCTGCCGTTTGCAGGTGCGACAACGCTGTCTCCGTAACTTAATCCGATATCCATTCCCGCATGGTATTTATATACTCCCGATATAGGATGATATCTGTAACCTTGTTCGCTTGTTACATAATAATTTCCCGGCGTAGGCCAACCTAACGAACCGTTTCCTGTATTATATACTTTGTTTGTTGTAGAACCGCTTTGTGAAGCTAATTTATTGCTGAGTTCATTTTGTTCTGCTTCCAGTTTTTCAACTTCTTTTTTTAAATCTTTAATGTCTCCTTTGACATTCGCTAGCTGTGCATTTTTAGCAATCTTCAATGTATCTAAATCATCTTTATTTGAGTTTAACTTAGAAATTAAATCTTCTAATTCTTTTTTTTCTTTTGCGATTTTATCTGTTTTCGTTTGTATTTTCTTTTCGACAGTTTGTAGTTCTTTTACTATGTTTTGGTCATAACTTACAAGCTCTTGCACTGTTATTACTTTACTTATTAAATCCGAAAAATTTTCCGAAGAAAAGATCAAATCTAGGTATCCTGTATCCCCGTACATATACATGACTTCCATTCGTTCTTTTAATAAATCTTGATATTTTTTTCTTTCTTCTTTTGCTTCTCTAAGTTCTTTTTTTGCTTTTTCTAACGATTTTTCTACTTTTGATTTATTAGTTTCTTGTTCTTCTATTTTCTTTTCTAATTTTTCAATTTTAGTATCATAACTTTCAATTTGATTTGATAAATCATCTGCTTTATCTTGTGAATTATTTAAACTGTCTTTTTTATCATCAAGCTTGTTTTCTACATCTTTTAATTTTTGTTTTGTAGTTTTGGCTGTTATCGTACTTTGTGTGAGGGGTAGGGTAAAAACACAAATAAACACTAATATTAATGATAGTATTCTTTTTTTCATTTTACTCTCCAGTCATTTAAAATAAACTTTTTTATGGTTGTAATATTAAATATTAACATAATCTAATGGGTCTACGGCGTATCCGTTTTTATACACAGCAAAGTGTAAATGCGGTCCTGTTGAAATCCCGGTACTTCCGCTGTAAGAAACAACTTGTCCTCTTTTTACTTTTTGTCCTGTAGATACTTTTAGAGAACTGTTGTGAGCAAGTAATACTGTTATGTGGTCTCCATTAATGTTCCCGCAGTCTATAGAAACCGCATATCCATATCCTCCATTCCAACCTGAATAAGTAACTTTACCGTTTGCAGGAGCTCTAACTGGAGTTCCTGTGCTTACACCAATATCAACGGCTCCGTGATTTGTACTTGCACCAGCTGTAGGTTGGTCTCTATGACCGAAATAACTGGTTATATTATAATGTCCCGGAACAGGCCATGAAAGAACTCCGTCTTTACTGCTTGAACTTGATCCTCCGGTGGAATTGCTGCTTCCTCCTGTGCTGCTGTTGGAACCACTGTTTCCTTTATCCTTATCTTTATCTAAGCTGTTATTGTCATTGTTATAATTTACATTAGTTGAAGCTGCACTTTGTGCTGCTATCTTATTGTCCAAATTAGCTTTTTCTTTTTCCAAACTAGCTATTTGTTTCTTTAAGTCATCTATAGTACCATTTACATTTTTAAGTTCAGAATTCTTTGCGATTTTTAATGTACTTAAATCTTCCTTGTTTTTAGCCAGACTTTTAATAGTAGTATCAAGCTCTTTTTTGCTATTTGATATTTCATAAGTTTTAGTCTTTATATCATTTTCTGTATCTTGCAATTTAGATATGATATTTCGGTCATAGCTGACTAAAGATTGAACTGTGATTATCTTACTGATCAAATCTGAGAAGTCGGTTGAAGAAAATATCAAATCGAGATAACCCATGTTTCCGTACATATACATGGTTTCCATTCTTTCTTTTAATGCATCTTGATACTTTTTTCTTTTCTCTTTCGCATCTTTTAATTCTTCTTTGGTTTTGGTTAAATTTTTTTCTAGTGTTGACTGCTTTTTTTCTTGTGTGCCAATAGTGTTCGTCAATTCAGATATCTTGCTGTCAACATCTTTGATTTCTCCGGATAAATTATCAGAAGTACTTTTTTCATTATTTAAATTATTTTTTTTACTGTCTATTTTACTTTCAACGTCATTTAACTTTTCTTTATCTGTTTTTGCATTTACGGTATCAAATGTAAATGCTGTCGTAAATACGAATGATAATACTAATAAAATTGATACTATTTTTTTATTCATGCCTGTTACCTATACATCTAAGAATTTTCTAATTGAGAAAGCACTTCCTGCCGCACCTATGATTATTCCGTAAACGATAAATAATAGTGTAACTTGTCCCATTATTATTCCCGGTGGTGCTATTCCGCTTCCGAGAGGAAGTCCGGTTCCTCCGCCTTGAATAAATCCGATTACATAATAGTAAATATTTCTTATAATCAGTATAGATACACTGGAACCTAAAAGTCCTAGAATACTTCCTTCTATTAAAAATGGGAACCTAATAAACCAGTCTGTGGCACCCACATATTTCATAACCGTGATATCGTTTCTTCTTGCATAAACGGTTAATTTAATAGTGTTATAAATAATAAATATACTTACTATACTTAGAACTATAAATATTACTATGCAAACCACACTGGCCATATCGTTAAATTTAAGAAGGTTATCAACGACTTCTTCTCCGTAAACGACATCTTTTACCCCGTCAATATCTTTTGAATAAGAATACATGTCTTTAAGTTTCGTAGAATCTGTGACTTTTACGATAAAAGATTCGGGAAGAGGATTGTTTTTACCTTCATATCCGTTTAATAAGTAGGATTTATCTCCGAAATCCTGCTTAAAATTTGTAAGAGCATCGTTTTTAGATTCATAAGTTACACTTTTGCATAAACTGTTTTTTTCAATATTAGTTTTTACACTGTCTTTTTGTGTCTGGGTCAATCCGTCATTAAGATAAACTTTAAGCTCTAGATTGTTTTCAATTTCACCTGTCATAAAGTTTAAGTTGAGTGCGAATACAAGGAATACACCTATAATAATAAGTGCTGCTACTACAGATAAAACAGATGCTACACTCATTAAAGAATTCCTTTTGATATTTTGAAAAGAGTCTCTTATGAACACCTTTATAGTTGATAATTTAATTGTTATATCCTCCTTTTCTGTCTCCGATTATTTTTCCGTCTTTTAAAAGCACTACTCTTCTTTGCATCGCATCAACGATTGTTTTATCGTGTGTTGCTATGAGTAAAGTAGTTCCTCTTCTGTTAATGTCATGAAGAAGTTTCATTATTCCTATTGAGGTATGGGGATCTAAGTTACCGGTAGGTTCATCGCATATAAGTATCTTTGGATTATTTATAATACTTCTTGCTATGGCTACTCTTTGCTGTTCCCCCCCCGATAATTGATTAGGATATTTTCTTGCTTTATCTTTAAGTCCAACCATTTTTAAAACGTTTGGAACTCTCTTATGTATTTTTTCTGGTTTATGCTGCATGACTTCCATTGCAAAAGCTACATTTTCGTATACTGTTCTGTTTTCCAGTAATCTGTAGTCTTGGAATACGACACCTACATGTCTTCTTAAAAATGGAACTTGTTTATTTGTTAAGTTATTTAAATCATATCCCGCTACGGAGATATCACCGTAAGTCGGAGATATTTCTTTTAATATAAGTTTCAAAAGTGAAGATTTTCCCGCTCCGCTTTTCCCTACAATAAATAAAAACTCGCCCTTATCGACATTTAAATTAATGTCTTTAAGTGCAGCTTCTTCTCCGCCTTCATATATTAATGATACATTATTTAAAGTAATCATACTTACTCCTATTCTAAATTTAAATAAATACTAAAAATACACATCTAAATATTACATTTTAAATCTATTAAGAAACGATTAAATAAATTTAGATGTTTTATTAAAACATTATAGCATATTTTGTCGTATTATCAATTATTTTGTCATTTTTTAATAATAGAAAGCATCCATTTTATGGCATATATAGTTATATTTTCAAAAATATTAAAGAAAAGGAACAATATGTTGAAGGTTAAGTGATGATTATGTGGATTTATGGTTTTAAGTGGAAATCAAATAAAATTTTATTATGATATAATATTAATGAAATATTAATAATTTCCATAAAGAATATTAAATATTATGGTTTATAATTTATTCAACACTTAATTAGGGGGAAGACCATGGGTAAATATAATATATTAGTAGTAGACGACGATAAAGAAATTGTAAAAGCAATAAATATATATCTTTCCAATGAGGGATACAACATATATGAAGCTTATGACGGATATGAAGCATTAGGTATTTTAGAGAAGGAAGAAATCCATTTAATAGTACTAGATATAATGATGCCTAAATTAGATGGGATAGCAACCATTACCAAGGTTAGGGAAAAGCAAAATGTTCCTGTTATATTCTTGTCCGCAAAATCCGAGGATACCGATAAAATAATAGGACTAAATATCGGCGCCGATGATTATGTTACCAAGCCTTTTAATCCTTTGGAACTTATTGCAAGGGTTAAGTCTTTGATTAGAAGATATACGATACTCGGCAATATGAGTGAAATGGAAGCTGATAATATATTGACAACCGGTGGGCTCAGCTTGAATGAAGATACTACAGAGGTAACTGTTGACGGAGAAGAGGTAAAGCTTACCAGCACGGAATTTAAGATACTTAAGCTTTTAATGTCCAGACCTAATAAAGTGTTTTCCATGGAGGAAATATATGAAAAAGTTTGGGGAGAACTTTCTTATATGACGGATAACACTGTAGCTGTACATGTTAGGCATATAAGAGAAAAGATAGAAATCGATCCTAAAAATCCAAAATATTTAAAGGTGGTGTGGGGAATTGGATATAAAATTGAAAAACATTAAGGGAAATAAAAGTTTACTTAACCATATACTTTTGATAATAGCAATATTTATTACATTTAGTTTTGTAGTTAATAACGGCAATAAAGTCATTTTAAATAAATCTTATCAAATGTTTGGTAATCATGCTTATCTTACTTCTTCCGACTATGGATACAAGTTAGATGAAATACATGCTTACTTAAATAATGCTTTATACAGAGAATATAAAGAAGTACATGATAATAATCCGAAGGCGGATCTATTTAAGAGTGTTGCCGATATGTCTCCAAAACTTAGAGGTGAGCTTAAGGCAAACGTTATAGGCAGTTACGGACCTGAAGTATCTTACTATATAATGGATAATAATACCGATGTAGGCTATACGAACTCAGGTGTCAGGACAGAAAAAGAATTTGAAAAAGAATATAAAAAGGAAGGTTATACTTTTATTAGTACGAGAAGCAATGTGACAAACACATATGTGAACGGAAATAAAGAATTATTAAATGTTTCTTATAACCTTACAAATAATTTTGATATGTATGATGACAATAATTCTTTTCTTGCAACTAAGATACTTCCGCCGACGGTACTTGTAGCTGTGAATCATGACTTTACATCCGGAGGTTATTTCAAGGAAAGCTATGAAGCTTATAAATCAGATGGAGTATGGTCTACTTTAGGCTTTATTTTTTCCTCTATATTATTATTATATCTATTGATTATAATAAAAAAGAAATATGGAATAAGAGATTCTCTGGAAGTAATAGGACAAATATTTAATAAAGTATTCCTGGAAATAAAATTATTTGTAGCTTATTTTATATATAATAATTTTTATAGTATAAACGGCACGATAACTGCAATATTATTTGTTTTTTGTCTATACTGTGCTGCAATGTATGATAATGAAAATTTATTAAATGTATCTGTATATAAAAAGGTTATGGATATATATAAAAGTAATCAGGTCTTCAAACCATTTAGTAAAAAGGTACAGTCGAGAATGGTCAACGGGATTACAAGGTGTGTTGTTTCCGGCGGGATATTGATGTTTTCTTTTCTACTGTTGGCTATGGGGATATCGGGACCGTACGAGCAATTATATGCAGTAGTAATTGTAGCTTCTTTTATATATTTGATGTACTCGATATTTAGATTATATTCGTCTTCAATAAAGAGTGTAAAAGATATAGAAGATGTATATAATTATACGGAAACGCTTGGACTAGGGCACTTCAATGAAAATATTTATTTAAGTGAAAACAGTTATTTTAAAGAAATAGAATATAATTTGAATGCACTTAACGACCACATAAAAGAAGCAGTAGAAGAACAAGTGAAAAGTGAAAAAATGAAGAGCGAACTTGTAACTAATGTTTCACATGATTTAAAGACACCTCTTACATCTATTATTAATTATGTTGATTTAATGAAGAGGGAAGATATAAAGCCGGAAATTGCAAAGGAATATCTTGAAATACTCGATAGTAAATCTCAAAAATTAAAAAAATTGGTAGAGGATATATTTGATATTTCAAAGGCAACGAGCGGAAATATAGATTTGCATAATACAAATATCAATTTAAAAAGCTTGATTAATCAAAGCATAAGTGAGTTTAGTGACAGTATAAATGAAAATAATCTTGAAGTTAGGGTAAATGTGGATGATGATGTTTATATTTATGCCGACGGAGAAAGGCTTGGAAGAGTACTTGAAAATTTAATTCAAAATGCGGTGAAATATTCACTCAAAGGAACAAGGATATATATAGACTTGGAAAAAGACGACCCGAGTATAACGATAAGTAATATATCTAATTATGAGATGGACTTTTCCAGTGAAGAAATTTTAACCAGATTTGCAAGAGCGGATAAAGCCAGAGATCTTGAAGGTTTTGGGTTGGGGCTTTCTATAGTTCAAAGTTTTACCGGCTTGATGGGAATTGACTTTAGTGTTACGATAGATAAAGATTTATTTAAAGCAAGGCTGGATTTTAAAAATAATAAATAAGATAAAAACGACATCAAATTAATGATGTCGTTTTTTATTGGATAGTAATAATGATTTATATTTATTGTAATTTGTTTAAATATGTTATAATCTCTTTATATATTATAATTTTAAGAGGTCAGTAGTGAATAAGTTTTTATTTATAGTTTTATTTGTAGTCGCGTCATTAGGGATTGCATTTATAAAAATCAAAGAATATTATTTATATAAAATATGCACTAAAAGTACTTATGCTAAAATACTTTCCATTAAATCATCTTATGGAAATAACAGGAAAATTGCAGGTGCTGTTTTAACATATAAAGTAGATGAAAAATTTATTAATGCAAAAAGCAGTTTAGACGTAAACAGTGAAATGGTAAAGAAAGATGATGTTATAGAAATTTTATATAATCCAAGAAAACCAAGACAAAATGTGTGCTTTAAAAGAGAACTCCAAACTTCAAGATTATCTTTAATGATTCCATTATGGCTAGTGACATTGATAGCCTTAATAGTTTGTTTTATTATATAAAATATATAAAAATAAAAAGCGGATAATGCTCCGCTTTTTTCTTATATTTTTTATTTTGCGTAAGTCCTCGCTCCGTCCATTAGTATTACTTCTCCGCTTATGTATGACGCCATTTCGCTTGAAAGGAATGCTGTCATATAAGCTACATCTTCAGGTTCTCCAAGCCTTCCCACCGGTACTGTAGCAATTTTTTTCTTTAACATTTCATCGTCAAATTTATTTAACATTTCTGTTTTAATAAGTGAAATTGCAAGTGTATTACATCTTATATTTCCTGGGCCGTACTGTACTGCCATATATCTTGTAAGACCTAATAATCCTGCTTTTGAAGCTGAGTATTGCGGTCCTCCGCCCATTCCCGAATACATTGCAGAAGAGCCTATATTTATGATACTTCCGCCCCCTGCTTCTTTAAGAAGGTCCAAACCTCCTGCCATGATAGAATAAAATGAACCATATAAATTTGATTTTAATACAGTATCTAGATATTCCGGAGTAAGTTCGTCTATCTCTACGACTTTTGAACCTCCGGCATTGTTTACTATTATATCTAATTTACCAAACTTTTCTTTAATATTATCTAAAGTTTCTTTCATTTGGTCAAAGTTGCCGACATCGCATTTATAACAGTAAGCTTTTCTACCTAAAGCTTCTATTTCTTTAACCACCCCATTTGCTGCTTCATCTCTTGATAAATATGTGAATGCAACATCTGCTCCGCACTCGGCAAGTGCAAGACAAATAGCTTTTCCTACACCTCTGCTGCCTCCTGTAAGAAATGCTTTCTTTCCCGTTAAGTCAATTTTTAACATAATTATTTCTCCTTAAACTTTGTATATTCTATAAATAAAGTTTATCATAACTTAAATATAATGTAAATTAAGATTTATCTAAAAAATGCGGGCACTACGCCTGCTGAAGCAGATTTCGCGCCCGCTGTTCTTACTATAAAATTAATTAATTTGAAAGCTTTATAAGTTCATCTTCATTTAGTATTTCTATACCTCCTCTGAAGAGTTTTATGATATCGTTACTTTCAAAGTGTTTAAGCATCCTGCTTACCACTTCTCTCGCACTTCCTAAGTGATTTGCTATTTCTTCATGTGTCATTTTTATTTTATCTTTTTCATCTCTATGGAAAAGTAAAAATTCCGCCAGTCTTGAATCGAATTTTTTAAATAATACCTGCTCCAAAATCCACATTACATCCGATAATCTTGAAGACATAATGCTATTAACATACTTTGACATCTCGATATAATTATTAGCTATATCTTTATATATATGTGTAGGTAAAATAGCTGCTTTTGTTTCCTCCATTGATTCTATGAATATATCAAATGTTATGTCTTTCATCACGCATGAAGCGGACATCAAACATATATCATTATCCATTAAATAATATAAACTGAGCTCTCTTCCTGTCTCCGATATCATGTAAGCCCTGAGCTTACCGCTTAAAATAAATATTAATCCAGTGCATGTCACGGAGTTGTCGTGAACAGTTTCGCCTTTTTTAAATGTTTTAAATTTTAATTCTTTTAGTATTGTTTCCTGGCATTCATTTTTAAGACTGTCCCAAAACGGGAGAAAATCTTTCATATTAAAGTTATCATCATTCATATTTTTACCGCCTTATTATATATTCTATAATTATTATTCTTATTTGTCCATTATGACTTTATATTTTTTTTATGTGACTTTGTCACAGTCTTTTATTTTTTATTTGAATATAATATAAACAAATAACAGGAAAGAGGTAAGAAAAATGAGTGTAATAGATTTAACAAATAAAACCTTCAAGGAAGAAATAAATGATAATAGATTGGTGATAGTTGATTTTTGGGCTCCTTGGTGCGGACCATGCAGTGCTTTTTCTCCGGTAATAGATAAAGTGGCAGAAGAAAGAAATGATATAAAAGTATGCAAGGTCAACGTAGATGATGAAAGAATGCTTGCAATGAAGAATAAAGTAATGTCTATCCCAACATTATTAATGTATAAAGACGGCAAGCAAGTAAAAAGAACACAAGGTGCCATGACAAAACAAGAACTTTTAGAAGTTATCGACCAAGTAAAATAAATAATATATAAACCTTTAAAATTAAATTGTTTAAAAAAGAGCGAAAGCTCTTTTTTATTATCATTAATATGTAAGTCTGGTTGATTGTATATTTAAGTTATAATATTTTACTGTATAATATAAAGGATTTATGATTTATTAAAGGAACAAATAGCCGAAAAAATATAAATTTATTGTAAATGTAAGATGTTTATTGAGTTTTTAAAATGTAACATAATAAAGTTTTAGAAGATGAAAAGAAAGATCATTTAAATTTTCTTTTTTGTTAAAAATATCTAAGGTATATTATGTAAAACCGAACAAATTTTCTAAAAATTTGTTGTTATTTTAAAAAATTTGTGATAATATCATATTAATGTTTAAGGAGGATATTATGACAGATAAAATTGTTATAAGAGGTGCCAGAGAAAACAACCTTAAAAATATAGATTTAACTATACCGAGAGACAAGCTTATTGTATTTACCGGACTGTCAGGTTCAGGTAAATCTTCTCTTGCTTTTGATACCATATATGCAGAAGGACAGAGAAGGTATGTAGAAAGTCTTTCTGCGTATGCGAGAATGTTTTTGGGTCAAACGAATAAACCCGACGTAGATAATATTGAAGGGCTAAGTCCGTCTATTTCCATAGATCAGAAGACTACTAATCGTAATCCACGTTCCACAGTTGGAACGGTAACGGAAATATATGATTACTTCAGATTGTTATTTGCCAGAATAGGAACACCTTATTGTCCTAAATGCGGCAAGAAAATAGAAAGCCAGAGTATAGATACTATAATTGATGATATTTTATCTATGGAAGAGGGTACTAAAATACAAATATTAGCTCCCGTTATAAGAGGAGAAAAGGGGACTCAAAAGAATTTTCTTACTCATTTAAAGAAGGAAGGTTATCTTAGAGTATTTATAGACGGTGGACTTTATGACCTTGATGATGAAATAAAACTTCCCAAGAATAAGAAGCATGATATAAGTGTTGTAATAGACAGGCTTAAAGTAAGGGACAAAATAAAATCAAGACTTAATGATTCCGTCGAGACAGCATTAAACTTGAGTGACGGATTGGTCATATGTAAAACTGATGATGAAGAAAAATTGTACTCGGAAAAATTTGCCTGCATGGACTGTGGGATTGCTATGGATAAGCCCGAACCGAGAAGCTTTTCATTCAATTCACCTTTTGGTATGTGTATGGAATGTAACGGGATAGGTTATCATCAAACCATCGATCCCGAACTTGTTATTCCCGACAGAAGTATCTCCATAAACGAAGGCGTTCTTTCCAATTTTGTAAGCAGTGACGACAGCACTTACTATTCTGTAATTGTCAAAACTTTGGTAGAGAAATATAATTTCTCTATGGATAAACCGTTGGATGAAGCAAGCGACGAATTTATGGAGGCTCTTCTTTACGGAGATAAAGATAAAATAAAAATCGGATTTAATTCTCATTTCGGAGGGTATAAGGAAAGAGAAATCGTATTTGAAGGAATAGTAAATAATTTAGAAAGAAGATACTTTGAAAGCAGCAGTGAGTATGTAAAGGCTAAGTTTAGTAAATTTTTGTCTAATATTACTTGTAATGCATGTAAAGGAAAAAGACTTAATGACAATTCTTTGAGTGTAAAGATCAATGGAGTCAATATTATTGAGCTTACGGAGATGTCTATAAGAGACTGTAAAAAGTTCATTGATAATCTTGTTTTAAATGAAAATGAAGCTAAAATAGCGGAACTTGTCCTTAGGGAAATAAAATCAAGGCTTGGTTTTTTAAATGATGTTGGACTAAGTTATCTTACTTTGGACAGAGCTGCTTCTACATTATCCGGAGGAGAAAGCCAGAGAATAAGACTTGCCACTCAAATAGGTTCTAAGCTTACCGGAGTACTTTATGTTTTAGATGAACCCAGTATAGGGCTTCATCAACGAGACAATGAGATGTTACTTAATACATTAAGAGAGCTTACGGATATAGGTAATACAGTTATCGTAGTAGAGCACGATGAAGATACAATGAGAGAAGCCGATCATATAGTAGATATAGGTCCGGGCGCAGGTATTCATGGCGGAGAAGTTATAGCAAACGGTCCTTTGGAAGAAATAATAGATAACAAAAATTCTATAACCGCCGATTATTTGTCAGGCAGGAAAAAAATAGACGTTCCTAAGGAAAGGCAGAAAGGCAACGGACAGTATCTTGAAATAATCGGAGCTAAAGAAAACAATTTAAAGAATATTGATGTAAAATTTGAGCTTGGGAATATGACTTGCGTTACAGGAGTTTCCGGATCGGGAAAAAGTACGTTAATAAATGAAATATTATTTAAGGCTCTTAGAAAGAAGCTTTTGGGTTCTGTAGAAAAACCCGGAAAACATAAAGAAATAAGAGGCTGGGAAAACCTTGATAAGATAATAGATATAGACCAGTCGCCTATAGGGCGTACTCCGAGATCAAATCCTGCTACTTATACCGGGATGTTCGATCTTATAAGAGATGTATTTGCTTCGACAAATGAAGCGAAAATGAGAGGATATAAGAAAGGTCGTTTCAGCTTTAATGTAAAAGGCGGAAGATGTGAGCATTGTAAGGGAGATGGTATAATAAAAATAGAAATGCATTTCCTTCCCGATGTTTATGTTCCTTGTGAAGTTTGTAAAGGGCATAGATATAATGATGAAACTCTTCAAATAAAATATAAGGGCAAAAATATTGCAGAAGTACTTGATATGAGTGTTGAAGAAGCTTTGACATTCTTTGAAAATATTCCTTCGATTAAATCTAAAGTACAGACTTTATATGATGTGGGACTTGGATATATTAAACTGGGACAGCCTTCTACGACCCTTTCCGGCGGAGAGGCTCAAAGGATCAAGCTTGCAACGTATCTTTCAAAAAGACAGACGGGCAAGACTTTATATATTTTGGATGAACCCACTACGGGGCTTCATATGGAAGATGTAAAGAAGCTTCTTGAAGTGCTGTACAGATTAAGAGAAGGCGGAAATACCATACTCATAATAGAACATAATTTAGATGTCATAAAATGTGCAGACTATTTGATTGATTTGGGTCCCGAAGGAGGAGACGGCGGCGGAACCGTGATTGCAACGGGTACTCCGGAAGAAGTTGCCAAGGTCAAAAAAAGTTACACTGGACAGTTTTTGAAGAAAATATTATAAATAAAATATAATAATGAAGAACACTCTAAATAATTAGGGTGTTTTTTATTTCGGGGCACTACGCCCGCTTCGCAGATTCCGCGCCCCTGTTTTTCTATGCACATATGATTTTTTATACGGATTAATATATTAACTTATTTTATTTGTTTTTTACTTTAAAACAGATATGTTAAGATGTATAATTAATAGTAATTGATGTTTTTACAGAATAATGAATTTAAATTTTATTAATATAAGGAGATATTATGAAAGCAACGATACTTTGTATAGGTGATGAAGTTTTATGCGGAGATGTTTTGAATTCAAACGGAACTTTTTTTGCAAAAGAACTTACAGAAATAGGAATAGAAGTTGTAAAGCATGTAGTAGTAAGTGACGATGAAGATATGGTAGAAGGTGCATTCAACGATGCGGTGAATATAAGTGATTTGATTATTACTACCGGAGGGCTTGGTCCTACACTCGACGATATGACAAAAGAGGCAATAGCTAAAGTCACCGGAAGACCGCTTGAAGAAAATGCAGAAGCAAGACATCATGTTGAGACTTATTTCAAAAATAAAGAAAAAGATTTTGTTCTTACTCCAAATAATTTTAGACAGGCACTATTCCCAAAAGGAGCAAAGATACTTAGTAATGACAGGGGAACAGCCCCCGGTGCACTTCTTGAAATAGATGATAAGATGATCATAATGCTTCCCGGACCTCCAAGGGAAAATACTTATATGTACAACAAGCATATCAAAGAATATTTAATGAATAAATTAAATAAATTCTTTGCCGTAAAGGACTATATGACTGCGGGAATAGGAGAGTCTGAAATTGAGTACAGAATGAGAGATTTGCTTCCTAATCTTGAGGGTGTAAATGTAAATACATATTTTAATGACAGCGGTGTTAAAGTCAAGGCAGTATCCAAGGCTGATAATCTAAAACACGCAATTGAAAATTTGGATAAAATAGATGATATTATAATGAAAAATTTCAAAGAATATATCTATTCCGTTAAAGGTGAAACACTTCCTCAAAAATTTGTTAATATACTTAAAAGTATGGGGCTCACATTCTCATGTGCAGAGTCCTGTACAGGCGGACTTCTTGCAAGTTATTTAACAGAGATACCCGGAGTAAGCGAAGTATTTATGGGCAGTGCCGTTACTTATACAAATGAAATCAAACACTCTCTTCTCGGTGTTAAAAATGAAACATTGGAGAAATATGGAGCGGTGAGTTCTCAGTGTGTGGAAGAGATGGCTCTCGGTTGTGCTGAAAGGTTTAATTCCGATGTTGCTATATCAATAAGCGGAATTGCGGGGCCGGGGGGAGGCACTCCTAAGAAGCCTGTTGGAACTGTTTATATGGGATTTTATTATAAAGGACAAGTTTCTTCAACTAAATATAATATAACCGGAGAAAGAAAAAGAGTTCAGACACGAAGTGCATATTATTCGATAAATAATATGTTAAAAATAATGCAATAAATTGTTGACTAATCTCTAAACTAAATGTATAATTGAATAAGAACAAATGTTTGAAAGGAAGTCAAAATAATGAATCCAGATAAAGAAAAAGCTCTAGAGCTAGCAATGAGAAATATAGAAAGCAACTTCGGAAAAGGTGCGGTAATGAAATTAGGCGATAAACCTACCGTTACCATAGATGCTATTTCAACATCATCTATTTCCCTTGATGCTGCCCTTGGTGTAGGGGGACTTCCAAGAGGAAGAATAATCGAAGTATATGGTCCCGAGTCTTCAGGTAAGACGACTGTTGCATTACATGTTGTTGCGGAAGCACAAAAGGCAGGCGGCGTTGCGGCATTTATTGATGCTGAACATGCTCTTGATCCTATTTATGCGGAAGCTTTGGGTGTTAATATAGATGAACTTATAGTATCTCAGCCGGATACCGGTGAACAGGCATTGGAAATCACTGAAGCTCTTGTAAGAAGTGCTGCGGTAGATGTTGTCGTAGTTGACTCCGTAGCCGCTCTCGTTCCAAAAGCGGAAATCGAAGGGGATATGGGGGACAGCCATGTAGGTCTTCAGGCAAGGCTTATGTCTCAGGCCCTTAGAAAACTGGCAGGAGCCATAAATAAATCAAATACTACGGCAGTTTTTATTAATCAGCTTAGAGAAAAAGTAGGGATTATGTTTGGTAATCCCGAAGTTACTCCGGGAGGAAGAGCATTAAAATTCTATTCTTCTGTAAGGCTTGAAGTAAGAAGGATTGATTCTATCAAGAACGGTCAGGATATAATAGGTAACAGAACTAAAGTCAAGGTAGTTAAAAATAAAGTGGCGCCTCCTTTTAAAATCGCCGAATTTGATATCATGTACGGTAAAGGTATTTCAAGAGAAGGTGATATCGTAGATATGGCCGCTAAGTATGGAATTATCAAAAAAGCCGGTGCTTGGTATTCTTATAATGATGAAAAAATTGGACAGGGAAGAGATAAAGCAAAACAATTTCTTGCCGATAATCCGGAAATTGCCGAACATATAGAAAAGCTGGTATTGGATGAAGTTTTGGGCAGAAATAAAGAAGAAGAGCCTGAAACTGCTGATACTGTAAAATCCGAAGAATAAAAAATAAAAAGAACAGCGAAAACTGTTCTTTTTATTTTTTATTCTAATTATTGTAAGTAATGTTTGTTCTTCCTACTCATATAATTTATCGGATAACGTTGCGCACATAACCGCTTTTATTGTATGAGCTCTGTTCTCTGCCTCATCGAATACTTTTGAATGTTTGCTTCTAAATACCTCGTCTGTTACTTCCATTTCTTTAAGACCATATTTTTCGTAAACATCTCTTCCTACTTCGGTGTTTAAATCATGGAACGATGGCAAACAGTGAAGGAATATAACATTTTCGTTGCCTGTCTTTTTAAGCATTTCCATGTTTACTTGATAATCTTTTAAAAGTTCAATTCTTTCCGCAAATTTGTCTTCTTCTCCCATTGAAACCCATATGTCTGTATATATGGCATCACTGTCTTTAACCGCTTTATCAATATCATCGGTAATTAAAATCGTGCTGCCGTTTTCTTTTGCTATTATTTCCATTTCCTTAACCAGATTTTCATCAGGCCAAAGTGATTTTGGTGCCGCCGCCGCGAAATTGATACCAAGTTTTGCACATCCAATCAATAATGAGTTTGAAACATTGTTTCTTGCATCTCCGACATAGGTAAGTTTCATATCATTATTATTATCTTTATTTATATGTTCATACATTGTTAAAACGTCTGCCAATAGTTGTGTCGGATGATATAAATCCGTAAGTCCGTTCCACACGGGTACACCTGAGTATTTTGCTAAATCTTCAACGGTTTCCTGTTTGAATCCTCTAAATTCAATACCATCAAACATTCTTCCGAGAACATTTGCGGTATCCTCAAGAGATTCTTTCTTACCCATTTGAGAGTTTGTTAGGAATGTTACATGTGCACCTTCATCGTAAGCAGCCGTTTCGAATGCACATCTTGTTCTTGTGGAAGTTTTTTCAAACAATAAAACAATATTTTTGCCTTCCAGCAAGTCTCCTTTTTTTCCTCTTTTTTTCTTGGCTTTTAGTTCTTTTGCCAAATCCAGTAAATATTTTATTTCCTCAGTTGTATAATCTTTGAGTGTTAAAAAACTTCTTCCTTTTAAATTTATGCTCATTTATTCCTCCTAAAAATCTATATCTTCTCTTACCAAAGGCATGCTCATACATCTTGGACCGCCTCTTCCTCTAACTAATTCGCTTCCTTCTATAGAAAGTACTTTAATGCCGTTTCTGTCTAAAATTTCATTGGATATTTCGTTTCTGTTATATGTTATGACCACTCCCGGTGAAATAGCCAATGTATTTGTACTGTCATTCCATTGTTCCCTTGCCGAAATCACACTGCTGCTCCCTCCGCTTTTGATGAGTTTTACACTTGGAAGATTAAGTGCTTTTGCAAGTGCAGTTTTTAAATTCTCTTCGGCTTCGTATCTAAGTGAAGATTTTCCGCCTGACGTAATGGTGATGACTTCTATATCATTTAAAATATTAGGGAATATTACAAACTTATCGTAGTCTACCATTGTAAATACAGTATCAAGATGCATAAAAGCTCTTTCATGAGGTATTTTAACCGCTAAAACTTTTTTTACTCCGCTGTTTGAGTTTAATAAGTTAGAAGCGAGTTTATCTATCCCCTCTAAAGATGTTCTCTCGGAAAATCCGATTAGTACACATTCTTTACTTAGTATAAGTACATCTCCGCCTTCCAAACTCATTTTTTCTTGTTTATTGTCGAAGTAAACAGGTGCGCCTGAAAAGTCGGGATGGTATTTATATATAAGTCTTACAATCAGACTTTCTCTCCTTCTTATAGGTGTTTTCATCCTGCTGAGTGCAACGCCGTTTTTAATCACTACACCTACATCTCTCATGAAATAAAGATTTGGTATAGGTTTAAAATAGTAAGGGTATTTATCCTGCATATAATCGGATAATGTCACTCTGCTTGATTTGACTTCACTTTCGCTGAGTCCCGCTATTATACATCTTATAAGTTCTTTGTTGTCTAAACTTAATAAGAACTCTCTTAGTCCGTTTATTGTAATACTGTCATACTGCACTTCTTCCAGTGCTAATTCTACAAGTTCTTTTTTAGCTTCTGCGTTATTATTTATTACTTCCAGCAAGCAATCTGTTACATATAATACTTCGGTACCTGTTTCTTTTAAAACTTTAGCAAAACCATCATGCTCTTTTCTCATTCTGCTCATCCAAGGAATATCATCGAATAATACTTCCTTCAAGTCATCGGGAGTAATCCTGTCAAGTTCAAAGCCCGGTCTATGAAGCAAAATCTTTTTTAGTTTCCCTATTTCACTGTTAATTGATAATTTATCCATAATAACCTACTTTTTTATAATTTTTTTGTTATAATTATTATAATGTGTTTTTAATATACACTGAGTGCATAATATCAAGTTATATATTACCACATTATGCCTTTGTAGTAAAATAAATAAATGAAAAATATTATCATATAAAGGAGAAATTTAATGTTTCCAAAAATAAATATCGACTTACACGGGATTAGCGAAAATACAAAAAGAGTATGTGATAAATGTAAAAATATTGGAATAAATGTGACTGCTATAACAAAAGTATTTTTAGCAGATGAAAATATAGCGGAATGCTTGGTTACCGGAGGAGCTACCGCTTTGGGAGATTCAAGAATAGAAAATCTTAAAAATTTGGGATGCTTTAATATGGAAAAGTGGCTGGTGAGAATCCCTATGGAGAGTGAAATCGAAGATGTTATAAAATATAGTGATGTGTCGCTTAACAGCGAGATAAAGACAATCAGACTTCTTAATAAAGAAGCGTACAAGCAAGATACTACTCATAAGGTGATTTTGATGGCTGATCTCGGAGATTTAAGAGAGGGGTATTTCAGTACAGATGATTTGCTTAGTGATGTAGACAAAGTACTTCAAATGAAGAATATAGAGCTTTACGGGGTAGGAACAAACCTTACCTGCTTTGGTGCCATTATTCCTCGCCCCGAAACATTACAAAAGTTAGTTAAAATAAAAGAAAGAATAGAAAACGATTTTGATATAGAATTAAAAGTAGTTTCCGGAGGAAACTCAAGCTCATATACTTTGGTTGATAGGGGCGAGATGATTGACGGTATCAATAATTTGAGGCTTGGAGAGGTAATACTCCTTGGTAATGAGACCAGCTACGGGACTCCTGTAGAGGGACTTCATCATGATAATTTTATTTTGGAAGCACAAATCGTTGAACTAAAAGAAAAGCCCTCGGTTCCTATAGGTGAAATCGGAATAGATGCTTTTGGGAATAAACCGGAATTTGTAAATAAGGGAACGATGAAAAGAGCAATAATTGCCGTTGGTAAGCAGGATGTAAGGATCGATGGGATGACTCCTGTTGACAGTAATATTGAAATCCTTGGTGCAAGCAGTGACCATACTATCCTCGATTTAACAAATGTGGATAAGATATATAAGTTAGGTGACACTGTTTCCTTTAAATTGGATTACGGGGCTACTCTTGCGGCAATGACGAGTAAATATGTCGAAAAAGAATATGTTGATATATAAAATAAAAAAAGAACACTCTTGTGTTCTTTTTTATATAAATTCGACCATAACTGTATTGGCAAAATCCAAGCCTTTATAAGTAAGTTTAAAATGATTGTTTTCTATCATTACTAAACCTTGCCTTTTGAGCATTTCGATTTTATCATTATAAATATCAGTGAAGTCGATATTGAATTTTTTGTTTATTTCATCGATATCGATACCTTTTGTTTTCCTAAGTCCAAGCATGATATAATCACCGATGAGCTCTTCTTTGTTTAGTTTGTTTTCTTCCTTTATAGGTAATATTTCATTATTTAAATCAGATATATATTCTTTAATATTTGATTTATTTGTTTTTCTTGTATTTTCATTAAATCCCGAAGCATTACTCCCAAAGCCTATATAATTTTCAAAGTCCCAGCAGCTCATATTGTGTTTGCTTTCATAGCCTTTTTGGGCAAAATTTGAAATTTCATACTGTTCATAATCGTATTCGCTTAATTTGTTTATGCAGTAGTGATACATTGTCCTGTCTAAATCATCATCAATAATGATATTATTTTTTTTATAATTATTATATAATTTTGTTCCTTTTTCAAGTATCAAAGAATATGTAGATATATGAGTAGGGTTAAGCATAATAACTTCTTCGAGACTGTCCATAAAATGGTTTAATGTTTCATAGGGAAGTGAGAACATCAAATCTACATTTATATTGTCAAACCCGGCACTTTTGCAAAGTTCATAAGAGGATAAAAATTTTTCAAAAGTGTGTATCCTTCCTATTTCCTTTAATGTATTGTTATTTGCGGATTGAAGTCCCATACTTATCCTGTTAAATCCCGCTATTTTATAATTTTCAAGCTTTTCTTCCGTTACACTTTCCGGATTTGCTTCAATAGTGATTTCTGCGTCTTTTTTTATGTTGAATTCACTTTTCAATATATCCATTATATCAGTTATGTATTTGCTGTCCACATAACTTGGGGTACCGCCGCCAAAATAAACAGTAGAGATATCGCTACTGTTTATTTCATTTTTTCTTAGGATTATTTCTTTTTTAAGTGCCATATAATATTCATTTATAAAATCTTCATTATTTGCAAATGATGCAAAATCACAATAGTAACATTTGTGTTTGCAAAAAGGTGTATGAACGTATACAGATATATTATTCATCTAGTTTTAATACTGCTGTAAATGCTTCCTGAGGTACTTCTACTTTGCCTACTTGACGCATTTTCTTTTTCCCTTCTTTTTGTTTTTCAAGAAGTTTTTTCTTTCTTGTTATATCACCGCCATAACATTTAGAAAGTACATCTTTTCTAAGTGCTCTTACGGTTTCTCTTGCGATGACTTTTCCTCCTATTGCAGCTTGAATAGGTATTTCAAACATCTGTCTTGGGATTTCTTCCTTTAGTTTTTTAACTATTTGTCTTCCTCTCGTCTGTGCTTTGTCTCTATGAACAATAAAGGACAATGCGTCGACTATTTCCCCGTTTAGTAATATATCCAGCTTCACAAGGTCTGCTTTTCTGTAATCCAGTAGTTCATAGTCTAGTGAAGCATAACCTTTTGTCCTCGATTTTAAAGTATCAAAGAAATCATATATTATCTCATTCAACGGTATTTCATATTTTAGGTTTACTCTGTTTTCATCTATATAATCCATGGTTTTATATATTCCCCTTTTGCCTTGGCATATTTCCATGACAGCCCCGACATAATCACTGGGAAGCATTATATTTGCGTCAACGAAAGGTTCTTCCATAAAACTGATTTCCGGGATAGGAGGCAGATTGGTAGGGTTGTCTACTTTTAATTTGCTTCCGTCGGTCTTTGTGACATTATAAATAACACTTGGAGTAGTCGTCACTATATCCAAATTATATTCTCTGTCGATTCTTTGCTGGGTCACTTCTAAATGAAGCAGTCCTAAAAATCCGCATCTGAAACCAAATCCCAATGCAACAGAAGTTTCCGGTTCATATAATAATGAAGCGTCGTTCAATTTTAGTTTACCGAGTGCTTCTTTTAAATCTTCGTATTTACTTCCGTCAGCCGGATAAATTCCGCAGTACACCATAGGAGTGATACTTTTATATCCAGGCAGAGGTTCTTTTGCAGGATTTTCTTCATTCATTATTGTATCGCCGACTCTTGTATCCGCAACATTTTTAATACTCGCGCATATATAACCTACATCTCCGCTTTCAAGCTTATCAGTAGGGGTAAGAGTACTTGTAAATATACCCACTTCTTCCACTTCAAAAGTTTTTCCAGTCGCATAGAATTTTATTTTTGTACCCTTTTTTATTTCTCCGTCTACTATTCTTGTACTTATTACAACACCTTTGTATTGGTCGTAATAAGAATCGAAAATAAGTCCCCTTAATGGTTCTTTGTTTTTCTCTTTAGGAGGTGGAACATCTCTTACTATTGCTTCCAATACATCATCGATATTTAAACCTTCTTTTGCGGAAATAAGAGGAGCTTCGTCTGCGGGAAGACCTATATAATCTTCGATTTCTCTTCTTGCCATTTCCGGATCTGCACTGGGAAGGTCGATTTTATTTATTACCGGGATTATTTCCAAATCATTTTCCAACGCCAAATATACATTTGCCATTGTCTGCGCTTGGATGCCCTGAGTTGCATCAACTATTAATATTGCACCTTCGCATGCTGCAAGGGAACGTGAAACTTCATAAGTAAAATCCACATGTCCGGGAGTATCGATCAAATTTAAATAATACTCTTCTCCGTCCTTTGCATGATATACAAGTCTGACAGCCTGAAGTTTAATGGTTATCCCTCTTTCTTGTTCAAGGTCCATTTTATCCAAGACTTGGCTTGTCATTTCTCTTTTTGAAATGAGTCCTGTTTTTTCTATTAATCTGTCGGCTAAAGTTGATTTGCCGTGATCTATATGAGCTATTATACAAAAATTTCTGGTTCTTTCTTGTTTTGTTTTCATTCTTCACCTTTTAAAATAATAATGTTAATAAATTTTACCACAAATTTATCATAAGTAAAAGTATCATAAAATAAAATACGATTTATTTTTTATTAATTAACTAAATGTTAAATTTTTATTGGTATCATAAGTTTTAATTATATTATTTGGTATTTTTATTATTTTCTTTTAAATTTTGCTCTAATTTAATATTTATATATTTAGTTATTTATAATAGGGTATTTAAATATCTGAAAGAATTAGTATAAATAATAGATTTTTATTTTGAACGTTAACTTTATATCCGGATATCCTTAAGTTTAAAAGTTTTTAGAGTACATATTTTGGATATATATTTTTAAAGCGTACTTTAATAAGTTATAATTTGAATATTAGGTTCGAAGTACAACAATTTTAAGATAATTGTTGTTTAAAAGTGCACATGGTATAATTAATAATATAAAAGAACTTTTCAAGGAGGATTATCGTGAGATATATAGTTGATGATAAAAATTTAGATGCAGAAATATTTATCTCTTTTGCAAGTAAAGTCTGGCAGGGAGAATACGATATTGAAAAAACGAAAAAGGCACTAAATAAAACTATCAATATCACAGCATATGAAGATAATAAACTTATTGGATGTATCAGGATATTATCTGATGGTTATTACTTTGGTACGATAACGGAATTATTAGTTTTACCGGAGTTTCAAAATAAAGGTATCGGAAGCAAATTGCTAAACCTTGCAAAAGAAAATTCTCCTACGATGTTGTATTTTGGTGCAAAACCCGGAGTAGAAGAGTTTTATGAGAAGAATGGGTGTGAAAAGGGAATGCAGGCATATATAATTAATAAGTAGTAATTTTAGACATAGATATGTTTAGTTAAATATAAAAATTGTAAATAAATATTATTTGTTTAAATAAAAAGGAATTATAAAAATATAATATTATGTTATATTTATCATTCTTTAATAAAGGGAAAAAGTCTTATTATATGGTTTTATAAGTAGAGAAAGATTATTTAAGTGATAATAATGATTATTTATATATTATTACTGAAAAGGAAATATTAATGTTGCTTATATAAGTAATAGATTACATCTATATTAAGATATTATATAGAATAATTATTTAAATTATTTATTTTCTAAGAATTATGAAAATATTGAAGTTTTTATTAATCAAATATAATATGTTTTACATATTAATTATCTATAGTTGAGTTTAATTGACTTTTATTTTTTCTTATGATAAGGTTTACTTAACGGCATTATGAAACATATCAATAAGTATTAAAACCTTATTTAATGGGATTTTAGATAAATAATTCAGAGCGAAAAATGATTAAGTTCATTTAATAAATTTATAGGAGGTAAAATAATGGGCTTTCATAAAGAAAATGATTTTAACTGGGAAGGTATAGAAAAAGTAGATTATAAGACTGCTTCTACAGACGGACCTATAAGTTTCAATAAGACAGATAGGCATACATTGGTAGGTGACGGACAAAGTACTTCTTTTCATACCAGATATTTTGAATGTGACGGAGGAGGGTATTCTTCTCTTGAAAAACATGCACATGTCCATGTTGTAATTGCGGCAAGAGGAAATGGTGTGGTTATAGTCGATGATAAAGTTTATGAAGTAAAACCTCACGATCTGATTGTTATTCCCCCTTGGGCAAAACATCAGCTTGTAAATGCTTCCGAAACAGAGCCCTTTGGTTTTTTCTGCATAGTAGATGCCGACAGAGATAGATTTCAAACTCTTACTAGAGAAGAAGTGGCGGATATGAAGAAAAATGAAAAAGTTGCAAATGCAATCAGAGTCCATGAAAAATACTGGGGTTAAGATATGGCTATTTTAAAGTATAGCATAAAAGCAGAAAATGAAGGATATGCCAAGACCAGAGTTAAAGCTAGAAACTTCGAATTTATTATTGACGAACCTAAAAACGCCGGAGGAGAAGACGCCGGTCCCACACCTGTGGAATATTTAATAGGTGCTTTGGCAGGATGTCTTGGAGTGGTATGCAATAAAGTTGCAAAAGAAATGGATATTAAAATAAACTCTCTTAATATCGATATAGAAGGTGATCTTGATACTGACAAGTTTGCGGGTAAAGATACTGATAAAAGGAGCGGATATAGGGAAATCAGAGTGAATATAATCGCAGATGTCGATGCAGACAGTGTTAAGAAATATCAATGGATAAAAGCAGTAAAAGAAAGGTGTCCGGTGAGTGATAATATCTCTAATCAAACTCCTGTTAAAATCAAACTTTCATAAATAGATGTATATGATTTTAAAGTATTAACCAAATACAATAATAAGCTAAATGAGTATTTTTAATCAATAATTTCTGAATTTATGTTTATTAAACTAAAAATTATTAAAAAATTAAAAAAACATTTGCAATATAGAAAAAAAAATAGTATACTTATTAGGCTACGAATATAGTGAAGAATATAAAATTATTTTTTTATATAATAATTTGTCAAAAGGGGTGAAAGAGATGAAAGAAGCAATACATCCAAAATATGGTAAATGCAAAGTAACTTGCGCTTGTGGGAATACTTTTGAAACAGGTTCTGTAAAAGACGAAATTCGTGTTGAAATTTGTTCAAAATGTCATCCATTCTATACTGGTAAACAAAAACTTGTTGATACAGGCGGTAGAGTTGATAGATTTAAGAAAAGATATAATATGGACTAAATATAATATAGAAGGAGGCATTATTTTATGAAAAGAACGTTTCAGCCAAATAATCATAAAAGAAAGAAAAATCATGGTTTCAGAAGCAGAATGTCTACTCCAGGCGGAAAAAATGTAATCAGAAACAGAAGAAAAAAAGGTAGAAAACAATTATCTGCTTAGATATTAACTGCTAGGGCTACTTAATGTAGCCTTTTTTTATATATGATAGGATTAAATCATGCAAAGATTAAAAAACAGTATTGATTTTAAAAAAGTTTACAATAATAAAAAATCCATTGCAAACAGGCATTTGGTGTTTTATACTTTAAAAACCGAAGGTGAAAGCAGGATTGGTTTCTCGATTAGTAAAAAAGTCGGCAATGCGGTAAAAAGAAATAAAATAAAAAGGCGTCTTAGAGAAATTTCTAGGTTAAATGCATACCAAATAAAGGACGGCTATGATATAATATGTATTGTCAGAGTTTATGCTAAGGATATTGACTATAATACCTTGAACAATTCTTTTTTACATTTGGTAAAAAAATCCGGACTGATTTTGGGAGATGAGTATAAAAATGACAAAGATAATGACCGGGATAGTTAAATTCTATCAAAAGAATTTATCCGGACTTAAAAGACCTTGTTGTAAGTATATTCCAACGTGTTCAAATTATGCACTTGAGGCTTATGAAAAACATGGTTTTATAAAAGGCACTATTTTAAGTGTCTATCGAATTCTTAGGTGTAACCCTTTTTCAAAGGGGGGCTATGACCCTGTTCCCGAGAAATTTCTATAGGAGGAAAAAAGGAAAGTATGTCGTATTTATATATGCTATTTGGTAAAGTATTGCTTTTTATCTATAATTTCGTCGGAAGTTATGGATTATCGATTATTCTTTTCGCTTTATTCGCGAAATTGATACTTTTACCGATATCATACAAACAAATCAAATCAACACAAATTATGAAAGTAATCAATCCTGAAGTACAAAAGGTTCAGGAAAAGTATAAGAATGATAAGGCGAAACAAGGGGAGGAAATGTGGAAGGTATATGAGAAATACCACTACAATCCTATGAGCGGATGTCTTCCGTTATTCCTTCAGTTTCCGATTATCATCGGTTTATTTGGGGTAATCAGACAACCTGAAGCTTATGTTTTTATTGATGGGATGAAACATGTGTCCATGTCATTTTTATGGATAAAAGATATAAGTGTTTCTGCACTGGATATTGCAAAAACGAATGGATTTGCACTTCCTACGTTTCTTGCTATGATTATTCCGCTTATAAATGTCGTTGCTACATATATACAACAAAAGCAGGCAACTGCAAACCAAGCTGCCGATATGGGAGCAAGTATGCAGATGATGAATAATATGATGACATTAATGATCGGCTGGATGTCACTTACATTTCCGGGAGCTTTATCAATTTATTGGGCATCTACTACTATTCTTGGAATATTGCAAACGGAGATTATGTATAAATTTATGCCGGTTACTGCTGAATCGCTGCATGTTAAACCAGTGAGTAATTATACGGAGGTACCAAGTGGAAAAAAGAAGAAAAAGCGTAATAGGAAAAGGTAAGACTATAGAAGAAGCTGTTAGCGATGCTTTAAATAAGATAGGAGCTAAAAGCGAAGATGTAACTACTAAAGTACTCGAAGTACCTACTTCCGGATTTATGGGTATAGGTGCAAAAGGTGCCAAGGTAGAAGTTACTTTAATAGATAAATCAGATGAAATTGCAAAAGACTTCTTAAAAGACGTATTAAAGACCATGGGTATTGACGCTTTGATTTCTGTGGATTTCGATGAAGAAAGTAATAATATGTTCATTAAATTAGATCTTGATAACATGGGGATTTTGATCGGTAAACATGGACAGACATTAGATTCACTTCAGTATTTGACAAGTCTTGTTGTAAATAAAAGTTCTGAAGAATACATAAGAGTTATTTTAGATATAAATAACTACAGAGAAAAAAGAAAGACTACTTTGGAAAATCTTGCTGACAAGCTTGCAGATAAAGCTATCAGAAGAAGAGAAAATGTAGAACTTGAACCTATGAACCCTTATGAAAGAAGGATTATTCATTCTTATCTGCAGGGAAGAGAAGATATAACCACTTATTCTGTGGATGAAGGTATAAATAGGCATTTGATAATAGAATACAAAGGTTAATTAGAATGCTGCTTAAAGCAGCATTTTTTATTTTATCCAAAAATATTTATTCTCATGTTACCTATAAATTTAGTCCTATAAAATAGTACTGTCAAATTATGATAACTGTATTGAAAACTATTTATATTATATGTATAATCATGTATAATTCTGCCAGAAAAGTAAAGAGGCTCTGCATGAGTAATAAATTATATTTAAATAAAATACTGACCATATCATCTTCAAATAAAATTGATTATTTATATGATGAAGTTTTTTTTGTTAATTATTTTATTTTGAGACTAAAAAATTATAATATGGCTGATAAGGTGGTAATTGAAAAGTATAATAAAAACGGAGACGATGAAAATTTATATTCATATTTTATTATAAGTAAAAAGGATAATAAAAAATTATATCCCCGATATATAATCATCATTGACAGGAATGGCAGAGGTGAGGTGCACGTATACGAAGATACATTTTTTATGCATGATGATAAATTGTGTGATAGTATTTCTCTTTACCGAACAATAATGAAAAAAGTATTTGAAATATTTTTTAGAAAGAAGATAAAAGGAGTATAAATCATTATTTATACTCCTTTATATTATTTAATTTTTTTTGTACATATATTTATGAAGTCTTTATTGTTCCTTGTCTTTTTCATTAAATTAATTACTCTTTCCGATAAATCAAGACTATCGAGAGAATTTCTTCTGAGCATATTTGCACAGTTTAATTCTTCTTCATTTAAAAGCAGATCCTCTCTTCTTGCTCCCGATTTTATTATGTCTATTGCAGGGAATACTCTTCTTCTGGCTAAACCTCTGTCGAGTATCAGTTCCATATTACCTGTTCCTTTAAACTCTTCAAATATGACATCGTCCATCCTGCTTCCCGTATCGACAAGTGCAGTTGCCAATATCGTTAGACTTCCTCCGTCTTCGATATTTCTTGCTGCACCGAAAAACTTTTTAGGATAATATAGACTTTCCGGATCCAATCCTCCCGATAATGTTCTTCCGGAAGATGGTACGACTAAATTGTTTGCCCTTGTAAATCTCGTTATGCTGTCCATAAGTATTACTACATCTTCACCGACTTCAACGAGCCTTTTTGCTCTGTCTAAGACCATTTCAGCTGCTTTAATATGATTAGCCGGATTTTGGTCAAATGTAGAATAAACAACATCAGAATCAATGCTTCTTTGTATATCTGTGACTTCTTCAGGTCTTTCATCTATGAGGAGTACGATCAAGTGTATTTTAGGATGGTTTTTCCTTATTGCCTTTGCAATTTGTTTTAACAGGATTGTTTTACCTACTTTTGGAGCTGCTACGATAAGCCCCCTTTGTCCTTTCCCAACGGGAGAGAATACATCTATAAGTCTTGTAGAAATTATATTATTTTCTGTTTCTAAGGTTATTCTATCATTTGGAAATATAGGGACCAGTCTTTCAAAATCTGTTCTACCGACGATAGTTTCCGGGTCTTTGCCGTTTACCTTTTCTACATATAAAAGAGCATCAAATTTTTCGCCTTCGGAAGAAAGTCTAATTTTTCCTTTTACCAAGTCTCCCGCTTTAAGCTTATATTTCCTGATATGCTGAGGAGCCACGTATATATCATTATCTCCCTGCAGATAGTTATTGGTTCTTAAAAAACCATATCCGTCTGAGAGAATATCCAAAACACCTTCATGTGATTCGGAGTATAGGGTCATATCTTTTTCATCGTTTTTTTGAAGTTTCCTTTTTTCTTCTTTTAATATATCACTTGTTTTTCTTCCGTTGACACCTTCCAAGAATAACATAGCGTAATATTTTTCGCCTTCTTTTGGCGGACGAACTTTTCCCGATAAAATATCTCCGCTTTTTATTTTAAACCTTTGAACCTGGCTTGCCGCAACGTAAACTGCGTCTTCCGGTTTTTTCATGTCTTTTGGTCTTAGAAAACCAAATCCTTCCGGAAGGACCTGAACTTCTCCCTCCATGTTGAAACTGTTTGAAATAGGGTCTTTTAATTTGGAATATTTTTTTGTATTGTCATTGTCCTTTTCTAAGATAAGGTCAATAATTTCTGCTTTTTTAAGCCCGGTAGTTTTTTCTATACCAAGTTCTTTGGCTTTTTCTTTAAGTTCTGCGACTTTTAAATTGTTTAAGTCTTCACTATTCATTTGTTACCTCCGAGAAAATGAAACGAATAAAATCATTTAGATGTTTTAAAATAAAATAAATTGTTAAAGAGACTAAATTGAAATAATTCTACTTGATATTCTACTATGGTTAAAGGAATAAATCAATTAAAAGTAATTATTTTTTATTTATTTAATATAATATAAAAAAGACGGAGAATAAAAAAAATGTGGGTTGGGATAACATTTAATAAAATATTGTTTTATTTTGTATTTTTGGTTTTATTATACTTTATAACAAAGAAGTTTATTTTAAAAAGATAAATAGTCTAAAATCCGCGGTTTTTTATATGATAAGCTTTATTTAATAAATAAATGGTTAATATTCTAATGATATTTTAATCAAAAAAAGTGATTTTTTTCTTTAATCTTTCACATAAGAGACAAGAGACTGTCAATATACGGTTATATACTTAAGACTGTAAAACAGATAAGGTTTTACAAACAATTTCCCCTTTAATTTTAGAATGTTATGATTTTCTTTAAAATTAGGAAAAATAATCCTTTATAAGGAAGAAATAAATAACAAAGGAAGAAGACCGAAGGCTGTCACCACATAAGGAGATAATTTGAAAACATTATTGGAACACAACTTATGGGGAATAGCAAAGGCAAAGCCAGCGTAAGAAGCGTTTCTGCTTCTTATGCTGGCTTTCTTTATACCAAAAATAAAATCGCACATTCGCAAAGTGGAAAATCCTTTGCTACACTTTAGGCGAAGGATGTAGGACAGATTTTGCGGACATTTAAAATAAAAAAAGAATGTGGAGGTAACAGACAATGGCAAAGACGATTTTTGAGGAACTGGATGGCAAATACGAACGGCAAGGAGATTATCTAATACCGTGTATAACTTTACCCACCGAAGAAGAACAGCCGATAGGCACATGGGGACAGCGGCATCTGGACTATCTGAAGCAGTACCGCAAAGTTACATACACCAATCTTCTTACAAGCGGCAGACTGAATACTTACCTTGCCGATATTGACAGGCAGGCGCAGGAACGCTTTGAACGGCTCATAGAGGGAATGAAACAGGCACAGGGCATAACGGAACGCCTAAAAGAAGAAAACGCCTTAGAATGGACAGGGCGGCTGGGTAACATAAGGGCTTGTGCAAGGGAGATTGTGGAGGAAGAAATCTTATACACATAACGGAGTAGCGACAGGGTGTAAAGCTCTGTCGTTTTTCTTTTTTGGGGGATAAAAATTTGCGTTTTATGAATTGATATGTTTGTTCAAACGGCTATGGTAGATACCGTGCAATTTGAGGAGAACAGAAATGTTTGAGTATATGACGGCACAGGACGCAGCGGAGCTTTGGGGAATATCGGTAAGGCGGGCACAAAGGCTCTGTAAGGAAAATCGGATTGAGGGCATATTGAATATCAATCGGGCATGGCTCATACCAAAAGGAGCTGTTAAACTTGCCGATGCCCGAAAAAGATAACCCGATAAAGCAAAATTAGCTTCTCCCATTTACCTTATACTGATATGGCAGACGTTAATCAGGATTTTAAAAAGATTCCTTATCTTTATGAAATCTTCAAAAACATCAGCTATTCTTTTTCCATAATCAAAAGAAAGGACAGTACAGACTATGGAAATGATTTTGAAAACAACAAACCTCTGCAAATCTTTCAACGGACAGACGGCGGTAAACAACATATCGCTGAACATTGAAAGAAACTCCGTCTATGGATTATTGGGACCGAACGGTGCCGGGAAATCTACGACGCTCAAAATGATTACGGGCATTTTGAAACCGACCTCTGGGAATATCGAATTTGACGGTCACGCATGGAAACGCAGCGACTTAAACCATATCGGAGCGTTGATTGAAATGCCGCCGCTTTATGAAAATTTAACTGCCTATGAAAATCTAAAAGTAAGGACTACTATTTTAGGACTGACAGATAAGCGGATTGACGAAGCGCTGCAAATCGTCCGGCTGACGGAAACAGGCAGGAAACGAGCCGGACAGTTTTCTCTTGGTATGAAACAGCGTCTTGGAATTGCGGTTGCATTACTGAACAACCCGAAACTGCTCATACTTGATGAACCAACCAACGGGCTTGACCCGATTGGGATTGAAGAACTTAGAGAGCTTATCCGTTCTTTTCCGGCGAAAGGTATTACGGTTATCCTGTCCAGCCACATTCTTTCAGAAGTGCAGCAGATAGCCGACCATATCGGCATTATCGCGGGTGGCGTTCTTGGATATGAGGGAAAATTGAACACAAACGAAAATTTGGAACAGCTTTTTATGGACGTTGCAAAAAACAATCACAGGGAGGGTTAAGGCATGGACTATCTGAAATCAGAACATTTGAAATTCAAGAGGACAATATCGAACAAACTGATTTTCATTGTTCCGCTAATCACAGCTATTTTTGCGTGGCTTATGGGTGGATTTATGGGATATCAGTACATGACGCTTTACTGGTGGTATGCGTTCCTGCTTCCGGGAGCAATCGCAATTTTGTGTTCTTTGTCACACAGAAAAGAAGAAAACGCCGGGAAATACTATTCGGTATTTTCTATGCCTGTAAACCTTTCAAGATTTGAATTTGCCAAGGGCATTATCTTAGTCGAAAAACTGCTTGTTTCAGCGATATTTTTAGCATTGCTTATTTCTATCAGTAATATCATTGCTCCGGCAACGGCAGTATATTCTCTTTTACACAGCATTGTAGGAAGTATCGGGATTGTCCTTGCGTCTGTCTGGCAAATCCCTTTGTGCCTGTACTTAGCACGCAAAACGGGAATGTTTGTGCCGATTGTGTTAAATACAATACTTGGAATTGTTCTATCTACTGCTACTGCATTAGGAAATACAATAGCATGGTGGTTTGTACCGTATTGTTGGGCGGCAAAACTGGCAGAGCCGCTTATGGGAATTGAAATAAACGGGACTTATGCGGGGAATTGTGGATTTTCTATATCCATTATAATTTCCATTGCGTTGTCAATACTCTTGTTCCTTATTTTGTCCTATGCCGACGCAAAGGATTTTTCCAAAGGGAGGTAGACGGAAATGGGTTTTATTTATGCGGTTCGTTCTGAACAGGTAAAAACAAAGCATACACCGTTTTGGGCTATCCATTTTTGTATACCTGCTATTGGGGCATTGTTATTTCTTGCTTACTATTCCCAGTATGGCAGCACAGCAGATAGTAAAAAGCTCAGAATGATATTGGAAATTACGACAACGTTTTTCCCATTGTTGATAAGCGTTATTGTCGGCCTTAATGTTGCACTGGAAGAAAAGGCTTCACACTTCCAAACGCTGCTTGCTGTACCGAACCGACACAAAAATATGCTTGCAAAATTAACTTATCTTTATGGTTCGGGGGTATTTGCATTGTTCTTTCTGTTCCTGTTATTTGTGATTGGCATACATCTTTTGGGAATGGCTGATACAGTACCGCTCAGAATGCTGATTGGAGCCGCCGTCGGGATGGCATTTTGTAATTTGATAATATACATCCTGCACCTGTTCCTCAGCTTCAAATTTGGATTAGGGTTATCCCTGTTTTGGGGCGTATTTGAAAGTCTGCAATGTATCTTATATAGCAATATAGAACTAAAAGGCATAGCAAGGTATATTCCCTTTTCATGGTCTATGAATTGGGTAAAGGATATTTTGAGCCGACAAATTTTCAACTATGGAGCGGAAAAAATATGGATTGCAGCATTAACGACAGGCGGCTTGCTGTTGACCTTATTATGGTTTTCTCATTGGGAAGGACGGAAAAATTATGAATAAAAATAGAAAAATGGTTATCGTCTTGCTATTTGCTTTTGTTGTATGCTTTTCTCTTGCGGGCTGTTCTTTACAGGAAAAAATCAAGGAATATTCCAGTGATAAAGAGCAATGCTATCTGGACGCAGAGAATGTGACGCAATTCTCCTTTAAGGGAAACGACTATACGATTTTGGAGGACACCGTTTCTAATGGCGGGCTTGGGGAATGGACTGGATATATCCGGCAGCTTGCAGCGGTAGACGAAACAGGAAAAGTATTGCTTCAGGAAAACATAGAAGCCGCTACCTTTCGGACGTTGGCAGATTTAGCGGATAAAGCCCCGGAAGCTGCTTATATTATCCCATTCTTGAATGTGTACGCAGCCCCTAACGCTGACGATTATCTGATTGTAGATGTAAACGGAGGGTATCACAAAGCTGTTAGAAAAGAAAATATCAAAGACACAGATACGGTCTTTGACTTCAAGGACACAGAGCAGTCTATGAGTGGAAAGTTTGAAATCAATCCCGAAAATGCAACGCAGCTCCTTTGTGACGGGATTATTTATCAAGTAACCTCTGATACCGTATCAAATGATGAATTGGGAAGCTGGATTGATATTATTGCGGAAAGCGTTACATTCGATACGGAAACGAAACGCCCTTTGTCCAAAGAAGATTTGAACAAGATTGACTGGGACGGAAAAAACGCCGGACAGGGGCGGGAACAATGGTTTTACGCAGATGTTTACGAGATTTACGATACGGATAAGACAGAAGCGGTTGCGGTAAAAATAAATAACCGCTACTATATTGCAGAGCAGAAATGACCGCTTTTCTGCCCTTGCGGATTATGCTATAATACGAAAAGAGCAACGAAAGGAGGCGACACTATGGCAGCAATCCTTATGGTTGATGATGAACGGCCTATTTTAGAGCTTGTGAAAAATGGGCTGCAAAAAGACGGACATTTCATTACTGCCTATACGTCTGCCGCACAGGTTCCGCTTGATAAGCTGAACAGATACGATTTGATTATACTGGATATTATGATGCCGGATATGGACGGATTTTCTTATTGCAATAAAATCCGTTCATTGGTGGACTGCCCTATTCTCTTTTTGACAGCTAAGACAATGGAAAATGATATTACATTCGGGCTTGGCTTGGGGGCAGACGACTATCTGACAAAACCATTCCGCATTGCGGAGCTGCGGGCAAGGGTAAATGCCCACTTACGCCGGGAACACAGGGAACGGCATGCCGCCCTTACCTTTGAACGGATAAAAATTGATTTGTCCGCAAAGGAGCTGCGGGTAGATGATACACCCATTCCCCTAACAAAAAGCGAATATCTGATTTGTGAATACCTTGCAAGAAATAAAGGACAGGTATTTTCAAAAGAACAGATTTATGAAGCAGTTTTGGGCTTGGAGGGCGACAGCGATAATTCTACCATTTCCACCCATATCAAAAATATCCGGGCGAAATTAAGCAAATTGGATATTCAGCCGATAGCGACAGTTTGGGGGATAGGGTACAAATGGGAATAAAAAAGCCAACATCATTGAAAGCGTCTTTTTGGAAATTTTTATGTATGCTGCTGATTGGGCTAATGGTTTCGGTAGCTATTCCATTTAGCCTTATCCTTGCCGGAACCAGAATGGGCTTTATTACTTATGCGGATTATTCAGAACGCAGCGCAAAAAATCTTGTTCCAATTATTGCTGCAACGCCGGATTTAACAGATGTACAGCTTCCTATGGGGTGCAAATACCTCATACTGGATAAGAATTATCAAATGCGGGAAACGTCTTTAGAGGGCGAAGATTTAGACAGGGCTATGGAGTATGCCCTGTCTGGAAAGATAAACGAAAACCTCAACAAGCAGTATCTGTTTGTTACCCGTGAAAATGAATATGTGGTGCTTCAATATTACATTGGCTCACAGTTTATAAATGAATGGTTCTATAATCATTTTCCCTCACCGGAAATTCTGCTATATATCCTCATGGGGATAAACTGTATCGCGGTCTGCGTGATATTAACAGCGAAATTTGCAAAAAATATGAGGGCGCAGCTCTCCCCACTTTTTGAAGCAACAGAAAAAGTGGCAGAACAAAATCTTGATTTTGAGGTGGGACACTCAAAAATCAAAGAATTTGAAGATGTGTTATGTTCTTTCTCTGATATGAAAAATAATTTGAAATCATCTTTAGAGAAACAATGGAGTGCGGAACAATTACAAAAAGAGCAGATAGCGGCGCTTGCCCACGATTTGAAAACGCCTTTAACTGTCATTCAAGGAAATATCGACTTGATAAGCGAAACAGAGCTTGACGACGAACAGCGGTTATATGCGGGGTATATTATAGAAAGTTCCGGGCAGATGGGCGTTTATATCAGGACGCTGATTGATATATCCCGGACAGTAGCCGGGTATCATCTCAATTTGGAAGAATTTGATATAGCTGATTATATGCAACAGATTGAAGCGCAGGCAAATTCATTATGCCTTACAAAAGAAATTTGTTTACACATGGAAACAGGGGAAAATTTAGGAACTTTCAAAGCGGATAAATTACTACTGGAACGGGCAATTATGAATGTGATAGGCAATGCGATAGATTACTCTCCACCAAAAGGGACAATCTATGTAGAGGTGCAAAAGCCAGACGATTTTCTACAAATCGCCATAATAGATGAGGGAACTGGTTTTACAAATGAGGATTTGCATCATGCAAGGGAGCAGTTTTTTATGGGCGACATCAGCCGAAGCTCTAATATGCACTTTGGCATGGGGCTTTATATCACAAGCAGCATTGTAAAGCAACACAAGGGGGAACTTGCTCTTAAAAATTCCGATAAAACAGGCGGTGCAGAGGTTATAATAAAAATTCCATATTAGGATTTAATGGGCGATAGGAAACATCGCTCATTATTTTTGCAAATCTTTATGAAATCTTCAAAAATATTTCGTAGTATTTTAAAAGTGAACGATTGAACTTAAAGTCCACCATATAAAAAACGGCATGTTGTTGATTTTTCTGATTTGGCATAAGGGTGTAAAACTTACGATGAGATCATCGGTAAAATGACGAACACCTCAGAGGTTAAATTGAATTATATTGGCATCGCAATTTGCGGCAATAAAAAGCAGATTAACAAGTTGACAGGAAATATGCCTTTGTTAAGATAGGAGGAGAAATGGTTTATGAGAACTGAATGGGTACATTGTCCTGTTTGCGGAGCTAAAACCCGTGATAGGATTGGAGAGGATACTATTTTGAAGAACTACCCTCTCTATTGTCCGAAGTGTAAACAAGAAACATTGATAGAAGCAAAAAAATTCCAAGTAACCGTCATCAGAAAGGAAAACACATAATACGCAGAGCCAATAAACGAGTTGAATGAATCGTTCGTTGGCTCTTTCTTATGCCTAAACTATATAGTATTCCCACCTTCTGAAAAAATTATTCAAAAACTTTTTGGAAAGTATTGACAAACACTTATTTCATTCAGTACAATAAAATACTCTTTTATGAGAACCACAACCAATTACATATCCTCACAGAATTTGGGAGTACGGCTTTACGCCGTACACGCCTGCGGTATGCGAAAAAGAAATACCGCCGTTGCCATTGCCGCCTTGAACTGTCGGCGGAGGTCAAGCGTAAAAGACAGTTTCGACTTTGAATTTCAAAGCCGGTTACATCATTGTGAAACCAAAACCGCAAGGGATAAGTCTATCCTTTTGTATTGGTCGGTACACATTGATGTGCCGGCTTTTTTTGCTGCCCAAATGCCGGCTACAACTAAATGACCGGCTGGATGGGATATGATTTTGCGATAACCTCTTTTTTCGGAGAGTGAGTGAAACAACGCCGCCTGAGATGGGGGCAGGGACAAAAAAACAACGTTCAGACAAACCGGCGGAAAACAACAGACCGTATGCGGCAGAAAGAGTGTCGCATACCGCAGCAAGCAGGGAAACTGTATTGACAGTTTCCGCCCCAACCGGCTTTATGAGCCGATTGCCCTTTGGGGAATACCCCAATCCCCTCAAAAATCCAAGAAAGGACTGATGTTATGAACGAAGCCAAGAACAAAAATTTATTTATCCGTGTGAGCGAAAAAGAGAAAAACATCATTGAGCAGAACGCCAAAAAGTGCGGGCTTTCCGTGTCAGAGTATCTCCGCCAGCGTGCTTTGGGGTATATGCCAAGAGCCGCCCTGCCCGAAGCATTTTTCTCTTTTAATGATAAGCTGGACGAACTCTGTATCGCTGTCGAAGGCAAAATTACAGCGGATACGGAAGAAAAAATTATTAGACTCATTGACAGTATTACCGAAGAACTGATACTGCCAAAACGTGAAAGGCTGGTGGTGTAAATGGCTACCACCGGCTTCTGGCCTGTCAAAGACAGGCTGAAGGAAGTGATTGATTATGCGGAAAATCCCGATAAAACCATAGACAAAAAGTATGTGGACAGCGATTTGTACACCGCTTTACAGTATGTATCCAACGATAAAAAGACCGATGAGCGTATGTATGTCAGCGGCATCAACTGCAATGCAAAGCGGGCGTATGAGCGTATGACGGCAACGAAAAAACGCTTCGGGAAAACAGGCGGCAATGTGGCGTACCACGGGTACCAGAGCTTCCAGACCGGCGAAGCCACGCCCGAAGAAGCGCACAAAATCGGCATGGAAACCGCAAAGCGGATGTGGGGAAACGAGTATGAAATTGTTGTTACCACACACCTTAATACAGACAATGTCCATAATCATTTTGTTGTAAATTCCGTATCCTTTAAGACGGGCAGGAAATTTGAAAACCATATCTCCGACCACCATAAACTCCGTGAAATCTCCGACTCTGTATGTTTGGAACATGGGAAAAGCATCTTGAAAGACGCAGAGTTTTACGGCAGAAGCAAAAAAGAATACTGGCGGAAACAAAACGGCGGGCTGTCACATCGGGAGATTTTAAAAGCGGATATTGACGCCGCCCTTGCCCAGTCCGCCAACTTCAAGGCATTTGAAATCCGTTTAAAGGATATGGACTATGAAATCTGCCGTGATGAGAACTTCGCCCATTATTCCGTAAAAGGGACAGGCTGGCAGAGGGCAGTCCGCTTAGACCGGCTTGGAAAAGAATACACGCCCGAAGCAATCAGGGCAAAACTGCTTGACAACCAGCGGCATGTCGGCTATGTCCCATTCCACAAGCCGAAATATACGCCGCTCCTTACGCTTGAAATCGAGTACCGTAAAATACAGCGCATGGACGGCATACAGATACTTTTTTCCCTTGTGATTGAACTTTGCAGGCTGGTTACGGGAAACAACATTGCCCCCGAAACTCCCCGCCCACTCTCCCCCACCATGCGGCAGGAAATCGTAAAATTAGATAAAACGCTGAAAGAATACAAGTTCCTATGTAAAAACAACATTGATTCCCCGCAGGAGCTTGTTTCTTTTATCGGAGAAAAACGGGAGCAAATCGGCGCATTGGAAAAAGAACGGCAGTCAATTTACAACCGAAACCGCCACAAAAAAGATGATGGATTGAACAAAGCGGCAAGAGAAATCTCCGCCAAGATAAAACCTCTGCGGGCGGAATTGTCCCTTGCAAAAGCAGTCCTTGAAAAAATACCGAAGCTGAAAGAGGTAATTGAAGCCGAACGGCAGGCGGAAACCGCTGTTATAACCAAAAATAAGGAAAGAAGGTATGCACGATGACAAATAGCAAAATTAAAACCAATACCCCGCCGAAGAAAAAGGCGGCGAATATCCAAGTAGATAAACTCCGTACTTTTGAGGGACATCCCTTTAAGGTACTGGATAATGAAGATATGGGCAATCTTATCGTAAGCATCAGACAGCAAGGCATTATCTCCCCACTGATTGTAAGAGCAATTGAAAGCACAGATGAATATGAAGTGATAAGCGGACACAGGCGTTTACACGCCGCCATAAAAGCAGGGCTTTCCGAAGTGCCTGCTTTAATTTATCCCCTTGACCGAAACGAAGCGATGATTGCGGTTGTAGACAGCAACCTGCACCGTGAAAGGCTGCTCCCAAGCGAAAAAGCCTTTGCCTACAAAATGAAAATGGATGCAATGAAAGCACAGGGCAGGAGAACGGATTTAACTTTGTCGCAAGCTGCGACAAAGTCAGATACCGCCGCCGAAATAGGAAAATCACAGAATGAGAGCCGTGACCAAGTGTTCCGCTATATCCGTCTGACTTACCTTATCCCCGAACTGCTTGACAAAGTTGATGAAGGCATTATCGCACTCAGCCCCGCCGTGGAACTGTCCTACCTCTCCAAAGAACAGCAGAAAATACTGCTTGACGCAATGAGCCTGAACGACTGCACACCATCCCACGCACAGAGTATCCACATGAAGAAACAGGCTCAGCAGAATACTCTTTCCTCGGACGGTATTTATGAAATCATGTCGGAGGAAAAAGCCAACCAGACCGAGCGAATCAGCTTTAAAGTACAGGATTTAAAGGGATTTTTCCCGAAAAACTTTACGCAAAAACAGATGACGGACACGATTCTGAAGCTGCTTTATGAATACAACAGAAAACTGGAACGCAGACGAAACAGCCGTGATGAAAGGTAAGGTGGAAGTATGAAAAAATTAGAAACTTTTACAGTCAATCCAAATGCAGTCTATATGCTGCCGCATGAGCCGATAGATGAAAATGAGAAAATCAATTTATCGCAAGAGGTACTGCCCCGCTGTCCCGAAATCCGCATTGAAAGCGGAAAATTAGTGCGTTTCAGTGGTGAAAACGAGTTTTCATTAAAAATTGGCGGCACGACCTACAAGGTCAACACCCATTTCAGCAAAAAAGGAAGCCAAAGCGTATTGGAACAGTTTAAAGAACTGATATTGTCCGAGAAGCTGGTTTAATATTGCACATTGGAAAAAGATAACTGGGTATAGTAAGATAACCCTGCCTTTGCTATGCCCAGTTGTCGGAAAGGAGATTATTTTTATGACAACAGCAAAATTAAACGGGCAGACAGAAGAAAAAATCACAGCTTTGTATTGTAGGCTTTCGGTTGACGACGATAATAAAGACGAGGAATCCAATTCCATAACGAACCAAAAACAGATTTTAAAGGATTACGCCCGCAAAGAGGGATACAACAACACAATGTTTTTTGTGGACGACGGCGTGTCGGGGACGACCTTCCAAAGACCGAATTTTGTGCGTATGGAGCGTATGGCAGAAAACGGCGAAATCGGCACGATTATCGTCAAAGACCTTTCACGCTTCGGGCGTGAGCAGGTGGAAATGGGCAGGCTTACGCAAGTGGTGTACCCATCCCTCGGCATCCGCTTTATCGCCATACAAGAACGTGTGGACACTCTGACCGGCGACGGCGTGGAGATGATGCCCTTCCACAATATTTTCAACGAATGGTATGCGGCGCAGACCTCTAAGAAAATCCGTGCGGTGTGGCAGTCCAAAGCGGAACACGGCGAACGTATCGCTTCTATCGTACCCTATGGGTACAGAAAATCGGAAGATAACCCGAAACAATGGGTAATCGACGAACCGGCGGCGCAAACCGTAAGGAAGATTTTTGCCCTGTGCCTTGCAGGGAAAGGCCCGATGCAGATTGCAAGGCAGCTTGAAGAAGAACAGATACTCTCCCCCGCCGCCTATTTTGAATCCATCGGCAGGAAACATGCTCAGAAAGTCCCCAAAAACCCTTGCGGGTGGGAACAGGCGACCGTCGGCTATATCCTTGAAAACAGGCAGTACACCGGCTGCGCCGTCAATTTCAAAAGCACTACCGTCAGTTACAAAGTCCATAAGAGAATCCAGCACAGCGAGGAGGATTACCAAATCATCCCCGATATGCAGGAAGCCATCATCTCCGAGGAACAATGGCTGAGGGTGCAGGAACTTCGCAAACACAAGCGCAGACCGACGAAAACCGGCAGGACGAGCCTTTTTTCGGGGCTGCTCTACTGCTACGACTGCAAATCGAAAATGCACTTTGTCGCCGCCAAGAGCATGAAACGGAAACAGGAGCATTTCCGCTGTTCCCAATATAAATCCGGCAGAGGGAATTGCACCATGCACTATATCCGCGATATTGTCCTTGAAAGGCTTGTGCTGGAAGCTGTCAGCGATTTATCCGATTTTGTACGCTGTTATGAGCCGGTATTCCTGTATCTGCTGGCAAAGAAAAACAACGCCATGCGGCAGAAGGAATACCAAAAACTTCAGCAGGCTGTTGAGAACGGCACAAAGCGGATAGCGGAAATCGACAGGCTGATTGAAAAGGTATTTGAACAGAACGCAGGCGGCATCCTCTCCGACGAACGGTTTGCTAAAATGCTTCAGAACTACGAAAAGGAGCAGAAAGCATTGACGCTGGAATTGGAAGAAAACCGCCAGACCTTGCAGAATGCCGAACAGCGGGTAATGGATTTAAGGCTTGTCTTACGCACTTTGCGGGAGATGACCGACATTAAGGAGCTTACCCCTACGCTTGTCAATTCGCTGATTGAGCGTATCGAAGTCCACAACAGCGAAAATTTCGGTGGACACAGCCATGTGAAGGTGGATATTTATTTTACGGCGGTGGGGATGATAGATATTCCCACCGAAAAAGAAATCCTTGCCACAATGGAAGAAATACGGAACAATCCGCAGGACTTCAAATTCGTAGCATAACAAAATGATACGGTGTAATCCCTTTTACCGAGTTACACTGTATCTTACATAAAAACATCCTTATCTGGCGACAGCAAAAGGTCTTTTTTCTTTGTGTAAAAATAAATTATATATTGACATTAATAATAATCAGATATATATACTATGTTATTTTATAAAAATGTGTTTATCATATTGTATTATGATTTGTTTATGATAATATCTGCGATATGATTTCGTAATAATATAATTAATTATAAATATATAATAGTTAAAACTTTATATTTAGCTTGAAATTTCATTTACATTATTTGAATAAAACTTTAATAGAATGATACTTGTTTCATTTCTATTTTTATTTTGGTTTTCATGAAAGAAAAAACGTTAAAGGTTTTTAAATTTTTCACATTAAAAACAATGGCATGTCATTTTTAAATTGTATACTCTAAGAGTAAAAAGTTTTAGAAACTTTTTCATAATTTCCCCTAAATGGTATGTAAGAAATTTCATATCATTCCCTCATTTTATCAAAAAGAAATCCTAATAAATAGGATTTCTTTTTTTGCTATTGGCAGTTTATAAAATATAATACTTTCGTTAAACATATATATTTAAATATTTATTTAAAAAATTCATAGAAATAATAAGATTTTTTGGTAAAAAAGGTTTACTATGTGTAACAATACAAAAAATTGTATAAATGACAAATTAATTTGGATTTTATGTCATAATTATTTGTTTTAGTGCATAAATATATTCATTAAAAGCTTATATTTATTATATATTTTATGTTACAAAAAGTAAACTTTTTGTAGCAATTTCTTTGCATAATATATTTAAAATATTATAAAGGAGAAATTATTAAATGAAGAATCACTTAAAAAAAGGTATAAGCTTAGTCGTAACTTTAATGATGGTTGTTTCTTTACTTCCTACTTATGTCTTTGCAAATGACGAAGTAAAAGACTGTGGTGATGGTAATCACATATGGAATAAAGAATATACTGTTGATAAAGAAGCAACTTGTACCGAGGACGGAGCAAAATCCATTCACTGCAGTGTCTGTGATAAAAAACAGGAAGATAGTGAAAAAACTATCGATGCAACCGGACACAATTTTGAAGAGAAGGTAACCAAGGACGCTACCTGTACAGAAGCAGGCGAAAAAGCCTTGGTTTGTACAAATCCAGGCTGTGATGTTGTGCTTAATAAAACAGCTATCCCTGCTACCGGTCATAAGTATGGGGAGCCTGTTGTTGTTGAACCGACTTGTACCGATGTCGGTACTTCTACAACAACTTGCAGCGTTTGCGGTGATAAAAAGGTAGAGGAAACATCTGCTTTAGGTCATGATTGGGAAGGTGAAAAGACAGTAGATAAAGAAGCGACATGTACAGAATCGGGAAGCAAATCTATACACTGTAAAAGATGTAATGAAATAAAAGAGAGTGAAGTAATCCCTGTGGTTGCCCATACATATGGGGATGAAACACTTACAAAAGATCCTACATGTACTGTAGGTACTCAGACTTATAAAGTTTGTACCGTTTGCGGGTATGAAAATATTTTATCTACGGCAGATGATGAATTGGGTCATGAGTGGAATGCTGAAAAGACAGTTGACCAAGCACCTACATGTATAGCCGTAGGAAGCAAATCAACACACTGTAAAAGATGTGATGCAACACAAGACAGCGAAGAAATTGCAATGGTTCCACACAGCTATTCCGAAGAATGGACAGTTGATAAGGAAGCAACATGCAAAGAAGCCGGAATCAAATCTCATCACTGTACAACACCCGGATGTACTCAAAAATCCGAGGTAACTGAAATAAGCAAGACTGAAGATCATACATATCCCGAAGACTGGACAGTAGATAGCGAAGCTACTTGTACAAAAGCAGGAAGTAAGAGTAAGACATGCAGTGTTTGCAGTAATAAGATAACTGAAGAAATTCCTATGATAGAACACAACTATCAAGAAAATATTACTAAAGAAGCAAATTGTACCGAAGTCGGTGAAAAGAATTTGAAATGCAGTGTTTGTGGTGATGTAAAAACAGATTCTACGGAAGTTATATCTGCTCTTGGACATAAATATGAAGAAAAGACAGAACCTGCAACATGTACAGAGAATGGAAAGACATATAAAGAATGCAGTGTATGTTATGATAAGATAGACGAAGTAGTTATTCCTGCTACGGGACACGACTGGGATGAATATGTACTTAAAGACCCTACATGTACCGAAGCGGGCAAGAAGGCAAGAGTTTGCAAGACATGTCAGGAAGAAGATAAAGCTTATGATATCCCTGCACTGGGACATAATTATGCTAGTGAATTTACTATAGATAAAAAAGCTACATGCACAGAAGCCGGAAGTCAATCAAAACATTGTTCAAGATGTGACGAAAAAAGTGAAGTAACTTCAATTGATGCTTTAGGTCATGATTTTGCTTCGGAATATACAACGGACAAAGAAGCTACATGTACAGAAAATGGCAGTGAATCACAGCACTGTTCAAGGTGTGATGTTACTCAAAATGCTAGGGACATTGTTGCTGCTGGACATAGTTATGCAGATAAATATACTGTAGTAAAAGAGGCTACATGTACAGATAAGGGATTGATGGCACAAAAATGTGATAACTGTGATGCATATCAAAACGAAGTTGCAATTAAAGCGTTAGGCCATGATTACAGTGATGAATTTACGATTGATGAAAAGGCTACATGCTCAAAAGAAGGACTTAAATCTAAACACTGTTCTAGATGTGACAGCACAGCGGAAGAAGCCGTACTGCCTAAGAATGATGTTCATAATTACGGTTCTTGGGAAACAGCATTGTCTCCTACATGTACTGCAAATGGCGCTAATGCAAGATTTTGTTCTGACTGTCATAAAATAGATAAAACAGTTGTAAAAGCATTGGGACATAAATGGAATAAGAGTTATACAACAGACAAAAAAGCGACATATACCTCTAAGGGATCTAAATCAATACATTGCTCAAGGTGTAATGCAAAGACAAAGATCACATCAATACCGATGTTAAAACTTGCTAAAGTTTCATCATTTAAAGTAAAAGCAGGTAAGAAATACGCTAAAGTATCTTTTGGTAAGGTTAAAGGTGCTACTAGATATGAACTTTATCGCTCAACCAAAAAGAGCAGTGGTTATAAAAAAGTAGCAACATTAAAATCTACAAAATATACAAATAAAAAACTTAAATCAAAGAAGACTTATTACTATAAAGTCAGAGCTGTTGCAGGAAGCAATAAGGGAAGCTTCAGTAAGGTTTTAAAAGTAAGAGTTAAATAAATAAAATTGTTATAATAAAAAAGACCTCATTATCATCGGGGTCTTTTTATTGCTTATTTTTGATACTTTTTCATTTCGCTTTTATAAAGATTATTTCCTTTTGCATCTATTGCAACGATCAATGGAAAATCTTCCACGTAAAGCTCTCTAACGGCTTCTGACAGTAAGTGTGGATATGCTATCAGCTTGGATTTCTTGATACATTTTTTTATAAGTGCTCCGCAGCCGCCTACTGCCGCTAAATACACTGCTCTGTTTTCTTTTAAAGCATTCTCCACTTCATCATTTCTCTCGCCTTTTCCAATTATGAGTTTAAGTCCCTTTTTTAAAAGTAAAGGAGTATATTTGTCCATTCTTGCAGACGTCGTCGGTCCGCATGAACCTATTATCTCTCCGGGTTTTTCCGGACATGGACCTGCATAGTATATACATGCTCCCATTATATCAAAAGGAAGAGCTTCACTTTTTTGTATAGTTTCCACCATTTCTTTATGCGCGGCGTCTCTGGCAGTATATATGGTTCCAGTTAAATAAATCTTGTCACCGGCATTTAGATTTAATATTTCGTCATCGTTTAATGGTAATGTTATTTTCTTTTCCATATTATATCTCCATTTGTGTATGTCTCGATACATGACAGCCTATATTTACACTTACCGGAAGTCCTGCTATATGTGTTGGGTACGTTAAAATATTTACTCCGAGAGCGGTAGTAGTCCCTCCGAGACCTCCAGGACCTATCCCGAGATTGTTTATCTTTTTATATAATTCTTTTTCCATTTCAGCGTAATATGGGTCAGTATTTTTGTGATTTATATCTAAAAGCAATGCTTCTTTTGCCATAATTGCGGATTTTTCCATTGTCCCTCCTATGCCGACTCCTATTATCATCGGAGGACAAGGCTTACTTCCCGCATTCTTTACCGTGTCCAAGATAAATTCTATTACTCCGTCGTAGCCGTCAGCAGGCTTCAGCATTTTGGTTGCCCCGCAGTTTTCGCTGCCAAAGCCTTTAGGCATTACCTTTATACTTACTTTATCGCCTTTAACAATATTGTAATATATAATTCCCGGAGTATTGTCTTTTGTGTTTTCTCTTCTAAGCGGACAGCCAACTACGCTTTTTCTGAAGTATCCTTCATCATAAGCTTCTCTTATCGCTTCGTTTATTTCATCATAAATATAATTTCCTTTGAATATAACATCCTGTCCGACTTCCAAAAAAACTATACACATCCCCGTGTCCTGGCAAATGGGGCAGTTTTCACTTGCCGCAACTTCGATGTTTTCGTTTATTACATTCAAAAGTCCTTTACCTATCTCTGATTTTTCTTCCTTTTCTTTTTTAATAAGTTCATTCTTTATATCGGGACTTAAAAACACGTTTGCTTTTAATATCAATTCTTTAACTGTTTTTTTTACTAAATTTGTATCTACTTCTCTCATAATAACCTCTGTATTTGTTATATTTTTAAGTATATCACAGCAGTAAAATATTTTCTACTTGCGAAATAAAGTAATAGTAAAAATTTTGATTTGTTATATAATTAATTTAAATATACTTTCAAATAAAGGGGAATAGTTATGAATAGCAATGAAATAATCAATGAACTAAAAAAAATGAGTGATGAAAAATATAAGAAAAATATAATTAAGCTGGGTATTCCCGAAGACAGATGTATAGGTGTTTCTACAACGGATTTGAGAAGACTGGCTAAAAGTATCAAAAAGGATAATGAGCTTGCAGTAAAGCTTTGGCAGAGTAATTATCACGAAGCAATGCTGCTTTCTGTTTTAATAATGGATAAAAAGTCAATGACACTTGAATATATAGAAGAAATAATGAAAGATGTCATATCCTGGGATCTATGTGATCATTTATGTAAGAATATAATCATTAAAATAAAAGGATATGAAAATCTTATATATAAATGGTGTGACAGTGACAAATTATATTATAAAAGAGCTGCATTTACCCTTATTGCATCTTATGTGATTCACGACAAAAAAGCTGACGACGATACATTAAATAAAATGCTTCAAATAATAGAAAAAAACAGTGATGATGACAGGGAGCATGTAAAAAAGGCAGTATTATGGGCACTAAAGGAAATCGGTAAAAAAGATGTTTATTATAAAGAAAAAGCCATTGAACTTTCAAATAAATTAGTATCTTCCGGCATAAAATCAAAAGTATGGATCGGGAACAATGCTTTAAAAGAATTTAATACATTGGTTAAAGTTGAAGGGAGAACCAGACTTATTTCCAATAAATCAAAGATGGGAAGTAATGTTTGATTTTTCTTAATAAAATGCATATGAAAATGTTTTAATTGATAGTATAATACTTATAAGTAAAAAGTCAGGGGTTTTATATGTCAGAAAATATCATAGTTAAAAATGTTAGTAAGATTTACGGAAGCGGAGAAAATACTACGACTGCACTAAATAATGTAAGTTTTGAAATAGAAAAAGGTAAATTTACGATTATTGTCGGTCAAAGCGGTGCGGGTAAGACGACCCTTCTTAATCTGCTGGGAGGAATGGATTCTATAACCAGCGGAAGTATTATTGTCGGGGGAAAGGATATAAGTTCGTTTAATGAGAAAGAGCTTACAACATACAGAAGATATGATGTAGGTTTTGTTTTTCAGTTTTATAACCTTGTGCAAAATCTCACCGCAAAGGAAAATATAGAACTTGCTACCGAGATTTCAAATTCAGATATATCCGCCGAAAAAGCTCTTAGTGATGTCGGACTTTTAAATAGAAAAGATAATTTCCCTTCACAGCTATCGGGCGGAGAACAGCAGAGAGTATCTATTGCAAGGGCGCTTGCCAAAAATCCAAAATTACTTTTATGTGATGAACCTACGGGTGCTCTTGATTATAAGACCGGAAAATCGATACTTAAACTCTTGCAGGATATATGTTTTATGAATAATATCCCCGTTATTGTCGTTACCCATAACCTTGCACTTATGTCAATGGCAAATAAGATAATCAAAGTAAAAAACGGAGAAATAAGCGATATAATCATAAATGAAAATGTTAAGAATGTAGAGGATATTGAGTGGTAATCAATATTTCGACCTTGAGGTCGACCAATATTTTTCCGAAGATAAAAATATTGGATAAAAATCTTCCACTCAATCGCCGTGGCGGCTTTTAATGCGGTCGGATTTTCTAAAAATCTCTGCCCGAGATTTTTGAAACGACCGCTAACCCAACCCTCATATTTTTTATTTTATAGCTTTAAAGAGTATTTTGAATGATTAAAGAGTTTATTTAAAATAATAAAATAAATATTTTATTATTAGAAAAGGTAAATAATGAAGACTTTATTAAAAGACTTATTCAGAGAAATCAAGATAACTAAAAACAGATTTATTTCTATCCTATTGATTACGTTATTAGGTGTTTGTTTTTTTGTGGGTTTAAGAGTAATAGGTCCCCAGATGGAATTTACCGCAAATAAGTATTTTGAAGATACCAACTTATACGATATCAACTTTATGTCTACATATGGGTTCAATGATAAAGATGTTGAAGCAATAAAAAATGATAAGAATACAAAAGATATTCTCGCAACATATTCCACCGAGCTGTTATTAAAAAACGGTGATGACAGCATAGTTGCCAAAGCTTTTGGAATGCCGAACTATAAAGACATAAAGATGATGAAATATGAACTTATTCAAGGAACTTATCCAAAGAAGAATGATGAGTGTGTTATTTCCGACAATTATATGCAGTTCAAAGGATATAAGCTGGGGGATATACTAACTATTGAAGATCATGACGGTGTAAAGTTAAAAGTAAAAAAATTAAAAATAGTTGGAAGTGCTGAATGGTCTTATTATATTACCGATGATGATTATGGTTCATCTACTCTCGGAAACGGCAGTATAAATACTTTTTTGATTTTAAATAAAGATGTTTTTGACAGCAGTGTATATACTGATTTGTACGTTAGCCTAAATAATGTAGACAAAGTAAATTGTTTTAGTGAAGAATATGAAGATATTATAGATGATTACAAGACAGATATAAAGAAAGTAACTAATGAACGAGGCAAAGAAAGATTAAAAGAGGAAAAAGATAATGCTAATAAAAAGATTAAAAAATCCGAAAGTAAGCTAAATAATAAAAAGAAAGAAACTTATGATAAATTAAATAAAGCAAAAAATACCTTAGACAGTAATAAGATAAAGTTAAATAACAGTGAAAATGAATTACGAAGAACTAAAAAAGAAACTAAATCAAAACTTAAAAAAGCAAAAAATGATTTAGATAAAGCTAAAAAAGAATTACCGAGTAATGAAAAGAAACTTAAAAAAGCAAAAGAAGAGATAAAAAAAGCGAGAAGTGAATTTGAACAGGGAAAGGCTCAGTTCGAGCAGTATCTTGCAGGTTTATCCGAGCAGGAAAAAGAATATTTAAAAGATGTAATAAGTAATAAACAAAAAGAACTTGATATTGCAGAAGCAAAAGTAGAAAAAGGCGAAAAGCAGGTTAAAGCTTCCGAACAAGAACTATTATCCGGAAAACAAAAAATAAAAGATGGATATAAAGATTTAGAAAAACAAGAAAAGAAAGCAAACTTAGAATTTAAAAAAGCAGAAGACCAAATAAAAGAGGGCAGGGCAGAATTAAATAAAGGCTATGCGTCTTATGAAAAAAACAAAATAAAAGCAGATGATGAATTCAAAAAAGCAGAAGATAAAATAAAAAAAGCTAAAAAAAAGGTAGAAAATTTAAAAGAAGTAAAATGGTATACATTAGATAGAAACTCCAATGAAAGTTATTTTAGTTACGCGGATAATTCAAAGAAGATAACATCTTTGGCTAAAGTATTCCCTTTGATTTTCTTTTTAGTGGCTGCTTTAGTATGTCTTACAACCATGACTAGAATGGTAGAGGAAAAAAGGACGGAACTTGGGATACTTAAAGCTCTTGGTTTTAGCAAGTGGGCTGTCAGTATAAAGTTTATCGTTTATGCATTTTTAGCAAGTTTTATAGGCAGTGTAGTAGGTCTTTTTATCGGATTTACCTTAGTGCCTAAGATGATTTACAATGCTTATAGAATACTTTATAAAACTCCGGATTTAGCTACCGTTATCTACCCAAGTTATATACTTTTATCATTATTTATAGGCGTTATGTGTACGGTACTTAGTGCATATTTTGCATGTAACAGTGACCTTAAGGAAGTAAGTGCTAGTCTTCTCAGACCTAAGGTAATGAAAAGCGGAAGAAAAACTTTACTTGAAAAAATACCCGCTGTTTGGAATAAGATAAGTTTTAAATGGAAAATAACCATAAGAAACCTTGTAAGATATAAGAAACGTCTTATTATGAGTGTTGTAGGAATAGGAGCATGCTGCGGTCTGTTGATTGCCGCATTTGGCATAAGGTATTCGGTTTCGGCTATCGTTGACCTTCAGTATAATACTATTTGGAATTACAATATGGAAACTTCTATTGAAAGTGACCTTTCAAACAAAGAGATAAATGATATCAAATATACTTATGATGATAATAAAGAAATCAAGGGCAGTAAGTTATTTTTTAAAGATACTTACAGTGTAGTTGGAAAGAATAAGGATTATTCGTTTTCTTTAATGGTTCCCATTGATAAGGATGCTGTAAATGATTATATTTACCTTAGTGATTATGAAACCGGCGATAAGATAAACATGCCTAAAAGCGGTGTAGTTATAACCAGCAGATTAAGTGAAATAGCAGATATCAAAAAAGGCGATATAATAAAAATCAAGGATCTGGATGATAAAGAGTACGATGTACCCGTAGTGAATATTATCAATAATTATGTTTATCATTACATGTTTTTGAGTGAAGATTATTATAAAACCATAGTAGATGAGGATATTAAACCAAATCTTATTTTATCAAGGCTCAATAAAAACGATGAAAGTACTTACGATAAATTGAGTGAGACATTGCTTAAAAATGAAAATATAAGCAGTATTGAATTCAATGAAAGAGTCGCTGAAAATTTTGCAGGTCAGTTAGATAGTATGGATTTTGTCATTGTAGTTATAATAGTCGCCGCAGGTATGCTTGCATTTGTGGTAATGTTTAATCTGGATAATATAAATGTCAGTGAGAGAATAAGAGAAATTGCAACCATTAAAGTTCTCGGATTTTATAATAATGAAGTAAACTTTTATATAGTAAGAGAAAATATTATTTTAAATATCATTGGGATAATAGTTGGGTGTATAGTCGGGAAATATTTTCATAGATATTTGATTGATACCGTTTCAGTTGATTTTGTCCAATTTTATAAAGGGATCCAGCTGTCGAGTTATGTATATGGAATTATACTGACAATAGTATTTGCATTCATAGTTAACCTTTTCCTAAAAAAGACTCTTAAAAAAATCAATATGGTAGAATCACTTAAAAGCGTGGAATAAAAGAGAAGTTTTGCTTCTCTTTTTTATATTATTATTTAATAATATAAATTAATAAAATATAAGATTTTCTTCCTATTTTTCTTTCTTTTTTAGTTTTTATTTGATAAATTAATATGTATTGTTTTCATAGTCTATAGAGTAAATATAGTACATTGTGCTGTGCGTAATTTATTTAAAATAAGGTAAAGATTAAAATACAATTAAAAATGAAAATTAATTTTATAATCTATTGACAAAGTATTTTCTTGGTGGTATATTTATGACAGTGTTAGCACTCATGTTTAAGGAGTGCTAATAAGAAGGAGAAAGGAAAATGAACTGGGACGATAGAAAGTTTAACATTTTAAGAGCTATCATAAATGATTATATCAAAACAGCCGAGCCTGTAGGTTCAAGGACATTAGAGAAAAAGTATAATCTTGGTGTGTCTTCGGCTACCATCAGAAATGAGATGTCGGACCTCGAAGAAATGGGGTTTTTAATAAAGCCACATACTTCTGCCGGAAGAATTCCTTCTACCAGCGCATATAGATTATATGTTGATAATTTCATGAAAAAGAATGCTTTGGAGTCTGAAATCAGAGAGGCTGTCAGAGCGGAATTTGATAACTATATGCTTGAACTTAATAATACAATAGAAAAAACTTTAAATATACTTACTAAAATGACTAATTACACATCACTGGTAATGGCACCGAGATTATCTTCTCTTAATGTAAAAGATGTTAAGATTGTTTTTATAGAAGAAGATAGGGTAATGCTTATAGTAGTTACCAAAGAAGGACTTATAAAAAATTCTGAAATAAGACTTAAAACTTATGTGACACTCGAAGAGATAGAAAGAATCAATAATGCTCTTACTACTATAATAAAGAACAGACCGGCAAATGAAGCAGTCAACTTATTAAGTGAATTGGTTGAAGGGTTAAGTGAGACAGAAAACAGGATACTATCGGAAATAATGCCGGTATTCAGAAGTTTGGTTGAAAATACGAATTCGTCAAAGATATATGCCAGAGGAGTTAGTAAAATTCTCAATTTCCCGGAATTCGGAGATATAGAAAGAGCAAAACATTTTATAGATTCTGTCAACAGTAAAGAGGCGCTTGAAAGTGCTATTTCGGTTGACAGTGATGATGGTGATATCCATATAGTGATAGGAAATGAAAATAAGGTTGAGGACTTTAACGATTGTTCCATTATAACCGCAAATTATAAATTGAACGGTAAAACGGTAGGAACGATAGGCGTTATAGGACCAACAAGAATGAATTATGATTACGCAGTTTCTACACTTGATTTTTTAAGTGATGAACTTACCAAACATATAACGAAAATTTTTAAAAAGTGAGGTAACTAAATGAGTAATGATAATATAAAAGATATAAATGAACTCAGAAAAGAAAAAGAAGAAAGAGAAAAGAAGAAGTATATGAGTAAAGATGAAAACAAAGAGATCAATCAGGATGAAGTGAAAGAAGAAACGGCTGAGAAAGTAAAAAAAGAAAATGAGCCTGAAGAAAAAGAGGAAGTCAAGGAAGAAAGCATGGAAGAAAAATATGATAAATTAAATGACAGCTATATGAGACTCTTGGCTGACTTTGATAATTACAAAAAAAGAGCAAGTAAAGATAAAGAAGCTATGATTATATATTCAACATCTAAGTTTGCGGAAGGTTTGTTTCCTATAATTGATAATTTTAAAAGGGCTTTGGATAGTGAAGCTGATAAAAAAAGCGGTTTTTATGAGGGTGTAAATATGATATTTACACAGCTGACCGAATTACTTAAAAATGAAGGTATAGAAACAATAGAAGCTCTTGATGAAAAATTTGATCCAAATAAACACTATGCGGTAGCGGTGGAAAAATTGGATGACAAAGATGATGATATCATTCTTGAAGTTTTTCAAGATGGATATATATACAAAGAAAAAGTCTTAAGACCAAGTATGGTCAAAGTAAATAAGTTAAAATAAAGGAATAAGGAGAGTAAGAAAGATGAGTAAAGAAAAGATTATAGGTATCGATTTAGGTACTACAAATTCATGTGTATCAGTATTGGAAGGCGGCGAAGCCGTTGTTATAGCAAATGCGGAAGGTGCAAGAACCACACCATCAGTAGTTGCATTTACAAATGATGGAGAAAGACTAATAGGTCAAGTTGCTAAAAACCAAGCAGTAACAAATCCAGAAAAGACAGTTGCTTCAATCAAGAGACATATGGGAAGCGATTATAAAGTTGATATCGAAGGCAAGAAATATACACCGCAGGAAATTTCTGCTTTTGTACTTCAAAAGCTTAAAAAAGATGCAGAAAGTTACTTGGGACAAACAGTTTCTAAAGCAGTTATTACAGTTCCTGCTTATTTCTCAGATGCTCAAAGACAGGCTACAAAAGATGCCGGTAAGATTGCGGGTCTTGAAGTTCTTAGAATTATCAACGAACCTACAGCAGCAGCTTTAGCTTATGGTCTTGATAAAGAACAAAGTCAAACGGTAATGATTTTCGACCTTGGCGGCGGTACATTCGACGTATCAATCCTTGAACTTGCAGACGGAGTATTCGAAGTTAAGGCTACAAACGGTAACAACCACTTAGGCGGAGATGATTTTGATAATAAAATAATCGATTACTTAGTCAGTGAATTCAAGAAATCAAACGGTATTGATTTAAGCGGAGATAAAATGGCTATGCAAAGACTTAAAGAAAGTGCAGAAAAAGCTAAGATTGAACTTTCAAGCAAAACGACAGCGCAAATCAATATTCCATTTATTACAATGGATGCAGCAGGTCCAAAACATTTAGATGTGACACTTACAAGAGCTAAATTTGATGAACTTACAGCAGATCTTGTAGAAGCTACAATGGAACCTGTAAGAAAAGCTATTGCAGACTCAGGTCTATCAGCAAGCGAAATCCATAAAATCGTGTTGGTCGGAGGTTCTACAAGAATTCCTGCAGTACAAGAAGCAGTTAAGAAAATTACAGGAAAAGATGCGGACAAAGGCATCAACCCTGATGAATGTGTTGCTATCGGTGCGGCTATTCAAGGCGGGGTGCTTGCAGGTGATGTTCAGGATGTATTACTTCTTGACGTAACTCCGTTATCACTCGGTATCGAAACTCTTGGCGGAGTATTTACAAAATTAATCGAAAGAAATACAACTATACCTACAAAGAAAAGTCAAGTATTCTCTACAGCGGCAGACGGTCAAACGGCGGTAGATATCCACGTACTTCAAGGTGAAAGAGGTATGGCAAGCGGAAATAAAACTTTGGGACGTTTCCAATTAACTGGAATTCCATCAGCTCCTAGAGGAGTGCCACAAATCGAAGTTACTTTTGATATCGACGCTAACGGTATCGTAAATGTTACAGCTAAGGATTTAGGTACAGGAAAAGAACAAAACGTAGTAATCCAGTCTTCTTCAAATATGAGTCAGGAAGATATTGATAAAGCAGTTAAAGAAGCTGAACAATATGCAAGCGAAGACAAAGCTAAGGAAGAAGAAATCACTGTTAGAAATAATGCAGACGCAGCAGTATACAATGCTGAAAAGACATTAAAAGACCTAGGAGACAAAGTAACAGACAAAGAAAAAGCTCCTGTAGACGAAGCTATCAAAGATCTAAAAGAAAAATTAGAAGGTTCTGATGTTGAAGCAATCAAAACAGCAACAGAAAAATTAAGTGAAGCTTTATACCCAATCGCTGAAAAATTATATGCTGAACAAGCTCAGAACGGTGCAGGTGCGGCTCAAGGCACAGATGTAGGAAACAACAGCGAAACTAAAGAAGACGATAACGTAGTAGATGCAGATTACGAAGTAGTAGATGACGACGACAAATAAAATGTCTAACTTCACCCTGCCCAAACCGCAGGGTGATTTTTCATAATATATAAGGGAGTAAATAATAATGTCAAAAAGAGATTATTACGAGGTTTTAGGAGTAGATAAAAGTGCCGGCGAAGACGAGATAAAAAAAGCATATAGAAAACTTGCTATGAAATATCATCCGGACAGAAACCCTGATGATAAAGAAGCGGAAGAGAAATTTAAAGAAATAAACGAGGCATACGAAGTTTTATCCGATCCTGATAAAAAATCCAAATATGATCAATTCGGACATGATGCGTTCGACCCGAATATGGGCGGTGCAGGCTTTGGGGGTGCCGGGTTCGGCGGCTTTGAAGATATGTTTGGTGATATATTCGGCTCTATGTTCGGAGGAGGTTTTAGCGGGGGCGGTGCCTCAAGACAAAACGTTCGACAAAAGGGCAGAGATTTAAGGGTCAATTTGACACTTTCTTTCGAAGATGCTGTTTTCGGATGTAAAAAAGAAATCAAAATAAGAAGGACCGAAACTTGCGATACCTGTTCAGGAAAGGGTGCAGTAAACGACTCTGATATCAAAACCTGCGATAAGTGTCATGGTACAGGTCAGGTAAGAGTAACTCAGCAAAGTTTATTTGGAACAGTTCAGACAGTAAAAACTTGTGATGAATGTAACGGTACAGGTAAGAAAATAGTCAATCCTTGTAAGACTTGCGGGGGAACTGGTAATGTTAAGAAACAAAGAACTCTTTCTATAAGGATCCCTGCAGGAGTAGATACCGGAAGTGTACTTCCTCTCAGAGGAGAAGGCGAAGCAGGAAAGAACGGCGGACCTAACGGAGATGTTTATATCTATATTTCTGTTAAACCCCATGCTATATTTACAAGAGAAGAAAATGACATATACTGTAAGATCCCAATTACATTCGTTCAAGCTGCTTTAGGCGACAGTATAATGGTTCCTACTGTAGACGGTAAAGTTAAGCTTAAAATTCCTGAAGGAACACAGTCAGGTCAGGTATTCAAGCTTAAAGGCAAGGGAGTTCAAAATCCTAACGGCTTTGGTAAAGGAAATGAATACGTTGAAATCAAAGTTGAAGTTCCAAAAAACTTGAATGAAAAGCAAAAAGCAAAATTAAGGGAATTTTCGGATATTTCAAGCGATAAAAACAACGAGCAAAGCAAAGGCTTTTGGGATAAAGTAAAAGATAATTTTAAGTAAAAAGACCGCCTAAGCGGTCTTTTTTGTGTCATAATTGGATTTATTAATTCTTTACATTAATATATTATTAATGTGTTTACTTTCATTATTTATTAAATCAAACTTCATCTACTGTCTCATATGCTAAAAGAAAAAAAGATTAAAGTTATCAATATTACTAAAAATAAGTAGAACAGTTTTCTTGATTTAAATATATAAATACTTATGATAATCAATATTTAATCGTATTTAATAATACCTTTATTTTTAAGTATTTTTATTATATAATTTAAAGGTAATTACTTTTAGGAGATTTGATATGTATAAGTATGTAGTTTTTGATTTGGACGGTACGCTGATAGATACGTCTGAAGGCACAGTTAAAATGTTTAAAAAATCTTTAAATCATGCCGGAATATTTGATACTGATGAAAATATAAAAGCTTTGATCGGTCCTCCTCTTACGAGAAGGCTTGTTAATGATTTTGGGCTAAGCGAAGAAAGAGCCAGAGAAGCCGTAGATGTGGGAAATAAATATTTCTTTGAAAAAGGTGTTTATGAATGTCATACCTTTGATAATATGATAGAGACTTTGGAAGAATTAAAAGATCGCGGTATTAAAATGTCTGTTGCAACAAGTCAGCCGGAAGAAACGGCTTTGATTGAAATGGAACATGTTGGTATACATAATTACTTTGAGACTATAGAAGCGAATAATTTATATCAAACAAAGGGAACGAAGAGTGATTTTATTAAAACGTGTTTAAAAACTATGAATGTTAAAGATAAATTAGATGCGATCATGATAGGCGATAAACGTCCGGATATATTAGGCGGGAAAGATAATGACCTTGATACTATAGGAGTGCTTTACGGGTATGGGGATTTAACAGAAATAAAAGAAAGTGATCCTACTCATATAGCCGATTTGCCGGTAGATATACCTAAGATAATTTTAGGTTAGTTTTTAGCTATTTTTTCTTGACACTCAGTGAATAAATATATAAAATTATAAGTTAAGGAAAAGCGTATTATTATAAGCTTTTTGTGCTTTTTAGGATAAAAAAGGAATGGAGTAAGATATGATATTTGAAGATTTAAATAAAAATAGTGTCAAAGATATGGAGAAAGAAGTATCTAAATACTGGGAAGATATAGATATACTAAAAAGATCTATTGAAACAAGAGAAGGATGCGAAAACTTTGTATTTTATGAAGGACCTCCTACAGCAAACGGTAAACCCGGTATTCATCATGTTATCGCAAGGACTCTTAAAGACAGCGTATGTAAGTTTAAAAATATGCAGGGATACAGAGTTAAGAGAAAAGCCGGTTGGGATACACATGGGCTTCCGGTTGAGATTGAAGTTGAAAAGACTTTAAATATGAACGGAAAGGGTGATATTGAAAAATATGGTATTGCCGAGTTCAATAAAAAATGCAGAGAAAGTGTTTTCACATATGAAGCTCTATGGAGAGATATGACAAAGAGAATGGGTTACTTTATAGATCTTGATGATCCATATATTACTCTTGACAATAATTATATAGAATCTGTATGGTGGATTTTAAAAGAGTTCTTTGATGCAGGTTTGATTTATGAGGGTCATAAAATATTACCTTACTGTCCTAGATGCGGAACGGGACTTGCTTCTCACGAAGTTGCACAGGGATATCAAAATATCAAGACCAATTCCGTTTATGTAGCATTCAAGATAAAAGGTAAAGATGAGTATTTCTTGGTTTGGACAACCACCCCTTGGACACTTCCTTCAAACGTTGCTCTTTGTGTAGGCGAAGATATTGACTATATAAAAGTTAAATCAAAGGGTGAAACTTTTATTTTGGCTAAAGCTTTGGTAGATACTGTTATAGGTGACGATTATGAAATAATCGAAGAAATGAAGGGTAAGGATTTAGAGGGTATAGAGTACGAACAGCTTTTAGACTTTGTTAAAGTACCACAGGGTAAAAAGGCACATTATGTGATTTTAGGAGATTTTGTATCAACGGAAGATGGTACGGGTATCGTTCATATCGCACCTGCGTTTGGGGAAGACGACTATAATGTTTCAAGAAAGTATGGTCTTCCAGTGTTAAATCCTGTAGGGGAAGACGGGGCATTCCTTGAAACTCCATGGAAAGGTACTTTTGTTATCGATGCGGATTTAGATATAATAAAATATCTTAAAGAGCATAATATGTTATTCAAGAAACAAAAAATAGAACATAATTATCCTCATTGCTGGAGATGTAAAACACCTCTTTTATATTACGGAAAACCTAGCTGGTATATAGAAATGACAAAGCTTAGAGAAGACCTCGTAGCCGCTAACGATACCGTAAAATGGTATCCTGATTTTGTAGGTGAAAAGAGATTTGGAAACTGGATAGAAAATGTAAAAGACTGGGCTATATCAAGAAGCAGATACTGGGGTACTCCTCTTAATATTTGGAGATGCGAATGCGGTCATCTTCACAGTGTAGGTTCGAGAAAACAACTTGCTATGGACGCCATAGAAGATATAGATGAAACTATTGAACTTCACAGACCTTATGTGGATGAAATCCATATCAAGTGTCCGAAGTGCGGAAAATCTATGACAAGGGTAAAAGATGTAATAGACTGCTGGTTTGACTCGGGTTCCATGCCTTTTGCTCAGCAGCATTATCCTTTTGAAAATAAAGAAGAATTCGAAGAGCAGTTTCCGGCGAATTTCATTTGTGAAGGTATCGACCAAACAAGAGGCTGGTTCTATTCTCTTCTTGCGATTTCAACATTTATTATGAAGAAGGCTCCATATAAGAGTGTACTTGTAAATGACTTGATTTTGGATGCTAACGGGCAGAAAATGAGTAAATCAAAAGGTAATACAGTTGACCCATTTGAATTATTTGATAAATACGGTGCGGACGCGTTAAGGTGGTATTTATTATATGTATCTCCTGCATGGACCCCAACCAAATTTGACGAAGAAGGCTTAAAAGAAGTAATATCTAAGTTCTTTAATACTTTAAAGAATGTTTATACTTTCTTTGTAATGTATGCAAATACAGATGATGTAGATCCAAAAGAGTTCTTTGTTGAATATAAAGACAGAGACGAAATCGACCTTTGGATTTTATCTAAATACAATAATCTTGTAAAAGCAGTAACTGCGGATATGGAAATCAATGAACATACAAAAGCCGTTAAGAAGATACAGGATTTTGTAAACGAAGATTTATCTAACTGGTATATAAGAAGGTGCAGAAGAAGATTTTGGGCTAGTGAACTCGATAACGATAAAAAAGCTGTTTACAACACTACTTATGAAGTTTTGGTAGGTTTATGCAAACTGATAGCTCCTTTTGCTCCGTTTATTTCCGAAGAAATTTTCAGAAAATTGACGGGTAAAGAGTCTGTTCATATTGAAAGATATCCTGAAGCAAATGAAGATTTGATCGATGAAAAAACAGAGTTTAAAATGGACTTGGTAAGGACTTTGGTATCTCTTGGAAGAAGTGCAAGGGAAGAAGCCAATATAAAAGTCAGACAGCCTGTTAAAGATATTTTGGTTTACGGAGCAGATAAGAATATCATAGGTAACTTAATAGATTTGATAAAAGAAGAACTTAATGTTAAAATAGTTACTTTCCCTGATAACTTGGAAGAATATATGAATTTTATATTAAAGCTTGACTTTAAAGTTGCAGGTAAGATACTCGGTAAAGACGTTAAGAGAGCCGTAGCGGCTTTAAATATTTGTGACGCAAAGAAAACCATAGACGAGCTTGAAAAGAACGGAGAAGTGACTTTAGATACTCCTGAGGGACCTCTCACATTGAAACAGGAATGGGTCGAAGTAAGGACAGACGCAAAAGAAGGTTTCAACGTTCAAAAAGAAGAAGATTTGTTTGTAATTTTGGACACAAACTTAGATGAAGACTTAATTAAAGAAGGTTATGTAAGAGAAGTGATTTCTAAAGTTCAGCAAATGAGAAAGAATAATGATTATGAAGTCACTGACAGGATTGATATAACTATAGACTGCGATGATGTAATCAAGAGTTCTATCGAAGAATTTGAAGCTTATCTTAAAAAAGAAACTTTATGCGATGATATCATTTACGCCGATAATGATGGAAGCAATGTTAAGTTAAACGACAAAGAAGCAATAATCACTTTAAAAAGAAAATAAATATAATTAAAAAAGAGTGTGAATGCACTCTTTTTTTGTAAATGAAAATAAAAAGAATAGCCTCAGCTATTCTTTTTTACGAACTTATTAATTAATAATTTTGTTTTTTAATGAAGAAATAAGCTTGTGGATGTTTGCAAACAGGACAAACTTTAGGTGCATCTTTAGAAACTACTAAGTGTCCGCAGTTACCGCATTCCCAAATAACTTCTTCGTCTTTAGCAAATACTTTGTTTTCTTTTACATTTTTAAGTAAAGCATTATATCTTTCTTCGTGAGTTTTTTCGATCTTAAGAACTCCTTCAAAAGCTTCTGCGATATCGTCTAAACCTTCTTCTCTTGCTTCTTTAGCAAATGTTGCATACATTTCTGTCCATTCATAGTTTTCACCTGCTGCAGCGTCTACAAGGTTTTCTTCTGTAGTTCCTATACCGTGAATTAATTTGAACCAAAGTTTAGCGTGTTCTTTTTCGTTGTTGGCTGTTTCTTCAAAGAACTCAGCAATTTGGTTATACCCTTCTTTTTTAGCTTTACTAGCGTAGTATGTATATTTATTTCTAGCTTCACTTTCTCCGCCAAAAGCAGTTTTTAAGTTCTCAAGTGTTTTTGTTCCGTCTAATTTACCCATAATTATTTACCTCCTATATGGTTATATCATTTAACATATTATATCACACTTAATTGGTAAATGTAACCTTTTTTAATTAAAATTAATAATCATTCCTAAAATTATACTGTTTATACATAAATAAAATAGTTTTATAAATAAAAAAGACCGCTTATGCGGTCTTAAATTACTTGTTACTTTACTCTTTCCATGTATTCTCCGGTTCTTGTATCGATTCTTATTACATCACCTTCTTCAACGAATAGAGGTACGTTAACTTGTGCTCCTGTTTCTACGGTTGCAGGTTTTGTAGCTCCCTGTGCTGTATCGCCTTTGAATCCTGGTTCTGTTTCTGTTATTTCTAATTCAACAAATAATGGAGGTGCTACGCTGAAAGCTTCTCCGGAATGAAATCTGATCGTTGCATTATCATTTTCCTTTAAGTAAACGATCGCGTCTGCCACTTGGTCATAATTAAGCGGGATTTGGTCATAAGTTTCACCGTCCATGAAGTAGTAAAGTTCGCCGTCATTGTATAGATACTGCATTTCTTTTGTTGAAATATCTGCTTTAGAAAACTTTTCGTTTGGTGAGAAAGTTCTTTCTACCGTTGAACCTGTTTTAATATTTTTAATTTTTGCTCTTACAAAAGCGCTTCCTTTTCCCGGTTTTACATGTTGAAATTGTACGATCGTATAAACATCGTTATCCATTTCGAATGTTACACCATTTCTAAAATCGCCTGCTGAAATCATAATATACCTCCAATAAATTTGTTAAATTCTAATTATTTTTCATTACATATTTAAAATATTATATCATACATATTTTAGTTTGAAAACAGTAATGTATCTTTTTTTTCTAACTTTACTTTATTTGCATTATTTAATCTCGTAAAGTTTTCTTTCAAAAGATTAATAACATTTGTGGCAGATAATATTTCATCTGTCCTTAGGGACAACCTTGTCGTTATAATAAGATTATTGTCGGTTATAACACAATGAAAATCAAATATGCTCGGTTTTATATTTTTTGTTACTGTCCTGCCTTTTTTGTTTTTCTTTGTAATATTTAGTTCATTACTTTTCCAAATAAAATCATTTATTTCTTCTGCTGATATATTATTGGTATCGTCAAATGTAAATATTATATTATATATTGCACTGTCTAAAGATTTTCCCAGGCTTCTTGCATTATCTTCCAGTTTTTCGGTTTTTATTATTTGTAGATTGTCTGGAAGTGATTTATTTAATCTTGTTTGTATTTCATCTTCACTAAAATCCTCTTTAGTTTCCACATCCACATATTCTCCCATTGAAGATGTAAATAGGGGAAGGGGCGGTGCAAAATGAACTTTAGGGTGAGGATTGAACCCTTGTGAATGTTCAAGGTTGAGCCCCGCTCTTCTGAAAGCTCTTTGCAGTACTTTTAATATATCAAGGTGAGATATAAATATTAAATTATCCTTTTTTACATATTTAAGTCTATACTTCAAATTTACACCTCCCATAAGCTTTACTTATTCCGCATGCTGAACATTTCTTGTGACAAGGCGGAGTAGTAGTTTCTTTTTTTGCTTTTTCGTTCTCTTTTATCAAAAATTCTTTATCAATATGATAATCAAATTTATCCCATGGAAGCTCGTCTTCATAATTTAATTCTCTGGAAGCGTATTCCTGCGGTTCGATACCTATTGACTTTAATGCATCTATCCAGCCTTCATAATTAAAGTGGTCAAACCATGAGTCGAATACACAGCCGTTTTCGTATGCTTTTATGATTGCTTTGGATAAAAACCTTTCGCCTTTTGCAAGTACCGCTTCCAGCATTGATAATTTGCTGTCGTGATAATTATAAGTTACCATTTTTGGCATTAATGATTTTAAATACTGCTGTTTTCTATGGAATTCTTCCATTGAATTTTGAGGGAACCACTGAAATGCGGTAAAAGGTTTTGGTACGAAACAAGATGTACTTACTGTCAGTTTAAATGGTTTAGGTCTATTTTTCTTCTCTAAACTGTAATATATATCTATTATTTTTTGTGCCAAATCGGCTATTCCTTTTATGTCCTCGTCTGTTTCATATGGAAGACCAATCATGAAATATAATTTTATCTTTGAATATCCTGATTCAAATACTCTTTTTATAGTTCCCAGAATATCCTCTTCGGTTAAGTTTTTATTTATTACATTTCTCATTCTTTGGCTTCCCGCTTCCGGGGCAAATGTAAGGGAATTTTTCTTCATCGAACCTACTTCTTCCGATAGTTCCAAGGAGAACTCGTCCATTCTAAGTGAAGGAAGGGAAACATTTATCTTCTTATCTTTATAGTTGTCAACAAGATATTTTACTAATTCCATACAATGAAAGTGGTCTGTAGTACTTAGACTTGTTAAAGATATTTCTTCGTATCCTGTATTCCCTATAAGTTCATTTGCTTGTTCTATTAAAGTAGTAAGTGATTTTTGTCTTACCGGACGATAGATCATTCCCGCCTGGCAGAACCTGCACCCTCTGAAACATCCTCTCATAACTTCAAGTGATATCCTGTCATGTACAGGAGGGGTATAAGGTACTATAGGCTTTTTCAAAGAGTAGACATTATTCATACTAGGTATGATTGACTTTTCAATATGTTCCTGTTTAATTTCTTCAAGATTTGGGATATACACTCCCACTACTTCACTTGCTTTTATTAAAAAGTCATTTTTGGAAGAAGATTTTTTATATAGATCCATTAAATGCGGAAGTACTTCTTCACCTTCTCCCAGCATTATTAAATCAAAGAAATCCGCAAATGGTTCGGGGTTACAAGTACATGGTCCTCCGCATACCACGAGCGGGTCTTCTTCTTTTCTGTCCTTTGAAAGAAATGGGATATTTGCTAAATCGAGCATTAAAAGTATCGTTGTAAGACACATTTCAAATTGTATGGTAAATCCGACAAAATCGAAATCCGATACTTTAGAAAAGCTTTCCAAAGAAAAAAGAGGGAAATCGTGTTTTCTCATCTCTTCTGCCATATCCATTTTCGGTGCGAATACTCTTTCGCACATTACATCTTCCTCTCTGTTTAGTACTTCATAAAGTATCTTCATACCGAGGTGAGACATTCCGATTTCATATATATCCGGAAAACAGAAGGCAAATCTTACCTTAGGGTTTTTCTTTGGCTTTACGCTGTTGAATTCATCCCCTATATATCTTGAAGGTTTTTCTACATTTGGTAATATATTTTCAAATAAATATTCTTTTAAATCGTTCATAATATAATTTTCCTTATGTTTTTTGAGGCTTTATTATAACATTTTTTCCTATTTTTTCAAAATATACTTACTTTAAATAAAAGGATTTGTTATCTATAGCCCTCATTGTGGCAAGTATCCCGTCTAAATGATCGTATTCATGTTGGATAAGCTCCGATAAATCATATTTTAAAATCATTTTACAGTCATTGAAATTTCTGTCTTTATAATTGAGGATACAGTTTTTATATCTTTCTACCTTTACTATCAAATTGGGGAATGACATACAGTCGTCCATTACTTGTATTTTCTCACTATCCGGAAATGTCAGCGTAGGGTTCACAATTAAAGTAGGTGTATCTGTATTCATATATAATATTCTTTTTTCTATCCCTATTTGAGGTGCTGCTATTGCCCTTCCCGCATTATGTATTTTTCTATAGTTCATTAACGTGTCATGTAAATCAAGTTCGATTTTTTTCAGCAGTGATATTTCTTCTTTCTTAATCTCTTTGAATACATTGTATAGTTTTGGATTTCCAAGCTTTAAAATTTCTTTTATCATATTTTCTCCTTATATAAAAATATTGCCTTTATAAAATAAAGACAATATTAATATTTATCTATGAGTTTAATATCTTCATAAATTCTTCGCCGGTTATTGTTTCTTTTTCATATAAGAATTTGGCGATTTCATGAAGTTTAGCCATATTTTCGGTTAGTATTTGTTTAGCTTTTTCATATTGTTCGTTTACGAGGGAAACGACTTTTTTATCGATTATCGTTGCTGTTTCATTTGAGCATGCAAGGGCTGTGTCTCCTCCCAAGTATGCATTGTTTTCAGTCTCCAATGCAACCATGCCGAACTCTTCGCTCATACCAAATCTGGTTATCATTGCTCTGGCAAGTTTAGTCGCCTGTTCTATATCATTTGCTGCTCCTGTTGTAATGGATTTGAATATAAGTTCCTCAGCGACTCTTCCGCCTGTGAATGTAGCGATTTTATTTTCTATTTCATCTTTGCTCATAAGGTTGTGTTCGCCTTCATCCACCTGAAGAGTATAGCCTAAAGCTCCAGAAGTTCTCGGGATTATTGTTATTTTTGTAACCGGTGCCGAGTCGGTTTGTTTAGCCGCAACAAGGGCATGACCTACTTCGTGATATGACACTATGAGCTTCTCTTTATCTGAAAGGACTTTATTTTTCTTTTGATATCCTGCAATGACCGTTTCTATACTTTCTTCCAAATCTGCCTGAGTTACTTCGCTTCTACCGTTTCTTACAGCGTGTAAAGCTGCTTCATTTATCATATTTGCGAGTTCCGCACCGCTTGCTCCGGCGGCTGTTCTTGCTATGATGGAAAAATCTACATCATTTGCAAGTTTTATTTCCTTAGCATGAACTTTTAATATTTCTTCTCTTCCTTTTAAATCAGGAAGTTCAACAGGTATCCTTCTGTCAAATCTTCCCGGTCTTAGAAGTGCCGGGTCCAGTGAATCCGGTCTGTTTGAAGCTGCAAGTATGATGACACCTTTGGAAGTATCAAATCCGTCCATCTCCGTAAGAAGCTGATTTAAGGTCTGCTCTCTTTCATCGTTGCCGCCTATATTAGCATTTCCTCTTTTTTTACCTATTGTATCGATTTCGTCTATAAATACTATACAAGGAGCTTTTTCATTTGCTTGTTTGAATAAATCTCTTACTTTTGCAGCTCCCATACCTACGAACATTTCGACGAATTCTGAACCTGAAATAGAGAAAAACGGTACATTTGCTTCCCCTGCAACTGCTTTTGCAAGAAGTGTTTTACCTGTTCCCGGAGGTCCTACAAGAAGTGCTCCTTTAGGTATCTTTGCTCCGATTTGCTGATATCTTCCCGGGTTATGTAAAAAGTCTACGATTTCCGTTAGTGCTTCTTTTGCTTCATCTTCGCCTGCAACATCTTTGAATTTTACTCCGTCTGTTGATTTGACATATACTTTTGCATTGCTTTTTCCAAACTGCATCGTATTCATGCCGCCTGCACCCATTCTTCCTGCCATTTTTTTACTTATAAAGCTGAAAAATACTGTTACAAGAATGATCGGTAATAAGAACCAGAAAATACTTGAGAAGATAGAATTCTTTTCTACTATTTCGCTTCCGAATTTAGCTCCGCTTTCCTGTAATCTGTTTACAAGTCCCGTGTCGTTTACTAATCCTGTCTTATAATATTTTTTAGGGTTAGATTTATCAGAAAAAACTATTTTGTTTGAAGTTATTTCTACTTGATCAATCTTTTTTTGTTCTGTCATGGTAAGAAAAGTGCTGTAATCCACTTCTTTTACCTGCTGGGAAGTCATCATAGGGATCACTATCGTATTTAAGAGTATTACTATAAGCAGTAGTACTGCGTATATACTAAGTGTTCTCTTCGTTCCGTTATCCATTTTGTTCATTTCATTCTCCTTTTATTTATATCCACTACTAATTATCAATCATAAATTATATATGACATTTTCACATATAACTTTAAGTAATCTTTCTAACTCTATAATCTCATCATTATTTAAAAATCTTTTGACATGTTCCTCCATTTCTTGTCTTTTAAAGTTTATTTTTTCTTCTATATCCAAAATCTTGTCTGTAAGTTTTATATTTCTTTTTCTTTTGTCCTCACTGCTTGTAGTGATAATAATAAGTCCTTTGCTTTTTAACCTTTTAAGTAATCCTATTACGGTAGGATGAGTTAAATGAAGGTGTTTTTCAATATCTTTTTGATATACTTTTTTATACTTATTTTCCATTAAAAAACATATTACTTCCATTTGGGAGTATGTAAGGTCCAATTCTTTTAATTCATTGTTTGCATAGGATATCATAGCGTCGTTTATTCTTTTAAAATAAAATTCGAGATTATCAACCGATGACATAATATCCTCCTAATATGTATTATGCTACATATTTTAATGTAGAAGTATGTTAAAGTCAATAATTCTAATCTAATTTTAATTGACAAATAATAATCAAATTATTATAATAATTTTTAGATTGTGATTACCACAAGAAGGGGTACACCACCGCGGGTGTAGTTTCTTCTTGTGGTATTTTTATTTTATAAATAATTATTAAATTAAGGAGGAGTTATGATTAAAGTAAACGGAAAAGGACTTGATTTAAAGGATATTACTTTAAAGGAATTACTTATAAGTCTTAAATATGATATTTCAAGAGTTGCAGTCGAACTGAACGAAGAAATAGTAAGTAAAAATGATTATGAAAAAGTGATAATAAAAGATAATGATAAGCTGGAAATAGTAAGTTTTGTCGGAGGAGGCTGAGATGGATATACCAACCAGAGAAGAAATCAATCAAATTATTGATATACGATTTAGTGAGGATGTTCACAATAAACTTAAGAAGGCTAAGGTAGGTGTCGCAGGACTTGGGGGGCTCGGTTCTAACATTGCTTCAATGCTTGCCAGAAGCGGTATAGGAAACTTACATATAGTAGATTTTGATAAAGTCGATCTGAGTAATTTGAACAGACAGAATTATTATATAAGTGACCTTGGGAGGTATAAAACTGAGGCAACGGCTAAAATATTAAAAAGTATAAATCCTTATTTAAATATAACTTATGAAACTATTAAAATAAATGAAAATAATGCAGCTGATGTTTTTAAAGATGTCGATATAGTCTGTGAGGCCTTTGATAAAGCAGAAAATAAAGCGATGCTTATAAATACTATTCTTGGAACATGTAAAGATAAAAAAATAATATCCGGAAGCGGTATGGCTGGGTATGGAAGTTCCAATAGTATAAAAACGATAAAAAGGATGAAAAATCTTTATGTATGCGGTGATGAAAAGAGTGACATTAATAGAGGTATGGGGCTGTTGTCCCCGAGGGTAAGCATTTGTGCGGGTCATCAGGCAAATATGGTCATAAGGCTTATTCTCGGTAACGATGAGGTCTGAACGGTAAGGGGCGCGGATTCTGCGTAAGCAGGCGTAGTGCCCCGTGATTATAGAAATCAATATAAAAGGAGATATAATATATGAATAAAGAAAATGATAAATTATTAATCGGCGGTAAGAAATTTAATTCTAGGTTTATACTGGGTTCGGGCAAATATGATTTGAATTTGATTGACGCAGCTATTAAATATGCAGGAGCCGAAATAATAACTCTGGCTCTCAGAAGAGCAAACACGGTAAAAGGTGAGAACATACTTGATTTTATTCCTAAGGGAGTTACCTTGCTTCCTAATACTTCCGGAGCAAGGAATGCAAAGGAAGCTGTTCGTATAGCTAAGTTATCCAGAGAACTGGGCTGCGGAGATTTTATAAAGATCGAAGTAATCCATGAGTCAAAATATCTTCTTCCGGATAATTATGAAACGATAAAAGCGACTGAAGAGCTTGCAAAAGATGGATTTACGGTAATGCCGTACATGTATCCCGATTTAAATGCAGCAAGAGATATGATAAATGCGGGAGCAGCTTGCGTAATGCCTCTTGCTTCTCCTATAGGCTCAAATAAAGGACTGTCAACTAAGGAATTTATAAGAGTTCTTATTAATGAAATTGATGTACCTGTAATCGTAGATGCAGGGCTTGGAAAACCAAGCGAAGCTTGTGAAGTGATGGAAATGGGAGCAGACGCGGTTATGGTAAATACGGCTGTAGCAACAGCAAAGGATATCCCTTTAATGGCAGGTGCTTTTAAAAATGCTATTGATGCAGGAAGAAAAGCTTATCTTGCAGGTCTTGGCAGGGTTATAGAAGACGGTGCGGTTTCATCTTCTCCTTTGACCGGATTTTTAAGAGATTAGGAGGTAAATAATGAAAAGTGTTGAAGAAATGAGAAAAGTAAACCATATGGAATATATGGAGGGAATGGAAGAAATATCTTCGGATATTATGAATAAGGTCATTAATGAAATAAATATTACTGATTTTGATACTTTTACAAAAGAAGATGTTATAAGAGCTTTAAACAGTGAAGAAAAGAGTGTTGAAGATTTTAAGGCATTACTTTCTCCTGCTGCTATACCTTATCTTGAAGATATGGCGAGACTTGCTACAAAAGAAACAAGAAAACATTTCGGTAATTCCATTTATTTGTTTACTCCTTTATATATATCTAATTATTGTGAAAATTACTGCATATACTGCGGATTTAATTGTTATAATAAGATAAAAAGAGCTAAACTTACATTTGAAGATATTAAAAAAGAAATGAAAGCTATTGCTAAGACAGGGATAGAAGAAATACTAATACTTACAGGGGAAAGCAGGAAAATGTCTGATGTGGAATATATAGGAAAGTCCTGTGAAATAGCAAAAAAGTACTTTAAAAACGTCGGAGTAGAGGTATATCCTATGAACTCAGATGAATATAGATATTTGCATGAACATGGAGCGGATTTTGTCACGGTTTTTCAGGAAACATATAATTCCGATAAGTATGAAACACTTCATTTAATGGGTCATAAAAGAATATTCCCATATAGATTTAATGCGCAGGAGAGAGCCTTGATAGGAGGAATGAGAGGCGTAGCTTTTGCTGCACTTTTAGGTCTTGACGATTTTAGAAAAGATGCTCTTGCAACAGGTCTTCATGCTTATTTACTTCAAAGGAAATATCCTCATGCCGAAATTTCTTTTTCATGTCCGAGACTTAGACCTATTATAAATAATGATAAAATAAATCCAAAAGATGTACACGAACCTCAGCTCCTACAAGTTATGTGTGCATATCGACTATTTATGCCTTTTGCGGGACTTACGATTTCTACGAGAGAAAGAGAAGGTTTCAGGGATAATGTTATCGGAATGTGTGCTACAAAAATATCAGCAGGAGTTAGTACCGGGATTGGAAGTCATACGGAAGATATTGATGAAAAAGGTGACGACCAGTTTGAAATATGCGATGACAGAAGCCTTGAGGAAGTTTTGGGTGCAATAAAAGATAAGGGCTTACAACCGGTGATGAACGATTATGTGTATATACAGTAATATAATATGTATAACGAATAGGCACTTATGTGACATCCCATTCCTTCAAAGAATAGAAACTATAGCAAAAAAACACCCTAAATATATAGTGTTAAGGGAAAAGGATTTAAGCGTAGATGAATATAATAAGCTGGCAAAAGAAGTCATAAAGATATGTAAAAGAGAGAATATAGATTTGATATTACATAATTTCATAGATACTGCTATTGATCTTGAAGTAAAAAATATACATTTACCTTTACATATAGCAAAAGAAGAAAAGTCAAAGCTTAAATATTTTGATGTTATAGGAATATCGACACATAGTATCAAAGAAGCAATAGAAGCAGAAAATCTTGGTGCGACATATATAACTGCGGGACATGTCTTTGAAACGGACTGTAAAAAAGGACTTAAAGGCAGAGGACTTGATTTTATAAAGGATGTAGCAAATAATATCAATATTCCTGTTTACGGAATAGGGGGAATAAACAAGCATAATATTAATGATGTATTAAAAAGCGGTGCTGCGGGAGTATGTATTATGTCTGAATTTATGAAAGATAAAATATGATAAAAAGAACTTATAACTTAAGTTCTTTTTTATTTATAGATGTTTTGAAGTTGTTATATCAATAAATATATCGAGATATATACTTTTTTATATAACTATGATATAATTGAACACAGAATATAATGGTTACATTTTTGAATGTTAACATGTAAAATGCGTTTTTTTTATAACTAAAATTTTATTTTGATTTAAATATTACTAGTTAAAAATAAAATAATTAAATTCAAATGTATTATAAAACCTAAATAACATTTTGTTTATTGATTAAATAAGGGGGATATTTAAGAAGTGTTGAAACAAAAACTTGATTTAAAAAAGTTCAATTTAGGTTCATTGATGAGATGGTTTCGAGTAATTTGCATTATTTTGATCATATTTGATATATCTACTACCGTTGGGTTTTCTATTTCTACAATGAAAGAAAGTTCTTTAGATACCATTAAACGTACAGAAAGCAGGATAAGTGAATATATAAAATCAGTTTGGAATCTTGGTGATGCGATTGCAGCTGCTTCGACAACCAAGGATAGCTCTCTTTCCTTAAGACAAAGAGCACAGCTCCTTATACCATATGCCGATGCATATGATTTATTTATGCTTGGCATCACAAATGAAAAAGGTATTTTAGGGAGCACATTGGAACGTAAACAGATTACATCAACAGCTATGCTTAATGACGAAGGTTTAGGTGATTTGAGCAGTCGTCCCGCTTTTAAAGAAATGATGTCTACCGGCAAATCTATCCTTACGGATACATACTTAGCTGGTGCAGACGGGAAAACTCAAATTTACACTATTTGGATACCTTATTATAACGGTAAAAAAATTGCAGGAGCAATTACTGTATCAATAAAGTTTGATTTTATTGATAACATTATTAAGAGTAATTCTCTGCAGGATAATTATTATTTCACTCTTATAGACAGCAAAAATACAATAAGTTCAAATCCTGAAAGTGATATTGTTGGAAATACTTTAAAAGAAGCATATGGTAAAAGTAAATGGGTGAGTGTTTCTCTAGATGATTTAGATAAAAATTTAAATGACGGTAAATCCGGGGACTATTGGGGTTTTAATAACGGAAGACTTGAGTATGTAGATTATATGCCAATAGAAGGCACTCCTTGGAAAATAGTGATGCGTACTGATTTCTTTGGCAGTTTCAATAATACTTTCTATTCTCTTGCCATTAAATTGGCAATATATTTATCATTGATTATTTTATTTTCACTTAGCAAAAACAGAGATATTTTTGCAAGGGAAAAAATGTTTAATATGATGACCGAAAATGTTGATGAAGTATTTTTAGCTTACAATTTAGATAAGAAAAAACTTGAATATGTCAGCAGTAATCTATCACATGTACTTGGTATAAATGCTGATGATTGGTTAAATGACGTAAATTTATCTTCTTCGATTCTCAGAATGCTAATTGATAATATGGAAATTGATGAAGAAAAAGGTACATATAATATTGAACGAGAAATTTTTAATCCTAAAACTAATGAAACTCATCCTTTCCGCTTACGTATATATAAGATAGAAGAAGACGGTAGTAAATGGGCTTGTATGGTCTTAACAGATGAGAGTGAAGAACAAGAAAAGAAGAAAGTTTTGGAAGATGCTCTTATTACGGCTGAACGGGCAAATCGTGCAAAAAGTGAGTTTTTAACGAGTATGAGTCATGATATTCGTACTCCTATGAATGCTATAGTAGGAATGGTTACTATTGCACTGTCTAATTTAGATGACAAGAAAAAGGTTTCGGATTGTTTGAATAAAATATCTTTATCAAGTGAACGTTTAATGGAGTTGATTCAAGGCGTTCTTGATATGAGTCAAATAGAAAGCGGTAAATTGGAGTTACATTTAGATTGTTTTGATTTAAGTTCTTTATTAAAAGAAACATATGAGATGTTTAAGAGCTTGGCTCTTGAGAAAAATATTGATTTTAGATTGGATACAAAAAACATTCGTCATTCCTATGTTGAGGGTGATATGCTTCGAGTTAATCAAATACTTTTAAATTTAATCAATAATGCTCTAAAATTTACCCCTTCAGACGGATTTGTTCATATTGAGGCGGAGGAACAAACTTGTAATCAGGAAGATTATAATATATATAGGATTTCAGTAAAAGATAATGGTATCGGAATTGCTCCTGAATTTTTAGATAGATTATTTGATCCCTTTGAAAGGGCTGAACGTTCTACTGTAAGTAAGATAGAAGGATCCGGACTTGGGCTTTCTATTGTTAAACGCCTTGTAGATTTAATGGATGGAACTATAGATGTTATAAGTGAAGAAGGAAAGGGTAGCTCTTTTACTGTTTGTTTAAGGCTAAAATCAGCAAAGGAAAATAGTAATAAAGGTTTACATTTAAATAAAAACGCCATAGATAAGGAGTCATTTAATCAATTTAGGGTTTTACTGGTTGAAGATAATGAACTCAATATGGAAATAGCAAAGGAACTTTTGAGTATGGCAGATTTAAATATAGAAGAAGCTTGGGACGGCACACAAGCCATTGAAAAGTTTAAAAATTCTCCGGAAAACTATTATGATATGATCATTACAGATATCCAAATGCCTAATATGAACGGATACGAAGAAGCCAAATCTATTAGGGAACTTAATAGGTCTGACGCTTTAACTGTGCCTATAATAGCCATGACTGCCGATGCTTTTACTACTTCAAAAGAACGTGCTGAATCTGTCGGTATGAATGGATATATAACAAAACCTATAGAATTCAATAATTTGATAAATACATTAAAAGAATGGCTTAAATAGAAAATAGTAATTTTATATAGATTTAATATAAAATAATAAAAAAGAAACAAATCATTGTTTCTTTTTTATTACAGTTATTTTTAAAGCAATTATTGATTTTGATGTTTCGTAGCTATATAATTATATAAAAATCTGTAAAAGGGTGATAATATTGGGTGGTTTTATAAAAGATATCAAAAATTTCCCTCGAAATTACGTAGCCCAGCTTCCGACAATTTTTTTCTTTATAATTCTTTTTATATTAATTGTTTCGTTTTTCGGAGCCGGATACGCTATAATGGTGTCCGCATTTACAACGGTTTTTAAAGTTAAAAACAATAAAAACTTATCAATATATGAATTATTTAAGTTATTCGTTTTAGAAGCTTTACTATGTTTTCTTGGTATAATTGCTTCATATAATATATTTCTTTGTATATTTTTAAATATATTTGTGCTTTTTATTTTAGTTGTTTTACAGTCATCTCAATTTAATCCAAAAGGTGCCTTTGGATATGCGATGACTTTTGTTTTTGCACAGCTTAAACCTTTAGGTATTGCAAATTTTTCTTATGAATTTTTTGTTATGATAATATGTGATATATTTCTAATAATTTTCTTGTTGTTATGTTCTTTTTTTAATAAAAAAGAATATTCTCAAATAAAGAATTTACAGGAAGGTTTCTCTGTATTATCCAGTAAACTTCTTTCGATTAACAGCAGTGAATATAAAAAAGTCGGTGATGAACTTTTTAGTTACTCAACTTCTTATCAGCAAAGTGCTTACTTTAAGAAAAGTAGGGTAGGAAAGACTACAAATAAAGTTAAAATAGATTATATGATAGCTATTTTATTTCAAAGAAGCACATATCTTTGCTCTGATTTAAATAGCGGAAATTATATAGATAAATTTGAATGTATGTTATGTATGGACTCTTTATCGATATTTTTAAGTAATGTAAAAATTAAGATAGGAGAAGGTGATAATTCAGTTTTAATCTCAGAGGCTAAAAATCTGATTGAAACAGGTAAATTTAAAGATGAAAGAATAAAGACCTTTTATAACAGTTTTCTTTATATGATTATTTTGATTTTAAAGAACGTTACTATTGAAAATAGAGACAAAATAAAATATCCATTGACTTCTAATGTCAGTATATATTTAAAAAAGTTAAATAAAAAAATTAGCTATAAATCTTTTGAAGTAAGATATGCTGTAAGGCTCATATTTGTTATGACCTTAACATTAAGTATATGTAAAGTGTTTGATATAAGCCATCTATATTGGATACCTTTGAATGCATTGCTTCTCCTTCAGCCAAGTTATGAAGAATCAAATAAAAGAATGTTTACAAGACCGATCGGAACAGTGATCGGCTGTATCATCGTCTATTTTATATATCCTATTATTCCCGGTGTGATAGGAGTTTTTATGTTATCATTTATCATGCTTTCAATTATGTATTCTATGACTCCCGGAACTTGGTATCAGCCTATTTTTTCAACAGTTTATGCGCTTCCCATGGCTTCTTTGAGTATGAATAATACAACTGCAATAGGTATGAGATTATTGTATTTATTTTTTGCAATTTTCTTAGTTATGATAATAAATAGTCTTTTATTTCCAAGTAAAAAAGAATATCAATTTAAACTTAATTTTAATACATTGAAGGATATACAACTTATGGGCTGGGAGCTTATTTATAAAAGTTTGCTTGCACATATAGATAATAGTATATTTCAGGATTATCTAAATTATTTTCACATGATTTATAATAGTTCGGAGGATTATATAAAAAGTATAGAAGATAAAGAGAAGAATGAAAATTATATGAGTATACTTACTATTCACTGGAGAATGCTATCGGAACTGGAACAGATATTATGGATAATTCAAACTAAAAGTATAGAATATGATGATATGGAAAATTTATTTAGACTGGCTGATTATTTTACTCACTTTGATATAAATAAGTTACCTATATCAGATGATTTTATAAAAGAAAATTTTTTATTTAATGACGAGAATATTAAATACTTTACCAAAGTTTATATAAAAAATATAAATAGACTAAATACTATATACAAAACTGTAGATATATAAAAAAGAACTTAATGATAAGTTCTTTTTATTTTTCAACTAAATAATTTTTTTCTTTTAAAGCTTTTTCGACCAAATCTAAAATCTCTTCATTGTCGGCTTCTACTGTATGATAATGATAATTGGATGTAGTATTTTTAAGAGGTTTTGATTTTCCTTTGTTTATATTATACATAAAATTCATTACGTCTCTCCTTGATGCAACAGATAGATTAGCGCTGAGCCGTCCATAAACTTTATGTTTTACAAACACGTCTATGACTTTGGCACCCAGATCTACTATTGTATTAAGTTCATCAATGATTTCATCATCTCTGTGATATACTTTGAAAACCCTGCTGCATTTGTTATCCGATGTGAGTACATATCCTTTGTTTGTTGAGATTATGTCATTGTTCTGTGCTCTTAGCAGTGCGATATCCTGAACTATTACCTGTCTGCTTACACCCATTTTTTTTGCTAAAGTGGTTCCCGAGATAGGTTCTAAGTTATATCTTATTAAATTTAATATTTCTTTTCTTCTGCTTTCTGCATTCATATATTTTTCCCTTTATACTGCATGAAGATTTTTAAGTGATATATCCAAAATTTTTGCGGAATGAGTAAGTGCCCCGCTTGAGATATAGTCTACTCCTATGTCTGTAAGCTGTTTTATATTTTCTTTAGTTACATTTCCCGAGCATTCCGTCACTGCTTTGCCTTTACATAATTTAACGGCTTCGATCATATCTTCTTTGGTCATATTATCGAGCATGATTATATCTGCACCTGCATCTAATGCTTCCTTCAACATATTCAAGTTTTCCACTTCCACTTCTACTTTTCTAACAAAAGGAGCATATTCCTTAGCCATTTCAATAGCTTTTTTTACTCCGCCCGCAGCACCTATATGGTTATCTTTAAGTAAAATCCCGTCAGAAAGATTATATCTGTGATTATATCCTCCTCCAACTTTAACTGCGTATTTTTCAAATATCCTCATGTTAGGTGTTGTTTTTCTTGTGTCGAGAAGTTTTGTCTTGCTACCCTCTAATAGGCTTGCTACCTTACTTGTGTATGTTGCTATACCGCTCATTCTTTGGAGGTAATTAAGTGCGGTCCTTTCTCCCGATAAAAGTACCTTTATATCTCCTGTCACTTTTCCCATTAAATCTTTGTTCTTTACTTTATCTCCGTCTTTTACATAAAATTCTACTTTTGTATTTTCATCAAGAAGTTCAAAGGTCCTTTTAAATACTTCCAAACCTGCTATTATCCCGTCTTCTTTACATATTAAGTCAACCTCTCCCGTTTTACTTTCTCTCATTACTGCATTTGTGGTTATATCTTCACTGGTTATATCTTCTTCAATTGCCTGTAATATCAGTTTATCCATATTAAGCTTCATTGTGATTTGATTGTTCATACTCTTTCTTATTCCTTTCGATTTCGCCAAGTACGATTTTTCTATATGACTCTTGTAATTTGTTATAATCATTATAATTACTTAAATCGATGTTTAATTTTATATCTTCCGATTTTTTATTTTCTCTTGTTATATCCTTTGCCGCTCTTTTGGCGAATACCAAACTTTCTAGTAATGAATTGCTTGCAAGTCTGTTTTTACCGTGAACGCCGTTGCAGCTGGTTTCCCCGACGGCATATAAATTTTCCATCGAAGTCTTGGAATTGTAATCCACTTTTATCCCGCCCATAAAATAATGCTGGGAAGGTACTACAGGGATACACTCTTTTGTTACATCATATCCCTCTTTCAAGCAGTGTTCATAGATATTGGGAAAATGACTTTTAATATCTTTATTAGCTATTGGTTTCATGGAAAGCCACACATAAGGCATGTTATCTTTTTTCATCTGTTCCAATATTTTTTTTGTCAGTATATCTCTTGGGAGCAGTTCATCTGCAAATCTTTTCATATCCTTATTTAATAAAACCGCCCCTTCTCCTCTTACCGATTCGGAAATCAAAAATCTTCTGCCGGTCTTCTTTGAATATAAGGTAGTGGGATGGATTTGTATGTAGTCGATATTCTTTAGTTCTATGTTGTTATTTATTGCAATGGCTACTCCGTCTGCCGTTATATGAGGGAAATTCGTCGAGTTGTCGAAAAGTCCTCCTATACCACCGCATGCAAATATCGTGTAATCGGCTTTAATTGGAATTATAGAGCCTTTTTTATCTCTACCGATTATTCCATAGCATTTATTATTTTTATTTATTATATCGACCATGGTAAATTGCTCGATGATTTTTATATTATTCCTTTTTTTTGCTTCATTTAAAAGTTTAGAAGTGATTTCTTTACCTGTTATATCTTTATGAAAGAGTATCCTTGGAGAAGAATGAGCTCCTTCTCTTGTGTATACATATTTTCCGTTATCCTTTTTGAATTTGACATCATATTTTTCCAAATCTTCGATTATCTCTTTTGAAGAGTTTATCATTATTTCTACAGACTTTTTGTCATTCTCATAATGTCCGGCTTTTAGGGTGTCATCAAAATAATTTTTATAATCGTCTTTATTTTTAAGAACACATATTCCGCCTTGAGCTAAAAATGAGTCGCTGTTTTCAGCCTTATCTTTTGTTATAATTATTATATTTTTGTCTAATGGCAGATTTAATGCAGAAAATAATCCCGCGGCACCTGTTCCGACGATTATAATATCAGTTTTCAGTTCCATTTTTTTATCCTTAATTTATTTTCCTAACTCAAGCATTTTTTTAAGTGGTTTATATGCCTTTTTTCTAAGTTCTTCATCAAGCTCTACTTTTGATTCGTTGTTTGTCAGAGTGTTTAAAACTTTTTCAAGTGTTATCTTTTTCATGTCGGGACAGCATTGTCCGCAGCCTAAATTATAAAATTTCTTGTTAGGATTTTTGTTTTTAAGTTCATATAGAACGCCAAGCTCGGTTACGATTATGAATTCATCTTTATCGCTTTTTGTTGCATAGTCTATTATCCCCGCAGTGCTTCCTATGTAATCAGCAATCTCGAGTACATCTTCAGTACATTCCGGATGTATGAGAACCTCTGCATTTGGATAAGTTTCTTTTGTTTTAATTAAATTATCTTTTGTCATTTCCTTATGTATAGGACAGTATCCGTCGTTAAATATAAAATTCTTTTCAGGAACTTTTTTTGCTACATATCTTCCCAAATTTTCATCTGGTATAAAGAAAATATTTTTATTTGGTAAATTTTTAACTATTTTTAGGGCGTTTGAAGAAGTCACACATACATCACTGTGTGATTTAAGAGCCGCACTTGAATTTACATAACAAACTACAGCTACATCTTCAGTTTCATTCTTTATTTGTTCTATCTTTTCTATAGTAGCCATATGTGCCATAGGGCAGTCTGCTGTTTCATCGGGTATCAAAACTGTTTTTTCGGGGTTAAGTATTTTTGCGCTTTCTCCCATAAAAGAAACTCCGCAGAATACTATAGTTTTTTCTTTTACCTTTGTAGCGATCCTCGCTAAGTAGAAAGAGTCTCCCACATAATCAGCAACTTCCTGGACTTCATCTTCCACATAATAATGAGCAAGTATTACTGCGTCCTTTTCTTTTTTTAGTATTTCTATTTTATTTGCTAAATCGTTCATATCCATCTCCTTAAAGAATTTGCAATCAATTATACCACTAAAGTTAACATCTGACAAGACAGGTGTAAAAAATAGTGAAAATAAATAATTTTTATTTGATAGCAAAATACTTTATTTTTAGATAAAAGGATTATTTTATAATTACTTCGTGTTATATCTTTAAAAAATCTTTGAATAATGTATAATATAGTAATAATTATGGAGGTTTGTTATGTTTTGGGATTCTTTTGTTGATGCTTTTATGGACAGCATAAAAATATTTCCATTTTTACTTATAACATATATAGTTCTTGAATATATCGAACATAAAACAAGCGATAAGCTTGTACATATAATCGAACACGCGGGAATACTGGGACCTATACTCGGAGGAATTTTTGGAATAGTGCCTCAGTGCGGATTTTCTACTGCTGCTGCGAATTTTTATGCAGGAAGAATTGTTACGCTGGGGACTTTGATTTCCATATTTTTATCTACTTCCGACGAAATGCTTCCCATAATGATCTCCAATAATGCACCAATATCAATGATACTTAAAGTCCTCTTATTAAAGATGTTTATTGGTATAATCTTTGGTATCGTTTTGGATTTGATTTTTAGAAAGCGTTCCTTAAATGGAAAAATGCATATGGGAGAAACCGATAATCATATGCATGATGACTGCAGTGAAAGCGAAAGTTTTATTATGTCGGCTATAAAACATACATTAAATATTTTTGTGTTTATATTTATAATTTCATTTGTATTAAATATAATCATTGCTTTTATAGGAGAGGATAACTTATCTAATTTCATATTCAATACTCCAATTATTGGCTCACTTTTTGCAGGACTGGTTGGACTTATACCAAACTGTGCTGCTTCTGTAGTGATAACAGACTTGTATTTAAAAGGAGCGATATGTTTTGGTGCAATGATGTCAGGACTGTTATCTAGTGCCGGGGTAGGGCTCCTTGTTTTATTTAAAGTTAATAAGGATAAATTGGAAAACATAAAAATAGTTTCCATTCTTTATTTTATAAGTATCTTTTGTGGTATAGCACTGGAGATTTTAGGGGTTAAATAGTAAAATATTTAATAATTTAATACAAAATATCATTTATATGATATAATAAATTAAAAATATAAAGGGGAAATTAAAATGAAAAAAATACATAAAATTTTGCTTATGTTTTTATTTGTTTTAACATTTTTTTTAGTTATGCCTTCAAGTGTATTTTGTCATTCTACCGGAGATACCGTTCATTTTTATAATTTAACAATCGGTAGATATGATGAAGACGGGAATATAAATTTTATTAGGCAAAAAACTGCAAATTATAATGGTAAATCTCTTGCTTCTCTTGTTAAAAATAATTCCAAGAAAACAATTATATTACCTAAAGGAACGTTGAATATAGATTGTGCTCTTGAAATAGGAGATAATACCACTATTATTGCGGAGGGGACTACAGTATATATGACCAATCCCAATAAATTGATTGTAAATAATAAAGTAGATAAGACCGGATATGCATCAACAAAAAATGTAACTATTAAAGGCGGAACATGGAAAATTAAAGATAACAAAAAAGCAAAGAGAAGTACATCCACTTTTAGGTTTGCACATGCTTCAAACATTAAACTTATAGGATGTAAAATAGATACTAATTATAGAAGTCATGCAATTGAACTTATTGCGTGTAAAAATGTAACAGTTGATAAATGTACTCTTTTGGCTTATGGAAAACAAAAGAAAAATTCTCTTGAAGAGGCTTTGCAAATTGATTTAGCCACAAAAGCCACTGCACCGAGCGTTGCAAAAAGAGGCTCTAAGTATGTAAAGGGACAGACTTGTTATAATATAATTGTTAAAAATTCTACAATAAGAGGATCAAGAGGTATTTGTGCGAATAAAACAACAACTCAAAGAAATAAATATATAAAAAAATATCATAGGAAAATCACTTTATCAAATAATAGAATAATTGGTACGACTTCAGAGGCAGTTGCTCTTCATAATACTGCCGGAATGAAGGTAGAGAATAATACTATTACATCAAAAGGTAAGAGAACGAACTCTGTATATTCCATTGGTTTAAACATTGCTAGCTTCGGTAAAAATAACATAACAAGGAAATATACAAACGTAATTAAAAATAATACAATAAAAGGTGGTCGTCAAGCTTTACTTATTTATTCTTATAAAGGAAATAAATATGGTAAGACTACAATTATGAATAATAAGTTATATGCAAAAAAAGGTAAGAAAAATGCCAAGAAAATAAAAGGCTGCACTAAGATTGTTCAAAAAGGCAATAGATTATATAAATGGAGATAATTTAATATTAATTAAGACATCTTATTATAGGGTGTCTTTTTTTGCGTTTTATTAAGCATAATGTTATAATGAAATATAATTTAAAGAGGGCATTGATCAATGAAAGAGTTAAATAATAATGAAGAAACTTTATTAGAAGAAATAATTAATATTCAAAATGATGCTAATAAAACTACATTTGGATATTTTAAAGAAAAGATAGACAATAACAAAGATATAATTTATACTCTAAAATCTTTGGAAGATAACGGACTTATAAAAATAGACAATATGGAAGATTATCCAATAAATATTGAATTGACTGATTTAGGTAAAAATTATTTTACAGATAAAGATATTTATATTAAAAAAGCTAAGTTAGATAAAAGAAAAATTAAGAACAAAACTATTTCTCTATGTTTTATAAGTTTAATTTTCGGGATTATTATAGGGATTTTAATGTATCATTTCTTTATTATATAATTAATATTATATTGTAATAGTAAGTATTTATTACATATATTTTAATATATGGCTTGTAATATTTGTTTGACGGGAATATTATTTGAATTTGTATTTTAATAAAGTAATTAGTTTATTATATTTTATTACACGATTTCCCGGGAAATGATAAATTTAGACTTTATACTAAACTTGAAAAGAATTTTCTATTTGACAAAAAATAAATTAAATGCTAATATTTTAATACAATTAAAAAAGCAGGGGAGCTTACGCGTAGGCTGAGAAAAAATACGAACGAATTTTGACCCTATAACCTCGTATGGATAATGCCATGATATGTAAGCGAAATAATATGTTAGTTCTAAAGCTTATCCAGAGGATAAGCTTTTTTATTTGAAAAAATTAAGGAGAACTGATATGAATTATACGACACAGATGAATGCTGCCAGAAAAGGTATTGTTACAAAAGAAATGGAAATAGTTGCTAATAAGGAAAATATGGAAATAAGTAAACTAATGAAACTTATGTCCGAAGGAAAGATAATCATTCCTTGTAATAAGCTTCATAAAAATATTGAGCCTAACGGTCTCGGTTCGATGTTAAAAACAAAAATAAATGTGAACCTTGGTGTGTCCAGAGACTTTAAAGATATGGATATGGAAATAGAAAAAGTTAATAATGCAGTAAAAATGGGTGCAGAGTCAATAATGGATTTATCTTCTTATGGAGATACGAGAAAATTTAGGAAACGTCTTACAAGTGAATGTCCCGCCATGATAGGTACCGTTCCGATTTATGATGCGGTAGTGTATTATCATAAAGCGCTTATGAAGATAACAGCAAAAGAATGGCTGGATATTGTAAAAATGCATGCTGAAGACGGCGTTGACTTTATGACTATTCACTGCGGGATTAATAAAGAAACTGTAAAAAAATTCAAGAAAAATAAAAGACTTACAAATATAGTTTCACGAGGAGGTTCTATTATTTTTGCATGGATGGAGATGACTGGAGAAGAAAATCCTTTTTATGAATATTATGATGAAATACTTGATATTTGTAATAAATATGATATAACAATGAGTTTAGGTGACGCTTGTCGTCCGGGTTCTATTGCTGATGGTACGGATGCTTCCCAAATCGAAGAATTGATCACTTTGGGAGAGCTTACAAAAAGAGCATGGGAAAAAGACGTGCAGGTAATGATTGAAGGTCCCGGACATATGCCTATAAACCAAATTGCAGCTAATATGGAAATTCAAAAAACGCTATGCTACGGTGCTCCTTTTTATGTGCTCGGTCCAATAGTTACGGATATTGCTCCGGGATATGATCATATAACTTCAGCTATCGGAGGAGCAATTGCTGCAACTCACGGTGCGTCTTTCCTTTGTTATGTTACTCCTGCAGAGCATTTAAGGCTTCCTAACTTAGATGATGTAAAAGAAGGTATTATAGCGACTAAAATTGCCGCACATGCTGCGGATATTGCAAAGGGTATAGATGGAGCATGTAACTGGGATAATAAAATGAGTTTGGCAAGGAAAGAGCTTGACTGGAAAAAGATGTTTGAACTTTGTATCGATCCCGAGAAAGCAAGAAGATACAGAGAAGAAGCAAAACCTGAAAAAGAAGATACGTGCTCAATGTGTGGTAATTTCTGTGCAGTAAAAAACACCAATAGAATTTTAGATGGGGAAATAGTTAGTATTTTTGATGAATAAAACTCCGAACTTTTTAGATATAAAAAGTATCAAAAATCTCCGTTAAAGCTGTGGGGGATACATAGTTTAATTATTTCAAAAATTTTTATTCAAAATTTTTGAAATAACGGCTATCGTCATCCTTGGTTTAATAATCAAGAAATAAAAAAGACAGTTTAAAACTGCCTTTTTTTATTTTTATTTTATTCAAATATTGAAACTACGCTTCCTTCGTATTTACCGTCGATAAATTTCTTTACGTTGTCTGATTGAAGTACTTTTAATAATTCTTTTGTCTTATCTGTATTTTCATTTCCTTCTTTTACACAGATGATATTTGCATATGTTTTAGCTGCTTCACTATCAGCAGTTTCGATTGCAAGAGCGTCTTTCTTAACGCTTAATCCTGCTTCCATAGCATAGTTACCGTTGATGACTGCAAAATCTACGTCTTGTAAACTCTTTGGAATTTGTGCTGCTTCAAGTTCTTGAATTTTTACATTCTTAGGATTTTTTTCAATATCCTTTGCTGTAGCATTTAGACCCGCACCTTTTTTAAGTGTAATAATACCATTTTTTTCAAGAAGGAGTAGGGCTCTTGCTTCATTTGTAGTATCATTAGGAACTGCTATAGTTGCTTTATCAGGAATGTTTTTTATGTCTTTTGATTTACCTGCGTAAATCCCAAGAGGTTCATAGTGAACTGTTCCTACAGATACAAGCTTTGTTCCCTGTTCTTCATTGAATGAATCCATGTATGGTTTATGTTGGAAGAAGTTTGCATCTAAAGTGCCGTCATCAACAACTTTGTTAGGCTGTACATAATCTGTAAATTCCGTAACTTCCAATGTATAACCATCTTTTTGTAAATCTTCTTTTACTGCATTTAAAATTTCCGCATGCGGTACTGCCGTTGCACCAACTTTAATAACTTTGTCATCAGAACTGCTGCTTCCGCAGCCTGAAAGTAAACCTACGGCTAAAATTCCGCTTAATAATACTGCTAATACTTTTTTCATAATTTTTTTCTCCTCATATGTATTTTTTATTATATTCTTTTATCAATCTTCGCCGCAATTTTTGTTCCTATTGCCTGAAGAATTTGAACGATTAAAACCAGTAATATTACCGTGACAATCATTATATTTGATTGATATCTGTAATATCCGTATCTTATTGCTATATCACCGAGACCTCCGCCTCCGACAAATCCGGCGAGGGCTGAATACCCCAAAATTGTTGTTATTGAAATCGCAAACCCAACCATGAGTGACGGCATTGATTCCGTAATCATAACTTTACTTACTATTTGATAAGGAGATGCGCCCATAGAAAGCGAGGCTTCAATGACCCCTCTATCGACCTCCTTAAGTGATGATTCAACCATTCTTGCTATAAAAGGAGCTGCGCCTATTACCAGCGGGACGATAGTAGCAGTTGAACCTATTGTTGTGCCTACTATTAATCTTGTAAGTGGAATGACCAAAACAAGTAATATAAGGAACGGAACGCTTCTTAAAACATTTGTTAGTATATCAAGCACCTTAAATAGTATTTTATTTTCTTTTATCCCGTCCTTAGCACTTGTTACCAGTAATACCCCCATAGGTAACCCTATTATGTAAGCAATAACCGTAGATACTATAGTCATATATAAAGTTTGGAGTATTCCTACACCAACCATTTGCCATTCTGAACCAGTTAACATATTATTCCTCCACCCTTTCTACTACAAGATTTTTTTCATTTAAATAATTCATTACCTTTTCTCTGTCTTCTTTATCCTTTGGGATTTCTATTACTAACTGTCCCAATGCTTTTCCCTCAATATCTTTGACATTAGCGTAAAGGATAGAAACTTTTACACCTAGATCCAATATCATATTTGATATTATTGGTTCATGGGTCGTGCTTCCGTCGAATACTATTCTAAGAGAATTTGTCTTTATATCGGGGCTCATGTTTTTACTGTCAGGATTTATTGTGTTTCTAGCCCAGTTACTCTTAGGATGAGTAAATATATCTTCAACCGTTCCTGTTTCTGTAATCCTTGAATTTTCGATTACCGCAACGTGAGTACATATTTCTTCAACAACACTCATTTCATGAGTGATTATCACTATAGTTATCCCAAGTTTTTGATTTATATCTTTAAGAAGTTCCAGTATCGAAGATGTGGTATTAGGGTCAAGAGCCGATGTAGCTTCATCACAAAGCAGTACGCTTGGATTTGATGCGAGTGCTCTCGCTATTGCCACTCTTTGTTTCTGCCCTCCGCTTAACTGTGCGGGATATGCATTTTCCTTTTCCGTAAGTCCTACTATATTTAATAGTTCCAATGCCCTTTTCTGTGCTTCTTCTTTTTTAGTGCCTATTATTTCAAGAGGGAACATTACATTCTTGATCACGGTTTCCTGCATAAGAAGGTTAAACTGCTGGAATATCATTCCTATTGAATGCCTTACATCTCTAAGCTCTTTGTCGTTTAGTTTTGATAGATCTTTATTTGAAATAAGGACTCTTCCCTTTGTAGGTTTTTCCAGATAGTTTATACATCTGACAAGAGTACTTTTACCTGCACCGCTCATACCTATTATCCCATAAATCTCTCCCTTATTTATTTCAAGATTTATATCCTTAAGAGCGTTTACTTCTCCGTCTTTGGAATAAAAAGTTTTATATAAGTTTTCAATTTTTATAATCGGATAATTCTCATTATTTAAATCCATAACAGCATCATTCCTCATTTTCTTATTAATTTTTAAACGTTAAATAATATTATAGCATAAGTTTATAATTTTTTTAACTGATTATTTATTCCGTAGACGTTTAAATATCTATAAATCAACAAACAAAAAACTTTTTATTTGAATTTGATTTTTTTTAGTATATCATATATTTTCATTATTCGTTAATTCTATTTCTTTATATCTTGATATAGCTAAAAGTTATATATCTTTTATAGTATTAATGTTTGATTAAATAAAAAAAGCTTTCATTATAAAGAAAGCTTTTAAATTTACAAAAAATTTATTTGTTTTTGAGATAATTTATTAATCCGCCGTTTTTAAGTAACATTCTTTCTCTGTCGGAAACTTCTAATTTTAATTTATATTCTTTATTCTTTGTTTCGTTTTTCACGATTATCTCGTCTCCGTCAAGTTGTTTGAGCATATCTTTTGCACTTAATATATCGTCAATATCTATATTATCATAATCTGCTTCATCAGTAAATGTTAATGGAACAATACCGTTATTGATCAGATTATTTTTATGAATCCTCGCAAAAGATTTTGTTATAACGACTTTTACTCCGAGATATAAAGGTGCAAGTGCCGCATGTTCTCTGCTTGAACCTTGTCCGTAGTTATCGCCTGCAACTATTATTGAACCTTTTTCTTCTGCTTTTGCTTTTTTAGAGAAATTTTCGTCTACAGGTCTTAAACAAAATTCACTTAAGTATTCTATGTTAGATCTGAAAGGAAGCAGTTTTGCGTTTGAAGGCATGATATCATCTGTTGTTATATTGTCTTCAAGTTTTGTTACGACTTTTAAATCAAAATTATTATATATCACACTTGCTTTAGGGAAAGGCTTAATGTTCGGTCCTTTTACGCTTACTTTGTTTTTATCAGGTTTAGGCATAATGAACATATTGTCATTGATTATATATTCATTTGGTTCTTCAACGACAAAATCAATTTTTCCGTAAGGATCGGCTATTTCGCCTTTTATTGCAGAATATGCAGCTACTTCTGGAGATACCAAATATACATTTGCATCAACAGTTCCGCTTCTTCCCTTGAAGTTTCTGTTGAATGTTCTAAGCGATACTCCGCCTGAGTTTGGACTTTGACCCATACCTATACACGGACCGCATCCGCATTCCAGTATCCTGGCTCCGGCATTTATTAAATCGGAAAGACCTCCGTCCCTTGAGAGCATGTCAAGAACTTGTCTTGAACCCGGTGCTATAGTGAGAGATACATTGTCTGCGATAGTCTTTCCTTTTAATATTTTAGCTGCTGTCATCAAATCTTCATATGAAGAATTCGTACAGCTTCCTATCGATACTTGAGTGATCTTTGTTCCTTCAAGTTCTTTTACATCTTTTACATTATCGGGAGAATGAGGACATGCTGCAAGAGGTTTTAACTCGCTTAGGTTGATTTCAAGATCTTCATCATATATACATCCTTCGTCTGCTCTTAGTTCCTTAAAGTCATCTTCTCTTCCTTGTGCTTTAAAAAATTTTAAAGTTTCGCTGTCAGAAGGGAATATAGATGTTGTTGCGCCCAGTTCGGCACCCATGTTTGTGATGGAACCTCTTTGTGAAACAGTTAATGATTTAACCCCTTCTCCGTAATACTCAATTACTTTGCCTACTCCGCCTTTTACGGAAAGTCGTCTGAGTACTTCCAAAATAACGTCTTTTGCGCTTACGCCGTTACCCAGTTTACCTGTTAGTTTTACACCTACGACTTTAGGCATAGTAAGGTAATATTCACTTCCTGCCATTGCAGCCGCAATGTCAAGTCCGCCTGCTCCTATAGCAATCATACCGACGCCTCCGCATGTAGGGGTATGAGAATCCGAACCGAGTAACGTTTCTCCTGGCATGGAAAATCTCTCCAAGTTTAGTCTATGACAAATCCCGTTTCCCGGACGAGAGTATATAACTCCTATTTTATCCGTAACTGTTTGTATGTAAATATGGTCATCCATGTTTTCAGGACCGGTTTGAAGCATATTGTGATCGATATATGCAACAGATCTCTTTGTTTTTACTTTATCTTCACTTATGGCTTCATATTGTAAATAAGCCATAGTTCCCGTTGAATCCTGAGTCAGTGTATTATCGATTTTAATGGCAATCCCTTCTCCCGGTGTCATTTCACCGCTGACAAGATGATTTTCTAATATCTTATAAGTAAGTGTTTTTTTCATATACTTATCTCCTTATATTTTCATTTAGATAATACTATCAGAAAAGTTTAGAATTTTCAATAAATATAGAATATATAATTATTAAAAAGAATAATTATGCAAATAGTTTGTTTTTTGTATAAATTTGTTATAATCTAAAAAGAACCTCCGGTTTCGGAAGTTCCTTTTAGCGACTCACTTATAGCAAATTATGTTTGAAAAGATTGATTTGTTGCAAGTTTAGTATATCAAAGATAAAAAAATAAGTCAACAATAACTATATCATTTATAACTATACCATCTATAAAGTACTTATATTTTAAATGAGTTTTGTATAGAATAGTTAATATAAATATAAAACAAAGGAAAGTGATTAGTATGGTTTATTTAAATTTAAAGTATCTGCTGGAAAAGAACGATAGGAGTAAATATTGGCTTGTTAAAACAATTAACAGTAATTATGACACTGTGAATAAATTGGTAAAGAATGAAACTACTAAAATATCATTTGATATGATTGACAGATTATTGAATGCTTTCGATTGTGATATGAATACTTTATTTATTAAAGATGACAAGTAAAAAGCTCCTTATTTAAGGAGTTTTTTATTTAGTACAATGGTTTTTGTTTGATATATAGTGTTTTATTTATTATAACTTGACATGGATTTTTTTTATATGTCATAATAAATCAAATAAAAATTAAGGATATTGATATGGAAGAGATAAAGCAAAAAGGTTTTTTATATTTAATAGGAAGTTTACTATTAATGATTTTATCCGTAATTTTATTTAGATATTTGTGGGTACCATTATTATTAGTTTTATTCATCTATAATAAAAAAATTGACAGCGATAAGAATGAGAAGAAAAAAGTTCTTATAATTGGATTTATTATTTTCTTTATTTCATTTTTATCTTTTATTTTTGTTCCTTCAAATCCTGTTAGACCTGAGAAAATTAATATCTCATGTAAAAGTTATAATATGGATATTAATTCTATTCAAGCTATAGATATTGAAGTTTTCCCGGATGATGCAAACATAAATAATTTAGAATATATTTCTGCCGATAAAAGTATAATAAAAATAAATAAGGAAGACGGAAAAATAATAGTAAAATCTTTTAAGGAGGGAAAGTCAGATCTATATATAACAGATAGCGAAAGCGGTGTTAAAAGCAATGTTATAACAGTTAGAGTGATTGATAAAAGAGCACAAGCCTTTAAAAAGAAAAAACAAAAATTAAAAAAGAATTCTAATAAAATAACTTATGTCTATATTTCTCGTACAGGAAGCAAATATCACTCAAACAAGTACTGCAGTCATATGAGAAAACCCAATAAAGTCGATATAAAGAAAGCTAAATCTACGGGATATACTCCTTGTAAAAAATGTTATTAAGTATTAGGCATTTTAAAAATAAAAGAGTATAATTAATAAAAAATATTGGAGTAAAATATGGAAAAGTATAAATTAAATAACGGTATATACATAGATAAAATAGGTTTCGGAACATACAAGGCGGGAAACGGTGATTATGTCCCTACTTTAATTAATGCTATTAATTCCGGATACAGACATTTCGATACTGCTTCTTTTTATAATAATGAAGATTTGATTAAAGAGGCAATATCTAAGTCGAATGTTAAAAGAGAAGATTTATTTTTATCATCAAAAGTTTGGAAGACTGAAATGGGATATGATAATACCATTAAATCATTTGAAAGATCGCTTAAAAATTTGGGAACGGATTATCTTGATATGTATCTAATTCATTGGCCGAAGAATGATTTAAAAAATAATAATTGGGAAAAGATTGATTTGGAAACGTGGAGAGCTTTAGAAACTCTTTATAAAGACGGAAGGGTAAGATCCATTGGTGTCAGCAATTTTCTTCCTCATCACTTGAGCAATATTTTAGATAACTGTGAAATCAAACCTATGGTAGATCAGCTTGAGATACATCCGGGATATATTCAAAAGGCTGCCATTGATTTTCTAAAAGATAACGATATCTTACCTCAAGCCTGGTCGCCCATAGGGAGGGCAAGGGTATTAAAAGAAGAAAGACTTATTGAGCTTTCAAAGAAATATAATAAATCCGTAGCTCAAATTTGTATAAGATTTATTTTACAGTTGGGTGTTCAGCCTCTTCCAAAGTCTTCGTCAATAGAAAGAATGAAAGAAAATATGGATGTTTTTGATTTTGAAATTTCTAAAGAAGACGAATATGAATTGATGTGCCTTCCTCAAATCGGTTGGTCAGGTGAACATCCCGACAGAGAAAGAGTATATTTTGATTAAGTATTTATTTTTAATAAATTATTATTTACAAGGAGAATGTCATGGAATTTAAACTTATATTAGCAATTATTACAATAACACTAGCATTAGTATTTTATACTATAGGAGTTTTTTCTGAGAGGAAAGCAAAGATATTAAAACCGGTTCATGTTGTTTTTTTTCTTTTGGGACTTGTATGTGATACTACGGGAACGACTATTATGTCTTTTATTGCAAAAGCAAACAGCAGCAGCTTCGGTATTCATGGCATAACCGGTCTGATAGCAATACTTCTTATGTTATTCCATGCAATATGGGCTATCATTGTCCTTAGGAAAAACAATGAAGAAATGCAGAAAAATTTTCATAAATTCAGTATAGTTGTATGGCTTATATGGCTTATACCTTATTTTATTGGTATGTTTATGGGAATGAATATATAGGAGTTTTGTATGGAATATCATAATATTAAACCTGTTTACGATAAAAATTCAAAAATTCTTATCCTTGGATCATTTCCCTCTGTTAAGTCAAGAGAAGCTCAATTTTTTTATGGGCATCCGCAAAACAGATTTTGGAAAGTAATAAGCAGTATTACAGATACAAAGCTTCCCGGAACAATAGAAGATAAAAGAAAAATGTTAATAAATAATAATATAGCAGTGTGGGATGTAGTTGCTTCGTGTGACATTGAAGGCTCAAGTGACAGTTCAATTAAGAATGTAGTTGTAAATGATTTATCAGAGATTTTAAAAGAGACGAATATTAAAACCATATTTTTAAATGGAGGGACTGCTTATAATTTGTTTAAAAAGTATAATAAAGATTTGAATATGAATATTATAAAGCTTCCGTCTACAAGTCCTGCAAATGCAAGGTATTCGATTGAAATGTTGATTAATGATTGGAATATTATCAAAGATAAATTATAAATACAAGAGAATCTACTGCTAAATCGCCTAAAGTAGCATGAAAATGTTTATGTTTCTTTGAATATATCATTGACGACTTATGATTATGGTTATATAATGAGAAAAATGTCAGAAATGAATGGTGAATGTGTAACTATGATTAAGGGGAATGCAAAATATAACGAACAAGATTATAATTTTGTTTATGAGGATTCAATTTTAAAATTGACTTTGGCTCATAATGGGAAACCTGACTTTTATTTTAATACTTATTGTAACGTCGGAAATAATTGTTTGGTCAGTTTGTTTATAATAGGTGAAGTCAAAGGTAGCAGGGATACTATAATTTTTAAACCAAGAGTGATTATTTCAAATGAAAATAATAATATAATAAAAATCAAAATCGATTATTATATTACACTTAAGAATAAACAAACCGGATATGACGGTATTTCAATAAGAATAGCCAAAATGAATTATCTGAATTTTGTTGAGTATTTAAAATTTCTGGATGAGAAAGAAGACGGGAATATAAGTCTTTTAGATTTTAGAAAAGTGAAGTCTGTGAATGAAGTTTTTAATTATAAAGGCATTAAAATAAGCTGTTCTTTTCATGTAGTAAGAGATATTTACTATAAATATCCACTTGCAGTTTATCCTGCTTTTGATTTATATTTTGATACGATTCAAAATTCGAGATTTCTTGTGGCTCTTGATAAAATTATAAGAGATTTTTTATCCTTTTTATTTTATCGAAGGGATATAAATATAAAAGAGATAGCTTTAATGAAAAAGAATGATAAAGATGAAGATTATGATATGATTGGTGAAATGGTATTTCCAAAGTTCAATACTCATAACTATAATTTTAATCAAAAGGTAGAATTATATCCCAGCATAAGAATAAGGTATATAAACGGACATATCGGTAAAATATTGGAACTTATTTCAAATAATGATTTATATTTAAAACATATACCCGAGAACGGACATGATAGGGATATGCGAAGAATAGAAAAGCTTCCGTATATAATTGAAGGTTTTGATATAGAATTTGATAAATTATATAATAATAAAAATATACAAAATATGAGTTTTGTTAAGAAGATAAAATATCATATAGAGCATTCTAATGATACATTATCGGTTTTGATTGATAGTATTTATAGTAAATACCATAAAGAATTTTCTCTTGACAGTTTTTTATCTGATATACATAGGATACAAACACTAAATGATTATGATGAAATAAAAAATATATCATATGCTGTAGTAGTATTGGAGATTATGGTATACGATATACAACTTAGGAGGATTGGATTATATAAATCGAATATAATAGGAGCTATAAAAATGTTATTTGATATATAAAAATTTAAAAAGTTTAATTAAATAAGTACAAGCAAGATTTTTTACTCACCCTCATATATTTTATGGGGGTGATTTTATGTTAGGTTTTCTAGGGATTTTGGATTTATTGCAGAGAGTATTAGTATTCTTAGGCTATTTCTCAGCCAGCGAATCTTTTCCAAAACCGCTAAAAAAAGAAGATGAAACGAAATATTTTATAAAGTTCAAAGAAGAAAATGATATGCATGCTAAAGAAATGCTTATAAATCATAATCTTAGGTTGGTTGCTCATGTAAGCAAAAAATATTCTTCTTCGAATATTTCAAAGGAAGATCTCATTTCTATAGGGATCATCGGTCTTATCAAAGGAATAAATTCTTTTGATTATAACAAAGGAACTAAATTTGCGACTTATGGGGCGAGATGTATAGATAATGAAATACTAATGGCACTAAGAAGTGAAACAAAGACTGCTTCCAATGTATTCTTGGAAGATTATATCAGTTTTGATGAAGAAGGCAACAATATATCTCTACTGGATATTTTAGCTACCGATGAAGACGATGTTAACAGCAAAGTAAATTTAAAAGTAGAAAGCGAATTCCTTTATAAGATAATGGATGAAGTGCTTGAAGACAGAGAAAAAGAAATACTATATCTTAGGTACGGATTAAAAGGAAAGCGAAGTTATACACAAAGAGAAATCGCAAATTTGTATGATATATCAAGGTCTTACGTTTCAAGGATTGAAAAAAAAGCTATAGAAAAGATAGCAATTTCATTTAAAAAGAAGTATTAAAAATCGTTGATATGATTAAAAATAAAAGTTAAAAGGTTGTGAATTATTATATAAAAGGGTAAAATCATAATATAGAAATCAGTAAAAGAGGTATCAATATGAAAGTATCGATTTTAGGATGCGGGCGCTGGGGGACTTTTCTTGGATGGTACAGCGATAAGATAGGTCACGACGTAACTATATGGGGAAGAAGCGGTTCTAAAAGTTTAGAAGAACTTAAACATACAAGAAAAAATAAATATTTATATTTGAGCGAGACTACCAAGCTTACGAATGATTTAATTGGAACGATAGAAAAAAGTGATTATATAATAATTTCAATTTCATCACAGCATTTAAGAGATCTTTGTGAAGATATAAAAAGGTCAAATTATAAAGATAAGACTTTTATCCTTTGTATGAAAGGTATTGAGGTAGCAACAGGAAAAAGGCTAACTGAAGTTTTTAGGGAAATACTCGGAAATAAAGTGAATTTAGCCGTTTGGGTAGGTCCGGGACATGTTCAAAGTTTTGTGAAGAGGATCCCTAACTGTATGGTTATAGACAGCGATGATAAAAATGTTACCGATGATGTCGTAAAAACATTCTCCAGCGATTTGATAAGACTTTATATAGGTGAAGATTTGATAGGTGATGAGCTTGGTGCGGCAGCTAAAAATGTTATCGGAATTGCTGCGGGTATGCTTGATGCCGTCGGATATTCATCTTTAAAAGGCGCATTGATGGCAAGGGGTGCGAGAGAAGTTTCAAGACTGATAAAAGCAATGGGCGGAGATGAGATAACCGCCTATGGACTTTGTCATTTGGGAGATTATGAGGCTACACTATTCAGTGAATTTTCCAATAACAGAAGATATGGTGAAAATTTTGTAAGGGGGACTTTGCGTGATGATTATCTTGCCGAAGGTGTAACTACAGCCGAAGCTATTGTAAAGTTAAGTGATGATTATAATGTTGAAATGCCTATAATAAAAGGAGTCAATGCAGTTCTTAAAGGTGAATTAAGTCCTCATAAAATGCTTAAAGATATGTTTTTAAGAAGCGTTAAAAAAGAATTTTATTAAAATAAATTAAACGTCTAGCGGTTAGGCGTTTTTTTATTGTAAATAAAAATTATATATTTCTTTATTATGTAAATATTAAGTTTTCATATTGCTAAAAATAGTAAAAGATTCAATTTAAATTTATTAATAATAATGAGGTATATATATTGGAAAAAAATAATGAAAATAAAATAGATTTAGGCAGCGGGAATATAGGGAAACTTATTTTTACTCTTGCTATCCCGGCAATAATCGCACAAATCGTTAGTGTGCTTTACAATATCATCAATAGGATGTTTATAGGACATATAGAAAATGTAGGTACTCTTGCACTTACCGGAGTCGGTGTTTGTTTCCCCATACTTATATTGGTGTACGCTTTTGCGGCTCTTACGTCAATGGGAGGTGCTCCCAGAGCTGCGATAATGCTTGGTAAAAAAGATAAAGACAGTGCAGAAAAAATTCTCGGGAGCTGTACTATCGGTACGATTATTTCAGGTATCATTCTGACTATAGTAATTTTAATGTTTGGTGAAAGGTTATTATTTCTTTTTGGTGCAAGCACGGCTACCATTGAATATGCATTATCTTATTTAAGGGTTTATTCCTTGGGGATAGTATTTATTCAAATCGCTATAGGAATTAATACATTCATTATGGCACAGGGCTTTGCTATCACCGGAATGATAAGCATTTTAATAGGGGCAATTTTGAATATGATTTTAGACCCTATTTTTATATTTGTTCTTGGTATGGGTGTAAAGGGAGCTGCCCTTGCTACTGTTGCGTCTCAGTTTTTATCTGCTCTTTGGGTGTTATATTTTTTAAACAGCAAAAAAAGTTATATAAAAATAAAAAAAGAATACTTAAAGATTGATTTAAAAATATATCTTCCTTGTCTTCTGCTTGGATTATCGCCTTTTGTCATGCAGGTAACTGAAAGTGCTATAGCTATTATTTTCAATTCTTCGCTGCTTAAGTACGGCGGAGATATAGCTGTCGGGTCAATGACCATTTTAAATATTATATTACAGTTCTATACTATGCCTATACAAGGTTTTACTCAGGGTGCACAGCCTGTGATAAGCTTTAATTACGGAGCGGGAAAAGCCGATAGGGTCAAGAAAGCATTTTTATTTCAAATCGTGATATGTACGTTATATTCCCTTATCCTTTGGTGTTTAACTATGTTTTTACCTACAGTTTTGATTAGCTTGTTCACTTCGGATGTTGCGCTTATAACATATACGCAGTGGTCGATAAAAATTTATATGGCTGTTATGTTCTTGATAGGTATCCAAATATCATGTCAGCAAACTTTTGTTGCTCTCTCTAATGCTAAGGTTTCTCTTTTCCTTGCTATATTCAGAAAGCTAGTACTTTTGATACCACTAATACTGATATTGCCAAAACTAATCACAAATAATGTTTTAGGTGTATTCTTAGCACAGCCTGTGACAGATATAATAGCTGTAAGTGTAACTGTCATATTATTTATAATCGAGGTCAGAAAAACATTAAGAGAAATTAAAGAATAAAATATATCATTTTTACTAAATTTTCCATTATTGCTAAGATAAAAAAATAATTGTGGTATAATATTTCCGAGGTACTAACTATGAAAAAGAAAAAAGATGATAATTTGGTATTTTTGATCGGTGTCAGGAATGATACAGAGGGATGTATTATCGAAGGGCTTTTGGATTCATGCGGGGTAAAGGCGACGCTTAAATATGATACCGATATTGCATGGGCAGAAGTGATAATAGGTAAAAGTGCCATGCCTGTAAGTGTATATGTAAACAAAGAAGATTACGATAAAGCAAAAGAAATACTTGACAGTAAATTGGAAGATGATGAAGACGAGTAGGTGACATTATGGATTATTATGACATAAATTTAAATAAACTTATAGATTATTTTAAAAGTGGTATAAAAGAAGAAAAAGATAAAAGTCTGGGGTTGGAGCTTGAACATTTTATTGTAAAAGCAGATACCATGGAAAGCGTTGATTACTATGAAGAAAATGGGATAAGAGATATTTTAAAACTCCTCAGTCCTTATTTTGAAAAGGAAATTTACAAAGACGGAAATCTTATAGGCCTTATAAAAGATAAATCCAATATAACTTTGGAACCTGCAAGTCAGCTAGAAATCAGTATAGGTCCTTTTATCAATACTCTGGATATTCTTGAAGAGTATAATTATTTTTTACTTAAGATAAAACCAATATTAAAAAAATTTGATTATAAAATGATATATGCGGGTTATCAGCCAAAATCCAAAGTCGATGATCTTAATTTAATCCCTAAAAAAAGATACGAATATATGCTTGACTACTTTTCAAAAGTGGGTTCGCATGGTAAAAATATGATGAAGGGCTCCGCCTCAGCACAAGTCAGCGTAGACTACTTCAGCGAAGAAGATTTTAAAAATAAATTTAGGCTGGCAAATATTTTATCACCCATTATTTCTTTCATGACAGATAATACCAATATATTTGAAGGTGAACATTATGACAAAAATTGTATGAGGATAGATATATGGAATGATGTCGATCCCGACAGAAGTATGATTGTTAAGGGCGCTTTAAATAAGGAATTTGGTTTTAGCGAATATAGTGAATATATATTGAATTCCCCTGCCATTTTAATAGAAGATGATAATGGTAACAGTGTATATACGAAAGATAAGAAAATAAAAGATATATATAATGACAGAGAGTTAAGTAAGAAAGATATAGAACATATAATTTCAATGTTTTTCCCGGATGTAAGACTTAAAAATTATGTGGAAATCAGAATGGCAGACTGTCTTCCGATAGATTACGCACTATCTTACGCAAGTATAATCAAAGGTATTTTTTATAGTGAAGAGGTAGTAAAGTTACTTCTTGATAAGTTTGAGGATATAAAAGATATAGATGTTATAAAAGCGAAAGAAGAAGTCGTAAATAAAGGTTATGATGCAAAAGTTTATGGCTTTGATATCAAAGATTTAATGTTAAACTTGATTGAGCTTGCAAAAGATCATTTGTGTCATGAAGAAAAAGATAGGGCAAGTCTGTTCTATGACCTTATAAAAATGGAAAAGACTTTAAAAATATTAAAGGATGAAAGAGGTGAGTAGATGCAGGTAAGAGAACTTACAAATGAATACTTGGATTTGATTAAATCTGATATGGATAAATCAAAGGAAAGTTATGAAAAAGCAATAAATTATATAGAAAATTCAACGGCTATTTATCACGGAGAACATATAAGGTTTCCATATGTTCCAAAGCTTTATACAACGGAAGTGATAGATTATTTTAAATATATCGCCATGACTACTCATACTATTCTTTGTAAAATAATAAATAAATATATCGAAGATGAAGAATATAGGAAGTTATTTCCGTTTAGTAAAGAGCTGGAAGAACTAATTTTATGCGAAAATTATTATGAACAGCCGCTTCCTATTACGAGGATCGATTTGTTTTTGAATGAAGAAGATTTTACATTTAAATTTTGTGAATTCAATGCTGACGGTGCCAGTGCAATGAACGAAGACAGGGAACTCAATAATGCTTATAAGGATGATGAAATATTTAATCAGTTCAGTAAAAAGTATAATATTAGTCATTTTGAACTCTTCGACAGCTGGGTAGATGAATTTTTAAATATTTACGATACTTTTAAATATAAGGTCGAAAAACCTACGATAGGAATAATCGATTTTATGGAAAGTGCTACTAATGAAGAATTCAAAGTGTTTAAGTCTCGTTTTGAAAAACGAGGATATGATACCGTTATAGCCGATATTACTACCCTTAAATACGATGACGGACTTTATACTAAGGACGGCGTAAAAATAGACGCGGTTTACAGAAGAGCCGTTACCAGCGAAATGATGGAAAAAATTGAAAAGATACCTGCATTTATTAAAGCAATCAAAGATAAAAAGACTTGCATAATAGGTTCCATGAGGACTCAGGTAATCCACAATAAAATAGTCTACATGATAATGCATAAAAAGGAAACTTTTGACTTTTTAACTGCTGAGGAAATCCTTTTTATAAAAGACCATATCCCATATACTTGCTGGTTAAATGATGGGGTATTTGACAGAGAAAAAGTGATAAGCAATAAAGACAGCTGGATAATAAAACCCGATGATTTGTACGGAGCTAGGGGTGTATATGCGGGAGTAGATTATTCAAAAGAAAAATTTACGAAACTTATAGATGAAAATACTAACAATGGATATCTTCTTCAGGAATATGCTGCAATGTATAAAACAAAGAACTTTATAAAAGAAAAAAACGGAGAATTTGTCTTTGATGAGTTCAGCAATATGCCGGGCATATTTATATATAACGGAAAATTTAAAGGTTTATATTCCAGGGGCGGCAGACAGGGGATAATTTGTGAAGCCGCCGGAGGGATTGCGATGTGTTCAATGCATGTCGAGATTTAAATAATTAAATAAAAGGAGTTTGTTATGAAAATTGACAGGTTGATGGGTATAATCACAACTTTACTTAATAAGGAAAAAGTGACAGCTCCTTTTTTAGCGGAAAAATTCGAAGTATCCGTAAGAACTATAAACAGAGATATAATGGATTTATGTAAGTCCGGAATTCCGATAGTCACTACCAGAGGAGTAGGGGGCGGTATATATTTGGATCCGGATTTTAAAATGGATAAAAGTTTACTTAAAGAAGAGGAGATAAGTGTTATATATGCAGGGCTTAAGGGTATTATTAGTGTAAGTGATAACAGTAAATATGAACTTCTTATTGAGAAATTTAAGGATAATCCCAAGAATGATTTAGATATAGACCTTTCATCTTATTATAAGAAATCATTATCGGATAAGATAGAAAAAATACAAAAAGGTATCAATGATAAATTACTATTGGAATTCGATTACTTTTCCAAAAAAGGAAAGAGTCACAGGATAGTGGAACCTTATACTCTTACATTTAAATGGTCAAGTTGGTATTTATATGCTTTTTCGATTGAGAGAGAAGATTTTAGATTATTTAAATTAAATAGGCTCATAAATCTTGATGTAACGAAAAATACTTTTTTTACCCAGAGAAGTTCCTTTGGTAGAAGATGATATCGATGTGATTTTCCCCAATACCATAAATGTACTTATATTGTTTGATAAGGACGTAGAGTATAGAATAATAGATGAGTATGGCAAAGATAGTTACACATATTTCCTTGACGATAAAATTTTCTTCGGATTTTCCTTTTATGATAAAGAATACTTATTTAATTGGTTATTAAGTTTTGCTGATAAAGCAGAAATCATATTCCCAAGTGATATAAGAGATGAATTTATTGAACTTATAAAAAAAATTAATAATAAATACAATAAACATGACATATAGTTGTCATGTTTATTATTATATAATATATCTAAAATAATAGGAGATATAGATATGGCAACTAGTATTGAATTTGTTGATTACGTTTATGAAAATTTGAAACCATTGGGAGATATTAAGTGTAAAAAAATGTTCGGTGAATACGGACTTTGGTATAAGGGAAAATTCTTTGGATGTATCTGTGATAATCAGCTGTTTGTTAAAGATACTTCTTTAGGCAGAGAACTGCTGGGAGAGGATATATTATACGCAAGTCCCTATGAAGGTGCAAAAGAACATATTTTGATAGAAAATATTGATGATAAAGATTTGCTGAAAGATTTGGTAATAAGTACTTATAATGAGCTAAAAAAATAGGAGAATAAAAATGGATATAATAACTTTAAATAACGAAAATATCGAAAAAGAACATATTTGCTGTCTTATGTCCGCAAAAGACAGCGGTTATGTGGATCAAAAAAAATCTTGGCTTAAAGATATGATGAAAGAAGGCTTGAAATTTAAGAAGATGGACGTAAGAGGCAAAGTTTTTATTGAATATATACCTCTTAAAAATGCTTGGTATCCCGTTGCCGGTGATGATTATATGTTTATAGACTGTCTTTGGGTGAGCGGGAAATATGCCGGAAGCGGAAATTCAAGTATACTTCTTGATGAATGTATCAGGGATACAAAAGAGCGCGGATTAAAAGGACTGGCTATTCTTTCCTCCGATAAAAAGAAGGGATATATGGCAGATAAAAAATTCTTGATGCATAAAGGATTTATAAAGTGTGATGAAGCGGAGCCTTATTTTGAACTTTTATATTTACCTTTTGAAGAAGATATAGCGCCTCCAAAATTCAGAGAAAGTGTAAAAAATCCTAAGACAGGAAATGACGGGTTTACTTTATATTACACTTCTCAGTGTCCTTTTACTCTAAAGTATGCTCCTATTATAGAAGAAGAAGCGAAAAGGAACAATATACCTTTTAAAAGTATACAAATAGATACTTTGGAAAAGGCAAAGAATGCTAAATGTCCTTATACTTCATATAGTGTATTTTATAAGGATGAATTTATTACTCATGAAATTTTAACCGTTAAAGCTTTTAACAATTTAGTTGATAAATATGTAAATAAAAAATAACCCTATATTGGGCTATTTTTTTATTATATTAAAAAGTTCTTTTAAATTATCTATAAAATAAGTAGGTTCTTCACTTGATAAATATTCTTTTGTGTTATATCCATATGTCACACTTGCAATATCAATGTTGGCTTTTTTTGCCGAAACGATATCCCTTACTTCATCTCCTACATATAAAATATCTTCGTCTTTTAATCTTAATTTTTTCTTTAATTTGTTTATTTTAATTTCCTTTGAGAAAAGAGGTGAAGATATTATAAAATCCATTGTATCGATATTTTCATTTTTCAAAAAAGTATTTATATTCTTTTTTGAATTTGATGAAATTATACCCATATAGCTAAGTTTGGATTTCAGTGCTTCCAATGTTTCTTTGAGGTCTTCTTCGTAAGGGTCCATTGATTTATGGTATTCTTTCATTAATTTTTGTCCCTTTTTAATAAGAGAAAATACCTTTAAATATGGAACCCCCAAATCTTTGATTATGTTATGGATAGGCTGATGTTTGAGTTCATCTATATAATCGTGTGTAATTTCTTTATAACCATATTTTTTGGCAATCTCATTGTATACGCGAAAAATAACATTTTCCGTGTTTGCAAGGGTACCGTCAAAATCAAAAATTACACATTTATATTTCATTTCTTATTCCTTTTCCTTTATTTGTAAAATATATTATATCATAAATAATGTTATCTTATTATATTTTTACATTTAGTTTACATTATAAATCAGAATTCTTTATTTTATCTTAAGCCTTAATGAATGATTTATTAAATCTGAATAAGAAAATGATAAAATATCATCTTTGTTATCTATATTAGTAGATATGGTAAAAATATTATTATATGCGTTTAAAATAGTACCTTCATTTTTGATTATCTTTCCTCTTGAAACTTTACTTATAAAATCTACATCTTTGCCGACATTATCCACAATGATTTTTTTTGCACTGTTGTAAGAATGACTTGGTAACTTCATATTTATACCTCCGCTTTTTATATTATTATTACCTCTATAACCATGCTTTAAACCAAATTTTTCATTCTCTTCCACAAACTATCATCAAAAAAAAGCCTTTTTTCTTTCTTTTTTATTATTATTATGATAAACTTTTAATACGTATAGATATAATTCGATAGGATTATACATATAGGAGGTCATGTCTGTTTATGAAAATTAAATGGGTCAATAGACGTAATGAAGAGCAGGAGCTCGATAAAGTATATAAACAAATAGTAAGAAGAGAAAATAAATATCATATAGCAGAAGAATCAACATATATACATAAAAAAGAAAATATATTTAGAAGAATTGCCGGTGGACAAGATGTAAAAAAGGAACCGTCAAAACTTAGACAAAAATATGAAGGAAGCTGGCTTCATACTCAAATTGATGAAATCAAAGAAGATTTGGATGAATTTTTTGTCGGAGTCAAATATTATTTAAAAAGAGTAAAATTCGGACTAAGAGATTTTAGAGAATATGCAAAAGACCATCTTTTTAGTTTTTTAGTGGGCGTTTTTTGTGTGATTATATTTTTTGTGGGAGCATTTACTTATAAAAACTTATTTGGATATGAAGTAATTTTTAATGGTACAAAGCTTGGTATAGTTAAGAATGTCAATGACTTTGAAAATGCATTAACTAATGTAGATGCTAATTTAACAAAATGGTACGATAATTCAAATGTTTATTATGAAAAATCAATTTCTTATCAGAAAGTACCAATAAAAAATCCAAAGGATGTAATGGATACGGAAGAATGTGAAAATGCTGTTTATAATTTAAATATCCCTCTATTTTGTAAGGGTGCTGTTATTAGTGTTAACGGTAATGAAGCCGTAAGGGTTGCTTCTGTTCAGGACGCAAAGACGGTAATAAAGAATATAGGTAATAATTACGAAAAAGAAAGTTCTAACGAAAAACTTATAAAAGGCAGTAAAGTAAAAGAAGATATGGAGTATAAGGAAAAACTTATATCCATAGATTCTGCAATGGATGTTAAAGATGCAATTAATTATTTGAGTAATAGTTCAAACCATGAGGTTGAAAATACCGGAGACAGTGATATTTTAGGTAAGATTGATGAATCTAAGAAGAGCACTAATCTTGTAAGTGCTTTGAATTTTAGGGAAAATGAATTTTCTACAGATGAAATCAGCAGTAAACCTTCCATCACTATAACTACCGTAAAACAAGTAACATATAAAAAGGATGTAGCTTATAAAACTGTTTACAGAGATGATCCTGATGTGTATGTAGGTACCAATAAGGTTAAGCAAGAGGGAAAAGACGGAGAAAAGAAGGTTACTGCCGTAAATACTTATGAAAACGGATCTGTAGTAAAAAGTGATATAAAGAAAGAAACAGTTACAGAAAAATCTACCAGCAAAATCATTTCGAGAGGTACGAAACCGCTGCCTCCTGTAACGAGTACGGGAAGGTTCATAATGCCTGCAAGCGGTACTATTTCGGCTCTTAATAAAGCAGGTTCTCATGCAGGATACAAAGCTGTGGATATTGCCAATCCTCAGGGTACTCCCGTTTATGCTTCCGATACAGGTATAGTAACCAGAGCAAGCTGGTACGGAGGATATGGTAACTGTGTAGATATAGATCACGGTAATGGATATTCTACAAGATACGGACATAATGTAAGGATACTTGTAAAAGTAGGGCAGAAAGTTCAGCAAGGTGAACAGATTGCGGTAATGGGAAGTACCGGTAACTCTACGGGACCTCATTGTCACTTTGAAATACATTATCACGGTGTAAGCCAAGTAATCTTAAATTACTTTAAGTATTTGGCAAACGGTATTCACGTTGACGCATTCCAATAAAATAATATATGTAATAATATACGGAGGAAAAGATTTTGAATAGTTTAATAATAGTTTTAGTATGTGTCGTTCTGGCAGTGTTGATTCAATTTTTACTTTGCAGATCCGACAATATTCTCATGGGACTAATAATCCCTGCGGTATTTGCTTTGATTGCAATCATGATGAGTGTAGTAACAAAAGGAAACGGGCTTAATAAGTTTACGGAATTTGTTCAGTGGTTCTTACCGGGACTTATTGCTCTTATAATTTACTTCTTTACTAAAAAGAAAAAACATGATAAGAGAAAAGAAGAAAAAGAAGCTAGAAAAAAATTAAAAGAAGATAAAAAGCTTGCTCTTGACTCTAATGACGATGACGAAGAAGTTGAGGAAGTAGAAGCTGAAATAATCGATGAAGATAATTAAAAAGATCCGCTTTATGCGGATTTTTTATTTGTATAATAATTTCATAAAATAAATGAAACGTTTAGGTTCAATGTTATATTGAAAATATTTCATAAAAATGATAATATGTTATAGAAGCAGATACCACGAAGGTATTTTATATTAAAGTATTATTAAGAAATAATTCCACGAAGGATGATCCATTACATGAAGTAATGTCTTTCTTTCGTGTTTTTTTATGGGAGGAAATAGTTATGCATATGGCGGATGCTTTGGTGTCTCCTGCTGTGGGAGGTGCTATGATAACTGTAAGTGCTGGTGCACTTGCTTATTCGGTTAAGAAAATAAAAGAAGATGATAATTTGGAGAAAAAGGTTCCGTTGATGGGAATTATGAGTGCATTTGTATTTGCGGCTCAAATGATTAATTTTACTATACCTATGACGGGTTCAAGCGGACATATCGGGGGAGGTATACTTCTGTCTTTGATTTTAGGCGGTCCCGCGGCGTTTATATCCATATTTTCGGTGTTACTTATTCAGTGTTTGTTTTTTGCGGACGGGGGGGGGTTGGCTCTCGGATGTAATTTATTTAATATGGGTGTAATTCCTTGCTTTTTAATTTATCCTTATGTTATAAAGCCTATATTACAAAAGGGAATAAATAAGAAAAGTATTGGGGTTGCATCAATTCTCGGGTGCGTATTATCATTACAGTTAGGTGCTTTTATGGTTGTAATAGAAACTTTTTTTTCGGGGATAAGCGAACTTCCTTTTAATAAGTTCCTGATTTTAATGCAGCCGATACATTTAGCTATAGGACTTGTTGAAGGTATTGTAACTATGCTCGTAGTAGACTTTATATTTAATCAACGAAAAGAAATTTTAGATGAGAGCATATTTAGTAAGAAAAGTAAAGCCAGTTTTAAAAAAGTCATTGTGTCTTTAAGTATTATTACTCTTATTGTTGCAGGAGGGTTATCTCTTTTCGCTTCGTCAAATCCTGACGGTCTTGAATGGTCTGTTCAGGGGGTTACGGGAAGTACTGAGGTTGAAAAGGGAAACCATGATATTTATACTGCGATGAATAATATCCAAGAAAAGACGGCTTTTATGCCTGATTATAATTATAAGAATGAAAATAACGAAAGTTTAATAAGTGGAACATCTGTTGCCGGCGTAGTCGGAGGTGTAATAGTATTTATTTTCGCAGGTGTTATTGGGATAAGCGTATATAAAGTAAGGAAATTAAAAAGGTCATAATATAATAGAAAGGAGTAAGTAATGGCGAATATAAGAACATCCTTAAATGATATTTATTTTATGGAAAATTTAGCAGACGATAACAGTTTTATCCATTTACTTACACCTTCTGTTAAGGTATTTACGACTTTAGTTTTTATAATAGCTGTTATTTCAACTGCAAGTTATAATATTTTAAGGTTACTGTTTTTTTTATTATATATAATTGTAGTGTCCATAATAAGTCAAACAGATAATAAACTATTGTTTAAAAGATATTTGATTGTCCTTCCGTTTTCTTTCTTTGTTGGTATCGGTAATATTTTTGTAAACAATAATGTTTATTATGAAATATTAAATATTCCAATTACCTTTGGATTTATATCTTTTATAGGTATAATTTTAAAATCTTACCTTACTGTAATGGCAGTGTTTTTACTTGTTTCAACTACTAGATTAAACGATATATTTGCTTTTATGGGAAATATAAAAGTTCCAAAGATTATTGTCAATGAGTTGAACCTTACATTCAGGTATATACATACTTTAGCCGATGAAGCAGGAAATATGTATACTTCATATATTTTAAGAAGTAACAGGAAAAAAGGTATAGATATCAAAGATATGGGAAGTTTTCTCGGAAATTTACTCCTTAGAAGTGTGGATAAAGCTGATAAAGTATATCATGCAATGAAACTCAGAGGTTATAACGGCGAGTACAATTACAGTAAAATATATAAGTATTCAAAAAGAGATTATATTAGTTTTATAATCTTCTTTGTATATTTAGTAATAAGTTTTTATTTTATTTAAAGGAGCGTTAATGATAAGTATAAAAGATTTAAATATAAAATATCCCGACGGAACAAATGCACTAAATAATTTAAATTTAGATATAAGTGACAATGAAAATATAGGCTTGCTTGGTGCAAACGGTGCCGGGAAATCCACCTTATTTTTAAGTATGCTTGGAGTTATTCCAATAGCTGACGGAAGTATAACCATAGATGACAGTGAAGTAAATAAAAACAATATCGATAAAATAAGAAGGGAAGTCGGGCTTATATTTCAAAATCCCGATGACCAACTGTTTTCTTCTACTGTATACGATGATGTTGCCTTTGCTTTAAATAATTTAAATATGAATAAATATGATGTTAAAAATATAGTGTACGATATATTAAATAAACTCGGTATTTATCATTTAAAAGATAAGGCTGTTTATAAGCTTTCCGGAGGAGAAAAAAGAAGTGCCTGCATTGCTTCTATATTGGTACAAAATCCCAATATTATATTATTTGATGAACCAACTTCTTATTTAGACAGAAAATCAAAAAGAAAATTGATTGAAATAATAAATTCTATTAATTCCACTAAACTTATTGCTTCCCATGACTTTGATTTAATAAAAGAAACTTGTACAAGGATTGTTATTTTAAAAAATGGAAGTGTATATTATAATGGAAATATGGATGTACTAAATAATGAAGAATTTCTTATGGAGGCAGGATTATGACCCTTGAAGAATTTTTTAAGTATTATAAAAAAGTTGCTTTGGCTTTTTCAGGAGGTGTTGATTCCTCTTATCTTTTATACATATTAAAAAAATTAAATATAGAATCTACGGCTTATTTTGTGAAAAGTGAGTTTCAGCCTGACTTTGAATTAAAAGAGAGTATTACTCTTGCAACTAAACTTGGTGCGGACCTAAAAATAATAGATAATCCTATTTTAGATGAAGAAAAGATTATAAATAATGATGTTAGCCGGTGTTATTACTGTAAGCAGAATATTTTTTCCCATATTATAAAAGCGGCTAAGCAGGATGGATATAATATCATAATCGACGGAACGAACGCTACGGATGATGAAAGTGACCGCCCCGGAATGAAAGCACTTAAAGAAATGAAGATTTTATCCCCGTTAAAAATATGTTCTCTTACAAAACAGGATATAAGGTCCTTATCAAAAGAAGCCGGGCTTCCTACTTGGGATAAGCCTTCTTACTCTTGCCTTGCGACAAGGATAAGCACTGGAGAGAAAATAAAAAAAGATACTCTTGTTAAAATAGAAAAAAGTGAGTCCTATTTATTTAAACTGGGATTTAAGGATTTTAGGATAAGAGTTAAAAATAATAGTGCGGTAATTCAAGTGAAAGAAAAAGATTTTATAAAAGTCATGGAAAACAGAGACAGGATATTAAAAACGATATCTCATATGTTTGATGAAATCAGTTTGGATTTAAGACCAAGAAGGTAAAGTGATATGAATAGTAAAGAAGGATTAAAAGACTTACTTAAGAAAGTTAAAAATAATGAGATATCAATCGATGACGCTGTAGTAAAACTCAAAATGAAACCTTTCAGTGATATCGGATATGCAAAGATCGATAATCATCGTTCTATAAGACAAGGCGTATCGGAAGTCATTTACGGAGAAAAAAAGACAGCAAAGCAAATCCTTGGCATTGTAAACGGCATGAGAGATAACGGAAGTGAAAATATACTTATTACAAGAATTGATGAAAATAAGTATAAAAAATTGAAGGATAGTATAGATATTGTGTACTATGACAAAGCTAAAATGGGTATAGCTTACGAAAATAAGGATATAGATAAAGTCGGGAAAATTGTTATTGCCGCGGCGGGTACCAGCGATATAGATGTATGTGAAGAAGCCTATATTACCGCATCTACCCTTGGTAGCAATGTTGAGAGGCTTTATGATGTAGGAGTGGCGGGACTTCACAGATTACTAAATAATTTGGATGTTTTGATGTCTGCACGAGTAATAATCGTGGTTGCTGGAATGGAAGGTGCTTTGGCAAGCGTTGTCGGAGGGCTGGTTGACTGTCCCGTTATTGCCGTTCCGACAAGTGTTGGGTACGGTGCTAATTTCGGCGGACTTTCTGCTCTTCTCTCGATGCTTAATTCCTGTGCAAGCGGAGTTAGTGTAGTGAATATTGATAATGGTTTCGGTGCAGGATATCTTGCGAATATGATAAACAAAATGGAGGGTATTGATGAATAGCTTATATATAGAATGTAACAGCGGTGCGGCAGGCGATATGTTAATGGCTGCACTTTTGGATTTATATGATGATAAAGAAGATTTTTTATACAAGATGAATAATCTCGGTCTTGAAAATGTAAGTGTAAGTTTTAGAGAAGAAAAGAGAAATGGTATAACTGGGAAAAAAATCATCGTAACCGTTGATGGTGTAGAGGAAGAAAGCCTTGATGTAATAGATAATAAACAAGAACATCATGAACATGAAGGTAACCATGAAGATGATTTAATTCTAGACAGTTTTTATGCTTTTGAAGGCGGATATCATGATTTTTTAAACAGCAGAAACGAAAATAAAATTGATATTAGTGAAGAAATAAAAAAAGAAGTAAAAGAACCTACTTTCCCCGCAGATAGTTTATATGCTTTCGAAGAAAGCTACAGCGATTTTTTGAATGACAGAAGTAGAACTATAGAACATGAACATCATCATATTCCTGAAAGAGCCGAAGAAAAAATAGAAATAAAACACGATGAAAAAAATGAGGATATTTCATTTCCGGCAGACGGGCTATATGCCTTTGAGGTAGGATTTGACGATTATCTTAAGGCACGTGAAACTTTACATTCTCATCACGAGCATGACTGTGGTCATGAACATTATCATCATGGACATGCTCATAACCATGAACCTTTACATGTACATGGACATCACCATAAGCATAATCATAATGACATCAAACATATCAATAATATAATAGATAAGTTAAATTTAAGTAAAAATGTGAAACATCATGCTAAAGAAATATATAATCTTATTCTTAAAGCTGAAGCCAAGGCTCATGGGTGCAGTGTAGATAAAGTTCATTTTCATGAAGTGGGAAATTTGGATGCTATAGTTGATATTGTAGGTGTATGTTATTTAATAGATAAATTAGATATAGATAATATTATTTGTTCTCCTTTAAATGTCGGATACGGAAATGTAAGGACCGCTCATGGTATACTTCCGGTTCCTGCTCCGGCAACTGCGTATATATTAAGAGATGTTCCTACTTATACGAACGAAGAAAAAGGTGAACTTACAACACCGACGGGAGCTGCTATTTTAAAACATTTCGTTAAAGAGTTTACAAACAGAAGAAACATGACTTATGAAAAGATAGGATACGGTTTAGGTAAAAAAGAGCTAAAATCCGCTAATTTTGTTAGGGTATTTCTAGGTAAAATCAATGATGAGGATAAACTTAAAGATAAAATATTTAAGCTTTCATGTAATATAGACGATATGACGGGAGAGGAAATCGGACTTGCTATTGATAAACTGTGGGATAACGGTGCCCTTGATGTGTATACAATCCCCGTAAATATGAAGAAAAACCGTCCGGGGGTAATACTCGAAGTACTAATGAAAGAAGAAGTTGAAGAAAGATTATTGAATGTTATCATGAAATATACTTCTACCTTTGGAGTCAGAAGAAGCGAATATGACAGGTATATATTAAATAGAACTTTTAAAGAAAAAGAAACGAAGTACGGAAGTATAAAAGAAAAAGTCGGTAGCGGATACGGTATTGAAAAAAGCAAGTTAGAATTCGATGACTTAAAAGAAGTTTCGGATAAATATAAAATCCCAATAAGAGATATAAAATAAGAAACGCTGAAAGCGTTTTTTATTTTGTTTAATATTTGTATAAATATAAAACTTTACATTTAAACCTCACATATATATTTTAAAGTAGGGTATTTTTTGTTATAATATAATTTAAGTTTAAATCAGATAGGTATATTTATGAGGATAATAACAAGAAATGATATGGAAACTACCTCGTTAGGCAAAGAGATAGGTAAATTACTAAAAAATAATACAAGTGTATATTTAATAGGAGAAATGGCAAGCGGGAAGACGCAGCTTAGCAAAGGTATTGCGGAAAGTCTAGGGCTTTTAAATAAATTTTCATCTCCTACTTATACGATTATTAATGAATATAAAAATGAATTTGATACACTTTATCATATGGATGCTTACAGGATAGAAGATATAAGTGAACTTGATTATATCGGTTTTTATGATATATATAAAAATGAAAAAATGATTATCGAATGGGCTGATATGATAATGAGCGAGCTAGATGAAACCGGAATAATCGTTGATATAAATAAAGATGAACAAGATTTTAACAAAAGAGTTATAGATATAAAAGCGTTTGATGACAGCATTGATATAATGAAAAAATTGGAGGAAATTTATGAGTAAGATACTGGCGATAGATACTTCGACCGTTGCTGCAAGTGCGGCTATTTTAGATGATGATAACATACTTGGAGAAGAATATACTGCTTATAAATTAAAACACTCAGAAAAGCTTCTTCCGTTAATAAAACATTTGCTTGAAGATGTAAGACTAAGTTTAAATGATATAGATTACTTTGCTGTCGGTTCCGGACCGGGGTCCTTTACGGGCTTGAGGATTGCGGCTTCTACGGTTAAAGCTTTTGCTCATGCTATGGATAAACCCATAGTGTCGGTTTCTTCACTATTTGCATGTGCGGAAAATTTAAAGGGTATGAATGATGTGATTTGTATAATATTTGATGCACAGAGAAATGATGCTTATTATAATATTTTTATAAATAAAGACAATAAATTAACTCCTTTATATTCTGATAGTATTATAAATATTGATGATTTAGTCGATAAATTAGAAGGATATGAAAGAGTTTTATTTGCAGGTGACGGTGTTAATAAATATAAAGATAAGATTATAGAAAGAGTATCTGACAAAGCTATTTTTGCAGACAATTATAATTTGCTTCCAAAGGCAAGCGGAGTAGCGAAAATTTCTAAAGGATATATTGAAGAAGATATGAATATATATTCTTACGATAATTATCTTCCCAATTATATAAGACCATCGGCGGCAGAAGAGCAAAGGTTAAAAAAGAAATAGTATGGAACTTGAAATAAGAGAAGCAGTCATTACAGACGTTGAAGACATAATAGAATTTGAAAGAGATTGTTTTGAGCATCCTTGGGGAGAACAATCTATTTTTGCGGAACTTATAAACAATAAAAGTTTTTATATAGTGTTCTATGAAGGGGAAGACGTCGTAGCTTTTGGCGGGTATCAGGATATAGTTGGACAAGGTCATATTACCACAATGGGTGTAAGGGAAGACAAAAGAGGTCTTGGATATGGTAAAAAGTTATTGTCTCTGATAGTAGAACATGCATATAGAAAAGATATCAAAGAGATGACCTTAGAGGTGAGAGAGTCGAATATAACCGCGATTAATCTATATGAGAGTATGGGATTTAAAATATATGGAAAGAGAAAAAATTATTATGCTGATAATCACGAAGACGCATATATAATGTGGAGATTTGATATATAGTATTTCTTCCGGGGGAGACATAATGAAAGAAAAAAGAAAAAGTAAAATAAGTATAATATTTAGTGTGGTTATGGTGTTGTTATTAATTCCATCTGTTATTTTTGGAGCCAATATCGAAAATAATATAAAAAAGGATAATCTTAAAACCAACACCGAAGGGACTGTATTTACTCTTAATAAAAAAGATACTTACAATAAATCCATTTTTATGGGGACTTATACGAATATTCTAAATGAAGGTAAAATTAACGGGAGTGTAATTACAGCTTCCACTTCAATAAATAACAGCGGTAATATAAACGGAAGCGTTATTTCCATTGCTCCTAATTTCACCAATTCCGGAGTAATAAATAAAAGTGTAATAGGCTTTTATAATAATATGTATTTGAATGATTCACATATTAAAAAAGATTTGATTTGCTATGGAAATAAAGTTATAACAAATGAAAAGACAGTAGTGAACGGGGATGTAAATCTTTATGTTGATGATGTCCTTTTAAAGGGTAAAGTTGACGGAGATGTATTGGTAGTAGGTAAGAGTGTTACCATTAACGGAGTTATAAACGGAAATGTAAAAGTAGGATGTAATGAACTTGTTCTAGGCAGAGATACAAGAATAAATGGTTCGTTAACATACGAAAGTCCCAATCCTATAGTAAAAACCGATCAAAGTAAAGTTAAGGGAAGTATAAAAAATGAAGATTTGGGTTTTAAAATCCCAAGTGTGGCAAACGAAGAGGGAAGTGCTCTTGCAGGATTTATATCTTATTATGGGATATTAAACAAGATTTCCATACTTTTGATTGCTGTTTTATTATTCAAATTATTCCCGATGAGTGCTTTAAAGGTAGAACTGTTTACAAGGCGAAATGTATTTAAGTGCTTAAGTGTAGGTGCTATGACTATGTTATTCATAATACCTGTAATATTCATACTCCTCATTACTATTGTAGGAATGCCTGTTGCACTTCATATTGCAAGTTTATATTTTGATTTGACTTACATTGCAACCATACCAACGGCATTGGTACTGGGGGGATTATTTATAAAAGGTCAAAATCTTTCATCAAAGATGTTAACAGGGATACTTGTAATCTTTGCTTTGGATTTCCTTCCTTCATCATTCTTTAGCTCTGTAATCACATTAATAGCTAATTTGATTGGTATTGGAAGTATTGTAATGCTTATTTCTCTATACCTTCGTTTTCAGATTAAAAGAGAAAGAACAGAGTATGTTACTCTTATGAGTATCAATAATTCCAAGGAAGATATAATAAGGACAAAACAAAAATTTGAACAAATGAAGAGTCAAAAATTTGAAGCAGCCATGAAGCAAAAGGAAGAAGATAAGAGTAATAATGAGGAAAAAAATACTACGAATAAAATAGATGATGAGAATGATATTACTAGAAATGAAGATGAAGATCATGATGATATAGATAATAAAGAGGATGATACAGATGAGTAAAATAATTACTTTAGCTATTGAAACTTCGTGTGATGAAACAAGTGCTTCTGTCGTTGAGGACGGGGTAAAAGTGAACTCAAACGCCATTCATACTCAAATAGATATCCATAAAGTATATGGCGGAGTTGTTCCCGAAATCGCATCCAGAAATCATCTTATGAAGATATCCAGTGTTGTGGATAAAGCACTTTTAGATGCAGGTGTCACTTTTGATGATATAGATTTCATAAGTGTAACCACGGGCCCCGGACTTGTCGGAGCTTTATTGATAGGTCTATCATATGCAAAGGCTTTGGCATTTAGCTTAAATAAGGATTTGGTCGGAGTTAATCATATGGCGGGACATATTTCAGCCAGCTTCATAATGGGAGCAAAACCTCCTTTTATATGCCTTACTGCCAGCGGAGGACATACCAATATTACAAAGGTAAATGATTATACGGATTTTGAACTTCTTGGTTCTACTAAGGATGACGCCGCCGGAGAGGCTTTTGATAAAGTAGCAAGGAGCCTCGGACTTTCATATCCCGGGGGAGTACAAATAGATAAGCATGCTAAGCTTGGAGATGAATATAGTATTGATTTCCCGGTAGTCCTTATGGGAAAGGATAACCTTGATTTTAGTTTCAGCGGACTTAAGAGTGCTGTTTTAAACTATTTGAACAGCAAAAAGATGAAGAACGAAGAAGTTAGTATTGATAATGTATGCGCGAGCTTTAACAGATGTGTCGTAGATACTATTGTTACAAAGACCATGCTCGCACTAAAAAAAGAAAATATGACAACTTTATGTGTCGGCGGCGGAGTTTTGTGTAATGATCTGCTTAGAAATGAACTTAAAAAGAAATGCGAAGAGAAAAATATAAAGCTTTTTTTGCCGGATAAAATTTACTGCACGGACAATGCTGCGATGATAGGTTCCGCAGGGTATTTTAATTATATAAAAAACAAAAAAGACAGCTTGATTTTAAATGCAAATCCTGACTTAAAATTATAAAATATATTTAATAGAAATACAAAAATGTAACAAATATTATCAACATTTTTACGTGGATTTTTAAACATTATTACCTTAAATCAGTGGTAAAATGTTGATAATTATTGCCATGATTTTGATGAAACTACCATAAAATAGCGGATTTTTATATCTAGAAAATGTGGAAAACTGTGGATAACTATGTTGATATGTGTATAAATATGTCAATTTCATAACAAATTCGTCACTTTTTAGTTTTTTTTGTCGAAATTAGTATAAAACTTCATATTTAGGAGATAATCATAAAATGGAAAAATTTCAAAGCGGTGTAAAAATCAATTTAGATAATTTAATAAGTAATTACAGGGTAATAAAAAAGAAAGTCAAAGGTAAAAAAGTCATACCGGTAATCAAGGCTGATGCATATGGGCACGGAGCTGAAATTTGTGCAAAGATCTTAATGGAAGAAGGGGCGGATTTATTTGCCGTTTCCAGTGTGTATGAAGCAATGTGTCTAAGAGATTATGGCATAGATGCGGATATTTTGATTTTGGGTTATGTTCCCGACAGAAAGATAAGTAAAATAATCGATAATGATATCATTCCTACGATCTATAATTTGGATTTTGCAAATAAGTTGAACGAAGAAGCAGGGAAAAAGAATAAAAAAGTAAAGGTACATATTAAAATCAATACCGGAATGAACAGACTGGGCTTTAATAAAAATGAAATCGACGAAGCGTTTAAAGTATTAAAAGGTTTGGATAATTTGATTTATGAGGGATTGTTTTCTCATTTTGCAACCAGTGACGAAATAGATAAATCATACAGTAAAAGGCAGTTTGATATTTTTGAGTATGCAGTGAAAAAATCCAAGGAATATGAATTGGGTATAACTATCTACCATATTGCCAATTCTGCTGCCATAACCGACTTGGATGAATATAGCCTTGATGCGGTAAGAGCGGGGATAGTCCTTTACGGAGTCTATCCATCTGAAGTAAAGCCAACAATAAATCCATATAAGCCGGTAATGTCATTCTATACTACAATAACCAATATATTTCATATAGATAAGGATGAAACTGTGGGTTATGGAAGGACTTTTACAGCCATGGATAAAACGAAAGTAGCAGTGATGTGCGTTGGTTATGCCGATGGTTATAACAGAAAACTATCCAATAAAGGCGAAGTTTTAATAAACGGTAAATATAAAGCTAAGGTAATAGGTAATGTTTGTATGGATATGACCATGCTTGAAATACCGGAAAACGCAGATATCAATATAGGCGATAATGTAGAGATTTTTGGAGAAAATATAAATATATCTTCACTTGCGAATATATGCGAAACGATACCCTATGAACTGTTATGCTGCATAAATAAGAGAGTTAAAAGAGAATACGTATTAAATGGAAAAACCGAGGAATTTGAAATATAATTTTCGGTTTTTATATTTTAAAATTTTAAAATATATTTTTTATTCTTTATAATTTTAATAATTTTATTTATTTGGTGGAAAAATAAATAAAGAAAATAAAAATATGGAGGATAATTATGTTTAAACATGAAAAACAATTATTTCATGCTGTTCAAATAGAAGGTCCAAATCCGCAGTATGCGGCGTTGCTTCAGGAACAGCTTGGAGGAGCAAACGGAGAGTTAAAAGCTGCTATGCAGTATATGTCTCAAAGCTTTAGGATCAAAGATCAGGAAATAAAAGATTTATTCCTTGATATCGCTGCTGAAGAGCTTGGACATATGGAAATGGTCGCTACAACTATCAATTTATTAAACGGACATGATGTTAATTATAATAAAGTAGATGTTGGAGAAGTTGAAACGCATGTACTATTAGGACTAAATCCGGGACTTATCAATGCTTCGGGATATTCTTGGACAGGCGATTATGTAACCGTAACTGGAGATTTATGTGCTGATCTGCTTTCTAATATCGCATCTGAACAACGTGCAAAAGTTGTTTATGAATATTTATATCGTCAAATCAATGATAAAAAAGTTAAAGAAACTATAGATTTTCTTCTTAACAGAGAAGAAGCTCATAATGCGATGTTCAGAGAAGCTTTTAACAAAGTTCAGGACACAGGCTCAAACAGAGATTTCGGAACTACAAAAGCTGCCAAAATGTATTTTAATATGTCTGAACCATCACCTCAAAGTGATTTGCATCATGTAGACGGAAAACCGCCTGCATTTAATTAGTGGGTTTTAAAGACTATCTTTGTGATAGTCTTTTTATTTATTATAAAAGTGGAAAATTGTCATTTTATACATGGAATAAAAATATCATTCATACAAAAAATAATTTTGTAAATAAATTTCAAGGAAAGGAACTAAAAAATGAGTGATTTATATAAACCCGGTACAGACAATTTACCGGCAGGAGAATACAGAGAAGTAGAAAATGATGGGTCATATATTGAAAATGGAAGATTAGTAAATATAGACCAAGGTGACAGACTTCCGCCTACAGGTGCTAAAGGCAGAAGATGGATTAAAGAAGACTAACTGTTATGTGTTTTTTTTATTATGTTTATTATTTTATAATTTTAAAAGGCATTGAATATATTGAACAGTTAGTATGTTTAATAAAAGAAAAGATATATAAATTTGTATAAAGCAGCATTATGCTGCTTTTTTAGTTACCAAAAGGAAACTATAGCACTTTAAAGTGCTTACTTTACAACTTAAATGAGCTGTTTTATATTATTTGTATAAAGATATATATACATTTATATATGGAGGTATGGATATGTGTAAAGAAGATTTATTATGGCTTATAAAATATTTAAAAAATGAAAATGATGAATATAAAAATTTAAAAATACCAAAAGATGAAGAGGGTAGATTTTATTTATACAGAGCTCTTGTTAATATAAGGGAGCCTAAAGAAATAAGCAGTGAATATTTAAAGAGGGAAGATAAATTACTGAAGGAGGTCGCTGACAATAAAGGCATTGTAAGCATTGACAATATAGAAAATATAAGTAAAAACTTATATTTATATAAAGGGGATATAACCCTTCTTGAATGCGACGGAATCGTAAATGCAGCAAACAGCGAAATGCTAGGATGTTTTTATCCAAATCATAAATGTATCGATAATGCTATTCATACTTTTGCGGGAGTCAGATTAAGACTTAAGTGCAGTGAAATAATGAACGAGCAATGTCACCCTGAATCTACGGGAAAGGCAAAAATAACTCCTGCTTATAATCTTCCAAGCAAATATATCCTACATACCGTCGGTCCTATTGTGAGAGGAGATTTGACAAAACGGAATATATCAGATTTAAGGAGCTGCTACAGTGAATGTCTGATTTTAGCAAAAAAGTATAAGTTAGAGAGTATAGCATTTCCTTGCATATCTACAGGAGAATTTTGTTTCCCAAATAAAGAAGCCGCAAAAATAGCTTTATATGTTATATGTAAATTTTTGAAAGACAATGATATGAAAATCATAATAAATGTATTTAAAGAAGCAGACTATCAGATTTATAAGGATTTAGCAAAGAAAAAATATTAATAATTAGGCTAATAAAATAAATTTATTGGGGAGAAAATGTCGATGAATAATATTATTAAGGAAGACATAAAACAAATAATCGATGTCATAGATAACGCCGAAGCTTTAGTCCTTGGAGCCGGTTCAGGATTTTCATCAGCAGTCGGTTTTAAATATGAAGGAATGTATTTTGAAGAAAACTTTAGTGATTTTATAGGAGAGTATGGATTTAGTGATATGTATTCTGCCGGATTTTATCCTTTCGAGACTTTGGAAGAGTACTGGGGGTACTGGAGCAGACATATTTATTTAAACAGATATAAATATAAAGATAATGAATTATATAAAAATCTGATTGATTTTATCAAGGATAAAAATTATTTTGTTATTACTACAAATGTAGATCATCAGTTTCAGCTTTCCGGAGTGGATAGTAACAGATTATTTTATACTCAGGGTGATTACGGACTGTTTCAATGTTCAGTTCCTTGTCATAATAAGACTTATGATAATAAGGATATAATAGCTGAGATGGTAGAAAAACAAAAAGACAGAAAAATACCGTCAAATTTAGTACCTTACTGTCCGAAATGCAATAAACCTATGACGACAAATTTAAGAGTTGATGATACTTTTGTTGAAGACGAAGGCTGGCACAATGCCCATAAAAATTATGAAAATTTTCTTGATATAAATAAATATAAAAAAATAGTTTTCTTGGAACTTGGGGTTGGGTTTAATACTCCCGGTATAATAAAATATCCATTTGAAAACATGGTAAGTAAATATGAAAATGCGGTACTTATAAGAATAAATCAAGAAAAAAGTCCTTACTTTTTTGATATAAAAGATAAAATAATTTTTGTGAAGGGAGATTTAAAAGAAACTTTAAACGATATTTTTAAATATAAAAATAAAAAAGAACAGCTTTAGCTGTTCTTTTACTATAGAGAATTTATGATTTCCACATATTTTTCTTTTGGATATGCACCGACTTCTCTTGAAACTTGTTCTCCGTTTTTAAAGAAGATCACAGTCGGTATGCTCATAACTCTGAACTGCATTGAAAGTTCTCCGTTTGCGTCTACATCTACTTTACAAACTTTTACTTTGTCAGAGTATTCATCAGCAATTTCATCTATAATAGGAGCAAGTCCTTTACAAGGCCCGCACCAATTTGCCCAAAAGTCTACCATTACAGGTTTGTCGCTGTTTACTACTTCGCTTTCGAAGTTTTCATTTGTAATTATTACTATATTTTCACTTGCCATAATCGTCCTCCTAAATATTAGTATTTCACATCTTTAACATTATATCATTTAAATTTAAATATTTACATATTTAATTGAAAATTAATGTTATATGCTTAAATTTAGAATTTGTTTTATGCTATAATAAAATAAATATAAGAGAAGTAATATTTTGAAAAAATATAGTGACTTAAAGATTTATTAAAGAATTTTATATTATTTTATATGTAAATAAATGAGACTGATTATGAAAAATGAATTAAACATAAATATAAAAAAATATATAGACAAAAATCCTGTCAGATTTCATATGCCGGGGCATAAGGGAAGGGTGGAAAAAGAACATTTTTACGAGTCGGATGTTACCGAACTCTCCTTTAACGATAATTTACTTGCTCCGACCGAAGTGATATCAAGACTCAATGAATATATAAGAGATACTTTTAAAAGCAAAAAGTCTTTCATTCTCGTCGGCGGAAGTACAAGCGGTATCATAAGTTCGATTCTATATTCATTAAATGAAAATGATAAGATACTTTTTCCCAGAAACAGTCATATATCCGGTTATTACGGACTTTATTTAAGTGGCGGAAGACCTATATATATTTACCCAAAGGATAATATATTAGGTGTTACGGAAGATGAATATATAAATGCAATAAAGGAAAATCCTGATATAAAAGCTGTTATCATTACTTATCCGAATTACTTTGGTTATAGTTTGGATATTAAAAAAGTATGTGATGAAATAAAGAAAATAAATAAGGAAATTATAATAATAGTTGATGAAGCTCACGGAGCACATTTTTCTTTCAGTGATGAATACCCCATGAGTTCTTTAAAAGCTAACAGTGATATTGTCATAACATCTATGCACAAGACTCTTACAGCTCTTACTCAGACGTCACTTCTTCATGTAAACAGTGATTTGATAGATATAAATAAGCTAAAATTATATATAAATATGACTACATCCACATCTCCTTCTTATTTGTTTCTTACGTCTGTTGAGGCGGCTGTTCATTTTGCCGAAGACGAAGGGCATGGGATTTTAAAAGATATAAAGAAATGGTACATCGAAACCAAAGATTTTGTGGAGAATAATACCCGGTTTAAATTTGAAGAGTTTTCAGGGAAAGTACATGATTATACCAAGATTTGTATAGATACTTCAAATACTGATTTGGATGGATATACTTTATCCGAGATACTGGAAAAAGAATATAATATATTTACCGAGTGTTCCACCGATAAGTATTCTCTTTGCTATTTGGGATTAAAGACCAACAAAGAAGATATAGATAAATTAAAAAAAGCTTTAATTTTTATAGATAAAGAAGATTTTAAAATAAAAAAAAGAAATGATATTGTTTTTAAAAATATTAAACCCGTTATTAAATATAAAATGCGAAATGCGCTAAAAATGAATAGAGAAAGTATCAAATTGGACAAGGCAGTAGATAAAGTAATCAGTGATTATATTGTCCCTTATCCTCCCGGATTTCCTATACTTGTTCCCGGAGAAGTGTTAGATAAAGATATAATATCTTATTTAAAAAGTATAGTGGACAAAGAGACTGTTTTAGGGTTGAATAATGGGTATATAGACGTGATTAAGGAGTAATAATGAACAAAGGAAAGTTATTTGTTGTAGAAGGACTTGACGGAAGTGGTAAGCAGACACAAAGCGAACTTGTAACCGAGAGATTGAAAGATGAAGGCTATAATGTCATAAGAGCCAGTTATCCCAATTATAAAAGCGAATCTTCCGCTCTTGTCAAGATGTATCTAAACGGAGATTTCGGTGAAAATGCGGATGATATAGATCCAAAGGTAGCTTCAGCCTTCTATGCGGTTGACAGGTATGCTACTTATAAAAAGGAATATGAAGACTTTTACTTAAGCGGCGGTATAATCATAGCAGACAGATATGTAACGAGTAACATGGTACATCAGGGCTGTAAGATAAAAGATATAGAAAAAAAGGAAGAGTATTTAGATTGGTTAGTGGATTTTGAGTATAATATTTTTAAGATACCGAGACCTGATAGAGTATTTTTCTTGGATATCAACCCCGAGGTTTCCAAGGAACTGATAAAAGATAGGGATAATAAGTTTACTAATGAAAGTAAAAAAGATATACATGAAAGTAATTATGAATATTTACTGTCTGCGTATGAGAATGTCAATTTTTTAGTGGACAAGTATGGATTTGAGAGAATAGAGTGTGTAAAGGGAAATTCACTTAAGAGTATAGAAGAAATAAATGATATTTTATATAAAAAAATAATAAAAGACCTTAGGAGGTAGGAAAGATGATGAAATTAATTATTGCTATGGTACAAAATGAAGATGCATTCATATTATCCGATGCACTTACAGACGAAGGATATCAAGTAACAAAGCTAAATACGATAGGCGGGTTTTTAAAGATGAAAAATGTTACTTTGATGATTGGTACCGAAGAAGAAAAAGTTGAGAAAGCTTTGGAAATAATGAAGAAAATATGTAAAAAAAGAGAACAAGTTATATCTACACCTGTGGACGCTTCTTTTATGGAAAGTCCTCTTACGACATATACGGCAAGCGTAGAGGTTGGAGGCGCAACAGTCTTTGTATTGGACGTTGCACAGTTTGAAAAGTACTAATAATGTTAGATAATTTATTTGAAACGGAAAAAAATATACTTTTAAATCATATTGAAAAAGATACAATGTCTCATGCTTATCTGTTTTACGGTGCAGGGGAAGAAACTCTAGATAAAACAATACTGGAATTTCTTAAGACCCTATACTGTAAAAACGCTAAGTATTACTGTGATGAGTGTGAGGAATGTATAAAAATCAATACGAACAATAATATAGATATAACTCATATTTATAAAGATCCCGCAAGTATCAAAATAAAACAAATCAGGGATATGCAGTACAAAATAAGTTTATCTTCAAGCGAATATAAGTATAATATATTCGTTATTCATAATGCGGATACGATGACTATAGAGTCTTCCAATGCTTTTTTAAAGACCTTGGAAGAACCTGTTAAGGATACTATAATTATTTTATCCTCACCTTCCAAAGCAATACTTCTTCCCACGATACTTTCAAGGTGCATTCATATAAAAGTTAATGATAATAAAGTTACTTTAAGCCTTTCTGATGAGGAAAAAAATTATATATTGGAAAGTTTAGTTAATATATTAAAAGGAAATAATCTAAATAATGTAAATATAAGTAAAAAATTGACAAAAGAGAAGAATAAAGTTGAAAATTATACACTTTTTATAATGAAATTTTTCTCAGATGTGTTAATATATAAAGAAAGTAATTTAGATATGACTTTTAATGATAAAAGCTCTGATTATGTGGAATATATAAAACAAGTAAATAAGCTTGTTACTAAGGATAAATTACAAAAAATAATAGACAAAATTTTATATATAAATGAAATGATAAATTATAATGCGAATGCTTCTTTGGCATTTCTGAGTACATTTATATATATAGGGGAGGAAGTATAATGCAAAAAGTAGTAGGTGTAAGATTCAAACCTGCAGGTAAGATATATTATTTTGACCCTACAAATATTTATCTCAAATTGGAAGATAATGTAATTGTAGAGACAGCAAGAGGACTTGAGTATGGTACGGTTGCGAGTAAGGTAAAATACGTCGAAGAAGACGAAGTTACAAAACCGATTAAACCTGTCATAAGAAAAGCTACTGTAAAGGATACTAAAACGAATGAGGAAAATCTTAAAAAAGCAGAAAAGGCTTTAAAGATTTGTAAAGAAGAAATAATCAAGCAAAAACTTGATATGAAACTTATAAGAGCAGAGTATACATTCAATGCTTCAAAAGTTATTTTTTATTTTACGGCTGACGGAAGGATAGATTTCAGAGAGCTTGTAAAAAATTTAGCGTCGATATTTAAAATCAGAATCGAACTCAGACAAATAGGGGTAAGAGATGAAGCGAAGATTTTAGGCGGTGTAGGTCCATGCGGATGCGGACTTTGCTGTAATAAATGGCTTGGAGAATTCGAGCCGGTTTCAATTAAAATGGCGAAAGAACAAGGATTGTCACTTAATCCTTCAAAAATATCGGGAATATGCGGAAGACTTTTATGTTGTCTTCAATATGAACATAACTGTTATGAAGATGCCCTTTCAAGACTTCCTAAGGTTTCTGACAAAGTGAAGACCCCTGACGGCATAGGTACTGTCGAAAGACTTAATGTATTAAAAGAGACATTTCTCGTTAAATTTGAAAACGACGGAGATATCGCTTTTAAAGAATTTACGAATGGAGAAGTAAAAGTACTTAAGAAAAAGAAAAAACGTTGTTCAAACAAAGATACATGTCAAAATAAATCTTGTCCAAATCACGATAAACATGCTGAACATGCAGATGAAAATATAGATGAAGAACTTAAAAAATTAGAAAAAGATAATTAGGAGAATTAAGTTGAAGAAATTCTTTAAAACTTATTTTATAGATACTTTATCAAGCATGGCTTTAGGGCTCTTTTCTACACTGATCATAGGCAGTATTTTAAACCAAATCGGTGTAGTTTTTCATATCAGTTTTTTAACTGATACTCTTTTTCCCGCACTAAAAACCATGACGGCACCGGTAATAGCTGTCAGTGTTGCTTACGGACTTAAATCGGATCCTCTTGTAATATTTGCCTGCGGTGGTGCGGGGCTTATCGGAGGAGATCCCATAAGTGCACTGCTTGTGGGTATATCGGGTTCAATCGCGGGAATGCTGGTATCGAAAAAAACAAGTCTTGATATAATAATAACTCCGATAGTAACGGTTCTTGTAGGCGGGCTTGTCGGTTTTTACATAGGACCTGTGATGCAGAAGTTTATGCTGTTACTTGGTGAACTGATAATGAAGTCATGTGAACAGGAACCTTTGATTATGGGTATTTTGGTAAGTGTTATTATGGGTATTATTTTAACGCTTCCGATAAGTTCTGCGGCTCTCGGTATAATGCTTAATCTATCGGGACTTGCGGCAGGTGCTGCGTGTGTAGGCTGTGCTTCACAAATGATAGGTTTTGCGGTAATGAGCTACAGAGAAAATAAGTTTGAAGGTCTCATATCTCAGGGGCTTGGGACGAGTATGCTTCAAATCGCAAACATAATTAAAAAACCTATACTTTTCCTTCCGCCTATAATAACGAGTGCGATACTTGGACCTATTTCAACGGTCGTATTTAAGATGACAAATACCGCTTATGGCGCCGGAATGGGAACCAGCGGACTTGTTGGGCAGTTTGGGATGATAGAAGCAATGGGGAGCAGTACAGGAACTATTGCTATGATGATACTTATGCATTTTGTTCTTCCTGCTTTTTTAACATTTGTAATCAGTGAAATATTTAGGAAAAAGAATATAATAAAACCCGGAGATTTAAAATTAGAATTAAAATAGGAGAGATATTATGGAGAAACTTTTTAACAGTACAAGAGATAATAATAATAAACTCAGTCCTTCGAAAGCTATTATAAAAGGTCTTAGTGATGACGGAGGATTATTTGTTCCCGAGTTTTTAAAAGATGTAAAATTTAATTATAAAGACTTTATCGGTAAATCTTATAACTACATAGCTAAAATTATTTTAAGCGAATTTTTGGATTTTTCAAAAGAACAAATAGATTACTGTGTTGATACAGCTTATAGTTTAAACAACTTTGAAACCGAAGATATATTTAAAGTCGTTGATGTAGAAGACGGACTTTCTATATTGGAATTATTTAGCGGTAACACTATAGCATTTAAAGACTGTGCTCTTTCTATTTTGCCTCTTTTATTAAAATGTGCCAAAGAAAATGAAAATGACAAAGATGATGTTTTGATACTTACCGCAACCAGCGGGGACACTGGTAAAGCTGCTTTGGAAGGTTTTCATGATGTAGATGGTATAGACGTTATAGTTTATTATCCTTATAAAGGTGTTTCAAGATTACAGTTACTTCAAATGCTTACTCAAAAAGGAAGTAATGTCAAGAGTTATGCAGTGAAGGGTAATTTTGATGATACACAAGCCGGTGTAAAAGAAATATTTAACGACAGTGACTTTGAAAAGGAACTTGAAAAATACGGAGTTAAACTTTCTTCCGCAAATTCAATCAATATCGGAAGACTTCTTCCTCAGGTTGTATATTATTATCACTCATATGTAAGATTGATTGAACAAGGGAAAATTAAAGAAGGGGATAAAGTAAATTTTATAGTTCCTACAGGAAACTTTGGTAACATTTTGGCGGGATATTATGCTTATTTGACAGGTCTTCCGGTTTATAAACTAATTTGTGCTTCCAATGATAATAATGTACTTTTTGATTTCTTCAAAAGCGGTGTATATGATAAAAACAGAGAATTTAAAAAGACAATTTCACCTTCAATGGATATTTTGATATCCTCTAATCTTGAAAGACTTATTTATCATATGTATGATGGAGATGATAAAAAGGTAAAAGATTTGATGACTAAGTTAAATAATGAGGGTAAATATACTATAGACAGTAAATATATGTCTAAAGCCGATAATTTTATCGGAGGTTATGCAACCGAAGATGAAATCAGAAAAGTAATCAAAAAGGTTTATGAAGAAGATGATTACTTAATGGATACTCATACTGCTGCGGGGTATATGGTTTATAAAGATACTAAAGAAAATGATGATACATATTCTGTTTTATTATCCACAGCTTCACCTTATAAGTTTTCTAAAGACGTATATGATTCGATTTTTGAAGATGATGTAAAAGCTAGTGATGACGTTGAATATATGTATAAACTTAATGAGAAAACCAATGTAAATATACCAAAACCTGTAAACAATATAGAAAGCTTTGAAAGAAGAGAAGAAGAAGTTATTACAAAAGAAAATATGAGAAATTCTATACTAAAATATATAGAGGGTAAGAAATAATGTTTGAAATTAAAGCTCCCGCAACCAGTGCTAATTTATGCTGCGGATTTGATACTTTTGGACTTGCAGTAACTTTATATAACACTTTCAAAGTAGAAAAATGTGATAAATTTATTTTCGACGGAAAAGAAGAAGATATTAACAATACAAATAATTTGATTTTAACCAGTATGCTTACGACATGTAGATTTTTAAATAAAAAGCCTATTGGTGTAAAAGTAGAAGTTAAAAGCGACGTTCCTTCGACCAGGGGTCTTGGCAGTTCCGCCACATGTGTAGTTGCAGGGATCATAATGGCGTATAAAGTTTTGGGTATTGAAGTTGATATAGATGATGTTTTTAATATCGCTTCAAGTATCGAAGGGCATCCCGATAACGTTGCTCCTTGCATATTCGGAGGGACCACTCTTTCATATAAAGAAGATACGGAGTTTAAATATTACAAGATACATACCAATAAAAAATATAGGATATGTGCGTTTATTCCTCGTTTTAAACTTTCTACAAAGAAGGCAAGAAACGTGCTTCCGGATAAATACACTAGAGAAGATGTTGTATTCAATATTCAAAGAGCATCTCTTCTTCCACTTAGCTTGGAAAGAGGTGACAGCGAATTTGTAAAAGATGCACTTCAGGATAAAATCCATGAACCATACAGAAAAAATCTTATTAACGGATATGATGACATTGTAAATTTAACCGAGAAATATGGTTTTGTCGGTACATATCTGTCTGGTGCGGGTCCTACAATAATGGGAATATATGAAGGTAATATCAATCTCAGAAAGCTTGATTATGACATAAAAAAATTAAAAGATAAATATGACTTGTATCCGCTTAAAATTGATTTTGACGGAGTTAAATATTAAAAATAAAAATGAACAGTAATTTACTGTTCATTTTTTTATAATTGATACTAAAAATAATAATTATGGGTTGGGGTAGCTTCTCTTTCATAAAATGCGGGCAGCATTTTATTGAAAATCGAGAAGCGTTTAAGCCATAGTGGCGTTTGAACGTAAGGATTTTTTGGCTTCTTTTGTAGCCTGGGACAAAAGAAGCTCGCCCTTTAGGGCGAAATGTTTTAATCCTCTAACCAAGCACTAAAATCCGCATCGCTCGGCATTCTGAAGTCTCCTCTGGGACTTAAACTTACCGAACCGACTTTAGGTGCGTCTGGTGTACATGAACGTTTGAATTGAGATATGAAAAACCTTCTCATAAAATTATTAAGCCATTTTTCAATCGTTTCATCACTGTACTTATCTTTAAAAGCTTGTTTTGCAAGGAAGTGAAGTTTATCTTTCTTCGCTCCAAACCTTATAAAATAATATAAGAAAAAGTCATGAAGTTCATACGGACCTATATTATCTTCGGTTTTTTGGGCTATCTTTCCGTCCTTTGTCGGAGGTAGTAATTCCGGACTAACTGGAGTATCTAGAATATCCAAAAGAATTTCCTTTGTTTTATCATCACTCATCATTGCTACAGTCCTGACTAAATGAGAAACCAAAGTTTTCGGAACGCTTGCATTTACTCCATACATACTCATATGGTCGCCGTTATATGTGCACCATCCAAGAGCCATCTCACTTAAATCCCCTGTGCCTACGAGTATAGCTCCGTGCTTATTAGCCATATCCATTAGTACTTGAGTTCTTTCTCTTGCCTGTGTATTTTCATATGTCACATCATGAACATCTATATCGTGTTCTATATCTTTCATATGAAGAGTTGCGGCTTCTTTTATGCTGATTTCCTTTATTGTTACTTTTAATGATTTCATTAAATCTATAGCATTTGTATATGTCCTGTCTGTTGTACCAAATCCCGGCATTGTGATTCCTATTATATTTTCACTTGGAAGATTTAAAAGTTTCATTGTCTTATTTGCAACGAGTAAAGCCAGTGTTGAATCGAGTCCTCCCGAAATCCCTACGACCAATTTTTTTAGCCCGGTATGTTCAAGTCTTTTTGCGAGAGCCGAAGACTGAATATTGAAAATTTCGTTGCATCTTTCTATACGTTTGGTTTCGTCGTTAGGCGTAAAAGGATGAGGATCAATAAATCTATTGAAATTGGTAATATCAATATCATCTTCAAATTCGCACTCGATCTCTTCATAAAATTCTTCATATTGTTCTCTGCTGTCGCTGAAACTGATATTTTGCCTTCTTTGGAAATTTAATTTCTGTAAATCTATATATGCACATGTAAGTTGATTTTCTCTTTCAAATCTTTTTCCTTTGTTTAGTATAATTCCATTTTCCGCTATCAGAGAACTTCCTCCAAATAGTAAATCGGTCGTAGATTCATGAACCCCGGCTGAAACATATGCGTAAGCACATAAACATTTAGCACTTTGTGAAGAAATCAAATTGGTTCTGTATTCATCTTTTGAGACAACTTCATTGCTTGCGGAAATGTTCAAAATAAGATTAGCTCCGGATAGTGCAAGTTTTGCACTCGGTGCTATAGGTACCCATAAGTCTTCACATACTTCTATCCCGACAGTAAGATCATTACTTAATTTAAACAGCATTTGTCCGAAGGATACTTCCTGTCCTGCCAAGTATATTTCGTCTGATACGTTACTGCCGCTTACAAACCATCTTTTTTCGTAGAATTCGCTGTGAGTAGGTATAAATTCTTTGGGGATTACGCCAATGATTTCCCCGTTTAAAAATGCAACGGCACAGTTATAAAGTGAATTTTTATATCTTACCGGCATTCCCACAACAATGAAAATATCATCCTCTGCAGTTTTTTCAATAAGTTTTTCAAGTTCTTCTTCACATTTTTCAAGAAGGGTATCCTGAAAGAATAAATCCGCACAAGTATAAGAACTTATTGAGAGTTCAGGAGTTATGAGTATTTTTGCACCTTCTTTTTTTGCTTCTTTTACTAACTTATATATTTCATTTGTATTATAGCTTGGATTTGCGACTTTAACCTTAGGTACTCCGCATGCTACTTTTATAAATCCGTGATTGTTCATTTTTTTATCCTCTTAAAAATTTTATAGATATTAATTATATCATAATTTATCTTTATTTAAAATATTATGCAGTTTTAATGTCTTTTATATTCTAAGTATACTTTTAATGATTTAAAAATATAAATTTTTACATATTTAAACAAAAATGGTTAAATCAATTTACTTAATATGCTTCAAACCTCGCAAAGTTTGACATTTAACGGGCTTCGTAGTATACTAAATTGCAAATAATTTAAGTAAATATATAGTTAATTTACATAAAAATTAATTAAAATATACATAGGAGAAAGTAATTGACAAAGAAGAAAAGGTTAGCAATATTATTTATTGTAGATGCTTTGATAGTAACATTCAGTTCTATGATGTCTTTACTCTTAAGATTTGATTTGTTTACTATTCCTTCAAGGTTTTTATATCCTGCACTTAAGTTTCTCCCTCTTGATATATTTATAGCAATTTCTGTTCTTGCTATATTTAAAATGTACAACAGGGTATGGACTTATGCTTCCTTGGATGAGGTAATGTCTGCACTTAAAGCCTCTATAGTAATCGAACTTATTTATCTTTTATATCATAAACTTTTAAATGTAGGTATGCCCAGGAGTTATTACTTCTTTGATATTACCTTCTTATTTTTGCTCATTGCTTTATCCAGACTTTCCGTTAGGGTATTTAAAGGAATAATTGCAAGAAGACAAAAAAGTGCACTTAAAAGAAATATAATGATAATAGGTGCAGGTTCGGCAGGTTCTCTTTTAATCAAAGAAATCAGAAACGGAATGAAGAGTTATGATGTCGTTTGTATCATTGATGACAATGACGACAAAGTAGGAAAATATATACATAATATACCTATAGTCGGAGCAAGGGACGATATATTAAAAAATATTGCAAAATATGATGTCGATGAAGTAATAATTGCAATGCCTTCAGCCTCTGTAGATACGATAAGAGATATAATCACTATATGTAATCAAACCAGCGTTAAGTTAAAAATCCTTCCTGCAATAGCTAAAAGCCTTACAAGTTCTCTTACTCAAAAAGTAAGGGAGGTAAATTATGAAGATTTACTTGGCAGGGATGCTGTAGATATAAAAAATAAAGAGCTTAAAAAGTTTGTTGACGGCAAAACCGTAATGGTGACAGGAGGGGGCGGAACCATAGGGTCAGAACTTTGCAGACAAATAACAGCAAATAACCCCAAAAGACTTATAGTAGTAGATATATATGAAAATACTGCCTATGAACTTCAAATGGAACTTAAAAGAAAACATCCTGACATAGATGTTACGGTTCTTATTGCTTCCATAAGAGATATGAACAGAATGGATAGTATATTTAATAAATATAAACCTGAAATAGTTTATCACGCTGCGGCACATAAGCATGTTCCTTTAATGGAATATTCACCTAACGAAGCAGTTAAAAATAACTGCAAAGGTACTCTTAATCTTGTTAAATTAGCTGATAAATATAAGGTAGAGAGATTTGTTTTGATTTCTACGGATAAAGCTGTAAGACCTACCAATGTTATGGGGGCAACAAAAAGAATTTGTGAGATGATAATACAGAGCTATAATTCAAAATCAGAAACTGAATTTGTAGCTGTTAGATTTGGTAACGTGCTTGGAAGCAACGGCTCGGTCATACCTCTATTTTTAAAACAAATTGAAGAGGGAGGACCTGTAACAGTTACGCATAAGGAAGTTACTAGATTTTTTATGACTGTAAGAGAAGCGGTATCTCTCGTTATACAGGCAGGACTTCTTGCCAAGGGCGGGGAGATTTTTGTCCTTGATATGGGTAAACCTGTTAAGATTTATGATCTTGCAGTTAATTTGATAAAGCTTAAAGGATATATACCGGGAGAAGAAATAAAAATAGATGTTGTCGGACTCAGACCCGGTGAAAAGATGTACGAAGAAATACTTATGGAAGAAGAAGGTCTTACAGGTACAAAAAATCATATGATTTATATAGCAAAACCAATAGATATAGAAATCAATGAATTTCTGACTGATTTAAATGAACTTATAAACCTTGCTTATGAAAATAACGATGAAATCATAAGAAATGAAATCAAAAAGCTTTGTCCTACATATAAAGAAGTTAAGAATGATTAAATAATAACTTAAGAGATAAATCGTCTCTTAAGTTATTATTAATATTCTTGCTTTTTATTAATTGTAGATTAAAAATCAATCAATATTTGTCGATATGGTGTATAATATGTATCTGACATATAAGGAGATATTTTTGTGGAGATTAAAAGTAAAAAAAGTAATGTGATATTTAATATTCTAATTATAATTACAATGCTTATTTTTGTAATAAGAAATACATTGTTATTAAAACTTGATAATACTTTTTTTATAGGTTTAAACTTAATAAGCTTCTTTTTGTGCATTATTGTCTTTATATATTATTATATCAAGACATATAATAAATTGAATTTTAAAAAATTTATAAAAAATAATATCATTATTATTTTATATTTTATTTTTAGGATTATTACTTTATTTATAAAAGATTTCGATAATGCGACTCTCAGAAGTATAATTATAGAATTTTTCTTGTTGGTGATTTTATTTAGAGGACTTACTTTAAATGGAAATGATCCAAAGAAAATATTAAAACCATGTATTATTATAATATCATTGGTATCGGCATTTTTTATTTTAAGAGTTGTTTATTATCTTTTTACAAGCAGTGGACTGGAAGAAGCCTTTTTAAAATCTTTGATATACTCTGTTTCAGGTACGACCTTTAGCGTAAATCCCAATGACGGCGGAGTACTTGTGGCTTTTGTGATTGCATTTAGTTTATTATATATTGAAAAAAAAGATTATAAATATTATATATGCCTTATAATATCAATCTTGTATCTATTTATATCGGGATGCAGAAGTGCAATAACCGGATTAATTGTTGTAATGTTATGTTATTTGATAACAAAGTTTTGTAAAAAAATAGGATTTAAAAAGCAAATGGGTGTTGTTTTATCGATATCGCTGGCTTATTTGATAATAATGTTTTCCGTTGTAGGTGTAAACAGCAAGGTTGCAGGATTTACTCCATTTGAAAACTTATGGAATACCTACAGTTCACAGAGGTATATGCTGGATAAGTATACTATTTTATCTTTAAAAGATGATTTTTTATTAGGCTTTGGGAGTTATGAGTATACCGGTGAGAAGAGGTATAATTATTTGATGGATAACATTCCCCAAATGGTAGATGTCAAACTCGGAGCTGATGCAGGGTATGCAATCAAATATAAGACACTAAATGCGCATAACGGATTTCTTGATTTTATAGCAGGAAATGGTCTTATATGCTTGATTTTGTTTTTGTATTTCTTTGTAAGAAGAATTAAAAATTTAGATGATAAAGTGTGCAGAAAATATTTTTTACCTATTATATATATGATTGTGGTTTCTAATTTTGAAAACACTATTTTAAACATTATTCCATTCATGTTTTTCCTTATGATATTATTCATAGCATCTATGGAATATGAACAATTAAGAATCAATGAATCAAATGAAAATATTTAAATTTGGGAGTTAAAAATGGAAAACAACGAAAGAATTTTTTTAGCTTCACCACATATGAGTGATGAAGGATACGAACAAGAATACATAAAAGAAGCCTTCGATACTAACTGGATAGCACCTCTTGGGGCAAACGTAAATAATTTTGAAAAGGAAATATGTGAAGTAACCGGAGCAAAAGATGCTGCTGCGCTGGTTTCCGGTACTTCCGCCATTCACCTTGCTCTTAAACTGTTAAATATAAAAGAAAATGATATAGTATTTTGTCAAAGTCTGACTTTTTCAGCAAGTGCTAATCCTATCATATATGAAAACGCTACTCCTGTTTTTATAGACAGCGACAGAGATAATTGGAATATGAGTCCTAAAGCTTTGGAAGCGGCGTTTGAAAAATACAAAGAAAAAGGAATTAAACCAAAAGCAGTAATTGTTGTACACTTATATGGTATTTGTGCAAAAATAGATGAGATAATTGAAATATGTAATAAATATGATACTCCTATAGTCGAAGATGCAGCGGAGAGCCTAGGAAGTATATATAAAGGAAAAATGACGGGAACTTTTGGTGATTATGGTATTTTATCTTTTAACGGAAATAAGATAATTACTTCTTCTGGGGGCGGTATGCTTCTTGTAAATACACCTGACAGCAGTGAAAAAGCTGCAAGAGCAAGATTTTTATCTACTCAGGCAAGAGAAAATAAAAGATACTACTATCATAAAGAAGTCGGATATAACTACAGAATGAGCAATATCGTAGCGGGTATAGGCAGAGGTCAGCTAAAAGTTTTGGATAAAAGAGTGGAAAAGAAAAGAGAGATTTATTTCCATTATAAAGAAGCATTCAAAAATATTTCTGATATCGAGATGATGCCTATTAATGATGAGGAAACTAGATGTAACTGTTGGTTAACCACAATATTAATAGATGAAAAATCAAAGGTAAAACCTTTGGATGTGATTTTGAAGCTTGAAGAAAACAATATTGAAGCAAGACATGTTTGGAACCCTATGCATAAGCAGCCATTTTTTGAAAAATACGATTATATCGATAACGGCGGTGTAGGGGAGTATATATTTAATAATGGAGTATGTCTTCCTTCCGATACAAAAATGACAAAAGAAGATATGGAAAGGGTAAGTAATATTATAAAAACGCTTTGGGATTAATTATGATTAGAAAACGTACTTTTTATGATAAATATATAAAACGGATCATAGATTTTATTTTATCACTATGCGGGATTATAGCGCTTAGTCCTGTTTTATTAATAGTATCGTTTTTGGTCAGAGTGAAACTAGGTTCACCAATTCTATTTAAACAGGAAAGACCGGGACTTAACGGAAAAATATTTATGATGTATAAGTTTAGGACAATGACTGATGAAAAGGATGAGAACGGGGAACTTCTGGATGACGAGATAAGACTTACTAAGTTTGGTAAGATCCTCAGATCCACCAGTCTTGACGAGCTTCCCGAGATGTTTAATATATTAAAAGGAGATATGAGTATAATAGGTCCAAGACCTCTTTTAGTTAAATATTTGCCTTTATATAATGAAAGACAAGCTCATAGGCACGATGTAAAACCCGGACTTACCGGATATGCACAGGTAAACGGAAGGAATGCAATAAGCTGGGAAGAAAAGTTTGAGCTTGATATATTTTATGTAAATAATTCTTCATTGTTTATGGATATATTCATATTTTTTAAAACAATAAAAAAAGTATTTGTTAAAGAAGGTATCGACAGCGGTACTTCAGTAACAATGGAAGAATTTCAAGGCTCCAGAGAAGCCGAAGAGGTTATTTAATGAAAAAGATAGTTGTTATAGGCGGAGGCGGACATGCCAAAGTCGTTATTGATATAATAAAGAAAAACGGATATGAACCGTCGGAAATTGAAGTTTTAGATGACAATTTAGAAGTCGGCAGTGATATTTTATCTTGTAAAGTAGCAGGCAAAGTCGAGGATGTTTTAAAATATAATAAAGATACTAAATTTATAATTGCCATAGGTATTAATCAAGTAAGAGAAAAGATCTCTAAGGAATATGATCTTGATTATTCTACCTTTATTCATCCATCTGCCGTAATAGGTGAAGATGTAATAGTAGGTAAAGGCAGTGTGATAATGGGCGGCAGTGTAATTAACAGCGGAAGTATAATAGGAAATCATACTATAATCAATACTTCCGTCAGCGTAGATCACGACAGTAATATTGATGATTTTGTTCATTTATCTCCCGGAGTTCATATGGGGGGCAGTGTAAGCATTGGAAAAGGGACTTGGCTTGGAGTTGGGACTTCAGTTAAAAATAATGTAATTATAGGCGAAGATATCATAATTGGTGTTGGAAGTGTGGTTGTAAAAGATATAAACGAAAAAGGAACTTATGTCGGAAATCCTTTAATAAAAATCAAGTAATTAATGGGGTAATATATGAAAGTATGGATTTTAAATCATTATGCAACTAATATGTATTTTGATGAACTGGGAAGACATCAGAGTTTTGCGAAATATTTACTTAGAAAAGGGCATGAAGTAAAGATTTTTTGTGCTAGTACCGTTCATAACAGTGATGAAATTGTGGATTTAAATAATGATTTATATATAGAAAAAAAAGGAAAAGATGATGTTCCTTATATTTTTGTACAAACGTCTCCTTATATGGGAAATGGAGTATCAAGGATAAAGAATATGCTTTCATATTATAAAAATGTTAAAAAAGCGGTAAATGAATATATGAAAGTTGAAGGTAAGCCTGATATAATATATGCTTCTTCCGTCCATCCTTTGGCTCTCGTTGCGGGGATTAAAATCAAAAAGAAATTTAATATACCTTGTATAAGTGAAGTTAGGGATTTGTGGCCCGAAAGTCTTATAGAGTATGGTATAATAAAAAGAAAGAGTTTGATTGCAAAAATCTTATATAAGGGAGAGAAGTGGATTTATAAAAAGTCTGACGCAGTTCTTTTTACTATTCCCGGGGGAGAAAAATATATAAAAGACAGAAATTGGACAAGTGTCCTTCCTCAAAAAAAAGTTTTTTATATCAATAACGGGGTAGACCTTGAGGAATTTGAAGAGAATAAGAATAAATATACTTTTGAAGATGAAGATCTAAATAATGATAAGTTATTTAAAATAGTATATGCCGGTTCCATAAGAGATGTAAATAATGTAGATGAAATCCTTGATATGGCAAAAATTTATAAATATAAACATTTAGATGATGTCAAGTTTATTATTTACGGAGACGGTCCCAGAAAAGAACCTTTGGAAGAAGAAGCAAAAAGGTTGTCTTTGGATAATGTAGTATTTAAAGGAAGAGTAGAAAAGAAGTATATTCCTTTTATATTATCAAAGAGCGATTTAAATTTGATTAGTGGGATATCCGGAAATATAGGAGCATACGGAGTTAGCTGGAATAAACTTTTTGAATATATGGCAAGCGGTAAACCGATATGTGCTAATTATAATCTTGGAGAATTTAATTTAATAGAAGATAATAATGTCGGTATTTGTAAGAAGTACGATGATCTTAATGAATACTGTGATGATATAGAAAATAAAATAATATCGGATAAAGATAAGTATTCTAAATTATGTGACAATGCACTTAATGCAAGTATAGAATTTAGCTTTGACGAACTTACTGATAAGTTGATTGATATAATAGATTATTTAATTAAGTAAGATAGGGTGAAAAATATGAAAAACGAACTTTTAAAAAAAATAAAAAATAAAGAAATAATTGTTGGAGTGGTCGGACTTGGTTATGTTGGTCTGCCCCTTGCCGTCGAAAAAGCGAAAGCCGGATATAAAACTATAGGTTTTGATGTTCAGCCACAGAAAGTCGATATGGTAAACAGCGGTGAAAATTATATCGGAGATGTGGTCGACAGTGATTTAAAGAAGCTTACCGAAAGTAAAATGTTATCGGCTACGACTGATTTTAGTTTTGTAAAAGATGTTGATTTTATTGCCATATGTGTTCCGACTCCTTTAGATAAACACCAGCAGCCGGATATATCTTATGTTAAAAGCTCTACCATAGAAATATCCAAGTATTTAACAAAAGGTACTATGGTAGTATTGGAATCAACTACTTATCCGGGAACAACCGAAGAGCTTATCAAACCTATTTTGGAAGAGGGCTCGGGACTTAAATGCGGTGAGGATTTTTATCTTGGATTTTCTCCGGAAAGAGTCGATCCGGGTAACCTTATTTATAAAACCAAAAATACTCCTAAAGTAGTAGGTGCTATAGGAAAAGACGCAACAGAAGTGATCTCGGCTATGTACAGTTCGGTTTTGGAAAGTGATATCCATACTGTTTCATCTCCTGCAGTTGCGGAAATGGAAAAGATACTGGAAAATACTTATAGAAATATAAATATAGGTCTTGTAAATGAGCTTGCAATGCTTTGTCACGAAATGGGAATAAGTCTTTGGGAAGTTGTTGATGCTGCAAAGACCAAACCTTATGGTTTCCAAGCTTTTTATCCCGGTCCCGGACTTGGAGGACACTGTATTCCTCTAGATCCATATTATCTTTCATGGAAAGCAAGGGAATATGGTTTTCATACTTCCATGATCGAGAGTTCTATGATGATTAATGATAAAATGCCGGAGTATTGTGTTGAAAGAGCAATGAAGATACTTAACAGGCACGGTAAGGCTTTAAGTACATCAAAAGTACTTGTTTTGGGAGTTGCCTATAAGCAGGATATAGACGATTACAGAGAATCTCCGGCACTCAGTGTTATAGATATATTGGGTGAAAATGGAGCGGATGTAGATTTTTACGATCCTTTTATCAGTGAATATAAACATGAAGGAAAGAGTAAAAAAGGTATAAATAAAATAGACGATAAAATAATATCTTCTTATGATTTGGTTATGATAACTACAGCTCACAGTAATGTGGATTATGAAATGGTAAGTAACAATGCCAAAGCAATATTTGATACAAAGAATGTAATGAAAGATATTAAAAATAGAGATAATTTAGAAGTTTTATAATATATTTAGGAGAAAAGATATGAAATATGCGTTAATAGGCTGCGGTAGGATTTCTACCAATCATATCAAAGCTGCTGTTAATAATGAATTGGAAATAGCGGCTGTATGTGATATTTTAGATGAAAGAATGGAAGAAGTCCTTTCAAAGCATGGTTTACAAGAGGACGAAAATATAAAGAGATATAACGATTATAAAGTAATGGTTGAAGAAATCAAACCTGAGCTTGTGAGTATTGCTACTGAAAGCGGTTCACATGCCGAGATAGCGTTGTATTTAATAGATAAAGGAATAAATGTAATAATTGAAAAGCCTATGGCGATGAGTATCAAAGACGCTGATGAGATAATCAGGCGTTCAAATGAAAAGAATGTAAAAGTATCAGCATGCCATCAAAACAGGTTTAATATCGCCGTTCAGGAGATGAGAAATGCTCTTGAACGCGGAAGGTTCGGAAAATTATCTCACGGTTCTATTCATGTGAGATGGAACAGAAACAAAACTTATTATGAACAAGCACCTTGGAGAGGGACTTGGGCTGAAGACGGCGGCGCATTAATGAACCAGTGTATTCACGGTATAGATTTACTCAGATGGATGATGGGGGATGAAATCGAAGACGTTTACGGTGTAACAAAACAGCAGTTTCATGACTATCTAGAAGCCGAAGACATAGGTATGGCAGTGGTGAAATTTAAAAATGGTGCCGTTGGGACTATAGAAGGGACTACAAACGTATATCCTAAAAATCTTGAAGAAACTCTTTATTTGTTTGGGGAAAACGGTACGGTAAAACTCGGAGGAAAATCTACAAACAATATAGATGTTTGGGATTTTAAAGATGAAACCGAAGAAGACAATAAAAATAAAGGTTTGGAAGAAGCTACAAGCAATGTATACGGAAACGGACATACTTCTTTATTCAAAGATGTAATGAATGCAATTTATGAAGACAGAAAACCGTATGTAGACGCCGTGGCGGGAAGAAATGCATTGGAACTTGTATTAAGCGTTTATAAATCACAAAAAGAAGGAAAAGCAGTTAAACTTCCTTTGAAAGATTTTTCAAGTATAGATATGAAAGGCGAATTTTAAATGAGCGATTATTTTGTTCATGAATCAAGCTATGTAGATGAAGATGTCATAATTGGTAAAAATACCAAGGTATGGCATTTTTGCCATATACAAAAAGGTGCGAGGATAGGCGAAAATTGTTCTTTCGGACAGAATGTCAATGTATCAAATAATGTGATTATAGGTAACGGATGTAAGGTTCAAAATAATGTATCCATTTATGAAGGAGTGGAACTTAAAGATTATGTTTTCTGCGGTCCCTCAATGGTATTTACCAATGATTTGACCCCGAGAGCTAAATATCCGAAGGGTCCTTTGGGGTATAAAAAAACGATTTTGGAAACAGGTGCTACGGTAGGCGCAAATGCAACAATAGTTTGCGGTCATAACCTAGGTAAATGGTGTATGATTGCTTCCGGGGCTGTAGTTACGAAAGATGTTCCCGATCATGCTTTATTTGCGGGCGTTCCCGCTAAGCAAATAGGCTGGGTGTGCGAGTGCGGAAATATACTCGATGAAAATTTAGAATGTTCTTGTAAAAGAAAATACAAAAAAGGAAGCAATGGACTTATAAAAAGGTAGGAATAATAATGATTAAAGTTTGCCATATGACAAGTGCACATAAACCGACCGATGTAAGGATATTCGAAAAAGAATGTGTTTCGTTGGCTAAAAAAAATGAATATGAAGTATATTTGGTCGCAAAAGGTGACAGTTACGAAAGTAAGAATGTTCATATCGTGGGAATAGGAACGAGTAACAGAGGCAGGATATCTAGGATGTTATTCACTGCTAAAGATATCTACAAAAAGGCTCTTGAGGTAAATGCGGATATTTATCATTTTCATGACCCTGAACTTCTTCCTTATGGTCTTAAGCTTAAGAAAAAAGGAAAGAAAGTGATTTTTGACAGTCATGAGAATTACAGTGAGCAGATAAAAGAAAAATATTATATCCCTAAAATGTTAAGAGGATTTATTTCAAAAGTATTTAAAAGCTATGAAAGTAAAGTTAGCAAAAAAATAGACGGAGTGATTTTTCCATGTCCCATGTTTGGTAAACATCCTTTTGAGGGAAGAAGTAAAAGATGTGTATATATAAATAATACTCCTATATTGGAAGAGCTTTATGATAAATATGAAGAAGTTAAAAAGGATTATTCCAAACCTGTTGTTTGTTATGCCGGAGGGCTTAATTATAACAGAGGTATAACTCATTTGATAAAAGCAAGCTATAATGCAGGAGCAAAGCTTATTCTCGGGGGAAATTTTGTGCCTGCTTCTTACGGAGAAGAACTTAAAGAGACTAAAGAATATAAATGTGTAGATTTCAGAGGATATCTAAACAGAGATGATATCTTAAATATGTATAAGGAGTCAACCATAGGTGCAAACGTACTTTTAAATGTAGGTCAGTATGCGGTACTTTCAAATTTATCGACAAAAATATATGAATTTATGTCCATGGGACTTCCCATTATAAGTAACGATTATCCTTATGCCAGAGAAGTCATTGAAAAATATAATTTCGGTATCGTTGTAAATTCCGATAACGTTGATGAAATTGCAAATGCAATAAAATACTTAAGTGACAATCCAAAGGCAGCCAAGGAAATGGGCGAAAATGGAAGAAGAACGATAAAAGAGCATTTTAACTGGAGTATAGACGAAAAAGTATTATATGATTTATATGAAGATATATTGAAGTGAGGATAGTTATGGAGTTCAGAGATTTAAAAACACAATATAAAGTACTTAAAGATGATATTGACAAAGCGGTAGTTGAAGTTATGACTAATTGTAACTTTATAAGCGGTAAGCAGGTAGAGAAATTGGAAAAAGAACTTGCAGAATATGTGGGAGTAAAGCACTGCGTAACTTGTGCTAACGGTACGGACGCTTTATCTCTTGCTTTAATGGCTTGGAATATAAAAGAGGGGGATGCTGTTTTTGTTCCCGATTTTACATTCTTTGCTTCGGGAGAAGTTGTATCTCATATAGGTGCTACACCGATATTTGTTGATGTGGATAAGGACACTTTTAATATTTCTGCAAATAGTCTTGAAAATGCTATTTTGAAAGTAAAAAAAGACGGCAAATTAAATCCAAAAGTTATAGTAGCAGTGGATTTATTCGGACTTCCCGCTGATTATACAGAATTAAAAAAGATAGCTGACAAATATGGACTTTTTATACTTGAGGACGCTGCACAGGGATTTGGAGGAGAAATAGAAGGTAAAAAGGCTTGCAGTTTCGGTGATATAAGTACGACTTCATTTTTTCCCGCAAAGCCTCTCGGTTGTTACGGCGACGGCGGTGCTGTTTTTACTGATGACGATAACATATGTGAGCTTCTGAAGTCTTACAGAGTACACGGAAAAGGGTCTATGAAATATGATAATGTAAGAATTGGTGTCAATTCAAGACTAGATACGATTCAGTCTGCAATATTATCTATTAAATTGAAAGCCTTTAGAGAATATGAGCTAAAAGATATAAATAAGGTAGCTGATAAGTATAGTGAAAAACTTGAGGGAGTAGTGAAAACTCCATATATACCTAAAGGGTTTTACTCCAGTTTTGCTCAGTATACTATCACTTTGGATAATAAAAAAGTCAGAGACGATTTACAAAAATATTTAGCTGATAATGACATACCTACAATGATCTATTATCCAAAACCGATGCATGAACAAAAAGCATTTGATTATCTTGAATATAAGGGAGAAGGTTTTAAAAATACGATTTCTCTTTGTGATAATGTGCTTTCCTTACCTATGCATCCTTATTTGAAGGATGAAGAGATTTCAAAAGTAGCTGATACAATAAAAGAGTTTTTTAACGGAAATAAATAAATGAAGATATTGATAATTGGGAATGCAAATTCCTTTTGGATTAAAGAATACGTTGAGTATATACTCCCGGGTAGTGATAATGAGGTATTTATTGCCAGCAAAAGTGTTGTAAATAAATATTTTAAGGATTTTTATAATAAAAATAATATTAATATATTAGAAACAAATCATGGTACATTTTTATTTGATCGTATACCAAAGTTAAAGACATTAGTAAATATGTATAGGAAAGTAAAAAAAGAAGCAGGTAACGGGATGTTTGATGTTATTCATATTCATTCGGTCCCAAGTAATTTTATGGTTACTTTTTTAAACAAGTTTATAGTCAGATTTGGTAAGAGAATTGTTTGTACTTACTGGGGATCCGATTTACTTTCTAAAACAAAGGAACAGCTTATGAAAGCCATACCTTGCCTGGATAAAGCAAAGTGTATATCTTATTCTTCGGACGGTATGGATAGATATTTTCATGATGTGTTCGGAGATATTTATAATGATAAGATAGTAAGGGCTAAATTTGGTATATCGATATATGATGTTATAGATAAAGTAAAAAGTCATAAGAGTAAAGATGAATGCAAAGAGTTCTTTGGCATAGAAAAAGATAAAATCGGTGTTATGATAGGCTATAACGGAAGTATAAGACAAAACCATTTAAAAGTCATAAATGAATTATCCACGTTAGATAATGAAACTTTGAATAAATTAAATATTGTTATTCAGCTAAGTTACGGTCTTACATCCGATGAATATCGACAAAATATTATTGATGAAATCAGTAAAATAAATGTTAAACATGTAATAATCGATGATTTTTTGAATAAAGAAAAATCTGCTATGCTAAGGAATGCTACCGATATTTTTATTCATGCACAGGAAAGCGATGCTTTTTCTGCATCAATTCAGGAGTGCGTATACGGAGGAGCTGTACTTATAAATCCGGAGTGGATAGTATATAAAGAATTCGATGATATAGGTATTGATTATATTAAATATCGTTCATTTAATGAATTACCTTTAATTATAAAAGATATATCTGATGGAAATGTTAATATTTACAATGCTGATAAAGTAAAAGAGTTATATGAGAAATATTCATGGAATGCGGTAAAAAAAGACTGGCTGAAATTATATAAATAGTAAATGGGGACGATTTTATGAGGGCAAAAATATTTGATAAGATATATATGGATTTTATAAATTACATATATAAAAAGACTCGTCATATGTCTGAAGATATTAAGGCTAAAATAGTTGTTTTTAGCTTTTTTATGCTATTTATAAATATGTTTTTGTCTACTGCCGGTGTTTATAAGGGAAGTACGTCCATTGCCGCTTTTATAGGTGTAATAATAACATTTTTTATTATTTTATTTGGAATAGATAAAAAAATTGAAAATATAGAAATAAATAAAAACTTACTAATTTTATTATATATTGTATCAGGATTTTTCCTTATTTCCGGAATATTACATAGAGTTATGGCATATATATTATGTTCATTGATTTTTGCTGTTTTGTTGCCTATTCTTTATATTATTTTTAATGATGAAATCGGATATAGTAAATTTTTAATAAGTTTTAATAATGGTATAAAATATAGTTTTATATTATTGATTATTGTTTCAATATTTATTTCTCCATTGACTTCCGGGCAGTATGCTTCATTCCTTGCAAATCCAAATGGTCTTGGCGCTTATTTAACAATAGTCTTTCCTTGTTTATTATATTTATTTGAGACAGAAAAAGATAAAGCGAATAAGGTTTTAGATGTAATATTGATTGGGTGTGTATTTGGATTATCTATATTCGTAAAATCGAGGACTACATATTTATCATTTATATTTATTGGTATTGTTTATATACTATATTTGTTTATAAATAAAATAAATTTAAAAGAAATTTTAATTAGATTATTTAAAATATTATTGTCTTCTGCTCTCGGGACAGTTATATTATTTTCAATGCTTACATATGTCAGTAATTTCATTATTAGTGCGGAGAAGAATATATTTGGAAATTCCTTTGTCGTAACGTTTAAGGCTGAAAGCAGCTACAGAGAATTTACAAGTCTCACAGAACAAATAAGCTCTGCGGCAGACAGAAGCAAGAAAGGAATAGCCGATGATAATACTCTTTCTTCGGGAAGAGCTGAGATATGGAGCATGTATATAAGTAAACTTAACTTTTGGGGACATAATGCAGATAAGTTAAAAGTTCCTTATCAGGAAGGATATCTTGAAGCGAATTCTCATAACACATATTTGCAAATAGCTTATTCTGCTGGTATAATAGCAGGACTGAGCTTTGTAATCATGAATGTTTTATTTTTAATATACTTATTAAAAATTATATTTTATGGATTTACGAATAGAAATTTAGATATTAAATACTTATTTATAGGTTCTATGCTTATAGGGTGCGAGATAACTATGGTTCTTTCATCGGTATATTATCCATATATAAGTTCGGTATCGATAGTATATTATTTTGTAATAGGATATTTATTTAATAAACAAGATAAGCTCAATATTTAATTATTTTGAAAATTGGTGGATAGTATGAGTGATAAGAAATTATCTTCAGGAAATATTATAATCAATCTTATCTGGAAATTTATGGAACGTATAAGTGTGCAAGCGATAAACCTGATCATTCAAATATTGCTTGCAAGAAAATTGTTTCCGGAAGATTTTGCTGCAGTAGCTATCATTACTGTTTTTATTAATATTGCAACCATATTCGTTCAAAGCGGTTTCGGAACAGCTCTTATTCAAAAAGCGGAAATTGATGAACTGGATAGCTCTTCGATTTTTTATTTTAGTATCTCTGCTTCTTTTGTACTTTATATAATTTTATTTTTTGCGGCTCCTTATGTTGCGAATTTTTATCATCAGGATATACTTAAAAACTTACTAAGGGCTGAAGCCATCATATTGGTGTTTGGCGCTTTTAATACTGTTCAGCAGGCTATTTTAGCAAGAAATTTGGAATTCAAGAAGAATTTTAAGGCAAGTTTACTTGGATGTATTGCGTCAGGCATAACTGGGGTTGGGCTTGCCTATGCGGGAGCTGGAATATGGGCGCTTGCTATTTCTACAATAGTAAATAATTTTGTTTTGACTGTAGTGCTTTGGTTTAGCGTAAGATGGCGACCAAAGTTGATATTTTCATTGAAACGAGTAAAAACTTTATTTTCATTCAGCTGGAAGCTTGTTTGCTCTTCTTTGGTCAGTGTTATTTATACTAATGTAAGGACTCTGATTATAGGTAAAGCTTTTAAATCCGATACTCTCGGTTATTACAACAGAGGGGACATGCTGGGCTCAAGTCTTATGAACGGGCTTACCGGTGCGATAAATGCGGTTATGCTTCCTGTTTTATCTACTAAACAGGATAAAATAGAGGAAATGAAAAAAATGCTCAGAAGAGCAATGTCCCTTAATTGCTTTGTCATATTTCCCGTTATGTTTGGGCTTGTTGCGGTATCAAAGCCGCTGATACTTATTTTATTTACGGATAAATGGCTTAATGCCGTTCCTTTTATGCAGCTTGTTTGTATTGCATATGCATTTTATCCTATGCATTCAGCTAATCTTCAAGCAATAAATGCTTTGGGACGAAGCGATGTTGCACTTAAATTGGAAGTAATAAAACGTGTTATCGGACTTTGTTTAATTGGGTTAAGCTTCCCATTTGGCGTATATGCTATTGTGGGAAGTGAAATATTATTTTCTTTGGTAGCAACTATAGTTAATGGTTTTCCCAATAAGTACTTAATAAATTATTCTATAAAAGAACAATGGAGGGATATCATTCCTTATTTGATTTTGGCAGTTATAATGTCCATATTGGTATATTCTTTAAGCTTAATACTTAATATTCCAAATATTTTATTATTGATAATTCAGATTATAATGGGTATTATGATTTATATTATAGGTTGTCATATATTAAAACTAGATGCGTATACATATATGCTTAATAAAATAAAATCTGTTTTATCATCAAGAAAGTAAAAGATATATTTGCTGATATATCTTTTTTATTTACTCTCTTTATTTTCTTTTTTTGTAATAAAATGATATAATAAGTTAAATACTCGAAAAAGGAGAATATTATGTCACTTAAAAGTAACAAAATAAAATCATTTTTATCTGTAATTATATGTATTTTATTTGTTTTTTTTATGTGTTCATGTTCTTCTGATGAAGGAAATGATTCCGGCGGAGCAGAGGCAAAAACAGCTACTGTTAATAATAATAAAACACCTACTTATATATCTCATAAACCAAAAGCCAGTGGGAAAAAAGTATATGGTAATGATGAAGCCGAGATTGATGCTTCTAATATAAAAGACGGATATGTAATGGTTAAATATAAAGGTAAGACCGATAAGAGGCTAAAAATTTTGGTCAATTCGCCCAATAGGGAAAGCTGTAATTATGATTTGGAAGGCGACGGGAGCTATGAAACTATTTCATTCCCTTATGGCAGCGAAACTTATAATGTAGGAGTATATAAAAATATATCTGGAAATCAATACTCTACAGTTTATTCAACCGATTTGAATGTTGAAATAAAAGATAAATTTATGCCGTTCCTTCTTCCCAATGCATATGTAAAATTCGATGAAAATGATGAAACCATTAAAGTTGCAAGTGATATAACAAAAGATGATAAGACGCAGCTTGAAATCATTGAAACCATATATAATTATGTAACGGATAAAATATCTTATGATAATGATCTTGCAGCAAAAGTTTTGAACGGCGAAACCAGCGGTTATATACCGAGTATAGACAGTGTTCTTGACAGCGGAAAAGGGATATGTTTCGATTATGCTGTTGTTATGACTGCAATGCTTAGAAGCAAAGATATTCCCACAAAACTGATTATAGGATACTCGGGGGAAGTATATCACGCTTGGGTAAATGTATATTCCAAAGAAAGCGGAGAAATCGATAAGGTAATTAAATTTGACGGTAAAGATTATGTCCTGATGGATCCGACTTTTTCTTCTTCTTATAAAGATGAAGATGAGCTTCAGGAATATATAGGGGACGGAACGAAATATCAGGAAAAGTACGTATATTAAAGGAGAATAAATATGAATAAAAAATTGGTAACGGATAGATATATCTCATCTTTTTTGGAACAGCTTTACTTGCTTGTAAAAGCAGGTGTGCCTTTAGATGAATCCATAGGCATGTTATCCAAAGGGGAAAGCAATAAAGAGAGTAAGGAATTATTAAATTCTCTTTTAAAAGACTTGCTTGAAGGAAAAGACTTGCATACTGCGATAGACAACTCAAAAGTTTTTCCTCATTATATGACGAAGATGATAAAAGCAGGAGAGACGACCGGGCATTTGGAGGATACTCTAAAGTCCTTGTACGAATATTATGACAGAATGGACAGACTCAATACCAGTATTAAAAACGCTGTTTTTTATCCTTCCATTTTAGCCGTTATGATGCTTGCGGTAATATTAGTTCTTATAACTAAGGTAATGCCGATATTCAGTGAGGTGTATGAACAAATGGGTAGTACATTGACAGGCTTTTCACTTGCAATGCTTAATATAGGTAAACTTTTAAATCACTACGCACTTCCATTTATAACCATCGTTGCTGTTATAATAATTTTACTTATGTGGCTTCTTAAAAGCGAAAAAGGCAAATTTATGCTTATCAGAAAGTTAAGAAAAAGTAATCTATATGGAGAAATCATTAAATCAAGATTTTCATCTGTAATGGCAATGGCTCTCGGAAGCGGATTGGAGATAGATGAAGCTTTAGATTTATCATTGGAGACGACAAATGATATAGATATGGAAGAAAAGGTAAAGTCTTTAAAAGAACAAATGGCAGAAGGCGTGAGCTTTTCAGATGCTGTAAATGAAGTAAAACTTCTCTCTGAAATAGATGCTAGATTTTTAAGCGTAGGTGTAAAGACAGGCAGTGTGGATAAGGTAATGAAGCAGATTGCCGACAGGAGCGAAGAGGAAGCCAACGAGCATATAAACAGTTTGATCAGTAAAGTGGAGCCGAGTCTTGTAATAGTTTTGGCGGTAATAACCGGAGCTATACTATTATCGGTTATGATTCCTCTTGCAAATATAATTTCGCTTATAGGATAGAGATATGAAAAAGAGTATTTATAAAGAAAATGGGATATTTTCTCTTATAAAGTCCAATTTATTTGGAATAATTTTGTTTTTATTCATTTTTATTTTTATCGTTTCGGGGATAAATTCTCTCGGAAGTAAAAGTAAGGAAGAAGAAATGAAAATAGCAAAAGACAGTATCAATAAAGCAATAGTGAGCTGTTATGCTATAGAAGGTAAGTATCCTAAAGATTTTGATTATTTGGTAAAAAACTACGGAGTACATATCAATGAATATAAATATAAGGTAAATTATCAAATATTTGCTTCAAATATTCTTCCCGATGTGACAATAATAGAAAGGTAAGTAGTATGAAAAATAATAGTAATTCTCATACAATTCAAACTGCTATGGCACTTATAATGTTTTGCTTATTTTTAGTAAGTATTCTTTTGGTGTTGACAAGCGGTGTTAAATCTTACAGCTCTATTGCTTCTAAACTTTCAAGCAGATATGAAAGCAGGACATGCATTAATTATATATCTTCCAAAGTAAAGTATAATGATACCCAAAATAGTGTGGATATAAAGGATTTTAACGGTAAAAATGCATTATATATAAAAAATCAGATTGACGATAAAGAATTTAATACTATTATTTATTATTATGACGGATACGTTAAGGAACTGACGGTAGAGGAAGGTAAAGAACTGGGGTTAAACAGCGGTCAGAATATAGTGCCGATCAAAAATATAGAGTTTAAGAAGGTAAAAAATAATCTTATACATATCTACTGCACAGATAATAAAGGAGATAAAAAGGACGCTTATATTTCTTTGAAATCCGAAGACGGAGGTACCAGTAATGGAAAATAAAAGGTCTAAATCCGTACTGTTTTTAATGGAACTTATTTTAATAATATTCTTTTTTTCTATATGTTCAAGTATTTGCCTTAAAGTATTTGCTTCCGCAAAGACAATGTCGGATTACAGTGATAACTTAAACAATGCATCTGTTCTCGCACAGGACGGAGCAGAGTGTTATAAGGCTTATAACGGAGATTTAAGTAAAGTTGCAAAAGAACTTGGCGGCGAAATTGATAACGGTAATGTTGTCGTAAAGGGTGACTTGGATTTATATATTGTAGGAAATGAAAAAGAAGCAAATGTATATGTTAACATGAGCGGAGAAAATGATATTAGTAAATCCTTGTTTTCTGTAAAAGTAGGAAATGGGGGTAAATGATATGAAGAGAAATAATAGCAATGAGTATGGGATCAATATCGGAAGCAGTACTCTTATTATGATATTTGCTCTTCTTTGTCTTGTGGTTTTCTCCCTGCTTGCATATAAGACAGCTTTAAATGAAAAAAACTTGGCTTTAAAAATTTCAAATGAAACAAAAGCATATTATGAAGCCGATTATAAAGCAACAAAAATAAAAAATAAAATAGAAAATAATATAACTAATGGTAAAAGTATTGCTTCTTTTGTGGATTATGAAAAGAATAGAAATGGAAGTAATTATATCGGATATAGTGTTAAAATAGATGAAAATAAAAAATTATCTGTAGAACTTAGACGCAGCGGAAGTAATTTAAAAGTTGTCAAGTGGACAGAAGTCAATGAGGCAAGTGAAGATTACAATAATAAACTTGACGTTTGGGGAGGAGAATTAGGTGATTAGTTTAAATGAACTTCTAAAAAGAGCCGTAGATGATAATGCTTCTGATGTATTTATCATTGCAGGAAGGGGACTTTCATATAAAGTTAACGGAGTTATAAAAGAGATAGACAGTGAAATCGTTATGCCTGATATTTCAGAGCGTATGATAAGAGAAATATTTGATATCGCAGATAGAAATATCGATAAGTATATTGAAACGGGAGATGATGATTTTTCCGTTACTATAAGAGGTCTTTCGCGTTTCAGAGTCAGTGTTTATAAGCAAAGAGGTTCCTTTGCCGCAGTCATTCGTATAGTTCCTTTTGGTATCCCGGATTACAAGAAGCTTGGTATCGGTGAAAATGTAATGGATGTGGTAAATAAGACGAAAGGACTTATCCTTGTGACCGGACCCGCGGGAGGCGGTAAATCAACGACTCTTGCTTGTATGATAGATAGGATAAACCATTCCAGGAACTCTCATATAATAACTTTGGAAGAGCCGATAGAGTATCTTCATAGGAACGATAAGTCAATAATATCTCAAAGAGAAATCGAATTCGATACGATGGATTATGTGTCTGCTTTGAGAGCTTCTTTAAGGCAGGCTCCGGATGTTATATTAGTTGGAGAGATGAGGGATTATGAGACCATAAGTACAGCTATGACCGCTGCAGAGACCGGACATCTTGTTATTTCCACTCTTCATACTGTGGGTGCCAGCAATACAGTTGATAGGATTATAGACGTTTTCCCTGCAAATCAACAGCCTCAAATCAGAGTTCAGCTTGCTATGCTCCTCCAGGCAATCGTATCTCAGCAGCTTGTTCCTACTGTAGACGGAGGGCTCGTTCCCGTATTTGAAATAATGTATGCAAATAATGCAATAAGAAATATGATAAGGGAAAGCAAGACTCATCAGCTTAATGCTACGATAGTTTCAAGTGCCTCTGAAGGTATGATAAGTATGGATAATAGCCTTTTAGAGCTTTATAAAAAAGGAGTTATATCAAAAGACATAGCTATACGCTATGCTCTTAATCCGGATAATTTATCTAAGCGAATAGAATTATAAAAATAAAAACCTTATTCATTTTTGAATAAGGTTTTTTATTTATTAGTTGTTAGGCTCCAGGGGGGAAATCGTAAATTTAATATCCAAATCAGGTTTTGCGATTTTCTTTTTGAAGTCTCTTGCAATCCTTCCAGATACCATATCCGCATTTTCAAAGCTTGTGGACGGAAGCATAACTATATATTGACATAAACTATACCTTGTAAATACGTCTCCTCTTCTTAGCGATTCTTGTATTGAACAGTGAAGTTTATCCATATATTTATTCATTATATGCTGCTTGATAGGTGATCCGTTTATATCTATTATCGTAAATAATGCCAAGTTTATAGATACCCCGGTTCTGGCTATGGACCTGGCTTCTATCTGGCATAATTCTTTGAATAAACCGAGTTCACAATAAAAAGCACCCTTAGAATAAGATTTTTCCTTTAAATTTTCTTTAATAACATTTAGGTCAAATTCAACATTTTTTGTCGTATCCAATATTGTCTTATATAAACTTGTAAGCTTTTGTGAAAGATTTAGTCCGAACTGCTTATAAAATAAGTCTACGACGTATTCATAATGTTCCAATGCTTCTTTATTCTTTTCATTTTTTGCTAAAGCATAAATCAAATGATAATGTAAATCTTCATCATATGGATCTATTATAACTGCTTTTTCGCATATTTCAGCAATAGACTGATAGTCATCCTTTTCTTTTAATATATTTATCATATCATTTATCATGGTAATATACATATTTTGGTAGTATGTAGCTAGCGGAACAACCCATGACTCATATGCACTTTTGGGTAAGAAAGTGCCTTTATATATATCAATTGCTTTAAGATAATATTCTAACTTTTCATTTTTATTATCAGAAAATTTAGCTTTATCAATTAAATTTTTGAATATTTCAATATCAATTTCAAAATCTAGGTCATTGTTCCAATGATATGAGCCCCTTGAAAATTTAATCATGTTTTTCCCTTCGGTGTAACCCAGACTATCAAGGACATTTCTCGCTCTGTGTACCAAAGTTTTTAAATTATTTGTCGGAGAAGAAAGATTTTCATCTTCCCAAAGGACTTCGATCAACTCATTTTGAGATATTTCTTTTTCTCTGAAAGCAATAAGATATTCTAATAAAGACCATACTTTCTTAAATCTGCTTGTAGAGTCATTTAAAGTATTGTCTTTATATGAAATCGAAAATTCTCCGAGCATTTTTATTTTTAAATTATTATCCATAACTTATCTCCCAGCGTAATTATACACTAAATCAGGTGAAAAAACAATGTTTTACAATTAAGGTATAGCGTCATGATTTTCTGATTTGGCTTATAAGTACCATCTGTTATTTTATTTAAATTTACAGTTATTTTTCTATTATATAATTGTATATTTTATAATTAAAGAAGTAAATAAAATTTGATTATTTTTATTAAAAATATAATTGATAATACTATATAGTTATAAAACTATTATTATTTGTAAAGTTATATTGCCATTTGTAACTTGAATTAACCTTTATAAATTTTTTTATAAAAATATATAAGTTTGAGATGTTTAGAATCGTTATGTAAAAGTTTAATCTTCTTAAAAAGTTATTTATTTTTTTGTTCTGGTAGATATTTTATTCAGATATTAAGTTTTATGTTATAATAAAAAGAAAATTATAATATGGAGATTATATAGTGGAAAAAATTGCGGTTTTAGGACCTAATGGTACTTTCAGTGACAGTGCGTCAATAGAATATATAAATGAATTTAATAATGAACTTGAGCAGGTTTATTATTCAACGATCGACGATGCCTTTCATAGTGTGGGAGCTGAATGTGAAGTTGGTATCATACCCGTTGAAAATACTTTGGACGGATATGTTCAAAGAACCTTGGATTTATTGCTTGAAATGAATGTTTACATTGAAAATGAAATAAGTATCCCTGTTCAGTTTTCTTTGGTTAGCAATACTGAAAATATTGAAGACATAAAAAAATTGTACGTTCAGTTCAAAACAAGCGGACAATGCAGGAAATTTATTGATGGACTGCGCGATGTACAAATAATAATAACTGAGAGCAATATGGAATCTTTTAATAAGGCAGAAGAAGGAAATATTGGTGAAGCTGCAATAATACCGGGACATATGTTTGAACATTCAACAGCATCTTTTAAGATAAAAAATGTGACCGATTCAATCAATAACTATACACGTTTTATAGTTGTTAGGCAGGGGGATCTTAAAGTAGATATAACTGATAATAAAGATATAAAAGTTCCCCTATATATAATGCCGGATAATGACCGACCGGGGATATTGTTCGATATATTAAAAGAATTTTCTTTAAATAGAATAAATCTCGTCTCAATAATGTCAAGACCAACTAAATTAGACATGGGTACTTATAATTTTTATTTGGAAATAAACGGAGATTTCAAACAAAAGGAAAAAATCATTAATACTATAAACAAGATAAAAGAAGATTATAAAATTAAGGTTTTGGGATTTTATTCTATAAACTAAAAGACTGTTTCTATGGTCTTTTTTTATTTAAATATTAAATATAAAAATATTTTTTATATTATATGTTACTCCTATGTAACTGGTAGGTGATATTATAATATTAAAATAAAGTTTAAATCTATTAAGAATGAGTATTAATATAGATATCGGAGGGTATTATGAAAAAGTTAAATAGAATATTAAGCTTAATGTTAATTTCATTTATGATATTAAGTTTAATTCCTTCAAATGTTTTTGCTAAGGAAATACAAAATAAAAGCGGTAAAACCGTAAGCATTTCTTATGAAAAAGGCTGGGATGACGGGGTTACCGGAGATGTTCCTGATACCAGTAAGTATGCTGTTGGAGAAACCATAAGTATAAGGACGGGCACACTTGCAAGACCTAATTATAGGTTTGCGGGCTGGAAGTATAGTAATTCTTCAACTAACTGGACTGAAAAAGTTGTAAAAGCGGGGGCTAACTTTGTTGTTCCTGATGTTGATACTATATTCAGACCTGTATGGGAAAAGGAACCTTATAAAATAAAAATCGTATATCATTATGAAAATGATAAGGTTGCAAATGAAGTCACATATAAACCCAGTAACCAAACTATCGAAAGTGAAATATCAGCATTTAATGTAGATGTTTATAACAATCATAAACCAGTAAGAAATGGCTATACATTTGCGGGATGGTTTGTGAACAGTAAGGATGGCAGAGATTATGATAAAGCTGAAGGTATTACTAACAGTGAGGGAAGATATTATGAAAATAGGGCAGAAGCAGTTATTAATCCTTGGATAATCGAAACAAATAATGGCGTCCTTGATTTATATGCAGGTTGGGTAAAGGACGGTAAGAATATTGAGGATATAAATAAACCTGAAGAAGAAAAGGTGGAATATACTTTAGAATACTGGACAAATAACGGAAACGGAGTATTTATTAGAACTACCCAAAAAGAGGGTAATTTAAATATAATAAATAAAGTTCCTAAGGCTAAAGTCGGATATGAATTTAAGGAATGGAATACAAAGTCTAATGGAAGCGGAACAGCTTATAAAGCCGGTGACAGCTTTAAATTAAATAGTAATACTAAGTTATATGCTATTTGGCAGTCAAACGGTATTGCTAACTTCTATGTTTTAAAGAATACTGCTAATGTACCTGGCAGTGCTTCTCCCGATAAACCTTCCAATTACAAACGTGTTGGAGCTGGGAAAATAAATAAATCAATCAGTAAGTCCATATACGATAATACCAGTGAAAACGGAGTTGACAGAGACGGTAACCTAGTACAAATACCTAGTATGGAAACTCAGAAAAAGGCGTTGATATCAGCAGGATATAGTGAAAAAGATATAGATAGCGGTAAGATAGCAATAAGATGGTATGTAATTAAATTTGATAAAACAGATGGTTGGCATGTCGATGGTGTTGCATATGATACTACCACTTATCATAAAGTTGTTTTTATTAATGAATATGATAAGTCTTTAAAAGATAATATATTTGAAAACTTTGAATATGTTGTTAAGTCTTATCCCAAAGTAGAAGATAATACAGGGGTTGCTAAACCTGATGTTAATCCGTATGAAGAGGGTTATGAATTTGATGGATGGTATTATGGAGACGGCACAAGACTTCAAGATCATGAACTTAAATGGGTTAATAAAGATATAGTTGTATATGCAAAATTTAAGAAAATCACATCAAAATATGTAATAAAATATATCGATATTGATACTAAAAAAGAGATAAAAAATAAAGAAACTTTGACCGGAGAATATGGAAGTTCTCTCAAAGTTGCGGCTAAGGATAAAGGAAATATAAAAGGTTATACTCTAGTAGAAAATAACAGTGAATTCCCTATAGTCATTGATGAAATTTTAAAAAACAACGGAAGCGATAAAAATGCAAGGATAATAACATTTGCATATAAGGCTAATGAGCATAAAGTAACTTATGATGCTAATCCTCCTTATAAAGGAGCTGTAGTTAAAAATGAAGATAAATTACCTAGTATAACTTCATATAAATATAATTCAAATGTGGAAGTTTCGGATTCCAAAGGAATTGAAGTCAAAGGATATACTTTTGACGGCTGGGCTGTTAAAGGACTTGAAGATGTAACTGATATTGATGTTAATTCTAAGTTTGCAATGCCTGACAATAATGTTACTCTTTCAGCAAAGTGGAAAATAAATCAATATACTGTAATCTATGATGCTAATGTTCCTAATGGCGGTGTTTTAGACGGTACGGTTACAGCAGACAAAAAATATGATTTTAATTCGGATGTTGAAGTTAATGGCGGCAACATAAGTGTTAAGGGATATTCGTTTGAAGGATATTATGATCAATATAATAATAGGTATACAGATGGAGTACATTTTAATATGCCTGCCGAAGATATTACATTAACTGCAGAATGGAAAGTAAATGATTATCCATATGTTGTACATTATGTTGATACAAATAATAATAAACTTCATGATGATAAAAATGCCTCAGCTGACTATTGTAAAAAGGTAACTGAACATGCCATTGATATAAAAGGATATTCTCCAAAAAGTTCAACTGAAAATATAACTATAGATACTGAAAACAATGAAATAACCTTTGTATATGAAAAAAATATTTATAATTATGTGGTTCATTATGTAGATACCGAAGGAAATAAGTTATCAGACGATAAGAACGGTAATGCAAAATACGACGAAACAATAACCGAAAATGCAATAAATATAAAGGGATATAGTTTACAAGGTGAAAAAGATCAGAGTATCAAAATAGATACTGAAAATAATGAAATAACATTTGTGTATGAAAAAAATAGTTATGATTACATCGTTCATTATGTAGACCTTGATGGTAACACATTATCTGCAGACAAAAAAGGCAGCGGTAAGTACAAAGAAACAATATCAGAAAAAGCAATAGATATAAAAGGTTACAGTGTACAGGGCAGTGATGAGCAAAAGATAGATATAGATGTTGAAAACAACGAAATAACTTTTGTATATGATAAAAATGTCTATGAATACAGAGTATATTATGTAGACAGAAATAACAATAGACTATATAATGATAAAATAATGAAAGCTGCTTTCGGAGATACCATAAGTGAAAAAGCGATTAATATAAATGGATACGAATTAGTAAGCAGTAACACACAGTCAATAGTAATAGATACTGAAAATAATATTATACTTTGTGTAACTTGATTAAAGCTAGGGGGAGCAATAATAATGAAGGAAAAATTATTAAGAAAAAGAATTGGCGTTATTTGCATGCTTATTGCATTTGTTTTTATGGTTCCGAGTATTATAAACGCGGCGACTTTGAAAAATGAACCTTATGTTCAGTACAATTTCAACAGCAATTTGACCGACCAAAAAGGGCACGGAGTACTTACAAAATGGAGCAGTACGGGAAATAGCAACAGGAATAATTCTTCCACGTCTTACGGTTCGGACAGCTATGGACCTTATTTTCAGTGGAAATCCACTCAGGCGAGAGGCGGCGGATTTTATATCGATATAGACAAGAATATCGGTGAAGAATATACTATCGGTCTTAAATTCTCCTTTGAACAGACAGGACCGGGCTGGAGAAAAATCATAGATTATAAGAATTCGGCTGTGGATACAGGATTTTATTTTATTTCTGATGGTCATTTGAACTTTTATAATTATGGAACCAACGGAAAAAGTGTAACTAATCATAATCAAGTAGTAGATATGATTGTCAGAAGAAACAAGTCAAAGTCTTTTGAAGCATATATAGTGAACGGAGATACCAAGACACTTGATTTACAGGTAAATGACAGTAATGATCAGGGCGTTCCGGCTGTAGTAAACGGTAAAACCAGACTAGGATTTTTCTTTGATGATATAGCCACTAGTTCGGAGGCAAGCTCGGGAGGAAAAGTATATGCCATAAAAATATGGGATAAATATATCGACCCTGACGAAGTAATCGAGGAACTCAAGCCTAAGGGATTTGTAAACGTACATTATGTTGATGAAAACGGGGATAAAATAAAAACAGATAAACAAATCGAAGGTGAAAAAGGCGAAGCTTACAGCGTAGCACAAGAGGATATAGAAGGATACAGATATGTAAGGACAGAAGGAAACGCTTCGGGAGTATTCCCTGAGGGAAATACCGATGTTACTTTTGTATATAAAAAAATAGTGAAGGGTACCGTTACAGCAAAATTTGTGGATATAAACGGGAATAAGATAAAAGATGATAAAATATATGAAGGCGAAAAAGACGAGCCTTATAATATAAAAAAAGAGAATATATACGGATATGAATATGTAAAGACCGAGGGAAATGCTACGGGAGTATTCCCTGACGGGAATATTGATGTTACCTTTGTATACAAAGTATCCATGCCTTGTACGGTAACTGCAAGGTATGTGGACGAGGACGGGAACAAGTTATGCGAAAATATAGTGTACAAGGGTTTTGAAAATGACAGTTATAAAACAAGCAAGCTTGAAATAAAGGGATATGAGTTTTTAAAAGTTGAGGGCAATGAGACTGGTAAGTTTATACATACTCCTCAAATAGTTACTTATATTTATAAAAAACAAGCTCCTCCCGAACCTGTCAAAAGAGGTGATGTAACCGCGAAGTATGTAGAGGAAGCAGGAAATGAAATTCATTCCGATTTGATATATAAAGGAAAAGCGGGGGATGATTACAAGACATCAAAACTTGTTATACCGGGATATGACTTCAAGGAAGTCGTGGGAAATGAGAGCGGTAAATTTACAGAAGGCAGTCAGGAAGTAATATATATCTATATCAAGAAAAGCCCCGATGATGCCGCAGATGACACTAAGGGCGGAAGCGTTGTGGTAAGGTATGAAGATAAAGACGGGAATATCATAAAAGAGGACGTCGTTCATAATGGTAGCGTGGGAGATAAATATGAAGTCCCTAAACCTCAAATACCGGGATATGAAGTGGAAAAAGTCGTTGGGGAAGAAAAGGGTAAAATAGAGGAGAATGTGAAAGTAATAACAGTCGTTTATAATCCTCTATCCGCTATAGATACGGCGAGCAGTGTCGTTGCAAGATATGTTGACGAAAAAGGGAACACCATACATCCCGACAATGTTTATGACGGTCAAATAGGTGATAATTATAAGACAAAAAAAGAAAACATCAAGGGATTCGAACTCGTAAAGGTTGAAGGTAAAGAAAGCGGTAAATTTGCCGAAGATGTAAAAGTCGTTACGTATGTTTATAAAGAAGTCGGCAAGGTAACGGTAAAATTCGTAGACGAAAAAGGGAATACGATAAAGAAAGAAGTCGTATATACCGGAGGTCTGGAAGAAAGATATGATATAAAATATCCTAATATAAAAGGATATGAATATGTAAAGACGCTGGGCAGTAAAACCGGTTTTTATTCAAGAGACGATCAGGAAATTATTTTTGTTTATAAAAAGGCGAAGAGCGTAAATGATAATAATAAGCTAAATAATAACACAGATAAAACAAATTCATCGGGAACGAGTAACGGCAGAGATGTATCAAATAAAAATACTCCTCCTTCCGGTTCGGTAAAGACGTCCGATGAGAATAATCTTGGTTTATATTTTATCCTTGCAATGATTTCGGCAGGCGGAGTGATGTATATGATAAGAAAATCAAAAGAAGCATAATAAATAAGGCAGGTCAAACCTGTCTTTTTTTATACTTATTTATAAAAATTATCTATAATTATTTTTTAAGTTTAATCTGTTTTATAAATATTGACAAGCATTTTCTTTACATAGAATATAGCAATTTAATATTCATTATGATATAATTTAAAAGTTAATCGGGAAATATTTATAAATTTTAGGAAATATTTATTTTAGGAGAAAAAAATGTTTAAAGAAGATACAATCGCTGCAATAGCTACACCATCCGGGTATGGCGGTATTTCTATTATTAGGATCAGCGGAAGTGAAGCATTTAAAGTTTGTGACAGAGTCTTTAAAATGAAAAAAGGTTCTATTTTTGATGTTCCTAAAAATACTATAAACTACGGTCATGTTGTAGATAAAGATACAAATGAGATAATAGATGAAGTACTTGTTTCAAAAATGTGTGAGCCGCATTCATTTACTGCGGAAGATGTCATTGAAATCAACTGCCACGGAGGAATGAGTGTTACAAAGGATATACTTAACTTGGTACTCAAAAACGGAGCAAGGCTTGCCGAAGCGGGAGAATTCACTAAAAGAGCTTTTTTAAACGGTAGGATAGATTTGGTTCAGGCTGAAGCGATAAGCGATATTATCACAGCTAAAACATCTAATTTTGCAAAGAGCGCAATGAGCTCTCTTAAAGGAGATTTATCTAAGCGTATAGATGATATAAAAGCTGATATTACTAATATGCTTGCGAGACTGGAAGTCACTATTCAATATCCGGAATATGATGAAGAAGATTTAACAAATAATGAAATAGTGGAATTAATAAATTCCATGAAATCTAAACTTAATAAAATTATTGCTACTTTTGAAAAAGGAGAAATTTTAAAAGACGGAATAAATGTCGCTATAATAGGAAAACCAAATGTTGGAAAATCTCAGCTTTTAAATGCACTTATAAATGAAAATAAAGCTATCGTGACCGAAGAAGCCGGTACTACAAGGGACATTGTGGACGAAGTAGTAAATATAAAAGGTGTTCCTATTAAATTTATAGACACTGCGGGAATTAGAAATGCGGACAGTAAAGTTGAAAAAATCGGCATAGATAAATCAATTGCAATGCTTGAAGAAAGTAATATTATTTTATTTTGTATAGATACATCAAGAGCTCTTGACACTGAAGATATGGATATAATAAAAATGCTTCCTGATGATAAGGAAATATTGGTTGTGCTCAATAAAATGGATTTGAATACAAATATGGATACGATCAAAGCATTTGAGAATTATAAAACAGTTGAAATTTCTGCTCTTAAAAAAGAGGGGATAGAAAAAATAGAAAATAAGATATATGAACTTACCGGATTAACTGAAGATGATGAAGTAGGAAATACACTGGTAAGTAATGTAAGACATAAAAATCTTTTGATTGGGGCAAGAGAAGATTTTGATAATGCTATTAAAATGATAAATGAAGGGCTTGAGGTGGATCTTGCAGAGATAGATATAAATTCGGCTTTAGGCAAGCTCGGGGGTATCACTGGAGAGACAACAAGCGAAGATATAATAGATGAAATATTTAAAAATTTCTGTTTAGGAAAGTAGAGGATATAATGAGTTTTTTAGCTGGTGAATATGATGTTATAGTAATAGGTGCCGGACATGCGGGATGTGAAGCGGCACTTGCAAGTGCAAGAAAAGGAAGCCGTACTCTTCTTTTAACACTTAATTTAGATGCTCTTGCGATGATGCCTTGTAACCCTTCAATAGGAGGGACGGGAAAGGGGCATTTGGTCAGAGAAATAGATGCACTTGGCGGAGAAATGGGTAAAAACATAGATAAGACTTTTATTCAAACAAAGACTCTTAATACTGCTAAAGGTGTTGCGGTTCAGTCTCTTAGAGCACAAGCTGATAAGAAAAAGTATCAGGAAGAGATGAAATTTGTAATTGAAAACACCGATAATCTGGATTTGAAACAGCAGGAGGCAGTGGAAATACTTACTGAAGACGAAAAAGTAAGCGGTGTCATCACTCATACCGGAGCAATGTATAAGACCAAAGCTATAGTTATTTGTTCGGGAACATATTTGAAAGGCAGGATAATAATAGGTGATGTAAGCTATTCCGGAGGTCCGAATGGTATTTTCCCTGCGAATAAGTTAAGCGACAGTTTAAAAAAACTGGGATTTAAACTATTAAGACTAAAGACGGGGACTCCTGCAAGGGTAAATAAAAGAAGTATAGATTTTTCAAAAATGGAAGTTCAGTTTGGAGATAAGGAAATAACTCCTTTTTCTTTTGAAAATGAAGATAAAGATTTAGACTATGATGAGCAGCCATGTTATCTTGCTTATACCAATGAAAAGACACACGAAGTTATTAAAGATAATCTGCATCGTTCACCTCTATACAGCGGAAATATCACAGGTATAGGACCGAGATATTGTCCCAGTATAGAAGATAAAATAGTTAGGTTTGCAGATAAGGAAAGACATCAGCTATTTGTTGAACCTGAAGGTCTCAATACAAATGAGATGTATCTTCAGGGTATGAGTTCATCTCTTCCCGAAGATGTTCAGGTCAAGTTCTTAAGAACCATTAAAGGTCTTGAAAATGTAGAAATAATGAGAGTAGCATATGCCATTGAATACGATGCCGTAGAACCTACTCAAATAGAGTTATCTCTTGAAAGTAAAGTAGTTAAAGGATTATTTACTGCCGGACAAATAAACGGGACCAGTGGGTATGAGGAGGCTGCAGCACAGGGACTTATTGCAGGTATCAATGCAAGTAACTATGTTCAAAATAAAGAACCTCTTATTTTAGACAGGGCGAGCAGTTATATTGGAGTTCTTATTGACGATATCACAACAAAAGGAACAAAAGAACCTTATAGGATGTTTACTTCAAGGGTCGAATACAGACTTCTTTTAAGACAGGATAATGCGGACTTAAGACTTACTCCTTATGGTTATGAACAGGGGCTGATAAGTAAGGAAAGATATGAAAATCTTTTGAAATATGAAGATGCTGTAAATAATGAAAAGTCAAGACTTAAACAAGTAAAAATCACTCCAAGCAATGAGAATAATCAGAAATTGACTGAAATAGGAACGACACCTTTAAGAAACACCATAACAGTATATGACCTTATAAAGAGACCTAAAATAAGCTATGATGATACAGAAATATTTGATGAAAACAGGGCTGAGCTTTCAAGGCGAGTTAAGCAGCAAGTTGAAATTCAAATAAAATATCATGATTATATTTTAAAGCAGCAAGCAAGCATTGATAAGTTTAAGTCCATGGAGAAGAAAGTACTTCCCGAGGATATAAATTATAATGAAATAAAGAATTTGAGATTGGAAGCAAGGCAAAAACTTGAAGATATAAGACCCAAAAATTTAGGACAGGCTTCGAGGATATCCGGAGTTTCTCCGTCAGATATAAATGTACTTTTAATAGAACTTGCAAAGAATAAATAGTAGGGGGATAGAAGTGACAAACGTAAAAAAAGTTAAAGAACTAGATATATCACTGATTTCAGCAAACAAAGATCAACCAAGGAAATATTTCGATGAAGAAAGTATTAAAGAGCTTTCAGAGTCTATAAAAAGTCTCGGGATAATTCAGCCGATTACAGTTAGACAAAAAGGATTTAATGCTTATGAAGTAGTCAGCGGCGAAAGACGACTTAGAGCAAGCAGACTTGCCGGACTAAGTAAAATTCCTTGTATCATAGTTTCTATTAACAGCGAAGAAAATGATTTAATAGCTTTAATAGAAAATATACAAAGAGAAAATTTAAACTTTTATGAAGAAGCTTTAAGTTATAAGAAAATAATGAGCGAATATGGAATGAGTCAGGAAGAACTTGCAGGGAGGATAGGTAAAAAGCAATCTACTATTTCTAATTTAGTTAGACTTTTAAATCTCGATGAGGAGGTTCTTCAGATAATCATTGAAAATAATCTTACTCAGCGTCATGCCAGATGTTTGCTTTCTCTGCCTGACAGTAATATGAGATTAAAAGCTGCAAAGGAAATTGCGAAGAAAGATTTAAATGTAAAGAACTCAGAGCTTTTAGTTGAAAGATTAAAGCAGGAAGTTGTTATTAATTCTTCTAAAACCAATGTTAAAAATATTTTTAATTATAAAATTTATACAAATACTATAAAACAAGCGTATAAGAGTATTTTTAACACCGGACTTGAATGTGATTACAAAGAAAAAGACTTTGATGACAGGATAGAAGTTGTCATTACAATTCCTAAAAAATAAAATTAAAAAGTTACAAAAAGCATGTGGAATCAATCTGTATGCTTTTTTTGTAACTTAATAAAAACTTAATATTTAATTTACTTTATCTTCATTGCTATGATTGTCGAAATTTGTTATAATCTCATCATTACATTGATATATTAAGAGGATAAAAGACATGAATTTGGAAAAATTAAATCAGAAAAAATATATTATAGCTGGAATTGTATTAGTATCGCTTTTCTTAGTGATTAAGATTATTCTTTCTCCGATCATTTTCGCAAGTGGTTCTATGGATTTAGAGATAAACAGTAAGCTTAATGCAAAGGATAATATAAGGATAACCTTTTTTGGTTCTAAAGATGCAGTTTTGATCGATGACAGCAAAGTAGATACAAATAAGATAGGCACATATACTCTGATATATAAATATCGGGGAAAAGAGTATCCTATAAAGGTAAATGTGGTGGATACCGTGGCTCCTCAGTTTGAAACGGTTCCTTTAAAAATAGAATCCGGAGTAAAAATATCGCCGAAAAGTTTGGTTAAAAATATAAAGGATGCTACTAAAACTACTGTTAAATTTGATAAAGAATATACATTTGAAGATAAGGGTGAATACAAAGTAGGCGTAGCTGTAACAGATGAATGCGGAAATGAGACTGTTAAATATACTAAAATATATGTAGTTAAAGATGAAACCCCTCCCGTCATCTCTAATATCGCACCTATTAATGTAGTTGAGGGCGGAGCTTTGAATTTAAAAAAAGGAGTGAGTGTAAAAGATGATTACGATCCTGCTCCTAAGTTAATTATAAATGAAAATAATGTAGATATAAAAAAAGCCGGTAGTTATAAAGTAATATATAAAGTTACTGACAGATCCGGTAATATTGATTTAAAAGAAAGAACAGTAAATGTAGTAAAAAAAATAGGGACTACAAAGGAAAGCAAGAAAAAAATAGTATACCTGACATTTGATGACGGACCTTCCGCAAATACAAAGGAAATATTAGATATTTTAGATAAGTATAATGTAAAAGCAACATTTTTTGTTACGGGTAACGGTAAAAAATATAATAATTTAATCAAAGTCGCACACGATAAAGGACATACCATTGCTCTTCATACATATACTCATAATTATAAAAAAGTCTATAAATCAGAAAAAGCATATTTTGAGGATTTAAATAAACTTGAAAATATGATAAAAGGTATAATCGGATATTCTCCTAAATATATTCGTTTTCCCGGAGGTTCTTCAAATACCGTGAGCAGGGCTTATAAAAAAGGCATTATGTCAAAGCTCACAAAGGAAGTCGTAAACAGAGGATATCAGTATTATGATTGGAACTGTGATTCAACAGATGCTTCCGGTAATGAAGTTGCTGTTGGCACGTTAGTAAAAAACGCGACGATGTGTAAAGAGAAAAATATAAATATTCTTTTTCACGATACGGACGCAAAAGATACAACAGTAAAATCTCTTCCAAAGATAATTAAAAAATATAAGAAAAGAGGCTATATATTTAAAGCCATAGATGAAAAATCTTATGCTCCTCATCATGGAGTAAATAATTAATAATTAAAGGACATGCTTAATGCATGTCTTTTTTATTTGTTCCACCGCGAAATATGAGCAAGTATATTATTTAAAAATTATATAATTCTATTTGTTTGTTTTAGTCATAAAAATCATGAAGATATTTGATTATTTTTGAAAGAATTTTTTTGATTTATTTATTAAATAACAGTTGACTTTTTACTATAATTGGATTATTATAAAAGCGTAATAAGAACAATATTTCAATTACTGAACAAATGTAAAAATAAAATATATAGAAATAAATTTCAATAAGCAAAATAGGAGGAAATTTCATGAAAAAAGTTTTCGATGACACACGATTAATGGTAAAAGTATGTGACCTTTATTACAACAACGATATGAGACAAGAAGAGATTGCACAAAAACTTGAAATTTCCAGAGCTACAATTTCAAGGATTCTTAAAAATGCTAAGAACGAAGGGATTGTAAAAATTGAAGTTATTAATCCACTGAAAAATAATTATTATAAGCTGGAAAAAGCCTTGGAAGAAAAGTTCGGACTTCATGAAGTAATTATAGCTTCCGATGCCGTTGATGTAGCTTATGAACAGGATTATTTAGGAAAAGCTTGTGCCTCATACCTTCAAAGAGCGTTAAAGGACGGCGAGGTCGTCGGACTTTCGATGGGTAAAACGATAAAAACAATTGCTCCTCATATTAGACAAGAAAAACCTAGAAATATCTCTTTCATACCTCTCCTTGGAGGTATGGGGCAAGTAGGTATAGAGTATCACTGCAATCAAGTCGTAATTGATTTTTCAAGAGCATTTGGCGGGGAATATCATCTTCTTCATGCTCCTGCCATGATACTTGATAAAAATTTAATGGATAGCCTTAAAAATGATATACACATTAAGCAGGTCCTTGATTTAATGGATAATATGACTACGGCGGTCGTTGGAATAGGAACGGCGGTTGAAGGTTCTACCATGATGGAAACCGGATATTACAATAATGAAGATATCGATGAAATGAGGAATATGGGCATAGTAGGGGATATATGCCTTCAGATGTATGATATAAACGGAGATACAAATTACTCTTATAATAAATATGTTTTTGGATTTAAGATTGATAATTTGAGAAAAATCAAAAGAGTAGTAGGAATAAGTTCCGGTAAAGAAAAGTTAGATGCGATTTACGGAGCTATAAACGGAAAACTAATAAATGTTTTGGTAACCAATGATGAAACTGCAAAGTTATTACTCGATAAATAGATTTGAAAGGATAATAAATAATATGTGGAAAATATTTTTAGCTGCATTTGTACTTATGATTTTTAATTCTTTACTAACATATAAACAGGCTAAGAATTTCAGCGTTTCATTTAATGAAGTACATAAGTACGGAAATGTCAGTGTAGGAAAAGATAAACAGTATTTTGTATATGGGGTCATTGTTATACTTGCATGCGATAATAACGGACTTGTTACCAAAGGACAAATGATGAATGGATTTAGTGTGTTTGCAAGATTTAGACCATTTAATGATTTGGTTGGCAGATCTATTTATGAAATAAAAACAGAAGAGCAATTAAAAGTTAAAACTTTTAGAAGTAAAAAAAGAAGAGAAAAAGGAAGTGCTTTACTTCAGGCAGTCAATGGGCTTATTGGAGTTTTGGAAAAAAGTAAAGCAGAAGAAGTAGGAGAAGAAAAACTAATAGGAGGTGATACGGTAGCGGAAAATGCATAGATATATTTTGTATGTTAAGACAAAAGTCTTTCATAGAATATAAAAAATAATAGAAAGGAGAATTTTAATGGAATTCTTAACAAAACTTGCAGAAGGTTTTATCGGATTATTTAATGCAGGAGGAGAGCAATTTATCGGCTGGGTAACCGGAATTATCCCTACACTTATTGTTTTGATAACAGCTATTAACGCTCTTATTAAAATAATCGGTGAAGAAAGAGTTGATAAGTTCATGAAGGTACTATCAAAAAGTTTTATCACAAGATATACTTTGATGCCTATACTTGCTATGTTCTTCTTATGTAACCCAATGGCATATTCTTTCGGTCGTTTCTTAAAAGAAGAACACAAGGTTGCATTCTATGATTCTACGGTTTCATTCTGCCATCCGATAACAGGATTATTCCCACATGCAAATGCCGGTGAACTTTTCGTTTTCTTGGGTATTGCGAACGGTCTAACTAAGTTAAATCTTAGTACTACACCTTTGGCACTACGATATTTCTTGGTTGGTGTTGTTGTAATCTTAATCAGAGGCGTTGTAACAGAAAGAATTTACGCAATCATGAACAAGAAAAGCGTAAACGCATAGAAAGGAGAAATAAAAGTGAGTAAATTTAAAGCCGTTATAATTGAAAAAGGATCACAGGGTTGGGGTGGACCGTTAGTTATACAACCAACAGAAAAGAAAAATAAGATAGCCAGTGTTACAGGCGGTGGTATACATCCCGTTGCACAGTATATAGCCGATTTAACAGGCGCAGAAGCAATAGATGCATTTTCAACAGGGGTACCTGATGATGAAATGGCAGTTGTTGTAGTAGACTGCGGCGGTACTGCAAGATGCGGAGTATATCCTAGAAAAGGCGTATTGACCGTTAACTTGGAACCGGGCGGAGCAACCGGACCTCTTGCTCAGTACATACATGAAGATAATTACGTTTCGGACGTAAGCGAAAAAGAAGTTTCGTTATATGACGGAGAAGTAAAAGTAGACACTCCTGAACCTGAAATAACAGCTGATAGTTCAGAATCATCTGCAAAAGAAGATGCTACAGGCGGACAAAAGGGATTTATCGGAGTAGTTTCTAAAATAGGTAAAGCGGTTGGCGGAGTTGTAAATAAATTCTTTGCAGCAGGTAGAGATGCTATTGACACGACAATAAGAAATATTTTACCATTCATGGCATTCGTTAGTATGCTTCTTGGTATCATCACAGCATCGGGTATCGGTGATATTATTGCTAAGGCAATCAGTCCACTGGCTGGTTCATTACCTGGAATGATCTTACTATCCGTTATTTGTGCAATCCCATTCTTATCACCAGTTCTCGGACCGGGCGCTGTTATTGCTCAGGTAGTCGGTGTTTTAGTCGGTGCTGAAATAGCAAAAGGAAATATCCCTCCAAGTTATGCACTTCCTGCATTATTTGCAATAGATGCTCAAGTTGGTGCAGACTTTGTACCGGTTGGTTTATCACTTGGGGAAGCAGAACCTTCAACAGTTGAAATCGGGGTACCTGCAATGCTATTCTCAAGACTTATAACAGGTCCTCTTGCAGTAGTAATTGCATACTTATTCTCATTTGGACTATATTAATAATTTGAAATCATAAAAAAATTTACATAAGGAAAGTTAGGGTATGGATTATAAATCAAAAATAATTGGATTTGGCGATATCGCGTTGGATTTTTTGGAAGAAAAAATGCTTATCTTATTTAATGAAGATGCACCATTGGAACTTGCAGAATTATCTGTTCTTCATGAAAAAAAGGAACTTGACAGTGAAATAAAGGTTGGGGATTTTATGTCTTTGGGAGACAATGACTATGTTGTCACAGCTGTAGGAGCTGAAGCGAACGATACATTTAAGATGCTTGGACATTGCTGTTTGGTGTTTGGCGGTAAAGATGAGGTGGAACTTCCGGGACAAATTCAATTAAAAGGTGAAAAACTTCCTGAGTTAAAACAGGGAGATTATATTCAAATAAAATTTTTAGGAGGACATAAATAGATATGTTAAGAATGAATTATAAGCTAGCTGAACTGGAAGAAAAAAATGCTCCTATTATGACCAGTATAATAGGAGCGGGACAAATGGGCAGGGGCATGACCAGTCAAATGATCAGGATGAAAGGTATGAAACCCGCTGTAGTAGCCGACATTAATATCGATAATGTCGTTGCCGCATTTGAAAACTCTGGATTAACCAAAGATGACTATATTATAACAAATAAATTGAGTGAAGCCAATACTTACTTGGAAAAAGGAAAGTATATTGCTACGGAAAATTCTGAAATTGGTGCAAAAGCTAATCTTATTGCTGCCGCAGTAGACGCGACGGGAGTTCCTGAAGTAGGTGCAAAAGTCGCTATCGACTCTATAAATGAAGGCAAACATATCTGTATGCTCAACGTTGAAACCGATGTAGTTATCGGTCCTATGCTTAAAAAATTAGCTGATAATGCCGGCGTTATTTATACCGGAAGTGCAGGGGATGAACCGGGTGCAGTAAAGGAATTATATGATTTCGCAACTGCAGCAGGTTTTGATGTAAGAGTTATAGGTAAAGGTAAAAATAATGCTATAGATTTAGATGCAAACCCTACTTCTTTAGCAGAATATGCAGCTAAGAGAGGCGTTAGTCCTAAGATGCAGACTGCATTTACAGACGGTACAAAGACAATGGTAGAACTTACGGCTATGGCTAACTCCACAGGCTTTATACCTGATATAAGGGGCGGACACGGTCCTGAAGCAGAAGTAAAAGATTTACCGAACTTATTCAGACCTACAAGTGAAGGTGGTATCCTTGAAAACGGATATGGAAAAGTTGAATGGGTCAACGGGATAGCACCTGGTGTATTTGTAATCATTTCAAGTGATCTTCCGTTCGTTAAACATGAAATGAATTACTTAAGCATGGGAGAAGGTCCTAACTGGGTACTTTATAGACCATATCATTTATGTTCTTTGGAAACTCCATTAACAGTTGCTAAAGCTGTTTTAGATAACATTTCTACATTGGTTCCTATGGACGGCGGACTTGTTTGCGAAACCGTTGCTGTTGCTAAAAAAGATTTAAAAGCAGGCGAAATGTTAGACGGTATCGGTGGATATACTGTTTACGGAACAGTTGATACTCATCAGAATATGCTTAATGATAATGCAGTTCCATTAGGCGTTATTACTAAGAATACAAAACTTGTTAAAGACGTTAAGAAGGGACAGACTATTACATATGACATGGTATCATTAGACGATAATTCTTTGATAGTTCAGCTTAGAAAATTACAAGATAGATTCTTCGGATAAAATATAATAAATAATTAAAATTGTTACAACTTGCAAAAAAAGACCTCGGCGTTGAGGTCTTTTTATATAAGCTATATGATGTGTATATTGAGTAAGTAAGGGGCGCGGAATCTGCCGAAGGCAGGCGTAGTGCCCCGATGTTATTTACTGCCGTTATCCTCTTTTTTGTTATTATTGCCCTTGCTTTTTTTATTACTGTTTTTGTTTTTATCTTCTTTGCTTTTGCACTTTTCATGCTCGTATTCGTTGATAAGTTCAAATAATTTGTTCCTTGCATCACTCAGCGAACCAACCGCGTCAATAAGCCCTATCTCTACCGCCTGTTCACCTACAAGGACCGAACCCATATCGTTTACGAGTTCATCGGTATTGAGCATTATTTTATTGAATAACTCCTTATCCACGTTGGAATGTCCCACAACGAATTCGGTTATCCTTTCCTGCATTTTCTGGAAGTATATAAAGCTTTGAAGCACTCCTATCACAAGCCCCGTAGTCCTTATGGGATGTATCATCATCGTTGCCGTCGGAACGATAAATGAGTAACTTCCGCTTACCGCAAGTGGTACTCCTATGCTGTGGCTCCCTCCGAGAACAAGTGTTACGCATGGTTTGCTCATTCCGGATATCAGTTCGGATATGGCAAGCCCCGCTTCCACATCTCCTCCCATGGTGTTTAAAATAAGGAGTACGCCTTTTATTTCATCTTTTTCTTCCACGTCGATTATCATTGGTATTATATGTTCGTACTTAGTGGATTTTTTCGGAGAACCCGCTTCTATATGACCTTCTATTTCTCCGATAATGCTTATTGTCTGTATCCCGCTGTTATATCCGTCGTTTAGCTGTCCAAGCTCTTTTAATCTGTTCAGCGTTTCATCGTCAAAATCAGATTCGTGAGATAAATCAAAGTCTTCTTGATTGTTCATTTTTAATTCGTCTTTATTTTTCATTATATTTCCTTTCAAACAAAATAAAATAAGAAAGAACTTTTGTCCTTTCTTATTTTTTCCTTTTATTTAAAATTTATGTAATTTTTATTTTATTAAATTTGTATGTAATACGTTAACCGCATCCTTTGCCTGTTTTGTATCTACAAGCACTGATACGGTTGTACTTGAGTCGGATGACTGATGTACAAAAATATTGTTTGAATAAAGTGCTGCAATTATTTTTGCGACTACTCCCGGAACGCCTTTCATTCTTCCCATTATGGTTATCTTTGTAAATCCGTCGCAGATAGTGTATTCAAGACCTATCTTGGACATTACTTCGTCAACTACGTTTTGTTTATCCGTATCTATTATGAATGTCTTTCTGTCAGGGAAAATGTTTATCATGTCGATAGATATTTCTTTTTCCGCAAGCAGATCGAATAGCCTGTCTTCTTTTTTAAGGTCGGTGAATTTGATATCTACCTGGCTGCATCCGTCTATTTGTGTAACTGCAGAGAAATTCTTTTCGCTGTATATATCCTGAGAAACATCTTCTATCCTCGTTCCTCCGTAGTATCTTCCTTTCTGCGTATTTAATATAGCGATAGGTACATCTGCTTTCATTGCGTATTCCACCGCTCTCGGATGGATGACTTTGGCTCCGTACTCCGCAAGCTGGAATACTTCGTCGTAATCAACGGTTTCTATAAGCTCGGCATTTTCGACTACTCTAGGATCGGCTGTCATTACTCCATCCACGTCGGTATATATTTCCACTAAGTCTGCATTCAGTGCCGCACCCAAAGCAGTAGCGGTAATGTCGCTGCCGCCTCTTCCGAGGGTCAGTATCTGTCCGCTTTTACTCATACCCTGAAATCCTGCAACTACGGGAACTACGTCTTGATTTAAAAGTTCCATGAGCCTGTTTGTATCTATGTTGACTATCTTGCCGTCTCCGTAATTTTCATTAGTAACGATACCTGCTTGTCCGCCTGTAAGAGCTCTTGCATTTATGCCTTTTGCTCTTATTTCTTCACTTACCACGACAGTGGTTATGATTTCTCCGCATGTCGCAAGTAAGTCTTTGTTTCTAAGATTTGCTTTTTTCATATCGGGAAGAAGGCTTAAAAGCGAATCGGTCGCATATGGTTCCGGTTTTCTTCCCATAGCGGAAACTACAATGATAGGTTTGAACCCGTCATCAATGGCATCTATCATATTCTTTATGATCATACTTCTTGATTTCGCGGTGTTTACACTGGTTCCGCCGTATTTTTGCACTATAATTTTCATATTTGGACCCCTATAACTAATATTATTATTTTTCTAAATTGACCATTATTGTATCCATTCCTATTTTTACTATGCTCTCCCAAGGAATAGTCAAATATTCCACTTCTCCGGAAAAGAACTTTCTGGCTTTGCCCTGCGGAATTAATACTGCTTCTATTTTACCCTGTTTTTCATCTATTTTCAAGTCACAATTACCTAAAACACCCAATTTTTCGCCGTTATTTATGTTTACGATTATCCTGTTCTTCAACTCTTCTAAATGCATATAACTCACCTCATTTATATATATGAAGCAAGGCAGGTTTTTATAATAAATATGATATTAAATAATATAAAATATCATTACTTTAGTTTGATTTTTGAAAATAAATCTAAACCCATAAATATTGCTTCTGCAAAATGCTGAACATCTAAAAAATGAAGGAATTATTTATAGTGGACCAAATAGTTGTAAAAGGCAAGATAACGAGTGTCGGAAAAGTTTTGGGCTATTCTCTCGATATAGATAGTATAAAGAAAAAATAAATTGATATCGAAAAAAGAAAGCATTTCTGCTTTCTTTTTATTTTGTCTTTACTTTTAGTTCGATAAGCCTTTTGATGTCGCTTAAAACTTCTTCATTCAATAAGTCCAGTACCAGCCATGTGCCGAGTCCGCTGTTGGATTTGCTTTCTTTATATCTGTTCATTACATAATCGCTTGATGTATATATTATAGCTTCCGCTTCGGTTTCCAGTTTATTGCCGATGACCACCATTACTTTGGGTATATTCTTTTCGGGGTATACGACGCAAAGTGATTTGCTTCCTTTTTTATATTTAATGTTCCAGCCGGGTATGGCTGAACATTTGCTGTATTCAACGCTTCTTTTTGCATTGAATTCGTCACTTAAATATTTGCATAATTCTTCATAAAGGGGGCTTATCATATAATCTGACAGTTCTTTATCCGTGGGCTTTTGGTCGATAGGGTAAATTTCTTTCCATTCCATTTTTTAATAGTCTCCTTTTGTTTGGTGTTTTCCATGCGGTATCTCGGGCGCACTTCACCTTTCAGACTCCGCGCGCCCGAATACACCTTGATTTCTGCCTTATACACACTCTCTTAATGATTTAACTATATATCAAAACTCATAATAATAAAAGCAAAATACTTTAAATTAATAAATTATTAATATTTAATAAAATATCATCTTAAACCCCGCTGTGACCGAAGCCGCCTTCACCTCTGTCTGTATTATCCAAACTTTCGACTTCCGTGAATTCTGCGGTCTCATGTTTTGTGATTACCATTTGGGCGATCTTCATTCCCGGTGTGACCGTAAAAGGTTCGTCTTTTAATGTGGTTATTATTATGCCTATCTCTCCTCTGTAGTCGCTGTCTATGGTCCCTATTCCGTTTACCAGTGTGACGCCGTGCTTTAAACTAAGTCCGCTCCTCGCTCTTATCTGTGCTTCGTAACCTATAGGGAGTTTTATATATATCCCCGTGGGTATCAAAGATATCTTACCTTGTCTGAGTATTATATCTTCATCTATATTTGCATATAAATCTGCTCCCGCACTGCCTTTTGTCGCATATTCAGGCAGGGGATACTTAGATTTATTTATTATTTCAACTTTTACATTTTTCATTCTTTTTCTCCTTAAAATATACTATAATAACATTATAATTAAAATTAAAAGTTTTATCAATCAAAAGGGTTAAAAACATTTATAAATCCCGCCTAAAGTTGTTTACAAAAATATCCTTTTGTGATATAATTTTAAAGCTATGTACCTAAGGCTTAGTTATGAGCATCTCCGGCTTACTGCTAAGGTTTTAGGCGAATATAAATATTAAAAGGAGACTAAAATGTCAATAACAAAAGAAAAAAAACAAGAAGTAATCAGCAAATATCAAAAACACGAAAAGGATACAGGTTCACCTGAAATCCAAATCGCTATCTTGACAAGCAGGATCAATACTCTAAACGAACACTTCAAAAACAATCCTAAAGACCATCACTCAAGAAGAGGACTACTTATGATGGTAGGTAAGAGAAGAAGACTTTTAGATTATGTAGCTAAGAAAGATATCAATAAATACAGAGAAATAGTTAAAGAACTTAACTTAAGAAAATAATTAAGCATTTAAAAGGCGGATTTTTTCGCCTTTTTATAATATGGAGGAAAAAAATTAGATGAAGAAAGTGTTTAAAACTGATTTTTTAGGCAGAGAACTTTGTGTTGAAGTTGGAGAATTGGCACAAATGGCTAACGGTAGTGTTTTCATTTCATATGGAGATACTCAGATTTTAGTCAATGCATGTATGTCTAAAGAAGCAAAAGAGGGAATTGACTTTTTCCCGCTAAGCGTATTTTACGAAGAAAAAATGTATTCCGTTGGAAAAATTCCGGGGGGATTTTTAAAGAGAGAAGGAAGAGCAAGCGAAAAAGCTACTCTTACCTGCAGACTTATCGACAGACCTTTAAGACCTTTATTCGATAAAGGTTTCAGAAACGACGTTCAAATCGTCGCTACCGTTATGGGTGTGGATCAGGATAACTCACCGGAAATCACAAGTATCATAGGAGCATCTCTTGCTCTAGGTATTTCCGATATCCCGTTCGACGGTCCCGTTGGTGCAATCAATGTAGGTCTTATAGACGGAAAACTCGTTTATAATCCGACAAGCGACCAAAGAGACAACAGTGATTTAAATCTTACAGTTGCGGGAACCAGCGAAGCCGTACTTATGGTTGAAGCGGGTGCAAACGAAGTGAGCGAAGAAATTATGATAGATGCTATCATGGGGGCTCATGAACATATCAAAGAAATCATCAAGTTCCAGGAAGAAATAATAAGAGAAGTCGACGTGGAAAAAGCTGATATCACATACTACAGAACAAGCGAAGAAATCAAAGAAAAGATTTACGAAGAAGCTAAAAAAGGCTTCAGAGAAGCTTATGATATCCATGAAAAACAAGCCAGAGAAGACAGAGTGGAAGAAGTCAAGGCTGAAATTTTGGATAAATACTTGGAAGAATATCCCGACAACAAACTCGACTTTGAAGAAATATTCGCTAAATTATTAAAACAAATCGTCAGAGATATGATAACCAACGAAGGTATCAGACCTGACGGAAGAAAAGTAGATGAAATCAGACCTATTACATGCGAAGTAGGAAAGATAAGAAGAGCTCACGGCTCGGGACTTTTCACAAGAGGACAGACTCAGGTAATGTCTATGGCTACTCTCGGTGCTATAAGAGATGAACAGATAATCGACGGCATCGGAGAAGAAACAAGCAAAAAATATATTCACCACTATAATTTCCCTGCTTATTCGGTAGGTGAAACGGGACCTATGAGAGGTCCGGGAAGAAGAGAGATAGGACACGGTGCTTTGGCTGAAAGAGCGCTTATCCCCGTACTTCCCGACCAAAAGGACTTCCCTTATACAATAAGAGTGGTTTCCGAAGTTCTCGCTTCAAACGGTTCTACATCTCAGGCAAGTGTCTGCGGTTCTACATTATCTCTAATGGACGCAGGTGTTCCTATCAAATCTCCTGTAGCGGGTATCGCAATGGGTCTTATAAAGGAAGAAAGCAAAGTATCCGTTTTATCGGATATTCAGGGTGTTGAAGATTTCTACGGCGATATGGACTTTAAAGTTGCGGGAACAAGCGAAGGTATCACTGCTATCCAAATGGATATCAAAATCAAAGGTATAGATAAAGCTATACTTACAGAAGCTCTATCAAGAGCTAAAAAAGGTAGATTCCATATCTTAGGCAAAATGGAAGAAGCCATCACAGCTCCTAGAGAAGACGTAAGCAAGTACGCTCCTAAAATTATGACTATGAAAATAGCCGAAGATAAAATCAAAGATGTCATCGGACCGGGCGGAAAGATGATAAATAAAATCATCGATGAAACAGGAGTTAAAATCGACATCTTGGACGATGGACAAACCTTCGTTAGTGCTGTGGATTTGGAAGACGCTAAAAAAGCGGTTCAAATAATCGAAGATATAACGAGAGAAGTCGAAGAAGGGGACACTTATGTAGGTAAAGTCGTAAGAGTAATGGACTTTGGTGCATTCGTGGAAATCCCGGGCGGAAAAGAAGGTCTCGTTCATATTTCAAAGATAGCTCACGAAAGAGTAAATAAAGTCACTGACGTTTTAAACGTAGGGGACGAAGTAAACGTAAAGGTCATCGAAATAGATAAACAAGGAAGGATAAACCTTTCAAGAAAAGCACTTCTTCCAAAACCAAAAAAAGAAGTCAAAGAAAATAAAGATGACAAAAAAGAAGAAAAAGTAAATGAATAAATAATTAAAAGCGAGGGTTAAACTTCGCTTTTAAAGCATATAAATAGTATTAAATGTATAAATAACGGAGGATATTATGACTACAATACAAGCCATAATTTTAGGTATAGTCCAGGGTCTTACGGAATTCCTTCCGGTAAGCAGTTCCGGACATTTGGTAATACTCCAGAATTTCATGGGTATCAGCGAAGGTTCTCTCGAATTTGCGATAGTGCTTCATCTTGGGACACTGCTTGCGGTAGTTATCGCATACTATGAATCCATATGGAATATGTTCAAGCAGTTTTTCCTAATGCTTGCGGATTTAATAACTCTTAAGGGACCTTGTTTTGAAAAGAGTAAATACAGAAAATACATAGTGTATATCCTTATGGCATCCATACCTGCGGGCATAGTCGGAGTTTTATTCGAAGATTTTATAAGCGAGAAGTTCGGTTCTATCATCATAGTAGGGTTTACTCTTCTTATTACCGGAGTACTCCTCGTTTTAGGCGATGCACTGGGTAAAAACAACAGGGGACATATAGAAAACGTAGGAGCGGGAAAAGCTTTCATTATTGGTATTTTCCAAATGTTCGCCATAACCCCGGGTATTTCAAGGTCGGGTTCTACTATAGTCGGCGGGCTTTTATCGGGGCTTAAAAAGGAAGAAGCAGTTGAGTTTTCATTCCTTATGTCTATCCCCGCAGTACTGGGTTCACTGTTACTTAAGATAAAAGACATAATCTCCATAGGAGCGACTACATCGTTTGTACCTCTTATAATAGGATTTTTCTGTTCTCTTGTGATAGGGTACTTCTCCATAGTCCTTCTTAATAATATCGTTAAGAAAGGCAAGCTTTACTATTTCTCCATTTACTGCTGGATAGTGGGTTTGGCACTTATTATATATCAGGTATTGATTACGATATAATTTTATGTATAAATAATATACACCCCATAATTATGATAAAAATTTAAGGATTGAAAAAGACACCTATATCGGGTGCCTTTTTTTGTTTTAATAATATTTTTTAATTAATTACTTTTTCCTCTTATATTAAAATATCCATGTTTATTTTAATTGGATAGGGCAGGGAGGATATATTCCGCTACAAATCCTATCCTGTCTTTTGCGTTCATCATAAAAGATGAAGTCATTGCTATGACGGTATTCAAGTCAGGTATGACGCATATCATATTTCCTCCGTCCCCGAGAGCGCAACACATCCTTATAGGTGCATTGTAAATCAAATACCACATATATCCGTAGCCGTTCTGATTTTCCTTTAAGGTCTTGTCTATCCATTCTTCGGATACTATCCTTTTTCCTTTGTATTCTCCATTGTTTAAATAAAGCTCTCCGATTTTTGTCATATCCCTCGTGCTCAGTTTAAGTCCGAAACCTCCCGCAGAAATCCCCATGGGGTCATTTGCCCAGCCTTCTATTTTTTCCCCGAACAGAGTATCAAAACTGAATTCTTTGGTGTCGTTATGATTTATTTCTTCCATATCCATAGGCTTAAATAGATACTTATTTGCAAATTCCTTTGCAGACATTCCCGAAGCTTTAGTTAAAATGGCGGAAATGAGATGAGCACTCATGGTGGAATACTTGAATGTACCTTTTTCTCCGCTGCCGTCAATGCTCTCAAGTGCATATCTTATCCAGTCTTCGCTTCTTGTAAAGTCTTCAAGGGGTTCCATGTACTCTTCAAAGGTGTATGGGACGGTCATAGTAAGTAGGTCTTTTATCGTGATTTTATCTCTGATTTCATTTTTATCTATGAAGTCATATTCTTTGAAAAAATCCATTACTTTTTGATTTTCATCTTCCATAAATCCCTTATCTATGGCTATGCCAATCAGTATTGATAATATGCTCTTCGTTACCGAGGCTATGTGCGTCTTTTTGTTTTCATTGCTCTCACTGAAGTATTTTTCATATATCATTTCACCGTCTTTGGATATTACTATCCCCTCCGTGTTGGAGTATTCTTTCTTTATTATATCTTCTATTTTTAAAAGTAAATCATATTTGCTCCCTGACTTTTCAGGAATAATGTTCTTATTATTTTCCATTTTAAATTTTCCTTTTGTAATTATTAATGGTACCATAATAACAACTTATCATGATTAAAAAGCATATTCAAGAAAATTTTTAAAATATATTTATATTGATTGTTGGTAGTATTTAATAGTATAATTATAAATAAGATTTAAAATATGTTGATAATTATTATATTTAGATATTAAAATAATAATACAAAAAAAATTTTATCAGTGAATAAGGTAATATATGAGAAATAAAGTTATGACTAAAATAAAGTATATATTTATATATTCATTAATTTTCATCTTTATAATTTCAAATAATATAGTATTTGCTGCAAATCATCAGAATGCAGCTGTGTCTGATTATGAAGTTAAAGAAGAAGTTAATAAATCAGAATCTCAATTAAATAAAGATAATAGCGAAACAAAAGAAGATATAAAAATCATAGAAAGAAAATCAAAAGTTAGAAGGATAATAGATAAGAAAACACCCGTTGATATTACTCTTCCTGATAGTATAACTAAAAATAACTATAGAACATCTTCTAAAAATGAGGTTCAGGGTTCTACCGCAAAAGGGGCTAATTTAAGATTTACCAAGGTTATACAAATAGATGTGACTAATGTAGCAAATCCCGGTGATATTGCCGATAATACCGGCGTGGAAGATAGCAGACATGCTATACAGCAAGCTCTTAATGATGCAAGAGATAATACATATAATGCTCCTGAAGGTGTTTATTATCAAATTATAATTCCAAAAGGTACGTATAAAATATCTAAAGCTTTAAAAATTTATAGTAATACTTGGTTAAAAGCTGGAGGTGCAACTATCATTAGAGGCACGGAAGAGACAGGTCCCATGTTGTATAACATGGATAATGGAGGATATAATGGACCAAATAATATTTTTGTTGAAGGCGGTACATGGGATGGTAATGGGAATAATGCAAAAGTAGACGGTTTTTCCAATATGATATTTGGACATGGAAAAGATATTGCAATATATGGTGCTAATATAAAAAATAATAAAAATGGTCATCATATAGAAATTGGCGGTTGTAAAAATGTGATAGTTAAAAATTGCAAGTTTAGCGGATATTATTATGGTAGAGAAAAAGATTCCAGAGAAGCTATACAACTTGATATTATAAATAATTCTGATATTTTTCCTTCGAGTACTACGGGAAAATACGATGATACAGTTTGTGATAACATAGTAATTATAGATAATTCCTTTAATTCTTTATCAAGAGGAATAGGAACGCATTCTGCTGTAATAGGTAAATATATGACAAATATATCTATATGTAATAATACATTTACTAATTTAAAGAGTATGATGGTATATGGTATAAATTATAGAAATTCATCTATACAAAATAATAATGCAACAAATGTATCTTCAGGTATAGATATAAGAAATATGACCAGTAATAAGGGAGGGGTATTTTATAATCCTCAAAACCCAACAAATTCTTTTCCTAAAAATAATTCTAATATTAATTTTGTAATTTCAGGGAACAGTATATCTACAGTGAAAAATGGTTCTGCTTCGATTATTCTATATGGTGAAAATGTTACATACAATATAAATAAAAGCGGAAAAAGAATCGTGCCTGCAAGAAATTATTATTTGACCAATTTTTCTGTTTCAAATAATAATATAAAAGGTGTAAAATCAGCAATAATTTTAAATAATGCTAGAGAAGGACATATTTATAATAATCAACTTACATCCTCAAATGACACTCTAAAATTAATGTATGCATCTAATAATATTGAGGTAAGTAAAAATAATATTTACTCTATTAATGATGACGCTGTTTATATATCCGGTGGAAGTAAAGGTATCAATATAAAATCTAATTCTTTATTAAAAGCACCGAAGGGAGATATTGTAGATGTAACGGGAAATGGCAGCAAGGTAAATATATATAATACAAAAATTTATAATGCCGGTCTTGACGGGATATGTATAAGAGATAGAGCAAGTGGTTATATATCAGGATGTAAAGTATATTCTAATAAAAAATATGGAGTTAATATTTACAATAAGGCATCTTTTAAATCGTATAACAGCAGGATATATAATAACGGATTAAAGACTAAAAAAACGGGTGTAAGAGTTGATTCCGCTTCAAAATTGACTTCAAATAAATCAACTATATACAGTAATGGAACATATGGGATTTTATTAACAAATAAATCTAAGTTAACAAGCTCTTCCGATAAATTTAAATTTAATAAATATAATGGTATACATGTAAGCGGTAAATCTTCCATTAATATTAATAATCCAACGATAACAGGAAATAAAAGGGAAGGTGTACATATTAATTATAAATCAAAGGCTACGATCGTTTCAGGTAAGATAGCAGGTAATAAAAAAGGAAATGTCATTGTACAAAATAAAAAGGGGAAGAAAAAGCTGTCGAAGCCAAAGTCCACAAAAGTTAAAAGTGTAAAGAGAAATAGAAAGAAAAATCCTGTTTTAGCATGGAATAGAGTTAGCGGAATAAATGGTTATAGGATTTATAGAAAAAAAGGTTCGTCTTGGAAGGGTCTTAAAAATATTTCTAAAAATAGAAATACAACTATTGATACAAAGACAAAAACAAAAAATTATAAATATTCAATAAAAACATATAAAAAATACTTAGGTACAACTTGGTGGAGCAGCTTTGATTCCAAGGGTAAAAAGTGCAAATAAAAAGCAGCTTTTAGCTGCTTTTTTATAGTTCGTATATGTATGATATTATATCTTCATAATTCCCGTCTTTTTTCAAGTACCCTCCGGGGATAACTCCGAGCTTTTTAAAGCCGAGGCTTTCATAAAGATGTATAGCACCTTTATTGGATTTTACCACCGCGTTGAACTGAAGTATTTTAAAATTCAGCTCTCTTGCTTTTTTAAGGGAATGTTTCACCAGCTCTTTTCCTATATGCTTTCCTCTTATTTCTTTATCCACAGCATAACTTGCGTTTGCGATATGAGAACATCTTCCCACGTTGTTGGGGTGAAGTATATATATCCCCGCTAATTTATCATCGATTTTTGCCGTACCCGTAAAGCTTTGAGAAGAGAAGAACTCAAGAGCTTCATCTCGTTTCATTTCTTCTGTTTGAGGAAAAGCGTTGGCTTCTCTTACAACTTCATTCCAAATTTTAAGTGCGGTATCTAAATCTTCTTCTTTTAATTCGTTTAATGTCAATTCCATGGTCACACTACCTTTATTCTTCCACATTCCAAACCTTATCCAAGCTTATCCCGCTCTTCTTAAGTATATTCCTTGCATTTTCCCATTTTCCTATGTCTTTCTTTGAATGCGCGTCGCTTCCCACAGCATAGGTTATGTTTATCCCGCTTTTTTCTATAAGCCTTATATCGTCTTCGTTGAGCTTACTTTGTGTGTCGTTTATTTCAAGTATCACACCGTGATTTTCAGTGGCTTTTGCAAGCTCTATGATGTCTACGGGTCCTCTCGTGTCCGGGTGTGTTATCATTCTTAAAGGATACTTTTCTATGGCTTTTATAAGTGCATTTGTGTTTATCCTCGTCTGTCTGTTTCTGAACCAGCCGAACTTTGAGCTTAATGTATTCATTATCTGCATATTGAAAAATGTACTTATATTCTTTGGTATGGACATCAAATGGATACCGCAGTACAAAACTTCCACGATTTCCAGAAGTTCCTCGTCCACGTCCAAATCTCCGTTCATGGAAATCACGTTTGCTTCCAAACCCATTAAAATTTCCATATCAGGATATTTTTTTCTTAGTTCCATTATTTCTTTTTTCATATCCATATAAGTAGCGTTCGTATTTTTCCTAGCTACCATATGTCCCGGTCCGTGTTCGCTGATGATGATTTTATTCATACCTTTTTCTCTTGCTGCGATGACGTTATCTTCTATTGTCCCCGTCCCGTGAGAATAAATGGTATGACAGTGTATTTCTGCTGTTAGTTTCATTTAGATATTCTTTCTTCGATCCTTTCCAATATGAAAGAAGCAATTTCTTCGCTTTTAACGCTTTTTACTTTTTCTCCCTTTTCAAAAAAGACCGCATTTCCGTCTCCGCAGGCAACTCCCATGTCCGCTTCTTTTGCTTCTCCCGGACCGTTTACCGCACAGCCCATGACCGCTACGGTAATAGGTTCCTTTATGTGTCTTGTTTTTTCCTTTATCTCTTTTACTATAGACAGCGTATCTGTTTTACATCTTCCGCATGTAGGGCATGATACCACCCTTACGCCTTCATCTAAAAGCCCCAGGCTTATTAGTATCTCTCTGCCGACTATGACTTCGTCTCTGCTGTCTCCCGTTAAGGAAACTCTTATTGTATCTCCGATACCGTCTTTTAAAAGACTTCCTAGCCCAATGCTCGAACGGACTATGCCTCCAAGCTCCGCACCAGCCTCCGTAACTCCCAAATGAAGGGGATAAGAGTATTTTTCTCTGAAGAGCCTATTTGCGTCTATTGTAGTTACTACATCGCTTGATTTAATAGACAATACGATATTGTCGTATCCGAATTCGTTGAAGTAAGAAATGCTCCTGTAGGCACTTTCAACCAAGGCTTCCGGGGTAGGGTGACCATACTTTTCAAGCAGATCTTTTTCGAGACTGCCCGAGTTTACACCTATCCTAACGGGTATGTCGTAGTCTTTAAGGCATTTTACGACTTCCCTTACTCTTTCTTTGCCTCCGATATTCCCGGGGTTTATCCTGACCTTATGAACACCGTTTTTTATCGCTTCTATAGCTACTTTGTAGTCGAAATGGATATCCGCTACAAAAGGTATGTTTGTATTTTTTACTATCTTCGGTATGACTTTTGCGGCTTCCATATTAGGTATGGTGCCCCTTATTATGTCACATCCCAGCATTTCCAGTTCGTTTATTTCATCTATTATAGCTTTATGATCCGTCGGAGGAAGCTTGAGCATCGACTGCACCATTATAGGGTTTCCGCCTCCGATAACCTTGTTACCGATTTTTACTACGTTTGTTTTTTTCATTTTATAACTCCTAGAAAAGTTTTATTACATCCTGTACCGCAACGAATACCGCGAATGCCATCAATAATACAAATCCCACGAAGTGTATCATGCCTTCTTTTTCTCTGTTGATAGGGGAGCCTTTTATCATTTCTATAAAGCAGAACAATATCCTGCTCCCGTCCAAAGCGGGTATGGGAAGTAAATTGAATATACCTATGTTTATTGCAAGCAGAGCGGTTATGTTCAGTAAAATACTGAACCCTGCACCCACAGCTTCGTTTATTACTCCCGCAACTCCTATGGGACCCGACAGCTGATTTATGCCTATGGCGCCTCTGATCAGGTCTATTAAGGCTTTGAACGTAACATATATATAAGTCCCGAAGGCTTTAACGGAACTCTTTACAGTGCCTATAAAGCTCTTTGAATAGGTAGGGTTTATACCTACTTTGTATGAATTAGATGCACTGTCCAGCTTGGGTGTTACCGTAGTATCCTTTAATTCTCCGTTTTCTGTCTTATAAGTGACCTTTAATTCTTTTCCCTTTGAAGAGTTTATGGTGTTCGATATATCTTCCCATTTTGTTATTTGGGTATCGTTTATCTTTACGAAAGTGTCGCCTTCTCTAAGCCCCGCGCTATATGCGGGATTATTTTCAAGTACCCTTCCTATTGTCGTGGTGGGTTCCGTCCCCATTATCCCGTATACTGCCATCAATATTATGATAGCGGATAAAAGGTTCATTCCCGCACCTGCCGCAAAAACGAGTATCCTTTTAAAAGGGGAGATAGAGTTTAGGCTGCCTTCTCCCGTTTCTTCTTCGTCTTCATCTTCGCCGTACATCTTGCAGTAGCCGCCGATAGGCAGAAGCCTAAGGGAATAAAGGGTGTCGTCTTTTCCTTTTTTCTTAAAAATAAGTGGTCCCATCCCGATAGAAAATTCTTCCACGATGACACCACATTTCTTTGCCACGATGAAGTGACCGAATTCATGAGTTGATATTAGTACTCCGAATATTAACAGAGTATATATTATAGTTGATAAGCTCAAATTTTTTCTCTCCTAAAAAGTAAACATATTCAGCACGATGTATACATAGAAAAATGTTCCCGCCAAAGAAAATAGTGTGCCGTCTATTCTGTCCAGGACTCCTCCGTGACCGGGGATTATCCAGCCGTAGTCTTTGACGTCGAATTTCCTTTTTACCATGGAAGCCGTAAGGTCTCCGAACTGGCTCAGTATACTATTTATTGTTGCCATTATTATACAGTCTATTAAAGAAATGTCAATAATATTATAATTTATGAATATAAAATGTAATATTATTCCCGCCAAAATACCGAAAACAAGCCCTGCGATACTTCCTTCTATGCTTTTCTTGGGGCTTATCTTAGGGCATAATTTATGTTTACCGAACTTTATACCAAACAGGTATGCAAAAGAATCGGTAGCAATGGTTATGACTTCTGCAAAAATAATAAGTGCAAGTCCCTCTGCATTGTTCATTTTACTTAACATCAGTACCATAAATGAAAGGATAAGAGAAATGTATATCAGACCGAATATAGAGTATATCGTCGTATCCGCGTCAAATTTCTTGTCCAGTATATTTATCATCGATATAAGTATGATCATTATAGGTATGGAAGGTATCACCAAATTGAAATCCTTCATAGCGAATATCAAAAGCAGTGTACCCGATAATATATATATTATCTTGGATAAATCAAGGTGTTTCCCGTTATCATCTATAACGTTTATATATTCGTACAGCGACATTATATTTAAAAAGAATGCAAGTACGAAAAACGCCTTGTTACCTATTATTATAGCTATGATCAAAAGTAAAATCATTATAAGGGAACTTATTAATCTTTTTGCCAATTTATTTCACCAATCCTCCAAATCTTCTTTCTTTATGCTGGAAAGAGTAAATGGCTTTATGTAATTCTTCTTTAGTAAAATCAGGCCAGAGCGTATCGCAGAAATAAAGTTCGCTGTAAGCTATCTGCCATAATAAGAAATTGCTTATCCTTATATCTCCGCCCGTCCTTATGAGTAAATCCACTTCCGTGTTATCACTATTATATAAATATTTACTAAATAATTCTTCGTCTAAATCGCAAGCGTCAATTCCCTCTTTTATAATTTCTTTTGCTGCATTTACGATTTCTTTTCTTCCACCATAATTAAGGGCAATATGAACATTGAGACCGCTGCCGTTTTTTGTCCTCTCGATAGTGTCGTTCATACTTAGTCTGGTCTTTTCCGGCATAGAGCTTATGTCTCCGATAAAGTCCATTTTGACATTTTCCTTTATTAGGTCGTCGGTTTCTTTATTTAAATATTCCACTACCAAGTTCATGATAGTCGTTACCTCGTCCTTTGGTCTCTTCCAGTTTTCGGTGGAAAAGGCATAAAGTGTGAGGTGTTTTATATTTAAATCATTTACTGCTCTTATTATGTCTTTGACCGTCTTAGCTCCGAATTTATGTCCGAAACTCCTTATTTTGCCCTTTTGTTTTGCCCATCTGCCGTTACCGTCCATGATAATGGCAAGATGGGTTGGCATATTGTCTTTATCCAGTTTTATGTTATTCATATTTTTTATCCTTATAACTATATTAAGAGAGTAAATTAAATAGTCGTGATTTCTTTTTCTTTGTCTTTGATTTTTTTATCTACTTCTTTGATATAGTCATTGGTTAGTTTCTGCATTTCATCTTCTGCATCTTTAAGGCTGTCTTCTGTAAGTTCACCCTTTTTTTGTTCGTCTTTTAGAGTTTGAATAGTATGTCTTCTTATATTCCTTACCGCTACTTTTGCGTTTTCGCCTTCTTTTTGTGCAAGCTTAACCAGTTCTTTTCTTCTTTCTTCCGTTAACTGAGGGATAACGAGTCTTATGACTTTCCCGTCGTTTGAAGGATTAAGTCCGAGATCCGAACTCATTATGGCTTTTTCTATAAGTCCCAGAGCCGATTGGTCCCAAGGCTGAACCGTAAGTGTTCTCGGTTCCGGAGCGGATATGCTTGCCATTTGGTTTACGGGGGTAGGGGTTCCGTAATAATCTACCATTATCCTGTCTAACATCTTTGGGTTTGCTCTTCCGGCTCTTAGAGCATTTAAATTTGCTTGAAGGTTTTCAACTGCTTTTACCATTTTTTCTTTAGCTTGATTTTGTACTTCTTTACTCATATCATCTTCTCCTTTATTTTATTATTGTTCCTATTTTCTCTCCGCATACAACTTTTTCGATATTTTCAGGAGGATCTATTGCAAATATCAATAACGGTATATCGTTATCCATACAAAGTGAAGCCGCCGTAGAGTCGATCACTTTAAGTCCCTGATCTAAAATATCAAGGTAAGTAAGCTCGTCGTATTTTATCGCGTCATCGTGTTCGTTAGGGTCTTTATTGTATACTCCGTCGATGTTCTTTGCCGATAATATAGCTTCCGCTTCTATTTCCGCAGCTCTTAGTGAAGCCGCAGTATCGGTAGAGAAGAATGGATTTCCCGTACCTGAAGCAAATATAACTATCCTTCCTTTTTCAAGATGTCTGATAGCTCTTCTTCTTATGTAGCTTTCCGATATCTGTCTCATTTCGATGGCACTTTGTACCCTTACTTGAAGGTCTAATTGTTCAAGGCTGTCCTGAAGTGCAAGAGCGTTCATTACGGTCGCGAGCATACCGATATAATCTGCTGTCGCTCTGTCCATGCCTTCACCGGTCCTTCCTCTCCAGAAGTTTCCGCCTCCTACTACGATAGCTATTTCAACGCCCATGTCATGACATTTTTTTATGTGTTTGCTGATGTTATTTATAACCTGTGTGTTAAGCCCGAATTTGTTATCTCCGGCAAGAGCTTCGCCGCTTACTTTTAATATAATCCTCTTGTACTTTGGTTCCATAAAATACTCCTATCTATATTAAGTTATTCTTTATATATAATACAATAAATACTTAAATAAAACAACAAAAAAAGAACACAACTAAAGTTTAATTGTGTTCTTCAAGTCTTATTATTCACCTAATTGTTTTTGGATTTCTTCCGCGAAGTTTTCTTCTTTCTTTTCTAAACCTTCGCCTGTTTCAAAACGTACGAATTTGTTGATTTTGATGTTGGCGCCTGTTTCTTTGTTTACTTTTTGAATATATTGTTCAACCGTTAAATCAGAATCCTGAACGTAACCTTGGTCTAATAAACAAACTTCTTTAAGTTCTTTTTTTAGTCTTCCGATAATCATTTTTTCGATGATATTGTCAGGTTTTTCAGGGTTTTCTGTTTTAGCTTGGTGAAGTAAGATTTCTTTTTCTGAATTTATATAATCTTCGGGAACTTCTGCGTCTGAAACGTATTTAGGGTTCATAGCCGCTACTTGCATAGCTATGTTTCTAAGACAAGCTTTTACTTCATCGTCTACTTTATCACAGCTTGCTTCAACCAAAGCGCCGATTTTTCCGTTTCCGTGGATATATGAAGCGATGCATCCGTCAGATACGACTTTCTTAAATCTTCTGATGTTTAAGTTTTCACCGATAACTGCGATTTTTTCGTTCAATGCTTCTTTTACTGATTTTCCTGCTTCTTTTAACCAGCCTTCCGATAAGAATTTTTCTACATCATCGGTTTCTGTTTCCATAGCTTGGTCAGCAACGTCTTTAACGAAGTTTTGGAAATCGTCGTTTTTAGCAACGAAGTCCGTTTCAGAGTTTACTTCAACGATACTTGCAGTCTTGCCGTCTTCTTTAACGCTGATTTTTACAGCGCCTTCAGCGGCAATTCTTCCTGCTTTTTTGCTTGCTGCAGCAAGTCCTTTTTCTCTTAAATATACGATGGCTTTTTCGATGTCACCTGCGGTTTCAACCAATGCTTTTTTGCAGTCCATCATGCCAACGCCTGTTTTTTCTCTAAGTTCTTTAATAAGTTTAGTTGTAATTGCCATAATTATATCCCCTTATATTTTTATTCGTTAGCTTCTGTATCAGCTTCTGCTGAAGCTTCTTCCATTTGTTCGCCTTGTTTTCCTTCTAAAATAGCGTTAGCCATTGTTGAAGCGATCAATGATACGGCTCTGATAGCATCGTCATTTCCCGGTATCGGGTAGTCGATTTCGTCAGGGTCGCAGTTTGTATCAACGATAGCAACGATAGGAATATTAAGCTTTTTAGCTTCAGCTATAGCAATTCTTTCTTTCTTAGGGTCGATTACGAATAATGCTGATGGAAGTTTTTCCATGTGTTTGATACCGCCTAAGAATTTTTCAAGTTTATCTCTTTGGTTTTTAAGTAAAATAACTTCTTTTTTAGGAAGGACATCAAATGTTCCGTCTTGTTCCATTTCGTTTAATTCATGAAGTCTTTTAATTCTTTTTGAAATTGTTTGGAAGTTTGTCAGTGTACCACCTAACCATCTTTGGTTGATGAAGTGACTTCCGCATTTTGTAGCTTCTGTTTTAACAGCATCCTGAGCTTGTTTTTTTGTTCCGATGAATAAGATTTCTCCGCCTTCTTCAGCGATACTTCTTACGAATTTACAAGCGTCATCCACTAAACCTACGGTTTGCTGTAAGTCGATGATGTAGATACCGTTTCTTTCCGTGAAGATGAATTTTTTCATCTTAGGGTTCCATCTTCTTGTTTGATGTCCGAATTGAACACCTGCTTCTAATAATTGTTTCATTTGAATGTAACTCATTCTTTTTCCTCCTTGGTTTTTCCTTGACGTGCTTTATTCTCACCTTTCGGCACCAAAGAATTTCAGGCACATCTGTGATTTTTTGTTAACCTTGTATATAATAGCATAAGAAAATTTTATATTCAAGGAATTTTTAATATTTTTTACCAAAAAACCTTTATTTATCAAGGTTTTCAAATGTTTTTGCTTTTATTTATCTTAGTTATTATATTTGCTCTTTTATTATATTTTAAATCAAGTGAAATTTTATGATATGCTTTAATGAAAAATTTCTTATAAAAGATATATAAAGTATAAATTTTGTTTTACGCACCTCTTAGAAGTGCGACGAAAAATGCAAAAACAAAAAAGATAGTTGTTATGTTTCAATCCCCGCACCCCGTGTGGGGTGCGCCCCCGACTTTACAGCATTTTCATGCTGAACTTTTAGTTTCAATCCACGCACCTTCTGCGAGGTGCGACTTATTAGTAAAAGCATTTGAAATAGTATTGTCAGTTTCAATCCGCACATCATAACACATTGGTACAACTATTTATTATTTAGCAATGTTTTTTTCTTAATTACATTTCAATTTATATACAACATGATATTATTGATGGGACCTCACAATTATTAATTATAAATATAGAGTTTTATTGCAATATTAAAAACCAAATGCGAGCAGTATCTATTAAATATGTAACTTTTCACGACTTAATAACATGCCGCCGATATGATATGCGAACGTAACTTTTGCATCCTTTTTAGCAACTGCTTCAGCCTCCGCGGCTTGAGCGGAGATTTTTTCGTCCTTTTTTATCTTTAAAAAAGGACATATTACCTTTTACTTATCCGTCCTGCGTAAAAATTCAAAGAATGCAAATATAATGGATATGACCGTAAGAACTGCAACTATCAATTCCGATACGTTATTCGCATATTCCGCGCTTGCGGGGCTGATAACGCCCAAAATCAAAAAATATGTACACCACACGCCCCCCTGTGCCAATAGAAACAAAACGATGTATTTAAGTATATTTGAAATTTTCTCTAAAATCCTCTTGGTTGCTTCTATTTTTTCTTGTGTATAAGACTTTATTATTTTTGACTTTATTGCTCCTCCTATAAAACCTATTGTGATACCGACGGAAACAGCCAAGCTTAGATTAAAAAGTATGTTCATATGATTTCTTCTTTCGTTTTTTCTTATTCTACCACATTTTGTTGAAAAGCTTTTATATATTTAAAGCATTAATATTATAAGTCTTAAAATTTTTTATTGTTCACAATTATTTGCATTGTCGAAATATGAAAAATAATGTATAATATAACTAAGTTATAATACTTAAGGAAGAAGAGCTGCGAACCCTAAGCTCACATTTTTTAATAATTTGTAAATCCTTTTAAATAGCGGGGTTAAAAAAAGTAATTTTAAATATTATATTTTATCAAGTGTCTGTAATAGGCTATTTGAAAGGATTTGTAGAGTCGCACCTCGTAAGGGGTGCGTGGATTGAAACTGATTTTTATGAGTAAATTGCTCCATAGGGTCCAGTCGCACCTCGTAAGGGGTGCGTGGATTGAAACTGTAAGAACATGGGAGAGGAACAGTAACGACAAGTCGCACCTCGTAAGGGGTGCGTGGATTGAAACGTGTCGGGGTCTTTTGTTAATCTTCCTATTAAAAGTCGCACCTCGTAAGGGGTGCGTGGATTAAAAAA
>NZ_JANJZK010000020.1 GCF_024623185.1 Anaerofustis stercorihominis
AACACGGACAAAGCGCGACAGCGACAGGACTTCCTGCTGGTATTGGATATACCGTGAAAGAAACAGAAGCCAACCAGAACGGCTATGTGACTACTTCTACTGCTGACAAAGGAACCGTTCCAGAGAATGGTAATGCAGAAATTCGTTTTACAAACACAAAGAGTATCACGGGCAATCTGAAAGTAACAAAAGAAGTTGCGGGAACGCATGGCGATAAAGACAAGGAGTTCCATTTCACAGTTACGCTTGATGATAAGACAATCAGCGGAAAATTCGGCGATATGGACTTCACGGACGGCGTGGCTACATTCACATTAAAACACGGACAAAGCGCGACAGCGACAGGACTTCCTGCTGGTATTGGATATACCGTGAAAGAAACAGAAGCCAACCAGGACGGCTATGTGACTACTTCTACTGCTGACAAAGGAACCGTTCCAGAGAATGGTAATGTGGAAATCAAGTTTATCAACCACAAGGAAGTAACATCAGAGAAGCCGTCAACACCTGATAAATCTGACACGCTAGACAGTCCAAAAACGGGTGACAGAACAAATATAGAGTTATATATATCATTGTATGCGATGAGCGGACTATTAATTGCAATCCTAACCGTATTGAAGAAAAAGAAAATATTGAAAAACCGATAAAGATCTTTAAATAAGATTGTAACGGCTACACAACTCACATTGACGGAGTGAACCAGACGCGTGGCGGGGAAATCCCAAGATTTTTCCGCCATGCTTGCAAGTGGCTGGTTCACTCCGTCTGTGAGCGAGCCTGTGGCGAGCGATTATTAAGCCCCCGTTATCTAACAAGGAACTGAAAGGCAAAGGCGATACTACTCCACCACCTGTTGGAGGAGAGGAGATAAATAATATTCAAGCCGTACAAGCTAAAGTTGATGAGTTTATATCTAATGGAGAAGGCTTACAGGCTTTGGTTGAAATGGAAAAATTAATAAAATAGAAAATAGTTAGTGCCAAGTGCCATTATATTTGGAGGATTATAATGGCAAACGCAAATTACACACAAAGTTTTGATGCCCTAAATTACTCAGGGTTTTTATTCAATAAAGGAAATACTTCAACACCTTTTACTTCTATGATTAGTGGTAAACAGAAAACAACGAATAGTGTTGAGTTTCCTACAGGAGTGGAATTCACTACAGCAACAGGTTCACAGCCTGCTATCAGTGAGGAAGCATCTTTGATAGCCCCAGAAGGAAGCACTGTTACAAGAACTCAAAAAACAAATGTAACGCAAATGTTTCAAGAAACTTATGGAGTAAGTTATGGTAAACAATCAAATATGGGAACTTTAGCTGGTCTAAATATATCAGGGCAAGTTGCTAACCCGATAGATGAAAAGATATTTCAAAAGCAGGCAAAGTTAACTAAAATGGCTCAGGATATTGAATATACCTTTATAAATGGTACATATAATAAAGCCACTAAAAATACGGAAATTAACAAAACAAGGGGCATAGTTAGTGCAATAGAGTCGGTAAATAATAATATTGCTGGTAAAGAATTGACATTTTGGGATGTATGTGACACTGTGACAGCTATTAAGGGTCAAAATGCACCTACTGATAATTTAGTTTTAGGTGTGGATGGAGTGACTTTAATGCAAATAAATGCTGACGCTGTTAAAAATAATTTGACTATTGTTCCATCTGAGAGAACTATTAACGGTATCGCTATAATGCAGTATATTACACCAGCAGGAATGATATATATAAGAGAATTGAAATATTTACCAGTTGGTACAGCAATTATATTTAATCCAAATGCTATTAGTCCAGTTCATCAAATGACACCTGGCAAGGGTAATTTCTTTGAAGAACAATTGGCAAAGACTGGTGCTGGGGAAAGGTATCAGTTATTTGGACAAATCGGTTTAGACCATGGTCCAGAGTGGTATCATGGGAAAATTACAGGTATAGCAACTACATATACAAAACCAGAAATAAACACAGTTAAGATTGTTTCTGATGCACAACCAGCATCTGATACACCGACAGAATAATGAAAGGAGGTCTGGCTAAATGTCTACACAATTAGAAAAACTTCAAAGAAAGATACCAGAAGAAAAAGATAAAGATATATTGGAAGACTGTCTTGAAGATGCTAAGTGTATTATTTTAGCCAGACGAAAACCTTTCGGTAACTGGGATAAAGATGAGAATGGTAATTTTATTTTAGAAGATAAATTTTTGTCATTACAAATTCAAATAGCTGTTGAAATTTATAATAAACAAGGTGCGGAAGGTGAAACTCAGCATACCGAAAATGGGGTTATGCGTGTTTGGGAAAAGGCTAATGTATCTGAAAATCTTTTGTCTCAGATTGTACCTTTAGCACAAATTATTTCAAAAAGGGATATTAAATACAATGAGAGATCTGAAATCTAACCAGCAAGAAATTTATTACTCTCTTAAATTTAAAAAGGATAATGAGACAGATAAATTTGGGAATCCAATTTATGGATATACAGAACCTATCTTATATGAAATAAATATTTCAGCAGGAACAGGTGAAGGTATAAGTGATGTATTTGGTAAAAAAATTATATATGATAAAGAAATGGTTACTCATGATTTATCTTGCCCTATAGATGAATATTCAGAATTATGGATAGATATACCTAATACAGAAAAAAGCAATGCAAAAGTTGTAAAACGTGCAAAAACTAAGAATTGTATTAGATATGCAATAAAGATAGATAATGTATAAGAAAAAGATAATAGTTGATAATATTAGTCCTAACTCTATTGATAGAGCTATAAAAGAATTAGAAAATGAAAAGAAAATAATAAATCAAAAATTTAATTTATTCATAGAAAAGTTATCTAAATTGGGAGTTGATATCGCAAAAGTCAAATTGACAACATTAGATAATTACGGGACTTTATCATGGTTAAAAGATTCAATTTACAGTTTTTATGATGCAACGGAAAATAAAGGTGTTATCAAAGTTGGTAATAATCTTGGTATGTTTATAGAATTTGGAACTGGTATAAAGGGAGCAACATCTCCTCATCCTGAAAATATATTTGGATGGGTATATGATATTAATTCTCACGGCGATAAAGGTTGGTGGTATCCTACAACAGAAAATGACCCTAACCCTGTGAAAACTACAGATGAATACGGACAGGTAAGAGCATGGACAAAAGGGATGCCATCAAGACCTTTTATGTACCAAACGGGAATAGAATTAAGAAGTAGAATTGATGAAGTAGCACAGGAGGTATTTAGTAAATGATTAATTATATAGATGTAATCACAAAAGATATAAGTGATATTATAAGAGCTGAATATCCAAGTGCTTATATAATAGATAAAGAATTATCTGATACTCCACCTTGTTTCCCTACTATTATTATAAAACAAATTGATAATTCAGTCGTTGGAAAGTATTCTACTTTTGAACAGATAGAAAATGTTGTTACTGAATCTTATAGAGTTGATGTTTATTCAAATAATGATGAAATCAATCTAAAAATAATTGATTTAGTTAATAATTACTTGTCGAAAAAAGGTTATATTAGGAATTTAAATATTTTAGTTCCTAATATGGAAGATCTAAGTATTGATAAAAGAACAGCAGGATGGATAAATAATTCAGTTGTTTAAATTTTTATTTAGTGCCAAGTGCCTAGTTATTTTAGGAGGAAAATAAAAAATGGCATTAAATACATTAGGAATAAAATTTAAGTATGCGGTCGAAGCAACAGCAGGAACAAGACCTGACAGCGGGTATAAAGAAATACCAGAGGTTAAAAGTATACCGTCTCTTTCACCATCACCTGAAACTATAGATGTTACACCATTATCGGAAACTGAATACAAAACATATGTTGATGGTCTAAAGGACTTAGGTGGTGCTTTGGAACTTGGTGGTAACTTTTGTAAAGAATTAATTGAAGCATGGGAACTTCTTATGAAAGCATATGAAGAAGCAAAGAAAGATAATAAAAAAGTATGGTTTACTTTAGAACATCCATCTTTAGACCAGTCTGTATTTTTTACTGGTAATCCTGCAAGTTTAGGTGTACCTGAAACAAATGTAAATTCAGCTTGGGATGCAAAAATGTATATTACCCCAACGAATGGACCTAAGTTTTATAACAAAGTTACAGAAACACCTAGTGCATAATTAAACTAAAAGGAGATAAATAATGAGCAAAAAAATAAAATTCACATATGAAGAAAAAGAATATACTTTGGAATTCACTAGAAAGACAGTATCAATGGCAGAAGAAGAAGGATTTAATATAACAGAAATAGATAGTAAACCTGCTACAATGCTTCCTATTTTATTTAAATCTGCATTTTATAAAAACCACAGAAGTATTAGAAACACTCCTGATTTGTTGGATAAAATTTATGATAGTCTTGATAATAAAGATGAATTGTTACCAGTATTAATGGAAATCTATACCGAACCTATACAAACGTTGACAGAAGGTAAAGGCGAGGTAAAGTGGAAGACAGTAGGCTAGATAAAAAAGAGGAGGAATCCTCTTTTACTGGTTATACTGATATTTTTAAACAATTATGTCCTTCATATATGGCTATGGGAATGTCCTATAACGAATTTTGGTATGGTGATATAGAAGTAGCTTGTGTATACAAGGAAGCTTTTGAACAAAAACAGAAATTAAAAAACGAAAATTTGTGGCTTCAAGGATTATATTTTTATAAAGCCTTGCAGTCTGTTGCTTCTCAAATTTTTTCCGAAAAAGAAAGTGATGCAGAGACTTATTTAAATAAGCCTATAGACTTTGATGAGGAACAAAAAGAAGAGGATAATATAAAACAAAAAGAATATGAAAAATTACAAGCAGAGTTATGGATGAATAATTTTGTTAGACAATATAATCAAGAAGGATAGTGCCATGTGTCTATTTCCTTAAAAGGAGGGATATAGACTATGGCAACAATAGCAGAATTAGATATAGAATTAAAGGGTAGTGCTACGTCTGCTGCGGAATCTATTGATAGTGCTATAGCATATTTAGAACGTTTAAAGTCTATATCTAATATACCAGGATTAAGTAAAATTTCTAATGATTTACAGACTATAAGTGATAAAGCTAAATCTATTGGGTCTACGTCCTCTTTAGATTCTTTGGCAAACAGCTTGTCTAATTTAAAATCTGTAGGGAATATAAAAATTACATCTACAGTAAATCAACTAAAAAAATTAGGGAATGTATCAAAAGACTTGGATGTTGTTATATCCTCGGGATTTGATACTAACATATTAAAAATTGTTTCAGCTCTAAAACCTTTAAGTGAGATTGGAAAATCTAATTTAGGTGGTGCGGTAAATGCGTTAAAAAAACTGCCAGAAGTTGCTAAAGAACTGCGTTCTTTTGATTTGACTTCATTTGCAGAAAGTATAAAACAGTTAACATCTGCTTTAGATCCGTTAGCTACAAAAATGAACTCTATTTCTAAAGGGTTCCAAAACATACCTGCAAAAATTAGCAATTTAATTAAGAATACAAATAGTTATACTGCTACAACGAAAAAAGCTTCTGGTGCTTCTGGAGGTTTATTTAGTGTATTATCTGGTTTTAGAGGACGTGCAATAGCTTTATCTTTTGCTGTTAATATGGTTGGTAATGCGTTTGGTGGATTTTTAAATCAATCTAATGAATACATTGAAAATCTAAACTTATTTTCAGTATCTATGGGTAAATATGCAGATTCTGCTTATAACTATGCTATGAAAGTTCAAGAATTGTTAGGTATAGACGTTTCTAATTGGATGGAAAATCAGTCTGTATTTCAGCAAATGGCAACTGGATTTGGTATAGCGAGCGATAAAGCCCAAATCATGAGTAAAAATTTAACTCAATTAGGTTATGACTTAGCATCGTATTTTAATGTTCCTGTAGAATCAGCCATGAATAAGCTTCAAAGCGGTTTATCTGGACAGATAAAAGGTTTAAAAGCGTTTGGTATAAACGTATCTGTAGCGGCTATTCAAGAAACTGCACTTGCTCATGGTGTTAATAAATCTACATATGCAATGTCGGAAGCGGAAAAAGCGGTATGGCGATATGTTACTATAATCGAAAAATCAGTAAATGCACAAGGTGACTTAGCCAGAACACTTGTAACTCCTGCTAATGCTTTACGTATTTTGGGAATGCAAGCTGATATTTTAAAACGTAGTTTGGGAAATATGATTTCTGCTATAGTAGTTAAATTTATACCAGTAATTCAGTTTTTTGTTCAGCTAATAACTATGGCAGCTAATGCATTGGCTAAGTTATTGGGTTTTGAACTTCCTAAAATAGATTATTCTGGAATGGGAAGTATGGGAGCAGACCTAGGTGATGCTGCTGATTCTGTTGGTGATTTAGGTAGCGGACTTGGCGGTGCTACTAAAAAAGCAAAAGAAACAAAGAAAGAAATTTCTAAAATAAAGAAAGAATTAATGGGATTTGATGAATTAAATATACTTTCTTTTAATAAGCCCGATAAAAATAGTACACCTTCAAATTCTGCTGGCTCTGGTGGTTCAGGTAAAGGCTCTGGCAGTGGCGGTGGAATAGGCAATATAAAACTACCGTCATATGATTTTCTTGGAAATGCAATGAACCAAGAGCTAGCAATAATAACTAAACTAAAAAAGGAATTATCTGATTTATTTAGACCATTTAAAGAATCTTGGAATATACATGGAAAATCAGTTGTTTATGCTGCTAAAAGTGCATTTGGTACTATAAAAGATGTTTTAGGTCTTGTTTACCAAAGTTTTAAAAAAGCTTGGACTGGCGGCTCAGGTCAGAGAATTTTAAATAATATTTTAGTTACTATAAAAAATATATTTAAATTTGTTACTAGACTTTCTGTTGGTTTTGGCAAAGCATGGAATAAAGCAGGAAATGGTGATAGAATTTTTAAGTCTATTCTTGGTATTATAGAAGATATAACATTTAATGTAAGAAAAGTTACAGACAGGTTGGTTGAATGGGCTGGTAAGGTTGACTGGACACCTTTGATTTCGTCTATGGCAGATATATTAGAATCAGTACGAGATTTGCATAAATCCTTATCTAAAGAGCTAATAAAGGTATTAGAAGACTTGCTTCCAGTGGCGACGGTATTTGTTGAAGATATTTTACCTCCAGCTGTTAAGCTTTTATCGGATATTATAAATATTGCAAGTAAACACCCTAAAACTTTTATGGCTATTATATTAGCATTAAAGCTTACTGGTAAGAATTATAGTATCTTAGGTAAAAATGGTAATAAAGCAGGAAAGAACTTAACGGATGTAAATAAAAATATTAAAACATCTACAAGTGATACAAATACAACTCTAGATTTAACAAAAAAAGTTTTAAAGAAAATAATTGATAAATTTCCTAAATTAAAAGAATTAGGTACTAAGGCTTTTGATAAAGTAACATCAAGTGTTAAGCCTTTAAAAACTGCAATTAAAGGATTATCTCTAGGTTCTTTAGGAACTAATATTTCAGCAATTTTAGTTGCAGCTGCTCCGATTGCATCGGGTTTAGCATTGTTGTTCATGTCTGGTAGAACAGAGGCGGCTAAACTACATAAAGAAATTGAAGATATAACAGATAGACAATATGAAGCAAGAATAGAACTCAGTCATGCTACTACTCCTGAAGAAAAAGAAGCTCTGAAAAAAGAAATTAAAGAGTTAGAAAAACAAAAGATAGAACTTCAAGTAAAGTACAAGGCTGCAAAAAAAGAAGCTCATAAACCTGTTGAAGCAGCTCAAAAGGTCGCAAAACAAGCGAATATTAAATTACCATATGATGTAAAATTAAGGAATGGTACAGTCGGATTACAAACCGATTATACGAAAAATATGTCTAAAGTTAAACCTGCAAAAGTAGGATATAAAGTTGATTGGTCTAACAAAAAGGATTTTCAGCGTGGCAGTCTTTTTGATAATATTTTTAAAACCAAAGACAAAAAAATCACATATACATTGGATGGACGAGAAACTGATACATTTAAGAAATCTAAAAAAAGATATGACGGTACAAAAAGTGATAAAATTACTAAATCTGTTCATGCTGATGAAAAAAGTAGTTTTAAAAGTGCAAAAAAAGCGTATGATACACTTAAAAATGATAAAGCAACAAAAAAATTATCAGCTATAAAAAATTCTTCATGGAACAAAGCCTTTGGTTCTTGGGGATGGTGGAAAACTGCTGGATCTAGTAATAAAACAGTTACTAAAAATGTAAAAGCTAAAGTGCCTAAAATTTCTATGAAAACTGGCATTGCAACCATTAAGGGTATAACCAGCTTTTTTCCTCAATTTGATACTAGACAAAAATATGTATCAGGATATGCTAAAGGTGGTTTTCCTGATATGGGACAACTATTTATAGCACGAGAAGCAGGACCAGAATTAGTTGGGTCCATGGGTAATAAAAATGTTGTTGCAAACAATGTTCAAATTACCGAAGGTATTAGTAACGGTGTATATAATGCAGTTATGGCAGCTTTAGGTAGTACTTCTTCAACTAATAATAACGGAGATTTAGGTTCTGTTATTATAAATTTAGATACAAAACCAATTGCTGAAGCAGTTATTAATTTTCACAATAAACAAGTAAAACAATACGGTACAAGTCCATTGTTAGTATAATAAAAAAAATAGTGCCATAGTGCCTCTTATAGATATATAGGAGGCTCTTTTTATGGCAAATAGTATAAACTGGATTCAAAAATATACCAGTTATGAAGTTATCTGGGTTTCTTCAAAATGGGGCAAAACTACAAAAACTAAAAAATCTGCAAGTAAATCTGGTACATATTCCACTGCTAAAAAAAAGGTGTATGGTAGCTGGGGTACTAATAATGCAACTAAAATACAATCACGTGGAATTTATTATCAGTGGTATGGTAAAAAGTTTAAATCTAAAAAAAAATACTATGTTTATTTATATAAAAGAAAGATAGGCATAGGATATGTTGGCTGGAAAAATGATAATGCTACAAAGTTGTTTTTTACTAAAGATATGCAGCCTAAAAGTTTCGATGTTACATTTATGGATATTGACAAAGAAAGTGATAGTTTAAGCAGCGGTTCTGGGAGAGATAAGTCGGGATATATTTCAAGGTCCAGGCTTAGAGCAGGGGTTGTAAAATTAAAAGTAGTTTTTCCTTTAATGGATGTGTCTACGGTTAGTAAAATCTTGAGTTACTTAAGTACCCTTTATATAAAGATTAATTATAATGGTCCAACAGGAACAAAAGAAATAGTTTGTTATGCTGGTGACAAGACTGTTTCTCAATGGTATTTTAACAAATGGAATGAATTAACTTTTGACTTGGTAATGGTATAAGATATGCAAAATAATATTATAAAAAGAAAAATAGAATTTAGTACTGTAACTATAGATGATAAAGGACAAGAATTAACAGTTAAACATGTAGTTTCGGATGAAGATATTGAGAATATAAGTAGCGATTTATTATTAACTACAAATGTTCCGATGATAAATAAGTTTATTTTATCTGAAAATGGTGTATCTGGTAACGAAATATCTCTTGGAGATACAACTGTTAATTGTTTTACTGTATCTATTTTAAACTTTCCTCAAGAGGAATTGGTAAATATGAAAATAGAACCATTCATTAAACAAATCCCTCAGAATGACGAAGAGGCTGAAATAATCATCAATGATGAAAATATAGCAGAAGGTGATGAAGATATAGACATAGATATTGATACACCTTTAGATGAGGAAGAACCTGATGGCGAAATAATTTTTAATGCTGAACCTACAGAGGAAGAAATCATTGAGATGGAAGAAGAATATAACAGTTCTTATCAGTATGATGATATAGAAGAACCAGAACAGGATGATAGCATTGATTTTGGCATAGAAGATGATTCAAATCTTCCATTGGGTGATGATGAAATGCCAGAAGATACAGAAAGTCTTGTCGATCCACCATGGGAACCTTTGGGAACTTTTTTTGTTGATAATATAACTATTGATAACGATGGAAAAACAAAAACATTGATTTGTTACGATAAATTTAATCAATTGAATATTCCTTACAAATATTCAACTACTATAGTCGGGAATTTAACTGCAACTATGGTTTATATAGATTTAAAGGTACAATTAGCAGATTATGGATTAACTATTGAAGATGGCATAGTATTCCCCGATGTAAAAATAACTTTAGATAACAATTATACTATCAAAGATATGATAGGTTTTTTAGCTGGTTTAGTGGGTTGTATAGCGAGCATAAACAGGGACAATATGATTTCTTTTTATGATTATGAAGAAGCAAATACCACAATAGAAAATAATTGCATAAGCGAATTTAAGAAAAATCTTGATGGTAATATAACTATTGAAAGTATTGAGTGTAATAAAGATATAACAGGCGTTAATGATAAAATTTTAGCTACAAACGATGGTATTGCAATTAGTTATAAAAATCCTTATATGACTTTAGATATACTGAACGAAAATATTTTACCTAAATACCAAAATATGAGATATACACCTTGTACTCTTGTTTGCGAGTTTGATTCTTCATATCAAATTGGAGATATATTAACTGTCTATACTGATGATGAAATTAAACTATTAGAACAATATAAAGCAGAATTAACTAATACTACATCAGAAGAAATTACTACACAGTTAAACGGTGTAATAAACCAAATCGGTAGTAAAGTAATTATAATGCGACAGACAATTGATTTTCTTGGTACATCTGCTAAAACGACTATTGAATGCTTAGGTAGCACAGTGTTAGCAAAAGAGACCACAATAAGCCCAATAATGAGTACAATAAGATATATTTATCAAGATTTGACTAATGCAATTGCTCATGCTACAGAGACTATAGTAGGTCAAAAGGGTGGATATGTAATTATGAATGACAGTGATGGAGACGGACATCCTGATGAGATATTAATTATGGATAAACCTGATATAGAAACAGCTACTAAAGTTTGGAGATGGAATAATGCAGGTTTGGGTTTTTGTTCTGATCCAAATGGTAAGGCTTACTATGGAGAAGGAACAGGCTATAAATTAGCAATGACAAACGACGGTCAAATTGTAGCTGATATGATAACAACTGGTAAATTAAATACAGCGGTGCTAAATGTTAGCAGTATTATTCAAGCTATTAATGAGGATAATGAAACTCAAATAAGTTTTTCAAAGATATTTATGGATGATGAAAGCATGAGTAATATAGTAATGCAGGTTAGTGGAGGATTAAAAGTAGGTGTTACAAATTATTTATTAAATACTGCTTATCCATGTGAAATTTCTTCCTTTGAGCCTGCAAAATTATATTATTTATCAGATGAATTTATTGGTGGGGATTGTATTTTATCATTTGCATTTATATGTGAAACTGAAAGTACAACTTATGGAAATTTAAAATTAAGCTTAGTTGATGAAAGTAACAATACTTCTAAAGTTTTAGGGACTATTGCTTTGTCTGGTGCTTCAATAGGTGAACTAAGGTTAAATTTAAGTGAGAATATTACTTATGGGAATTGTTATATTGAAGGAACTTTAAAAAATTCAGAGATAAATAAAATAATTATTTCTGACATGCAGTTAGAGAGAGGCGACTTATTAACTGACTGGAAGCCTTGTAACAAAGATTTGGTAAATACAACTGAATTTAAACAAACTTACAATGAAATTTCTCTTAATTTCGGTAATCTATCTCAAAATGTAAATAGTAATAATCAAAGTTTAAAAGAAATATATAGTAATATTAAATTCTTTAATGAAACACGAAACGGTAAAACGCAACCAGTTATTTATCTAGGCAAAAATTCATCAGATAGTGATTTAGCCCTAAAGCTCGGAAGCGATGAAATAAATTTTGTTAGTGGTTATGATATAGGGGGACATGGAACCGACATGACAAATGAAGTCATACCAGCAAGAATAACAAGAAATGCTTTGATTTTGGACGATACAAGCAATTCTAATTATATTCAGTTTGGGACGTTTGGATTTTTCCCGACAGACGATAATCACATTACATTTTGCAGAATACGACAATAAATAAAGGAGATTTTAATATGCCTATAATAGTTACACCAGATTTTAATTTTACAGCATTAGATATAAATAGTATGAGCTATTCTCATACTGTAACAACGGGAATAAAAAATCAAATAAAATGCAGTGGTTCACTATATTGTGAATATATGCAAAAAACTTTCCCTCCAACAAACGCAACAACTTTTAATTTAATATCTTCAGAGCTTACTATGTATTATGTACATAAGGACTATATTGATACTGAAACGAATTACCCCGATTATGGTTCTATGCCCTCTACAGTGGCTAAGAATGTTCCATTTACTATTACAAATGTAAGTAATCCGGGAGGGAAAGACGGAGAAATGTGGAATTGTAGATTTGACTTTAAAGTTGATACTTCCATTATTTGTGACAGCCCTGGAGAATATTATCTTTTATTAACAGCTACTTTAAGTGGTGGACTTGGATTTGTAACCAGAACACAGGTATTTCAAGATTATCCGATACTCGTTAATGAAAAAACACTTTTTAATATTCAACAATTCGGAGCAATCCGTGACAGGGCTGATAGGACAAAAATGAAAATTCAATTATTTGGAAATGTAAAATACGCAAGTGAATCCCATCAGGCATTAGCAGGTGATACATATGTAAATTTTGAATTATATAACAGCTTAGATGTTTTAATAGATACTATAACGTTACCGACGTTAACTTTCAGTGCATTAAATGCCACTATCAATTATGACAGCGATTATATTTTAAATAGTGAGTATGGGAACAATGATATAAAAATAGTACTAAAAATATGGAACTCCTTGGATAGTTATACAACCTATGTTCTGTCGGTGGTTAATGTAATATTTGATGTATTTGATGATGATATAAATAAGGGTATTGCGTTTGGTAAATATGTAGATGAAGAAATCGGCGGTTTTGAAGTTAATTTTCCAGCTACATTTTATAAAAAATTATGCGGGCAGGGCTGGCTCGATTCTACATATCCCATAGGGTCTATATATCAAACTACTAATGGTGATTTTGACCCCAATTTAGAGTGGGGCGGAGAATGGGAGAAAATAGAGGGACGATTTTTATTAGGTTCAAGTTCAGTATATCCTATTGGGGGTACTGGGGGCGAAGCTTCACATAAATTAACAGTGGCAGAAATACCAGCACATATTCATAAGCCTAATAAAAGCGGATTTTATTTTTCAATTAATTATCCGTTATCATCTGATTCTGTAGCACGTCGAGCATTTGCCGCAGGAGCTACGGGAAGACCTTATGCCATGAGTGGCACAAATGTAGACCACATTACCGAAGCCACTGCAACTACAAGTGTTGGCGGTAACGGTACTCATAATAACATGCCACCATATAGAGTAGTAAATATTTGGGAACGAGTTTCTTAATTTTATATAATGGAGAATTTACATGGATTTAGACATAACATTTAAAACTCTTGTATATATAGCAGGAGGACTGACAACTCTTATAGTTATTTATTATAAATTAAAAGATTTATTAAAACCATTTGAAGATGTTAGGAAAAAGATAAATGAACATGAAAATAAATTAAATAATGATTTTAGTAAAATTCAACGAATAGAAGATGATATGGAAATGATACTAAAAACTCAGTTAATGCAACTGGAACATATGAGAACAAACAATTCAACAGGAAAGATAAAAAAAATAGAAACAGAGGTAACGAATTATTTAATTGAAAGGAAAAATAAATAATGTTATCAGAAAAACAATGGAAGACATCTATCAAGTATTTGGGGTATAAAAATCTTAAGGAATTTCAAAAGGCGTATAAATTAACAGCAGATAATAAATATGGACCTAAGACTGATGCTAAATTAGAACTTGCTGTTTTAGTTTTAAAGAATAGATTAAGAAATCTGTTAAAATGCAAATTAGATTATAATGGCATAGTTGGTGTAGGAACTAAAAATGCGATAAAAAAAGCACAGAAGAAGTTAAAATTAAAAGTTGATACGATTGCAGGAGTAAAAACAAAAAAAGCATTAGGTATCTCTATTTCTCACAAAGATATTTTTTCATTTCAAAATAAAAATGGAACTATAAATTGGTCTAAAGTTCCATATTTTAAAAAGTCTGAATTTAAATGTCACTGTAACGGTAAATATTGTAAAGGATATGAAGGTAAAGAGATTAATCCTTGGCTACTTTTTGCATTAATAAACAGTAGGAAAAAATATGGTGTAATAGTAGTAACATCAGGTAAAAGATGTAAAAGATATAATAATACCTTAAAAGGTTCATCAAAAGTATCTAAGCATCTTACATTCGATGCAGCAGACATATGTTGCAAAGGTACAACAAAGAATAAATTTATGTCTTATATGAAAAAACAACCTCATTATCATTATACATATACAAATAGTACTAATATGGGAAATGCAATTCATGTAGATTTTAGTAGATAGGAGAAAAATTATGGGAAATTTTTTAAATTGGTTAAACAAAAGAAAAGGTGCATTTTTAAGAATAATAATTGCAGGATTAGCATTTTTAAATGCGATATTAAGAGGGCATGGTTATACGCCACTTAATATTCCTGATGATTTAATATATGATTTAGGATCCGATGTATTGGCGATTTTAACAGCAGGTTATGCATGCTGGAAAGATAATAACTTTACTGAAAAAGCAATTAAATTACATAGTAAATAATATAGGAGGCTCATTAAGAGTCTCCTTTTTTAGATAAAAAATAAGTGGGTTATTAACCCACTTTTTAACCCACTTATTTATTTATCACTGTAAACAAAATATTTGCTTACATAAATTTAATACACTCCGACCCCTTTATTCATACGTGTTTTATTTGTTATTTTAAACTTTTTATTTTTCTTTAAAAACAATATTATGGTGCGGATGATGGGACTTGAACCCATACGTCCGTGGGACACACGGCCCTCAACCGTGCCTGTCTGCCTATTCCAGCACATCCGCATATTACTTTTCATATTATACAAAAAAAGCTTTTCCATTTCAAGTAAATATTTACGAATATTTCATTTAACTCTTAATATACTTAAATAGGACTTTTATTAGGAGGGATATTTATGCAAAGCGGTAGAAGTAAAAAAAATCAAAGAAACAGAAGAACTTCTTATAATAGCAGAAGCAGGAATTATAATAGTTATAACAGGAGCAAAAAGGCACCTGTCAAGAAAGACAGATTTTTGAATGTGATGATATTCGTGGTGATACTGGCGCTTTCCTATGTAACATTGGACATGTTAGATGTATCTCTTCCGACTTCTGTTACATCTAAGATAGACAGCGTATTCAGTAGTGATGTCTTTTCTTTCGGTAAAGCAAAGGACAAGGTTGTTTCTTTTGTAAATAATACTGCCAGCGTATTTAACGGAGGCAAAAGCACTGCAGTAAATTCTTCGGGGGGCGGACTTAAACTTGAAATGCCGGTGAGCGGGGAAGTCATAACGAAGTTTGAGGATAAGACTCACCCTGTATTCAATACTACGGTAAAACCAAGGGGTATCGAGATACAAACCGAAAAGAGCGAAGAAGTATTCGCTTCAGCCAGCGGTAAGGTAACGAATGTTGTTTCAAGTTCTTACGGAGGCAGCAGAGTAGTTTTCGACGTGGGCAACAATACGAACGTGATTTACGACGGTGTCAAGACAACTTTTGTAAAGGTGGGGGATACTGTGACCAGCGGTAACATCATAGGCTCAATGGATAATAATGACAGCGGAGATGTCCTCGGGCTTGAAGTATGGGTGGATAATACTGCGGTGGATCCTCTTACATATATGGATACCAAAACGGATACAAATAAAACCACAGATAATAATACCAAGACAGAATAGGATATAACTTAATGAACAAAAAGTTTAAATCGCTTTTAAATAAATTTACGCTGACGTCTTTAAGCGTTTTTGCGCTTTTTATAATATATTCTCAAAGCGGTTTTGTGGATTTTCTGATATTTGTATTTTCACTTTTTATCCATGAGACCGCACACCTTATCACCGCAAGGATATTTTCCGTTAGGATAGATAATGTTTCCCTGCTTCCTTTCGGTGCTAAAATTTCTTATGTCAGTCATGATATGCGTCCCGAAAAGGAATTTTTATTATACTTCTCGGGACCTCTTGCCAATTTTATATTTGCAGGGATAATCGTCTTTGCGAGTTTCTATATGTATATCCCTTCTTACGATTTCTTTATTTTTTATAATATATTGATAGGTCTTATCAATCTCGTCCCGACCATCCCTTTGGATGCTTCAAGGTGTATATTCTCACTGCTTCAGCTAAAACTCTCTAAACCCGACGCTTTTAAGTATGTCTTTATAATAAGTTTTATAGTAAACCTTTCTTTATTGTTCCTCGGGGTATATGTACTGCTTCTGGGAAGTAAAAATGTACTGCTGATACTTCTTTCCGTCTTCCTATTCAACAATTTGAAAAGTGAAAAGGATAAGCAGGAATATTCTTACATTAAAAACAATAAAGTTTTAAATAAAGATTTATCAAAGATATAACTAAAGGGGTATATATATGTTATAATGAATATAATTATGTAAGGCTTTGCCTTACTATCCACACTGTAGGGTTCCACCCTACAACCTATAGTTAAGGGCTGTCTGCCCTTAAAAACCCGACCAATATTTTTCCGAAGATAAAAATATTGGATAAAAATCTTTCACTCAATCGCCGTGATGGCTTTTACGCTTCTCGATGTGACTGTTAACTATTTCGGAGAAATAGGCGTATTTTATAAATAAAATACGCTCAGTCGATAGACTGATA
>NZ_JANJZK010000021.1 GCF_024623185.1 Anaerofustis stercorihominis
AAAAACTTCGCAGGGTGTAAGGGGCAGAGCCCCTTATATATCCTTACAAAAAAGAGCTCGAGAAACTTCTCGAGGTTATAGGACAAAGTCCTATAAAAAAATAACCGAGGATTTCCTCGGTTATTTTTATGTCAGTGATGTAAGTTTGAATACATCCGAAGACTTGCCTATTACGATAATATGGTCGTTTTCTCTGAACACGTAGTTCGGAGAAGGCATAGGGTCTAATATATTTTCGTTTTTGATTGCGATGATGTTTACTTTGTATTTTTTTCTTATACCAAGGTCGGACATATTTTTTCCCACCCATAAATTCATTATAGGTATTTCGTAAATGGAGTATTCCGGGGTCAGCTGGATATAATCGAATATGTTCTTTGCATTATATCTTATGGCAAGTTTTTCCGCTGTGTCTCTTTCCGGATATACGACTTCGTCCGCACCTATCCTTTTTAGCAGATTCTTTTGGATATCGCTTCTCGCCTTTGTAACGACCCATTTTGCATTTAAATCTTTAAGAAGTGCGGTGATTTCAAGGGAAGCCTGAAAGTCCTCTCCTATAGCAACGAAACAGATATCGAAGTTATTTATTCCAAGAGACCTTAAAACGCCTTCCACTCTGCAGTCCCCGATTTGAGAGTCCGTAAAGTCCGAAGCAAATTCTGAAATAAGTTCTTCATCTTTATCTATTATCATTACGTCGTTTCCTAACTCCTGCATCTTCTTCGATAAATGCTTTCCGAAACGTCCCATCCCGATTACAAGTACTGATTTCATATTAATATTTCCTTTCTGTTATAAACTATCCTATTAGTATTTTTTCTGCCGGTCTTTCGACAGGCGCACATTTTTTCTTTGCAGCAAGTGTCAGCATAAGTGTAAGAGCTCCGACTCTGCCCGCATACATAAGTGCGATTATCACGCATTTTGAAGCGGCACACAGTGTGGTGGTTATACCCATCGAGGAGCCTACGGTACCTATCGCCGAAGATACTTCAAACATTATGGATATGGCAGGGAGGTTTTCAAAGTAGCATAACAGTAAGCTTCCCGCTAAAAATCCCACGAAGTATAATGTGAATACCGCACTTGCTTGTTTAACGGTATCTGCGTCCAAACGTCTTTTGAATATGGTTATATTGTTTTTATGCCTTGATGAAGCGACAGCACTCATCACTAAAACTACCAATGTAGTTGTCTTCATACCCCCTGCGGTCGAGCCGGGGCTTCCGCCGATAAGCATCAGCACTATAGTAAATATTGAGGTCCCCTGAGTTATACTTGCCCAGTCTACGGTGTTGAAGCCTGCCGTTCTCGGCGTTACGGACTGGAACAGTGATGCCAGGATACTTTCTTTCATTGAAGAGTGAACGAGCACTCCGTTTTTTGTTTCAAATAAGAAGAAGAGTACAGCCCCTCCTAATATGAGAATGGCGGAAGCGGATATGACTATCTTTGAATGAAGTTCATATCTTCTTATATGCCATTTGTTTTTTATTATATCGCTCCATACCAAGAACCCGATACCGCCGATGACTATAAGTGACATTATGGTGATATTTACTATTATGTCATCGGAATATCTCGTTAAGGAAGAAAATTCTTTAAATCTGCCCATTAAATCAAATCCTGCATTACAAAATGCCGATATGGCGTGGAACACTGCGTTATATATTCCTACCTTAAAGCCCATTTCGGGAATAAATCTTATTGACAGGAGTATTGCTCCCAGCCCCTCGAATAATATCGTTCCCTTTACTATACGAAGTATGAGTTTAACTACTCCGCTAAGCTGCATACTTCCCGCGGACTGCATCAAAAGCCTTCTTTCGTGAAGTCCTATCTGACGCTTTAAGAATATGGAAAACATGGTGATAATGGTCATGAAACCTATACCGCCGATTTGTATCAAACATATTATGACTATCTGTCCGAAAATCGACCAGTGAGTGTATGTGTCAAAGACGATAAGCCCCGTTACGCATGTTGCGGATGTGGCTGTAAAAATAGAATTTAAAAACGGAGTGAACTCTCCGCTTCTCGATGATATAGGAAGCATAAGAAGTATACCGCCTACTAAAATTGTCAGGAAAAATCCAAGTGCAATTATTTGTGTGTAAGATAATTTAAGCTTTAATTTACTTGTCATTTAATCATTTACCCATTATAAACGATCCCGTTTATATAAAGTCCTTTTAAAATCTTAATATTATTTTTATACCTTATTTGAGAATTATATCAGACAATCAATAGAAATGAAACCATTATTTAAAAATAATTTACATGGAAATTTTCAAGTCTTTTTTTATACATTTTAAGTCAAAATAATGATGTATCGCATATGAATGATATGCCTTTTATGAAGTGTATTCTATATTGTTATAAAAATAATTATATGTTATACTCCTTTATAAATAGTTTTATTAAAAACAGCTAAGGGAAATAATAAAAAATGAAAAACAAATATTTTAAGGTCGATGAAAAACTTGTAAATTTTTCCGAAGATGAAATTGAAAAGATAAATTTAAAGAGGATTGTCGCAGTATGCATATGTATACTTTTTTTTCAAATCATCAATTTGTTTAATCCGCAGTTTTACGTTCAGCGTATTTTATGGGGCGGTATGCTTTTACTGTCGCTGTCTGCGGTCGTATTCCTGATTATTATTTTAGTCGTAAAGAAAAATTCATCTTTTAAAAATATATCATTTATTTATAAATTGTTTTGGAGTATTCTTGTAATAGGAGTTTTTCCGTTTTTATACAGAGACGCTTCCATGTCCCTTATTCCGCTGAACTGCGTCGTTCTTGCGGGAGTTTTGATTTGTGCACCCATACTTAAAAACAATGATCTAAGATTTATTTATATGGTTTCCATAACAGTAAATGTCTGTGCATGTATATATGCCGGGAATATCCCTTTTCATTATTATGCAGAAGTCGTTATTATCAATATTGCCGCATATCTCCTTGCAAATAATCTGCACGGGAAATATATGGAACTTTTCGACAAACAGCGTCAGGCTTACAATGCGTATATGGACTCGGTCCTGGAACAGAAAAATCTTGAAGCAAAACTTAATGAGGCGAAAAGTGCAAATTCCGCAAAATCCGAATTCCTGTCGAGAATGAGTCATGACCTTAGGATGCCTCTCAACGGGATAATAGGGTCTTCTTATTTGGCTTTGAATGATGACATTTCCAGAGAAGAAGTGAATGATTATTTAAACAAAATAAATCAATCGGGAAAATATTTACTTTCTCTCATAAACGATGTTTTGGATATGTCCAAAATCGAAAGCGATAAAATGGAGCTTCACCCCGAGCCTTATTCCTTATCCGAGTTTTTGGATACCGTAAACAGTATCATAAGAGAGCAGTGTATCGAAAAGAATATAGATTTTGATATAGTCTGCAAGGAAGTGGATATAAAATGTGTAATGCTGGATAGGCTTCGCTTCAATCAGATATTCTTAAATCTCCTCTCAAATTCAGTCAAATTTACTCCCGAAAGGGGAAAGATAGAATTGATAATAGAACATCTGTCTAAAGATGAAAATAGAATAAAGAAGCGTTTTATCGTCAGAGATACGGGTATAGGTATGAGCAAAGAATATTTAGCACATGCTTTTGAACCATTTTCTCAGGAAAAGGCAGGGGATACTTCAGAGGGGACGGGACTTGGACTTTCTATTGTAGCTAAGATAGTAGAGCTCATGGGCGGCAGGATATATATAGAAAGTGAACCGGGAAAGGGAACCAGCGTGATACTGGAGCTGGAAGTGGATATAGTCAAAGATGTTGAAGATAATGAAGAGAAAACGGAATTTGACTTAAATAAACTCAAAGGTAAGAGAATACTTATTTTTGAAGACAATGATCTCAATATGATGATAGCAAAGACATTGCTTGAACAGAAAGGTATCACGGCAGAATGTGCCGAGAACGGTAAAATCGGCACTGATATGTACTTAAATAATGAACCTTACTACTACGACGCGGTGCTTATGGATATACAAATGCCGGTTATGAACGGACTGGAGGCTTGTAAAAAAATAAGGAGTTCAGGTAAAGCGGACAGCGAAAGTATATCTGTGATAGCAATGACGGCAAATGCTTTTGCCGAGGATATAAAAAATTCCATTGACGCGGGAATGAACGAACATCTTGCAAAACCTATAGAACCGGATATACTATATAAAACTCTATACAAACAAATATTCAAATAAAGGAAGATGAAATCATCTTCTTTTTTATATCGTGTTTAAAAGTACTTTAAGATACCTTAAATACTTTTTAATTAAACGATTATCCTTGCTATTGAATGATAAAGACTATATAATGTACACATGTGTATTTTGTCAGATTTTGCTTTTAAATATTATAACAATAAGGGAGAAAACGATATGGGAAATCAGCATGATTTAGGATCTAAGGTCAAAAATCCGATTAATTTTGAGGATAACAACGTGCTGTTGAATATAATAAATGCAGGTATATTAAATTTTAAGTTGGATGAAAATCTGACTTTTATTTGTGCTAACGATATTTTTTACAAGGATATACATTATATAAAGGAAGAATTTACTTCCCGCTTTGGTGATTTGTATAAATATTATAGGGACTATCCAAAAGATTTTAATCTTTTAAGAGGAGATTTATTATCTGCATATGATAAAGGTGAAACATCTGCTGAGGTAACTATTCGACTTCCTTTAAAAGGAGAAGGCTTTAAATGGGCACGTATTTCTCTAAGCATAACTAAAGAGGTGAATGAAGAAATCCCTGTCGTTTATGGTGTTTGTTTGGATGTAACGGATATGGTTGATAAATATAAAAAAAACGCCAAAGTAATGAATGAAAAGGCAAAGAGCTTTGAATTCATGATGGAGGAGTATGCGGGAAATATCTATATAAGTGATATGGATAATTATGAACTTTTATATTTAAATAAAACCGCTTGTACTACTTTAAAACAGCAGGCTTCAAATCTCGTTGGAAAAAAATGCTATGAAGTAATACAGGGGAGGACTTCACCTTGTCCTTTTTGTACAAATAAAATAATAAATGATAAAGAGTTCTATGAATGGGAGTATGATAATCCTCTGTTGAAGCGTACTTTCATGATCAAAAACCGCGTAATCAACTGGGAAGGCAGGAGAGCGAGACTTGAGCTTTCCTATGATATGTTCAGTACGGAATATAAGCTCGCTAAGAAAGATCAGGAAATGAATGCTATCGTAAGGACTCTTCCGGGAGGGTTTGTAAGGCTCGACGCAAGGGACTATGAAACGATACTTTGGTATGGTGCGGACTTCTTGAATTTGATCGGTTACAGCGAAGAGGAATTCGAGACGAAACTAAATTCCAAATGTACATATGTTCATCCCGATGATTATAAAAAAATCCTTCCACTCTTAGATGAATTGAAAGATATAAACGGCAGTACCGTTACTGAGATGAGGATAGTAACAGGAGACGGGAGTGTAAAAAACCTTACGATGTCTCTTTGTTATGTACCCGCAGAGGACAGCTGGGATGATATACCTTCTTTCTACAGCCTCGGAATGGACGTTACCGAAGAACGCAGGGAGCAGGAAAGACAAAGAATGGCACTGGAAGATGCGTACAAGACCGCAAAAGTCGCCAATGAAGCGAAGACGAATTTCTTATCTTCCATGTCTCATGATATAAGAACTCCTATGAATGCCATAATGGGTATGGCTGCAATTGCTCAGATAAATTCGGAAGAACCGGAAAAAGTCAGGGACTGTTTAAGTAAAATAAACATCTCAAGCAAGCACCTTTTAAGTCTTATCAACGAAGTTTTGGACATGTCAAAAATAGAAAGCGGAAAAATCAATCTTATGCTTGAAAAGGTCGACCTTGCCAAGCTTGTGGGGGATGTGGCGGATATATGCAAACCTTTGGTCAAAGAGAAAAATCTTCATCTTAAGATGAGCGTCGGCAGAGTGAAGCATGAAAAGGTGATAGCAGACGGTGACAGGCTCCAGCAGGTACTTATGAACTTGATGTCCAATGCGATAAAATATACTCCCGAAGGCGGGACTATCACTTTAAGGATAAATGAACTGTCTTCTGCCAGCGATAATATCGGGCAGTATGAATTTATATTTATAGACGACGGGATAGGTATGTCGGAGGAGTTCATCCCTCATATATTCGAACCTTTCTCACGTGCGGAAGATACGCGTATAAATAAGATACAAGGCACGGGGCTCGGAATGGCGATAACCGATAACATAGTCCGTATGATGAACGGTACCATAGAAGTTCAAAGCAGCCTGGGAATAGGAAGTAAATTTGTGGTTTCTCTTCCTATGGAAATACAAAATGAAGAAGAAATGTGCGATGAAGAGCTTGTCGGACTTCCTGTACTTATAGTCGATGATGACCAGATAGTCTGTGAAAACGCAAGTGCTCTTCTCGATGAGCTGGGTATGAGGGGGTATTGGGTACTTTCCGGGCAGGAAGCCATATTAAGTGTCATAGACGCCCATGAAAGAAGAGATGATTTCTTCGCTGTTATACTGGACTGGAAGATGCCGGGAATGGACGGCTTGGAAACATTAAAGGCACTCAGGGAAAATCTCGGAGACGATGTTCCTATAATCATAATATCAGCCTATGACTATTCCGAGATAGAGGAAGAGTTCATAAAAGCGGGAGCTGATGCATTTTTAAGCAAACCTCTGTTTAAATCGAAAATGCTTCATGTACTTCAGCTTTTCTGTACTCACAGTAAACTCATAAATGCATTTACCGAAGAAGAAAATCAAGTGGATCTGTCGAATAAGAGAGTACTGCTTGCGGAAGATAACGATTTAAATCGTGAGATAGCGATAGAACTTCTGGAAATGGAAGGCATAGAAGTAGACTCCGTTGAAAACGGGAAGAGAGCCGTCGAGATGTTTGAAGCGTCCGCTGTGGGTGACTACGGGGCGATACTCATGGATATTCAAATGCCCGTTATGAACGGTTATGACGCGACTAAAGGCATACGTGCTTTAAACAGAACCGATGCAAAGACCATTCCTATAATTGCACTTACCGCAAATGCTTTTGCCACCGATGTTGGAAAAGCCAGAAGTGTTGGAATGAATGAACATATCGCAAAACCGATAAATGTTAAGACTTTGGTAAAAGTGCTCCAGACATGGATGTGTTAATGATAAATAAATTAAAGAGCCTATGAACGAGGTGGTTTAAGGCTCTTTTTTTATATAAAATTTGTTTGGATTATTTTATAATGATTTTACTAAAGATTTGTATATTTTAAATTGTTTTGATATCTTATTTTAAAAACGAAAAACATAACTAGATTATGGATTTTTTTAAGGTGTTTATAAATTTTGATTTTGTTTTATTTATCAACTCAATAAATTTATTGAGTTGATTTTTAGAGATGAAGAATATAATATTATTTAAAATATCACCGCTTCATTTTAATTCTATATAACATAATTTGGCTTATAGACTTTCTTACAAAGTCTTTAATAATTAAAAACAGATTTTCGTAAAGGGTATTAACTAAGTTTTTAAGTAGGTCTATAGAACTCGATGTATTTAAAACAATAAAAAAAGACTGCCTAAAGGCAGTCCTTTAAATAAACTCTTCGATAAAATCCCAAACTTCATCTCTTCCCAGCTTTTCCTCTGTAGAGTAGATTATCACCTTATCGTCTTCATCTAAGCCGAGAGTCTTTTTTATGAGGTCTGTATTTTGTTTTCTCTTGTTTTTACTTATCTTATCAGCTTTTGTCAAAACCACAACGGGATATATATCATTATCAAGTATTTCATTATACATCTTTACGTCGTTTTCGCTTGGTTTGTGCCTTATATCTACAAGGAAGAATACTATGAAATCAGCATTTCTCTTCTTCAAATAATCGGTTATTATATTGGAAAATGTAGCTTTTTCGCTTTTGGATACTTTCGCATATCCGTAGCCCGGCATATCAACTATATAAAATTCGTTATTTATGATGTAGTAATTTGCAGTTCTTGTCTTTCCCGGAACGGAGCTCGTTCTGGCTAAAGACTTTCTGTTCAGCAAGTTATTTATAAAGCTGGATTTGCCTACATTGGATTTACCGATAAGTACTATCTCCAGTTTGTCCTCGGGAGGGAGCTGGTTGAACTTAGCGGCGCTTGTAAGTATTTCGGCACTTCTTATAATCATTTCTAGTCCTCTTTGAATATTATTTTATATACATCCATCATGTGCTTCACCGGTACTATTTCCAAAGTATCTTTTATATCATCGGGAACTTCTTCAAGATCCTTGACATTTTCTTTTGGTATAAGCACTTTCTTTACTCTCGCTCTTGAAGCGGCGAGGAGTTTTTCTCTTAGCCCCCCTATAGGAAGGACATCTCCCGACAGGGTTATTTCTCCCGTCATTGCGATATCTTCTGGAACGGACGTTTTTGTAAGAGCGGAAATTATAGCCGTAGCAAGGGTTATGCCCGCACTCGGACCGTCCTTTGGTGTCGCTCCTTCGGGTACATGTATATGTATATCTTTCTTTTCGTAGAAATCTTTTTCTACTTTTAACTTGTGGGCTATAGTCCTTACATATGTAAGAGCTGTCTTTGCGGATTCCTGCATTACATCTCCCAGACTTCCTGTAAGCTCGATATGACCTTTACCGTCGGTTATCACGACTTCTATTTTAAGAGTATCTCCGCCGTAGCTGGTGTAAGCAAGTCCCGTTACTTTTCCCACATGTTTTTTGTTTCCCTGCTTATCGAAAGTAAGGAGTTCTTTTCCCAAAAATTCATGAAGATTTTTAACAGTAACTTCGATTTTACCTTCTTCATCGGCTACTATTTTCTTAGCACATTTCCTGCATATCTTAGCTATAAGTCTTTCAAGCTGTCTTACTCCCGATTCCAAGGTATAATCCGTAACGATTTTTGTAAGAGCCGCTGTAGTGAAAGAAAGGTTTTCTTTTGTAAGACCGTGCTCTTCCATTTCCTTTTTTATAAGGTGTCTTTTCGCTATTTCCACCTTTTCCTTCGGTAGATATCCCGGTATCTCTATGACTTCCATCCTGTCTAAAAGAGGCGGAGGGATAGTCGCTATATTATTAGCAGTCGCCACAAACAATACTTCCGACAAATCGAATGGGATTTCAAGGTAGTGGTCGGAGAAGTTTGAGTTTTGTTCGGGGTCCAATACTTCCAATAGTGCACTGGCAGGGTCGCCCTTGAAGTCTGAACCTATCTTATCTATTTCATCCAGTAAGAATAGGGGAGTATTGCTTTTGGACTGAGCTATCCCTGTTATTATCCTTCCCGGCATAGCACCGATATACGTCCTTCTGTGACCCGTTATCTCAGCTTCGTCTCTCGTTCCGCCCACGGATAGTCTTACGAATTTCCTGTCCGAAGCCTTTGCTATCGCCTTTGCTATGGAAGTCTTGCCGACCCCCGGAGGTCCGACCAAACAAATGATAGGTCCTTTTAGAGTATCGGTAAGCTTAAGTACCGATAAGTATTCTATTATCCTTTCTTTTACTTCTTTTAGACCGTAGTGGTCTTCATCGAGTATCTTCTGAGCTTCTTTCAGATTTATGTTTGGCTTTTCTTCTTTTTCCCAAGGCAGGTCAAGTATCGTTTCGATATAAGTTTGTATAACTCCCGCTTCGCTTGAACCTACGGGGATGAGTTTCAGCCTTTCGATTTCCTTTTCTATTTTTTCCTTGAATTCTTCTTTTATGGGAAGTTTTTCAAGTTTTTCCAAATAGTTGCTGCCGGCTCCGTTCCCTTCGGGATCCTGAAGCTTTTCCTGTAAAATCTCTATTTTTTCTCTTAAATAAACTTCTTTTTGAAGTTTTTCCATTTTTTCTTTGACATCCTGCTCTATCTCGTTTTCAAGGGATAGGACAATGATTCTGTTTTCGATTATCTTATATACTTCTTTGTATCTTTCTTCACTGTCTAAAATACAGAGTATATCCTGAAATTTATCGAAGTCTACGCCAAGGGGCGGAAGCATCATATCGATAAGTTCATTTGGATTTTTTATGTTACCCAAAAATGAAAGTACCTCAAAATCATTTCCCGTCATTTTCAAAGATGAAAATTTGGAAAATTGTTCTTTTAGTACATTGGTCATAGCGATCTCTTTATCCGTTAAATTATCGTTTGAATAATTTATTATATCTCCGGTAGCAACCAAATATGGGTCGTGCTGTTCATATTTATTTATCTTAACACGGTTTAGAACCTTGACTGAAACTTTGATAGCATTGTACGGAAGTCTTATAAGATTTGTTATCTTTGCCAAAACGCCGACTTCTCTTAAATTTTCGATTTCGATTTCGTCTTTATCCGAATCTCGCTGTGCGATAAGGACTATCATGCTTTCTTCTTTTACACTTTCTTCAAGTGCCATTAAAGAAGCACTTCTCGCAACATCAAAATTAGCGTTCATTCCTGTTATCAACGATAAATCCCTCGTTGCAATGGCAGGTAAAGTCAAATTTTCCATGTTGCTGGTATATGTATCCATTATGTTTTGAATATTTGCCAATTTCGTACCTCTCTCAATTTTTTTTATAGTAAAATAATATCTAGTATAACGTACACTAAATTTATAATTACCGTTACGACATATCCGTGTAAAAGTAATTATAGTACAACGAACATCATTTTATCTCTATATCCGATAAACTATGATAAAATTCTACTTGTCATTATATATTTATTAAAACTTTATTGCAATAAAAAATAGAATATTTCTTATGTAATATCTGTAAGAATAGGAATATTTTTTATATCATGAGCTTTTGCTCATCTCCCGCAGAATATCCGACTTCGCTCTTAAGCGTTTCATAAATAAATCCGAAACCAAGGAGTATCATCATATCATCAAATGAATTATGATAAAGTGAGAATTTGAAGTTGATACTTGTTAAGTCTGTTTCTATGTACTTATACATTATATCAGAAAATCCCCAAATATTACCCCATTTTCTTCCCCAAATCAAACTATCCGTCAAATTTAAGTCAAGACTTATTTCTTTTGTGTCCTCTCCGGTTATTTTTATGTTTAGATTGCTTTCGCCTTCCATGTCATAATTTTGAAGATATATAGGCATTACTCTTTTAAGGTGTTTATATTTATAAAAAACCGATAAATCGTACGGTTTGGATACGACTTTAAATTCTATGGGAACTCTTTTGTTTTTAATTGGGTCAAAGTCGCTTAGTCCTCTTGAGTTTTCTTTGTTAAATATATCCGTTTCTATTATATAGTTTTTACTTCCTATAAAAAGCTTACTGTCTTTATTGAAAAGATAATAAATAACGAGACCGGTGTTTATATTAAAACCCGAAGACTTTTCAAAATTGTATTCCAGCAGCTTATTGGCATAATCCAGTTCGTTATCGTCATTGAAAGCGAGATATACTTTACCGTTATTAAAAGCCATGGCAGAAAGTTTTTTGTTTTTTATGTTATTAAGAGAGGTATTCACTTTGCCGTCGCTTATGATTTTGGTATAAATGCTCAGTGCTTCAAGAGAACCTAAATCCGCAAATATCCGGTCGTTTACTTCTATTATTTTGCTTCCCGTAAAGAATGTAAAAGAACATGGGGTCGATATGACGCATTTGTTATTCAAAGCTCCGTAGGGCAGGGAAAGGGGCTGCCATACGAATTCATCCAGGTCTTCTTCCTTACCTCCGCCGAATACATACCAGCCTTGTTCGTAGCTTACGCATAAATATTTCTTTATCACCGTCATCGCGGTGACGTTTCCTATTGTGCTTGCGGGGTATAGAGTAGAGCTTCTCCTGAACACATTGAATTCATTTGGGTCCGAATAAAAGACCGCTTTTTTGTCCTTCGGATGTCCCGCGGCGAATATCCTCTTACTGTAAGGGTGATATATCATCATAGTACATTTTTGTACTTCGTCCAAAGATATATTATCGTCGGTCTGACCGTCTCCGTCCTCGTCGTATTTTGTCGCCCTGTTTGAGATGTTGTCGAATAGGGAAGTGTCGTAATATTTGAGATTCGATAAATTAAATGAGATTTGATTTCCGTCATTGTCAAATCCCATTATATCCCTTTTCGCTTTATACCTAAATAGCTTTGAAGTATCTTTTGCCCATATGTTCTTTTTAGACGCGGAGTCGTATTTTTTATAGTATCTGGGAGCTAAGATGACTTCTCCCATATAGAGTTTGTTTATGGTACCGTCGAGATAAGTATAGTCATAATCTCCGATACCCATGGGGACTTCGCTTCTGTACTTGTCGATATTTATTTCTCTCCAAATAGATGTATCGTTATAGTTTGCTGTAATAAGGTTTATAAGCTTCTGCTCCTTTAAGCTTAAATAGTATTTTCCGTAGATACTTTCGCCTGCTTCTTCATGATTTACCTTTACGATACTGTTCTTAACTATATATTTTATGCCTTCGTCGCTGGTAAAGTCAAATCCGGATATCCTGTAGAATTTCCCATTGAACGAAAAATATAATCCCTTTTCCGTCTGAGCGAAGCTTATATCCGATATGTCCTTATTAATAAGCTCATAATCCCTTGCGAATATATAATATCCTCTTTCGTCTTTTAAGGGATGTATCGGATTATCATGAAATTCTTCCCACTTTTTTTTATTTGAAAAGTCCGGATTTGTTTCGTCTATGATGTATTCTCCGTGAGAGTCTTTTTCTCCCGTAGTGTCATAAACTTCATAGCAGTATCCCTCCATGTCAGCAGTATGATCCATGCTCCATTTACCGTCGTTCTCTTTTCTTTTTACTTTCTTACCTATTATGTAGTTGTCTGTAAGGGCTCTATAAAATTTATCGTAGAAGTGAACCATTTCATTTTGTTTTATAAGACATGGTTTGAATTCTTCTATTTCCAGCTCTACATCAAAATCCTTATTGGCATAGATATAACCGAAGTAATAATTTGATACGTTAAGATAATAATATTTATCCGGAAGACTTTCCTTTGGTATGACGTATCTTGCTATGAAGAAAATCCTGTTATATCCGTTTATCATGACTTCCTTTGCGAATATGAACCTTAAGTCTTTGAGCTCTATTAGTTCATCATCGCTGTCTGCCGCAAAATTTTTATCTTTAAGGAGCCTATGGAGATATAGATCCGTTCCCGACCTTTTTCCTATCCCTCCGTCAAAAGATAAGTTAGCATTTTGACATTCAGTCAGGCAGTTATCCTCAAGATATATGGGAGCTAATGTATCGTTGAGTCCGCCTTCGAAATTCTTTATTAAAAATTCCTTTTCCACTTTTTCACCTACTTTCTTAAATTAGTATAAAAAAAGATAATTTCTCTAGGGAAATTATCTTAACTTTAATTATACTTTGAATATTTTGGTTGTTCAATGAAGAGTTTTTGTTTTCTTTTTGTAAAGAAACAAACAATCAAGGGGTTTCACCCCTTAAAACCCCTATAAGGGACGCCGTCCCTTAGGAACCCTGCGAATATTTTTCCGAAGCAAAAAATATTCGATAAAATGCTTCCGCTCAATCGCCGCGGTGGCTTTTACG
>NZ_JANJZK010000022.1 GCF_024623185.1 Anaerofustis stercorihominis
CACGGCAAATGAGTGGAGCCCTTTATCTAATCTTTGGGCGAGCAAAGATTAGTGGGTTGTAGGGCAACGCCCTACAGAGTAATTTAAGGGACGGAGTCCCTTATAAAAGCCTTCGGTCTTTCCAGAATAAATTTATTCTATATTTTATGACATAAAAATTGCTGTTCATTAATTAATTTTAATTTTTGATATTTTTATATTGTAATATATTTTATAAATAAATGTTCTAAGGAGAAATTATGAAAAAATTCATTACAGTAATATTGTCTGTTTGCATGCTGATGTCGCTTTTCGGCTGCGGCAGGCTGAGTGCGGAAGAGAGTTTGCGCGAAAAGCTCGATATAATCTGCGTTAAAGATGAAGATAGGGTACTGGAAAAGTATATAAACGGGGCTGATATAGATGAAGAATATAAAGATTTTTTAAGCGGTAAGACATTCCTGTTTAAAAATGAAGAGATGAAATCTTATATGTTCAACGTCTTTAAAAATATGGACTATAAAATAAATTCCGTTAACAAATACAAAAAAATAGTTGCGGTAAACGTGACTTTTTCCGTTCTGGATCTGACCAAAGCATATGAGAGTGCAGTGAAAGATACCGTCAAGTGGTACAAAAAAAATCCCAAAGCGGACAATGAAGAAATAGCTATGAAAATAATGACTATGGTGACTGAAAATATAGGTATATATGCAAAAGAAAATAAAAACAAGATCAATAAAAATACTGTCGTACTGATGCAAAAAAAAGACGGAGAATGGGAAATAATCAATATGGATGCGGTCATTAATGATATTTTTGATTTTGAAGAGGATATGAGAAAAATCAATAATAATATACCAAACTATTTTTGATTTATTTCATATAAGTAAACAATAAGTGTATTTTAAAAAAGTATCGGATTAGATGTCATCCGATAAATCCCATATTTCAGCTGATCGAATGCTAAATAAATATAGTATAAATGTTAGGAGAATGATTATCATGAGTTTTGGAGAAATAATAAAAAGAGCCGGTAAGCTTATAAAACTTAACGGACTGAAAATGTTTTTATATATGGTCCTTGTCGGGCTTATATCCTTGTGTATAAGTACATCCGGCAGTTTATTGATGTCAAATATACCTCAGGCGGGAATTTTACTTTTTCCTGTGACTATGTACATCTCGACTGTACTAACGCTCGGGCTTTATAAAATATTCATAAAGTCTGATGAAGAAGAGGAATATTCTGTTTCTGATTTGTTTTCATTCCTCAAAAAACCTAAAGAATGTCTTAGGGTATGGCTGTTCCAAATGATTTACGGAGTTTCTGTTTTTTTGATATTCTTTATTTTGTTTTTTATCTTATGCGGGAGCAGTTTTATTTCATTATATAATATAGGTGCATATTCGTATTACAACAATGCATATCTTAATTCAGTGATGATGTCGACGATATCAAAGATGATTTTGACTATTATTATTACGATGCTGTTTTCTGCCGCTTTTGGGATATTCCCAACCATGGCTTGTGCGATGGCAGGAAAAGATAATGATTTTTTAAATGAAAATTTCACTTCAAATGTATTCAGCTGGGGTTTCAAGAATATGAAGTATTATATCGGATTATGCTTGATTTTCTTCCTTATGATTACCGGGATTGGTATGAGTATATTTGCCGTTTTAATGTTTTTGGGGTTATTGATGAAGGATATGTCTCTTCTTCTGGGTATCTTCCTCATAACGTTGTTGATATTTTTTATGGCGGTTATCATATATATTTCGATATTTTATAATCTCTGTTTAACCGTTTTATTCAACTGTATATTTAATAAATAATTAAAACCTGAGGGTAATGGTGTTATATATAAAGACGCGTACCAAATAAGTGTTATGGATAATATTGATAACGATAGTGATAAGACAAATTAAGCCGTCGTAGACCAGTTTACTTTTAATTAAGTATAATAAATATAATTCATCAAAATAAACCCCATAATGAACATATGAGGTTTATAAAATTAATGTACATTCACAAAAGAGAGGGATACGGATATTATATAGGTATAAATATCGGTTGAAATGCGGTAAAAATAAAAAAATTTCGAAGAAATATTTATTGTCTTGATTTTTAATAAAAAATATAAAAAAATCTAAGAATATATTTGATAGAAATAAAATCAAAAATAGACCTGATATCATAAAAAAATCGACATTGTCAAAATCTTTGAAGGACTTTTTATAAAAGAGGTTCAAAGGGGCAGGGGATTTTTATTATATTTCCCGTCTGATATTTATATGATTTAAAGCATAAGATTTAAGTAAAGAAAAAAACATATAATAAAATAGTATAAAATCCGACAAAATTTTACAAAAAACACCCCCTGATTTTATAAAAAACGGGGGGTAAAATTTGACAAGGATATCAAAATTTTATATAATGGCAAAACATATCTTTAAAAGATTAAGAAAAAATTAAGAATTCCATGCGGGATTTTTAAGAATTTTAAGAGGGAAATTTTTATTAAGCGAACTGAGGGGTTTTAATAATGAGAATTGTAAATTTGAAAAAACAATGTATTTGCATGCTGATAACTATGACTTTATGCCTAAGCTTTATTTGTAGTGCAAATAACACAATCCTGGCCGCCGAGAAGCAGGATAAGTCTTTTATAATGGTCTCGGAGAATGAAGCAACAATCAAACATAACGAAAATGATAGGGAAGTCGACACGGATAAAGGTAGAGAGGATAAAAACTCTAAAACCGATAAAAGTGCGCTTCCTATTTTAGTGTCTTCCATAAAAGTAGACGATACTTCAAAAAGCGTTTACGAAGGGGAAAGCTTCAAACTTGACCTTAGCGTAAGTCCGAAGAGTGCCGAGAGTTTGGATGTGATAAAATGGAGCAGTTCCGACAGTAAAGTCGCAGCAGTAGACCAAAACGGAAAGGTGAGTGCTAAGAATATCAATACCAAAGATATGATAAAAAAGGGTATCACATACAGAGATGCTGTGATAACCGCAGAAAGCAAAAACGGAGTAAAGGCGAGCTGTAAGGTAAGAGTAAAAGTCAAGCTTAAAGGTATAGAGCTTAAACCAAGTATAAAACAGTACAGCAAAGACCATGTAGTGCTTCAGACAAATAAAAACAAGTCGACTGCATTGAAGGTATCTTTTTCTCCAAGCAACGCATATAACAAGGGTTATAAATTAAATTATTCAAAGAAAAGTTTTTCTGTAAAGAAGACCGGAACTAACACTTACAAGGTAACTGCGAAGAGTACAAAGAAACCATATTCCACATATTTCAGCGTTTCTTCGGCTCAAAGCGGCAAAATAAGCGATAAAAAGAAGGTAAGTGCGTATAAAGTCGCAACTTCCATAAAAGTTTCAAATAAAAAGCGTATAAAAGCTTCTGTAAGGAAGCATAATATAAACGTCGGAAGGACGCTTTCTCTTAAGGCGAGCTCTTATCCAAAGAGTGCAAACAACAAATCCGTAACGTGGAAGAGTTCCAATCCCAAAATTGCCACAGTAAATTCAAAAGGTGTGGTAAAGGGAAAGAAAAAGGGGACCGTTAAGATAACCGCTTACGCGAAGTACAATAAGAGTGCAAAGAAGACTTTTACGGTAAAAGTACACACTCCCGTCAAGATGTCCTGGCCCGTAGGTAAAAGTGCGGGAAAGAAGAGATATAACGTTGAAAGTCTCTACGGCGGAAGCAGAGGGCATAAAGGCGTGGATATAATCGTAGGTGTAAAGAGTATATATCCCGCGGCAAAGGGAAAGATAGTCAAAGTCGCAAGGAACGGCGGCTGGGGAAAATATATAGTTATAAAACATCCCGGCGGCGGAAAGACTTTATACTCTCATATGAGCAAATTTTCCAAAAATGCCAAGGTGGGAAAGAAAGTTTCCACTAAAACTTATCTCGGAAAATCCGGCAGGACAGGAAGAGCCACATGTTCACATCTTCATTTCGAGATAATGAACAAGAAAGGCAAGACCTTCAGCGCAATAAAGAAAGCTTCAGGCAAAGACAATCACAACGCACCTTTTAAGAAAAAAGGGAGTAAATATGTATACGATCCGGATTTCATTTGGCAGTAAGAAAAAGAGTGAAAAAAATTAAAAAAAAATGAAAAAAGGTATTGACATAATTTGGTTGTTTTAGTATACTAATTAAGCTGTCAGAGACAGTGAATGACCCAGTAGCTCAGTTGGCAGAGCACTTGACTTTTAATCAAGGTGTCCGGAGTTCGAATCTCCGCTGGGTCACCATGTATGAAATTATACGTCTTTCGTTAGAAAGACGTTTTTTTATGCTAAAAGCATAAAAAATGAACGAAGTGAATAATTTCATATGAGTAAAAAATCCGAAGGATTGTTTTAGAATGGTTGTTTGTCGATTATGAAAATTTAATAATTTATATATCTTATTGAATTTAATTTTAATTTTGTCATTAAATTATTTACGACATAATAATCCCCATTTACACCACCAAAAAAACATGCTAATATATCCTAAACCGCAAAAAGGGAGAAACGATGTACTACATATATATGCTCAGATGTGAGGACAATTCAATATACACGGGGATAACCACAGATATAGAGAAGAGGATGAACGAACATTTTACAAGGAATGAAAAGTGTGCAAAGTATACTATGACTCACCATGCAAAGAAGCTTGAGAGGTATTTTACCGCTGAAAACAGGAAGAGTGCGTCTAAACTCGAGTATCATATAAAAAGGCTTAAAAAAGCGGATAAGGAATCGCTTATAAAGGAGCCGAAGATGATAGGGGCGCTGTTAGGGGATAAGGTGGATGAAGGGGATTATAGTGTAGGGGAATAAATATTTTTGTTATATTAATTTCGCAAGTTTTATGACTTGAATGATTTTAAACACTTATTATATTATATGTAAACTTTATAACCCATATTTGTTTAATATGATAAAATCTCTTATATAATATTTTAAATTTTACAGATATATCCTATTTTTTCCTATTAAAAAAAGAAAAACCAAATAATTGAATAATCTTTTTAAAAAGACAAAAAATAACACTAATTAAATGCGGGAGTGTTGTTTTGGAAGAAATATTTTTAAAATTAAAGGGAAAACACATAAAGATTTATTCTTTTACGGACAGGAGTATTTCTCTTGGGGATATACTTGAAAAATGCGGCGGGGAAGTCATAGAGGAAAGCGGGAACGTTTATAAAAGCGTTGTTTTTCTCGATAAGATAAACAGAAAAGACAAGATTTTTAATCTTAAGAAGGCTCTTAATTATTCCGACCTTATATTGATAAACTCGTCGAGAAATATGGGCATAGACCAAATGAACATCGAATCCATAAGCTACGGCATAGACGAAAAGTCGACTATCACTCTTTCAAGTATCAGCGATATCGAGGACGAAGAGCCCATAATCTGCATACAAAGGAGTTTTAATTCTCTCTTTGGGAATGAATATGAGCCTATGGAAATAAAGGTGGATAACGTGTTTGGAATAAAGGACCTTGAAACATATGTCGGAGTTATGTCGATTAAGATAGTATTAGAACTTGATTAAATGTTTGAGTTTTTATTTTTCATGTTGTATAATTAATAGTATAAAGTTGTAAGAGAGGACGAACGTATGGAAAATAACAATACAAGTAAAATTATTTTAGCATCTATAGTGGGTTCTGTAATGATAGTGGGAGCCCTTGGAACATATTTGTATGCTAAGGATAGAATTAACAAAAAGAAACTTGGCGGAAAACTTATTAAGGTGGATTATAATTATTCAAAGGAATTTGATGATTAGTATATCCTAAAACGAACATATAGGGATATATCCCTTAAACTTAAAAGACCCCGGGAGGAAACTCCAAGGGCTTTTTTTGTATAAAACTTTACTTTATTCATATCAAAGACTTTTATTTGTTTTCCAAATAATATTTTTCATCGTGCAAATGCTGTAATGTTCCTTATTTGGAAAGGAATTTATTATATGTTTTTATAACTTGTTATTAAAATTAAGTATCGTCTATTTAGATACTTAATTTTTATGTATGGTCACATATTGTTTTAAATAAACAGTCATAACTTTTAAACTAAAAATAAAATCTTTATATAATTGTTGAAGCAGTTTCTTCAATGATTTATAAATGTCGTAAAATTAAATTCCATGTATGTGAAATTTGGGGTAGGGTGCGGGGAAAACCCCGCAGAATAAAACTATAGATTAAATATCATCTTATAAACACTCACATCTCCGTACTGAGCTATGATAGTTTCTCTGTACTTTTCAAAGCAGTAATGTGCGTCTATACAGTCCGAAACCGCTCTGTGCTGCTGGTCTACTTTTATTCCAAGTTTCTTCAGTACCGTTTCCAGCTTGTGGTTTTCAAATTCAGGGCTTAACTTTCTTGCTATTTTAAGCAGATCCACATAGTCGTTGCTTAGGTAAAAATCGCTGTGGCGTTCGTAGTTGTCATATAAAAAATTTATATCGAAGTTTACATTATGACCAAGGAGTATCTCCCCGTCGATAAATTCATTGAACTTAGGTATAACATCTTCTATTTCGGGAGCCCCTTCTATCATTACTTCGTCTATTCCCGTAAGCTTCCTTATTTCGGGGCTTATTATTTCTTTCTTCGGACTTACGAATGAAGAGAATTCATCGGTTATTTTTCTGCCTCGTACCTTTACCGCTCCGACTTCTATTATCTCGTTTTCGTCGGGATTAAGCCCGGTAGTTTCTATATCTATTACAGTGTAGTCTTCGGGGAAATCAAACATATCTTTACCCTTGTATTTTCTATATTTAAAATCCATCATGATCATCATCTCCTTCCTTGTGATATATCCTTAATTAAATTATAATCATTTTAATTTAAAAGTCGATACTTTGCGACAAAATACTACAAAATTAATGCTTGTTTATTCGTTTTCGTGTTTTAATTACTTTTTGATTTGTACCTTCTCATATGGTCGGTATACTTTAAATCATTGACTTGATTGAACTTAATTGATTAGAAAAATTTATGATTAAATAAAAATAGAAGCTTTTCAAAATCATAACAACAATATTTATTACTATATATCGTATATGTGTTTTAATTGAGACTTAGCTGAAAGCGGGAAAGTATATTTTTGTGGTTTAAATTTATAATTACACATTATAATGAATAATTTTATTTTTAATAGAACCGCTTTATATAAAATCTTTATAATATTGATTTCTTTTTGTTCCTAAAATCCATACTTTACATCATATCAAAGTGCCTATATCATATCGGGGCAGGGGCAGTATTATTTTTATATCATTGATGATGAATTGAAAAAGTATTTATTTTTTCAAAAGTGATGTAAATTTGTTATTTGTAAATATTTATTAAATAAAAAATCTTGTTGTGATTGATTCTATAATGTCCGCAATTATCAGCCTTTATATCAAATTTTATTTTTATTCTTTACCTTTCTAAAATTAATAATAAAAAGTATTTATATTGTTTTTTTATACTTTAAAAATATATCTTTATTTATGTTTGGGTTCATAGATTATTTATATGATTTTATTGTTAAGTATAGTAATTATCATATTTCGGTTTGCTTTTATATACATATGTCTCTTTATATAAATAATAAAAATCACGGATTTATCTTGTTTAAAATGATAACTCATACACAAAAAATAAATATTCCCCATAAGATAGTGTGGGAGGATAAATAAATGGATAGTTTTTATATTGAAGGAATAATATCTTTCTTGGAAATCCTGGTATTGGCTCTTATTTTTTCGAGTATAGTAATGTTTGCCACGGAATTTACCAAGAACATATTTAAAAAAATTAACATAAGTTCATGGATATTCGTTGTGATATCTTTGATTATAAGTGCGGTAGTCTGTATGGGGCTTATTAAGACCTTTATGGATGGTATACTTAGTACCGGTGAGGGGATATGGCTTACATTTCTTACTTGGCTTGGAAGCAACGGGATGTTTCGTTTCCTTGAAAATAACAATACCTTTCTCGGCAAACTGGTAAAAAGCTTCAGTTTATATTACTTGGAGGAAATTGAAAAGCAGGCAGGGATTTCATCAGGTCTGTCTGATGAGGATGATGAAGGCGTTGAAAATGGTCAAGAAGACAGTGAAGATGAAGTAAACTACGATGACGATAATGATACAGATAATGATTTAGATGAAACCGACGAAGGTGATGATGATACTGACATGATTGATAATGAATACGAAGCAGGGGACACCGATAAGTCAGAGGAAAATATAACAAATGAGCGGATAGGAGAGGCAAAGGATAATATAGAAGACATTGAAAGTGATATAGATGAAAATATCGGTGATGATCTTGCTTATGAAAGAAAGGCTCCCTTTGAAGTGGGAACTATCAACGATGAGGATTTTGTTTACGTATGCGAACTAAGGCGAAAGGAAGCAGAATACCCTACGGATACATCGGATATGTTTGTAAATGATAATGAAAATAATGATAGTAATGAACTCTACGATGCAGAGGGTAATGACGGCACACAAAATAATATTTTTGAAGGTTCAAATATAGATGATATTGCAGGTAATGAAATTATCGAAGGTGCAGGGCAAGAAGCAGACGTCATAAAAACTCCCGAAGATAAAATGATTGAGCTGATAATGAATGAAGTCAGTCAGAAGAGTGGTTTAAATGACGGGCACATTGAACCGAACGAAGAGATATTATCTCAGTTCAGTGTGACGTATGACGACGATATAATAAACGAAAACGCCCCCGTTCAAAAGGGCGACCTCGTCTTTAACCCGACGACTCAGGCGGAAGCTATGGAAAATAGGGATCTTAGGTATGAATAAAGGCATTAGGGGCGCTGCCCCTTATAACAGGGTTTTAAGGGCAGACAGCCCTTATTATCTTTATTCATAAAAACTTCCCCCGATGAATTCCTTTAAAATCGAAACTCCCGGGATATATTCTTCGTCTTCTATGGTCCTAAAGAAGGATAAAAAGTCGAGTAAGTGTCTTGCTTCGTAGTAATACTTTTCATCTCTTCCTATTTCCTGTAAAAGAGGATAAGCGTACTTTTTAAGGATAGGTATCTCGTATAGCAAAGTGGAATTTATTATATAATCCGCCTGCTCTCTGTACGGGATTATGTTTACTTTTTCTCCGCTTCTCACATCTTCCCACATGCTTATGGTGTCTATCGCTTTTTTGCTTCTTGCGTGAGTATCCCTTACTATCCTCCTCAGCATCCTTATTTTTGATGTGGTTATCCTGTTATACTGGTCTATTCCCATTACGGTAAAAGGACAGATGTAAATCTTGAATTTATCCTTATCGGGTACGGAAACAGTAAGCCTTTCGTTAAGTCCGTGTATACCTTCTATTATTATAGGATTGTTTTCACTCACTTTGATTTTTCTTCCAAACTTCTTTCTTGTTCCTGTATGGAAATCAAAGATAGGTATCTCCACTTCTTCTCCGTTTATTAGCTTTAAGAGATGTTCGTTGAACAATGAGACGTCAATGGCTTCCAAACATTCGTACATAGGCTTACCGTCTTCGTCCTTAGGAGTTATGTCTCTGTTTAGGAAATAATCATCGAGACCTATGGTAACGGGGCTTAGACCTCTTGCCATCAAATGAGTCTGAAGTCTTTTCGATGTGGTGGTTTTTCCCGAAGATGAAGGTCCTGCTATCAGGATTATCCTCTTTTTATCCTTTGAGGTGATAATCTTATCCGCAGCTTTTGCTATAAGGTATTCATGTCTGGCTTCGCTTGCCAGTATAAGCTCCTCTATTTCGTTGTTTTCGATTTTTTTATTGAGTGAGGCAATATTTGTCACTCCCACATCTTTTAGCCATTTATCGAACTCTTCATACTCTTCAAAGAGTTTCGGATTATCGAAAAATTCATGTACCTTATCCGGGTGAGTCTTGTCACATCCGAGAAGTATTGCTCCGTGATTGTATTTGATTATGTCGAAGACTTTTAAATACCCGGTGGAAGGAAGAAGGTCTCCGTAGAAATATCCGTAAGCCCCTCCAAGCTCGTATAAAGTGAGTATCCCGTCTCTCAGGCAGTCTACCAGCTCTTTGTTGGTAAGGAATATATTTTTGTCTATGGAAGCTTTCATGTCTTCTCTGGTAGCTTTGAGTTTATTTATATCATAATTTTCTTCTATTATCTTTTTCATCTCAGCCTTGAGCTTTTTTATATCTTCTTCGCTCAAGTCACTTTCGTCGGTGTATTCAAAAAAGATACCTCCGCCGAGAGAATATCCTATGGAGATCTCCCTGTCCTTAAAGACCTGCTTTGAGCTTACCGCAAGCAGGAACAGCAGGGTCTTTTCGTAAATCTTCTTTCCGAGAGATGAATTTATATAGACGAACTCAAAGTTGCAGTCCTTTTTAAATTCATAATTCAAACTCTCCACTACATTGTTGACAAGTCCTCCGACCACAAGCCTGTGATTTTCACTTAAGTGAACTATGTCTTCAATAGTTGTCCCTTCTTTAACTTCTATATTTTTTCTGCCGTCTAATATAAGCTTAATCATCTGCCTTCTCCTTCATCTCAAGATATGTACCTATCCCTTCCAAATAGTGGAGAGGATATTTTATGTCTGTAAAAATTTCCAAGTCCTTGTTGAATGCCTTATAGGGGATAGATTTCCTTCCTCCGCTTTGTGCATCGTTATAATACTTGATAAGAGTTTTCATATCTAAAATATAATATTCATCAAATTTACTAAAGTGAACCAATAAAAATGCGACACCGCCCTGCATATCGAATTTATCCATAAATTCTACCTGATGAGAGTGGATATTCGCTATGGGAAGGGATTTATGGGTCGTTTCCTTTGCGTCGAAGCAAACGGGTATGCCCTGGACATTTCCCATATAGTCTACCGTACTCTTTTCGTCAAAGTATGCGAGAGAAATCACACCTCTTTCATTATCAAGCTTTACCGGCTTGATAGAAGTGGGGATCTTCTGTACGACTGCAAGGTCGTCGTCAAAATATTCTTTGTTGGTTCTGTTTATCAAATCTTCAAAGTCGCTTCCTCTGAGCCCTCTGGTCTGCCAATATCCCATTTTTTCCTCTCCTTATATCTTTACCCTTATTATATTAAAATAAAAAGAAGTTTAAAACTTCTTTTTATCATTTTCTATTCTATTTTATCGTTATTTTTCCTTTTTACTCTAAGTTCTCTTCTTTTTTTCTTCATTTTCTTGTATTTCTTCTGCCTTAGGATATAAATCACTATCCCTGCGATTATTGCAAGAAGTATCGCTCCTCCAAGAAAATATCCGAAAACGGATTCCCCCTCGGTTTCGGTATTGGTCATTGCCGCAGAAGTATTTTCTTTTTGTGTTTCTTCTTTAGGCTGTTCTGTGTCTATGGTTTTTTCGTTGTTTTTCTCTGCTGCCAAAGCCTTTTTCTTCGATGCTATCTCCGCAGCGTCCGGAACGACAAGGTTTGTTATCTTATAACTGTCTTTTATTTTATTTATAGTATTTTTATAATTAGAAAGGCTCTTTAAGTAGCAGTCGAGCTGTAACACGTAAAGTCCCCCGTTGGTGACGGTCAGATAATAATACCCCGCACTCTTTGTGGATTTACCTTTATAATAGCATTTCCAAGCCGATATCCCGCTTAATTTTGACTTTGAAATCTCAAAAGAGTATTCGCTCTTCGCATCTCCCAGAATATTTTTAAAATACTTTGTGATATATTTTTTATCGTTCCATGTATCTTTTGTATACTGACTTTCGATATAGACTTCTTCTCTTAGGAGTTCATCTTTGGAAAGTTTTTTTTCGCTTAAGGTATCTTCGTATATGTCACCGTAGACAATTCTCGCCGTCAAATAAAAATCAACGGGGAATTCTCTTGCGTTTTCGCTCAGTTTTTCCATGTCTTTCTTCGCAGAAGAAGGAAGCTTCATGCTGACATGAAGCTTTTCGTTTGTGTAAGTTTTATATTTTTCTGCTCCCCAAATATAAGGCGATACGGCGCCTAAAACCATTAACATAGCAAGAATTACAACTATTATCCTCGCTATCAGCTGTCTCGTTTTTGGCTTCATAATATCCTCCCGTTATTGATATTATGACCTATATTATCATAATTTTTGTTTTTTGTAAAGGAATGACCGTCAAGTCTCACTGCCGCTTTTACCCCGTCATCCTTCAATAATTCATAAAACATAATAAATTTTTATTATTATATTTTCGTAAGAATTTTACCATAAAAGTTCGTTTGTTATCCTTTTTACCGTACATATTAAATAAACTCATAGAGTTCCTGCTGAAATTATATCCCTATAAAAGAAAGTAAAAAAATTTCCTTTATAACACCTCTTTTATACGTTCGTAAACATCGCTTACCTTTTCCATGAAAGTCATCAAACAGCTCCCGTCCTCATGGTCGTTTAGTACACCCAGTAAGTCTTCTGCTATCAAGTCCGCTGCTTCTTCGTTCTCTTCTTTCATATCGGAATAGTCCATATCCACAAGTACCCCGATGTCGGTCTTAAAATCATCGGTATCGCTTTCACCGTCCAAATAATCTTCGATGATTTCCAAAGCTTCGTCTATCATATCTTTACCTCGCCTATGTATTTTTAATGATTATATCATGACTTATTATTCTATACAACTAAATATATTAGGGGCATAGCTACTAAAACTCTTTCTGCAGGGCTCAGCCCTACGACCCGAAGTTCTGTAAGGCAGAGCCTTACAATCCGTCCTTTTTGTTTCTTTGGACAAAAAAAGGCAGGTTTTTTAAGGAACGGAGTTTCTTAGAACGGGTGGTAGTAGGGCAAAGTCCTTGAAAAAACACAATATTACAGATTATGATCATTATTATTTAGCTGGCTTTCGCATAGGAGTATTGATGATGAAAAATATTTTGGTAGAAGATGAATAAGTGATCCTTTTATAGTGTGGGATAGCGGGCGTTTCAAAAATCTCGGGCAGAGATTAAATAAGGA
>NZ_JANJZK010000023.1 GCF_024623185.1 Anaerofustis stercorihominis
GAATTTTTACCCCTTTTTTGTTTCTTCGGACAAAAAAGGGCGGATTGTAAGGCGGAGCCTTGCAGTACTGCGGGGTGTAAGGGGCAGAGCCCCTTATAGGAAGAACTTATATTATAGTGGTTTTATAAATAGCATTCATTTGATTTAAGAATATTTCGCCATTATCAGTAAAGGTAGCGCATAGTTTTTTATCTACCTTAGTCTTGAAGCCTTCCTTATATGCTCCGTAAACCGTATTGAATACACATATATCCGTGCATACTCCGCCGATAAGGACTTCGTCAACTTCATTTTTCTTTAGAATATCTGCTAAGTCTGTTTTATAAAAAGCGTCGTATTCGCTTTTATCAAGCCAAATTACATTTTCCTTATCCTTATTTTCTTCGTACCATTCGCCTAATTTTCCGTAAAGCTTCTGTCCCCAAGTTCCCTTGACATTGTGTTTAGCCCAAAGCTCAAAGTGTTTATCGTTTTCTTCGTGGGCGTCCATGGCGAATACTATGATTTTGTTTTCTTTATCATATCTTTTTATTGTTTGTAACATATCATCTACTATATCCTGTGCGGGTTTTCCCGCGGTAAGCCCGCCTTTGTCGTCTACAAAATCGTTGCTCATATCTACTATTATCAAAGCGTCCATATTTAACTCCTTTTGTTTTTTTATATTATAACATAGTTTTTTATTTGTGTTCGATAGTTATTAATTAGCTTTTATGATAAAATTAATAAATATAACAATTTTTTTATAAATCAATTAAGCCGAGGTCGATATATGGATTATAAGTTTACTGCTTTAAAAGATTTGGATTTAATGATAGGGACTTCCAATTTAATGAATATTGAACATGATGAAAAAGATTTTAATTGTTTGGTCATGGGCAAATTAAAAACGCTTTTCGGGAGTCCTTTATCTGTGAGTGAGGATATGGAAAACGGTTATGATTATATCATAGAAACTTTTAAATTGAAAAAATGATCAAAAATATATATTGACCGTATACATGGGACCGAGCGGACATGCCATAGGCGGCAGACCCGATCAAAAAGGTATAAAAGAAGCAGCCGAGAGTTTAAAGGATCATATCATAAATGTAAAAGTTTCAGATTACGAGTATGAGGGTATATATTATGATTTTGATATAAAGATTAAAATGGGTGTCAAAAACGGCATTCCATATTATTTTGAAGAAAATAATCAGTATTAGATTACCTTTTATATTTATATAAATAAATATTGAGTTTTTCACAGCTTTATATTTAGATTGTTAAAAAAATATTTTATATATAATTTGCTGATTGGATAGTATATCAAAATATATAAAACTTCTTTTTAGTTTTGGTGGTTTTAAAATTAGCGGAGTGCGGGGCGAAACCCGTCAGATATTTGGTACATAAAAAGAAATATATAAATAGTGGAGAAAACAATGCAGGGAAATTTATTTGATGATGTAAGAGAAGAACAACTAAAGACAAAGGCTCCTTTGGCGGTAAGGATGAGACCTGAAAATCTGGACGAGTTCTTTGGTCAGGAACATATAGTGGGAGAGGGGAAACTTCTAAACAGGATGATAGAAGCGGACAGGATAAGTTCCATAATCCTTTTCGGTCCGGCAGGCTGCGGAAAGACCACTTTAGCAAGGATAATCGCCAATAAGACAAGCTCTTATTTTTATAGCTTGAATGCTGTCACCTGCGGGGTTAAGGACGTTAGGGAGATAATCGAAAAGGCTAAGGCTAATCTCGGGTTGGAGAAAAAGAAAAGCATACTGTTCATAGATGAGATCCATAGGTTCAATAAATCACAGCAGGACGCACTCCTTCCAAGCGTTGAAGACGGAACTATCATATTGATAGGTGCGACTACGGAAAATCCTTTCTTTGAAATAAATTCTCCTCTCATTTCCCGCTCTACTTTGTTTAAGCTTAAAAAGATAGAGAAAGAAGATGTCAGGAAGATAATCGAAAATACACTCAAAAACAAAGAAAGAGGTCTTGGGAATTACGATATACAAATTGATGAAGAAGCCATGGACTACCTCTCTTTGATGTCAAGCGGAGATGCAAGAGTATCTTTGAATGCACTTGAGCTTGCTTATCTTACCACACCTAAAGATGAAAACGGAGTAATAAAGCTCAATAAGGATATAATAGCGGAATGCATGCAGAAGAAAAAGGTCACCTACGACAAAGGGAATAATGAGCACTATGATACGATAAGTGCATTCATAAAAAGTATGAGAGGATCGGACCCCGACGCCGCCGTATACTATCTTGCGAAGATGTTATATGCAGGAGAAGACCCAAAATTCATCGCGAGAAGGATGATAATATTTGCTTCGGAAGATATAGGTAATGCTAATATAAAGGCTCTTGATTTAGCCGTGAGTACTTTTAAGGCTGTGGAAGTCATAGGTATGCCGGAAGTGAGGATAAACCTTGCGCACTGCGTTACTTACCTTGCATCGTCGCCTAAGAGCAACGCTTCTTATATGGCGATAAATAAGGCTATGCACGACATAGAAAACGAGCCTAATTACGAAGTCCCTCTTCATATAAGAAATGCAAATTATAAAGGAGAGAAAGACTTTGGTATAGGGGTGGGATATAAATATCCCCATGACTTTGAAAACGACTATGTAAAGCAGGACTATCTGCCCGATGAAATAAAAGGAAGAGTTTACTACGAACCTAAGGAAAACGGGGCAGAGGGGAATTTGAAGAGGTACTTGGAAAATTTGAGAAAGTAGCAATATTATTTTATAATTATTAAATTTAATAATTATAGCAAAGGAAATTATGTTTATAGATATATGATGATAAAACTTTTAAAATATAAATAAATAATAAATTTATAAAAAAAGATTTTAAGATTTGGTTTTATTTAAATATATAGCCTTAAAGATAAATTTTTTAAATGGTGAATTTTGAAATAATTATATTTTAATTAAAAAATTTTATTCGATTTTAAGAGCAAATATTGTAATTAAGTAAATTTATCTTTTATTAAAAATCTAACTGTAGAATTTTCAATAAAGCATAAAATAAAACATATATAATATATAAATATTATTAAATATCTCAAAACATAAAATTAATGATTTACAATATTTTCCTATGTATCAAAGAATATTTCATTTCATTTTGATTTATAATTTAAAATAAAAAAAACGATAAAACAGCTCACTATAATGTTACATATGTAATGTAATATATAATAAAAAGTGAGCTTTTTCTTATACTGAAAACGCTGTCAAATCCTCTTGTTTAAAGGTTTTGTTTTAAATTGGCATAAATCCTCTTTTTTTGAAATTTTTTTAAGTTTATCCTTTATTTTTTAAGTATTTTTTATTATAATGGGAAAGATGTAAATATATAATAATATAATTTAAGATAAATATTTTTAGGAGGATATATTATATTATGGCTAAAAAAATGAAAACTATGGATGGGAATACGGCTGCTGCTTATTGCTCTTACGCCTTTACTGAAGTTGCCGGAATTTACCCAATCACACCGTCTTCTCCAATGGCTGAATGCATTGACGAATGGTCTGCTTCAGGCAAGAAGAATATATTCGGTGAAACTGTAGATGTTATTGAACTTCAATCTGAAGCAGGTGCTGCCGGTGCGGTACACGGTTCATTATCATCAGGTGCTTTAACAAGTACATATACAGCATCACAAGGTCTGCTTCTTATGATACCTAATATGTACAAAATCGCAGGGGAATTACTTCCCGGAGTATTCCACGTATCTGCAAGATGTTTGGCATCACACGCTTTAAATATTTTCGGTGACCATACTGACGTTATGGCTGCAAGACAAACAGGTTTTGCTATGCTTGCTTCTAACTCTGTTCAGGAAGTTATGGACCTTGCAAGTGTTGCTCACTTAAGTGCTATCAAAGGAAGAATTCCTTTCATTCACTTCTTTGACGGTTTCAGAACAAGTCATGAAATCCAAAAAATCGAAGAAATGCCTTATGAAAAATTAGCTGAAATGGTTGATTATGATGCAGTTCAGGAATTTAAAAATAACGCATTAAACCCTGAACATCCTACAACCAAAGGTACTTGTCAGGGACCTGAAATCTTCTTCCAGGCAAGAGAAGCTTCTAACAAATTCTACGAAGCTATCCCTGCTATCGTAGCTGATTACATGAAAGAAGTATCAAAGATCACAGGAAGAGATTACAAACCTTTCAACTACTATGGTGCACAAGATGCAGAAGATATCATCGTAGCAATGGGTTCTGTGTGTGATACTATCGAAGAAACTATAGATTATTTAAATAAAAACGGAGAAAAAGTAGGTTTACTTAAAGTTCATCTTTACAGACCATGGGCTCCTGAATACATGTTTGAAGTTCTTCCAAAGACTGTTAAGAGAGTAGCTGTTCTTGACAGAACAAAAGAACCCGGTGCACCTGGACAGCCTTTATACTTAGACATCAAAGATTCTTTCTACGGAAAAGAAAATGCTCCTTTGATCGTTGGCGGTATCTACGGTCTTGGTAGTAAAGATACTACACCTTCTCATATCAAAGCTGTTTATGATAATTTAAAACAAGCAAATCCTAAAAATGATTTCACAATCGGTATCGTTGATGACGTTACAAATAAATCACTTGAAGTAAAAGAAGATATCGTTACAGCTCCCGAAGGAACTATTTCTTGTAAATTCTGGGGTCTTGGTTCAGACGGTACTGTAGGTGCTAACAAATCTGCAATCAAAATCATCGGTGATAACACCGATATGTATGCTCAAGGTTACTTTGCATATGACTCTAAGAAATCAGGCGGTGTTACCGTTTCTCACTTAAGATTCGGTGAAGAACCAATCAAATCAACTTACCTAATCGCTGATGCTGACTTCGTATCTTGTTCAACACAAGCTTACGCTGAAAGCTATGACATGGTAAGTGATGTTAAACCGGGCGGTATATTCCTTCTTAACACAGTTTGGAATATGGATCAGCTTGAAAGACATCTTCCAAAAGAAGCTAAACAATATATTGCTAACAACAATATCAGATTCTATACAATAAATGCTACGAAAGTAGCTGAAGAAATCGGTCTTGGCAGAAGAACAAACATGATCATGCAGGCTGCATTCTTCAAACTTTCAGAAGTTATCCCTTACGACGAAGCTGAAAAACTTCTTAAAGACTCTGTAAGAAAAACTTACGGTAAAAAAGGTGATAAGATCGTTAACATGAACATCGCTGCTATCGAAAACGGCGTTAGCGAACTTGTTAAGATCGAAGTACCTGAAAGCTGGAAAACAGCTGATAACGAACCAAAAGCAAAAGCTGAAAGAACTGATTTCGTAGAAAACGTATGTGATATCATGAACGCTCAAAAAGGTGATACACTTCCTGTATCAGCATTTGACGGTTATGAAGACGGTACTTTCCCTAACGGAACAGCTAAATACGAAAAGAGAGGAGCTGCGGTTAACGTACCTGTATGGGACGCAAACAAATGTATCCAATGTAACCAATGTTCATACGTTTGTCCTCACGCAACTATCAGACCTTTCTTATTAGACGAAGAAGAAAAGAATAATGCTCCTGAAGGTTTTGAAACATTAGAAGCGAAAGGACCGGGAGTTGAAGGATATAACTTCAGAATCCAAGTTTCTTCTTATGACTGTTTAGGATGCGGACAATGTGTTGAAATTTGTCCTACAAACGCAATCAGTATGACACCTATAGATGATGTTCTTGAAGAAGAAGGCGCACATTGGGATTATGCAATGAGCCTTTCTAAGAAAGACGTTAATGTAAACAAATTTACAGTAAAAGGAAGTCAGTTCCAAACACCGTTACTTGAATTCTCGGGTGCATGTGCGGGCTGTGTTGAAACTCCTGTTGCTAAGCTTGTTACACAATTATACGGAGACAGAATGTATATCGCAAATGCTACAGGTTGTTCTTCAATCTGGGGTGCATCTGCTCCTACAACACCTTATACTGTTAACGAAAAAGGACAAGGTCCTGCATGGGCTAACTCATTATTCGAAGATAATGCTGAATTCGGTTACGGTATGTACCTAGGCGTTAAGAAAATGAGAGATACTATTGCTCATAAACTTGAAAACTTAGTAGCTGATGACAGTGTAAAAGCTGATGTTAAAGATGCTGCAAAAGCTTGGTTGGACGTTAAAGACAAAGGCGAAGAAAGTAAAGAAGCAAGTGCTAAATTAGTTGAAGCTCTTGAAGCATGCGGATGTGATAATGCTGACGCTAAATACGTATTAGCTAACAAAGACCAACTAGTTAAGAAATCATTCTGGATGTTCGGTGGTGACGGCTGGTCATACGATATCGGTTACGGCGGACTTGACCATGTACTGGCTTCTAACGAAGACGTTAACGTTCTTGTATTCGATACAGAAGTTTACTCTAATACAGGCGGTCAATCTTCAAAAGCTACTCCTGCAGCTGCAATCGCTGAATTCGCTGCTTCAGGTAAGAAGACTAAGAAGAAAGACTTAGGTATGATGGCTAAGACTTACGGTTATGTATACGTAGCACAAGTTGCTATCGGAGCTGACAGAAACCAATTAATCAAAGCTATCAAAGAAGCCGAAGCTTACAACGGACCATCACTAATCATCGCTTACTCTCCATGTATCAACCATGGTATAAACATGACTAAAGCAGGTGAAGAAGCTAAAAAAGCTGTTGAAGTAGGTTACTGGCACTTATACAGATATAATCCTGAACTATTGGCAGAAGGTAAAAATCCATTCATCTTAGACAGCAAAGAACCTAAATTTGACGGTTTCCTTGATTTTATCAAAGGTGAAAGAAGATACGCTTCTCTTGCTAAAGCTTTCCCTGATAAAGCAGATGCTTTATTCGAAAAGAACAAAGAAGACGCTATGGAAAGATATGCGGGATACAAAAAATTAGCTGAACAAGAATAATATATTCTCTAAATAAAAAGACACCTTTAGGGGTGTCTTTTTATATGAGTTTTAAAACATGCTTATAGATATTTTACTTATTTAATTTTTTTATTTATAAAAGAGTTTGAATTATATGTTATAAATATAATTTTATAGGGTTGTTTTAATCTAACAAAGTAGATCCTCTTTAAAATCCTTTTTGTATTTAAAACTTGATTTCAAAAATACCATTAAAATTAAGTCAAAATAATTATATTCTGTTTTCATTTATATTGTAGTTTTTAACCTATCGTGGTACTATATTTATATTGTAATAAAGGCTTTTAAGAGTCTTTTTGTTTTTGTAGGAGTTTTTTATGAAAGATATGACAAAAGGTAATATATTTAAAATCCTTATAATGTTCTCTCTTCCTCTTATACTAAGCGGTATTCTTCAGCAGCTTTATACCATAGTGGATTCCGTAATCGTAGGAAATGTGGTAGGGGAAGATTCTCTTGCGGCAATAGGGGCGACCAACGGTATCACATTCCTTATACCAAATCTTTTGATGGGATTTACTACCGGGGTCTCTATTTTGGTATCCAATTATTACGGAGGAGATAAAAAAGAATTTATACCTAAGATAACCGCTTCCTTTGTGATAACTCTTACCCTTATATTTACCATTGTAAGCGGAGTTTGCGGGGTGTTTACCGAGAAGATAGCATATCTTTTGAATACACCTTCCAATATCATGGCTCTTACGGTTTCTTATCTAAGGATATTATTTTTAGGTGTACCGTTTCTTACCGTTTACAATATATACTCCGCACTTTTCAGAGGGATAGGAGACAGCAGAAATCCGTTTATCGCCATAGTCATTGCGGCAATCACGAATGTAGTCCTTGACCTTATATTCGTGATAAACTTTCATATGGGAGTATCGGGGGCAGCAATAGCTACCATAACGGCACAGTGCTTCTCCGCAGTTTATCTTGTGATTGTGGCGATAATAAAATATAAACTCCTTCATTTTAAACTCAGTTTTAAATCTGTTAATTCAAATATGTTAAAAGCAGGATTTTCTCTCGGACTTCCCGTAGCGCTTCAATCCAGTATAGTTTCATTCGGCTCACTGCTTCTTCAAAATATAATGAACGGTTTCGGTTCCAATGTAGTGGCGGGTATCACTACTGCGTACAAAGTAGACAGCTTATCTCTGCTTCCGGTGATAAATGTGTCAAGCGCACTTTCCACATTTACCGCTCAAAATGTGGGAGCTAAGAACAGAGAAAGGGTAGAAATGGGATTTAAGGCGGGAGCCATGATAATTCTCCCTGTATCTATACTTACCGCACTTATAGTCGTTCTTGGAGGGAGCAGTTTTCTTTATATGTTCGGTGTTTCCGATGAAGTGTGCTATATAGGTAAGACTTTTCTTTACACTTGCAGTATATTCTATATCGTCTTTGCCCTTCATAATCTATTTGTCGGATTTTTGCAGGGCACGGGGAGCGTCGTTATCACTGCGGCGAGTAATGTTATTAGCCTCTTTGTAAGACTAACACTTTCCTATATGTTTGCGTCTGTGTTTGGTTTTAGGATAATAGCTTACAGTGAAATCATTTCATGGATAGTCGGGGCTATTATCGTATTTATATACTATAAGAAAAAGACATGGCTGAAAAGATTAGAGGTAAATGAATTAAAATAAAATGACACTTATATCCTAAGTGTCATTTTTTACTATCTAATTTTCTTCTTTTATCTTTCTTATCAAATAACCTTCGCTTAGTCCGTAGTCACTGACAATCATATTTTCTATATGTGTTTTATCTATGATGCAGTCAAGTATCAATATCCCCGGGATTATCGTATGCACTCTGTCGGGGCATGATTTGATTATAAGCTCCTTTGCTTTACTGTAATCATTAAGTAATAATTCTTTCAATTTCTTGAATATACTAAGCTGTATTACTTTATTATCTTTATTTAAGTCGAAATGATTATTTATAAGCTTTAATAGGGAATAAGCAGTCCCGCCGATCATATATATGCTTTTGATATTTTTATACTTATCAAAGGAAAATGAGTCAGTGTCATTTATTTCTTTAGATATATTTTTAGTGATGATTTCTATTTCTTCTTTAGCGGGAAGAAAATCATGTACGAATTTTTTATATAGATTTAGGGAGCCTATAGGAAAGCTTATATCTTCTTTCTTTTCACCGTTCATGAAAGAAACTGCTTCACTGCTCCCGCCTCCGATATCTATCATAAGACCGTCTCTTATATTAATATCTTCCATTATTCCATTAAATCCAAGGGAAGCTTCGTCTTCTGAGCTTAAAACATCTATCCTGCATTCAGTCAGCTTGAATATTTCATCGGTGACTTCTGTTGTATTTTCGATATTCCTTATTGAAGCTGTTGCATAGATATAATACTTATCTACCGAGAAGTTTTTTATCAGAGATATGTATTCATTGAGTACCTCCACGGCTTTTATGATACCTTCATATGTCATTATATTGTATTCGATATAATATGCCAGTCCCGCAGTTATCCTGTTTGAAAAAAGTATATTTATTTTATCATTTTTTATCTTATATACTCTGAGCTTTATTGAGTTTGAACCTATGTCTATTACTGCATATTTCATTTAATTATCCTTTCTTTTAAGTATTATAAGTTTTAATATGTCATTCTATTTAATATTATGTAATATTATACTAAATTAACATAAAAAAGAAAACCCGAAAGGGTTCTCTTTGGTACATATTTACTATTTATTGAAATGTTTATCGTAATGAACGATCGCTCTTTCTATTACTTCTTTTGCGTCATCTACTCCAAGCACCTTTTCGACTGTGGTTTCCTTATGTTCCAAAGTCTTATATACACTGAAGAAATGCTGGATTTCTTCAAATATATGGTAAGGTAAATCATTTATGGTTTCGCAGTTATTATATGTCGGATCGTTGAAAGGAATAGCTATTATCTTTTCGTCGTTTTCTCCGTCATCTATCATATTAAGTACTCCGATAGGGTAACATCTTATAAGGCTCGTAGGCTGTATCTTTTCACTGCAAAGAACTATTACATCGAGGGGGTCTCCGTCTTCTCCGTATGTTCTCGGTATAAATCCGTAGTTGCCCGGATAGTGAGTAGAAGTATATAGTATCCTGTCTACGATTATATATCCTGTTTCTTTGTCAAGTTCGTATTTTACATTGCTTCCTTTCGGAATTTCTATAAAAGCTATAAAATCATCAGCTTTAATTCTAGACTTATCTATATTATGCCAAATGGTGTTCATATAAGTCCTCCTTTATTAATGAATATCTTTATTTAAGTTTACACTAATATATGGAAAATGCAATATAAAAATTTATTATTTTGTATCATAAATATGGTCTGAAATCATCAAAACTTCCTTTCCAAATAAAAAAGGATTCTTACATTTAGAAAAGAGCATTTTAAATCCGCTTCTGTAAAATAAGAGGTCATCGGCTTATAAATGCGGTTCAGGTAAACCTTGGGAGAATTTCATTCCCGTCTTTTCATATATTATTGTAAAATAAATATACTATATAATATTTTTGCCGTGAAGATGATTTTATCACATATCCTTATAATAAGTGCAGTTGTTATTATATATAGATATATCTTATTAGTGATATAGTATCATAAAATAACAAATTTCAGCAAATATCATATATATTATTATTTATATCTACATAATATATAAAAAAGAGAATTTAAAAAATTATTATTTAATGGTATAATATATAATATGACATATAAATTATAGATTTTTTATCATCATAGGAGGAACATATGGACTTTTTAAGTATTCAAAATACATCTTCGGCTTTTTCAAGATTCAGCCTTTATCATTTGATACCTTTAGGGATCTGTATATTAATGTGCGGGATACTATATTTACGAAGAAGACAGATAAGAAGAAACGGAAGGGGGAGATGGTATTTCCTGTTTCTGGGCTTCTTAGCTTTTCTTTTTGAAGTTATATATATAGTATGGAATTATGCGATCGTCGGAGATGATAATATAATATACGCCGTTCCTTTTGATTTTACCTTTGCGGCAATGATACTTTCGGTACTTCTGTACGCAACGAGAAAACAAATATTCTTTGATTTACTTTACTTTATTTCTTTCTTTTCTGTAATTAATTTGATATTTGCGGACTTTGGAGGTTATGGTATAAATCATTTTAGATATTATCAATTTTTTATCTGCAATATATTTGTTGTATTCTCTGCTATGTATTTTACTTTTATAGAGTATAAAAATATAAAGAACATTAAATCATTATTTAATTATGGTGTATTTATAGTGTTATTGATTGCTTTTAACGCGCTTATAAGCTTTATAAGCGGGTTTGATTATATAGACACAATGTTTTCTTATATACCGTCTCTGATTACGTCAGCGGCGGGAGGAGTCCTTGGGATCGTTATACTTATAGCCGTCAGTATAATCCTCGCACTTGTAACATACCTTCCTTGGATGATTTACAATAAAACAACAGAGGAAAAATACTCGCTTCATAAAGATGAAAAAATAGAAAAGAAAGCAGAAATTTGATTTTTATGTCATTTATATCAAAATGCTTTCTTATTAAATGTGTGTAACTTTTCTGTTCATACTAAATAAAATTTAGGATTTAATAGGTCAGACAAAGTATATTAAATTTTGGAATTTCAAATTTTATTTAAGTAAATTTCGTCATTTTACAAAGTAAAAATTTTATAAAAAATACATGAAAAAAATTACATTATTCTCTTGACAATTTTTCATTTTTACTGTATTATATAACCTGTGTCAAGTCGAGGTGTAGCGCAGTTGGTAGCGTACGTGGTTTGGGACCATGGGGCCGGGGGTTCGAGTCCCTTCACCTCGACCATTATTTTTTATAAGACACATTTTTGGGGCCTTTAGCTCAGTTGGTTAGAGCATCCGGCTCATAACCGGACGGTCCGGGGTTCGAGTCCCTGAAGGCCCACCATTATATGAATTTAAACATCTTTCTAAAAGAAAGATGTTTTTTTGTTTTTATTTATAAAAACAAAATCAAGCAAAGCTTGAAAATTCATATGAGTGGAAAATAACAAAGTTATTTTTGCGAATAGTCGGTAATTACAGAGAAAATACTGATATGACACGTATGAATAAAACATAAAAAATTAGCGTAGCGAATGATTTCATAAGAGTAAAAAATCCGAAGGATTGTTTTACGAATAGTTAGTAATTACAGAAAAAAACTATCATGACGAGTACAAGCTTAATAATGCTTGTTATATAAATATTACATCTAAAACAAAATCAAGCGAAGCTTGAGAATTCATATGAGCGAAAAATAACGAAGTTATTTTTGCGAATGGTCGGTAGCTATATAAAAAATACTGACTTTACGAG
>NZ_JANJZK010000024.1 GCF_024623185.1 Anaerofustis stercorihominis
TTTCTTTGGAAAAAACTTCGCGGGGTTTTAGGGGTGGAGCCCCTAGAAGTGGTTGTAGGGCAGAGCCCTACATGGGATGTAAGGGGAACTTCCCCTTAATAAAATACCTCTCACAATGTAGCCTTGATTTGAATAATATAGACTATATAGGTATGGGAGGAAAGTAAATGGACAGTTTCGTTATTGAAGGCGGCAGAAAATTAGACGGCGATATAAACTTGCAGGGCTGCAAGAATGCGGCTTTACCGATTTTGGCAGCATCTATACTAAACAAATCGGAAAGTATCATACATAATGTACCTGGCATAGAAGATGTGGGTATAATGATAAAATTACTTAAAGATCTTGGTTGTAAGGTGATAAAAGAAGGAAACACCATATCGGTGAATTCCAAGGATTTAAATAAGACGAGCCTTAATGAGGGGTTACTCAGAAAAATGCGCTCTTCTATAATGCTTATGGGGGCGGTGCTCTCTCTTAATAAGGAATGCAGTTTTTCCATGCCCGGAGGATGTGATATCGGGCTCAGACCGATAGACATGCATATAAAGGCACTAAAAGAACTGGGCTGTGAAATGAGTGAAGAAAATGGTATCATAACTCTAAGAGGAGATAACTTGAAGGGAAAGAACATCCAGCTTGATTTTCCCAGTGTAGGCGTTACGGAGAACGTTATGCTTGCGTCCGTGCTGGCAGAAGGGGTGACCGCAATAGGTAATCCTGCTAAGGAGCCTGAAATAATCGACCTTCAAAATTTCCTCAATTCAATGGGAGCCAGAGTATACGGAGCAGGGACCAATACCGTTTATATCGAAGGAGTAAAAGAGCTCAAAAGCTGTGAATATACTGTCATGAGCGACAGGATAGCATGCGGGACTTTTATGTGTCTTGCAAATATGACCGGAAGCAGTATATACTTAAAAGATGCGAAAGTAGATACTATGAAAGCTGTTTACTATAAATTAATGGAAAGCGGTGCAAGGTTTAAGATATACAGTGACGGGATATTAATAAAGGGCGCCGATAAGATAAAAGCAATAGATTCGCTTATTACACTTCCTTATCCGGGTTTTCCCACGGATATGCAGTCTCAGTTCGGAGCAATGCTGTCTCTTGCAGAAGGAGTAAGCATAATAAACGAAACCATATTTGAAAATAGGTTCAAATACACATGCGAACTTACAAGGATGGGTGCAAATATGAATGTAAACGGGACTACCCTTGTTATAAACGGAGTGGAAAGCTTAGGCGGTGCAAATATGTATGCAGAAGATCTAAGAGGCGGTGCAAGTCTTGTTATAGCTGCGCTTGCCGCAGAGGGCAAAAGCAATATTTACGATATATATCATATCGACAGAGGATATGAAAATTTAGAAAAGACTTTAAGAGGACTTGGAGCAAAAATAGACAGAAATCAGTAAAGGTGTAATTATGGGTAAGAGTTATTATGAAGCACATACATACAGACCTAGAAAAAAACGAAGAAAAAAAAGACGCAGATTTTTTAATCCGAAATCGCTTCTTATTATTTTTATATTCATAATCATAATTGTAGGTGCTTTATTTGTAACTACTTCCGATATTTTTAATATCGAGAGTGTAGAAGTTGAAAACAATCAAATATCAAATAAAGAGGAGATCGTCGCAAGAAGCGGGATAATAGCAGGGGAGAATATTTATTCTTTCAGTGCGGGAAAGGCCGAAGAAGAAATCGAGAGGATAACCATAGTAAAAAAAGCAAAGATACATAGAAAATTCCCCTCAACGGTCGTAATAGAAATAGAAGAAAGATCTCCTTATTTCATACTTCAGGAAGAAAAGACTTTCTATGATGTTGATGATGAGGGTAAGGTCATATCTTCATCTGAAACTCTTACGAGGTATGATGTTCCCATAGTTACGGGGATAAAGATAAAGGACCTTGAAGAAGGTAAAAAATTATTTGATTTAAGCGATGTACAAGTTCAGACATTAAAACAAGTCTTTGAATTTTTGAAAGAAAACGAAATGCTTAAAAAAGTTTCACAGTTTTACGTTGACGGTTCGGGAAAGTATAATCTATACTTTGAAAACGGAAGTGTCCTGCAGTTTGCTAATTTTTCTGCTTTTTCGTACCACAAAAGTTTTGTCCTCTATTTCATAAAAAACATGGATATGAAGCAAAAGGTGGAACTCATACAGGGAGTTAACCCAATATATAGTAAGATATAGCATTTAAAGTCAAATATGTAGTAAAAATCACAAAAAAGTGTTGCATATATTAAAAAATAATATTAAAATAGAATAGAATTAGTTTACTATGTTTAGGAGGAGTTATTATGCCATACGAAATGGAAGATATACATATGGGTAATTTTGCGGATATAAGAGTAATCGGCGTTGGCGGCGGTGGCAACAATGCTGTTAATAGAATGATAGAAGGCGGACTTCAAGGAGTTAGGTTCGTTGCGGTAAATACCGATGCACAGGCTTTAAGCGAGTCTTTGAGCGAAAACAAAGTGCAGATAGGAGACAGGACTACAGGCGGACTTGGTGCAGGTGCAAATCCACAAGTTGGACAAGAGTCTGCGGAAGAAAGCAGTGATGAACTTAAGAAAATAGTAGAAGGCGCAGACCTTTTATTCATTACCGCAGGAATGGGCGGCGGAACAGGAACGGGTGCGAGCCACGTTATCGCTAAGATAGCAAAAGAACTCGGTGTACTTACCATTGCCGTTGTAACAAGACCATTCGGTTTCGAAGGTAAAGTAAGAGCTTCCAATTCAGATCTTGGTATAAGACTTCTAAGAGAGCACGTAGACGCACTTGTCGTTATCCCAAATGAAAAATTACTTGGTATAGCAGATAAGAATACGACATTCAAAGATGCGTTAAAATTAGCCGATGATGTATTATCACAAGGTGTCAGAGGTATCTGCGACCTTATAGGTATAACAGGTATCGTAAACTTAGACTTCTCTGACGTTAAGACTATCATGAAAGATGCCGGAATGGCACACATGGGTGTCGGTTACGGTACAGGCGAAGATAAAGCCGTTGAAGCCGTACAGGAAGCAGTTAAGTCTCCACTTCTCGAAACGAGTATCAAAGGTGCTACGGGGGTTATCATCAATATTACCGGTGGGGAAGATTTATCGTTATTTGAAATCAATAAGGCTGCTGAAATAGCAAGAGAAGAAGCCGATCCTGACGCAAATGTTATCTTCGGTGCAGCAATAGACCCAAGTTTAGAAGACAGCGTTAAGATAACTATCATCGCTACGGGCTTTAACATGAAGAATAAAAATGGACAACTTGTTGAACTTGCCGATGATGAAGTGAAAAAGGAAGCTGAACCTGAAGCTGAAGAAGTTGTCAGAAAAGAAAAGAAAAATGATTGGGGAGATATCCCTGATTTCTTAAAGGACTCTTTATCAAGAAGAGACAGAGACGATTATTAATATATGATATTTAAGACCGCTTTCATGCGGTCTTTTTGCATGTGTTAAAAAGTTGGTAATCATTTAAATAAAAAGGAAGGACTCAGCGTCCCTCCTTTTTTATACTCTCCGATATATCTTTTATTATCATTTTTATTGCTTCGTTTTTAGATACCTTTTTGATTTTACAGTATTCCGTTAATTTATTGTAACTGTCTTTATCTAAATCGATGTCTAAATATTCTATGTCGTTCATTATTTTAACCTCCGTTTAATCCTTGCCAAACAGAAGTATGCAGTGTATAATATTTACATACTCCGTTTGGGGTTGGCAGTCCATGTCATCTTGCTGGGTGCTGGACTGCCTTTTATTTTTTTAATTCTTCGTAGACCTTCTTTATTCCCATTCTTATGATTTCTGATTTTGTCTTTCCCGTGATGTCATTGCAGTATTTCAGCATTGAAACATCATTTTCAGAAAGCCTTATACGTGTATTCAATGTCTTGGGATCGTCGGTCGGTCTTCCTCTTTTAGATACCAAACAAAATCACCACCTTTTATGTATCCATATAAGTATTGTATATGTTGATACATAATAAGTCAATATATATATTTTTTATTTTTCATAGAAATAAAACAATTTAAAATAAAATAAAAAATTAAAAGTAATAAGAAATATTTATAGATATAAAAATATAATCATTAAATGTTTTATATGAGATTATTATTTAATAAAGATGAATACATAATGTAAAATTCAAAATATAACCTTATTGAATACTTATATAATTTGATAGAAAAAATATATATGCTATGTAAAATTTATTGATATATTTAGGGATAAAAAAAGAAAAATCTCTCTATGGTTAGCAAAAAAACCCAACAAAATATATAGTTGAATTATTATCTGAGTAATATTAATTTATTTTCTTTTTTATCATTTTTATTAGATTACATCTATAAAAGTAAGAGTTAAATTTTTTATGTATGCGGTGTTATTGTAATTTGTGCTAATGCTCGATGTGATAGAAGCTTATTACCATGAAGAAAAGCTAAAAGATAAATTTGCGGTTGTATTTCTCGGAGGATTGGCTTTGGGATTAATATGTTTTTATCATGAATATTTAAACTATTTAAAAAGAAGAACATCTTGTTCTTCCTTTTTTAGGTTAGATTTATTTTATTGTATGACATAAAAATCATAAACTTTATTTATATTTTTATATCATACTTAATATTGAGCCTTAACGTACATTTTCGATTCTTGACTCAACAGTTAATAGGGGAAGGTAAATCTATTTGCTAAATATATATTTTGCAATAAGATCGTTAAATTAATCGCTTTTAACTAGGGTAGGGGTAGCTTTTCATTCATAAAATGCGGGCAGCATTTTATTGAATATCTAAAAGCGTTTTAGGCTTCGCACCGTTTGAGCGAAAGCACTTTACATCCAAGTTTTTTTGCTTTGAAAAAACTTGACGGGTTATATGGTGGAACCCTAAACTGTTTGTTATTTACAACAGTTTTCTTTTAATTTAAAAGATTTACAGTCAGTACAAGCACATTGTGTTGGATGAGCTTCATGAGTACCTACTTTAATTGATTCTAGTGAACAATAGTTACAATCCTGACAATTGTATTCACAGCTTTTAACGTCACATTGAATAGCAGTATTTTTCATTTCATATCCTCCTGAATTTGTAATTAAGTAACTTAACGTTACATAATTAGTATGTGAAAAATGAAAAATATTATTAAACTATTTTGCAAGTTCGTCTAAACTTTTAAAGGTATATCCTTCCTCTTTGATTTTTGACAGTAAATCTCCCAGTACTTCTCCGTTGGTTTTTGAGGTGGAATGAAGAAGAAGAATGCAGCCGTTATGCAGTTTAGGAAGCACTTTATCAAATACTTCGCTGTAACTTTTTTGCTGATTGTTGTTCCAGTCGTTATATGCAAGTGACCAGAATATGGTTTTATATCCCATACTTTTTGCCATGGCTAAAGAATGTTCATTGAACGTTCCTTCCGGCGGTCTCAAATATTTTTTTATTTCCTGTCCTGTCGTCTTTTTATATAGCTCCGCTAAGTCATTGACTTGCTTTTTAAATTCTTCATCGCTTACATATCTTAAGTCTTTATGTGAATATGTATGATTTGCTACGATATGTCCTTCTTTTAACATCCTTTTAACGAGTTCGGGATTTTTTTCAAGGTAGTTTCCGACCAAAAAGAATGTCGCCGGTACTTTTTGTTCTTTTAATGTATCCAATATTTTTTCTGTATAGCCGTTTTCGTATCCTGCATCAAAAGTAAGATAAATATTTTTTTCATTTTCGTTTCCCACATAAAAGGCATCATATTTTGATAATGTTTCTTTATCCGCATTTCCCACCGGCTGTTTGCCGTCGCCGTAGTTTCCCAGTCCCCATTCGGTCTTATCTATTCCCGCGCTTATCTTGTGAATAAATCCAAAACATATGACTGCGATTACTATCATCGCAATAATTCCAAATAATATAGATATAATTTTTTTTCTGTTAAGATCAATCATTGTTTATCCCTCCTAATAAAGTATATAGACAAAGTACATGTTTATGATTAATTTTTAACTTTATAATTTTAATTGATTTTGCTTTTTACTATGAATGATACTTTATATGAGAGTTTTTATTATCTATGTAATTGAAGATTTATTATGGTAACAGTGATAATTTAAAATTTTACTTTTTAATTATGGTTATTCGATATCATATATTATAGATGTATTAATGATATGATAGTTATGAAATCAGTTTGTTAGAATTATTGTTTTTAAATTTAAAAATCGTTTTTCGTTTTAGTATCCGGGCGCGGAATCTCGCGAAGCGAGGCGTAGTGCCCGGAAATTTTTTATTAAATTTTAATTCTTATTATATATTTAGTATTCCGCAAAATTCAATAAAAATGAAAAAAGACACCAAATAGGTATCTTTTTTCGAAACAAAACAATATCAATTTCAAAGGATAAAAATATAACAATAAACTTTTTTATTTATTTTTATATTTTATAAAATTTATTATAAAACCCTTAAATTAAAATAAAATGATAATAAAATTAATATTACATAAATTTTCCTATAATTTTTATTAAGATTTTGTGAATATCATGTTTTCGGGGCACTACGCCTGCCTTCGGCAGATTCCGCGCCCCGTAATCAACTCAATCGTATCTTGTCTTTTCTTCCCATATAAAACTAAAAAAATCCATCTTATGACGGATTTTTTTATTAGTGTTCCAATTCTCTGTTCTAAAATACGTAATCTTTTAAAAATATATAATTTCTTTACTATATTCATTATATCACAAAAAAACACGAATTCATCACATTTAATTCAAACTTAAGAATTTTTTAATAATTAAGGAATAGTAAAAAATATCAGCCTTATAATATATGTGATGACATACAAAATAAGAATAATGATCAGTAAGGTACTCCTTATTTTTTTACTCAGTCCCATGAATGATTTTAAATTATAATGTGCAACAAGCAGTAAAAAGGGAATAGCGAGTAAAAACAGAGGATGATAATAAAATGCAAGCATTAAATCTCCTTTTAAAAAAGAAATTAGTGCTCTTGTCGTCCCGCATGTAACGCAGGGAAAATCAAATATGTATCTTATTGGACATCCTATACCTGAAATATATATGAATATTACGTAAATCGTTAAAACCGATATTATTGGTATATGCTTTTTTATTATATCTTTCTTCATTTTGAAAATTAAAAGCCGGACATTCCGGCTCAACTTACTATAATTCTATACTGTTGTTTTGACTGTCATTTTTCGGTGCTATGTACTGATAATTTCGAATAAGCGCCAAAAGACTGTTTAGGTTTTCTTCTCTTGTTGCATTTCTTATCAGGAACCAGTCTATAATAGCCCAGATACCGCATCCGCCCAGAGTGATGAGTTTAAGCACTCCGAGTGCCGTTTGTCCTATAAAAAATCTATCTATCCCCAGTGTACCCAGTCCTGCTGAAACCAATATCATTATATCCGGATCCCTTAAATCAAGCGACATAAGACCGTCCAGTGCTTCTTCCGGAAGTGCTTCCAGTCTGCTTCTTAATGTTACGAGCTGAGCATTTGGGAAGTATTTGCCGTTAATAAGTATAAACATATCGACAGTTTCTTTTTTCATATTTTCCCCTCCTTTTATTCTATTGAAGTATATTATAAATTAAAAAAACAATCAATGATTTTATATGATAGTTCATATAACCTTTTAATTCCTTTTATAAATAAATGATTAAAAAGTGTAAAATCCGTTTGCTCTTATAATTTAAATCGTTTTAACTATTTAAAATTATATTTTATAAAATTAAAATATATATAATGCAATTTCAAATTTAAAATAATAATTCGAAAATGTTATAGATAAAACTTACTATATATTCTAACATATAAATACTATTTTTAATGTATCAAGGCATATCCATATTAAAAATTGTTTTATTTTTAAATAAATAATCGGTCAGGTATTTTTCTAATGGAACTATTCTTTATTGTAAATAATTAAAACTCGTTTAAGAATATAACCTGCTATTTACCTAAAAAAGTTATTAACTAATTAAAAAATTTATGTTATATAATAATTAATCCAAGTATCAATAGTCCTATTATTGTAAGTATTTCTCCAAAGGACATTTGAATAAGAGTTTTTGAAAATACTTCTCTGTCTGCGATTTTATTTACGCTGTTTCCGGCAAATGTTCCTTTTATTATCATTGCCGCAAAATTCAATACCGCTATGATGGAACAAGTCCTGATGAGGTTGGTGCTTAAAATGAGTTCAAAGCTCCTTGTATAGATTATAAGACATTCCAATACTGCAAATATGATATTTGTCATACAGACTGCGTATAAAACGAATACTTTATTCTTTTCTTCCGACTCTTTATTTATATTTTCTTCGTAGGTTATAAAATCTTTTTCTTTCTTTTTATTTAAGTTTATGTACAAAACAGTATATAATGCACCTATGATACTGAATGATAAAATAATTATATATGGTAAATATCTCATGTCGTTCTCCTTTGATATAAAATATATCATAATCAGACGAACCTAACAAGTCTTAATTATGGTTATGATTAATTTTAAACAGGTTGAATAAAATAATATTTTTTTGATAAAAATATATATAAAACGGAGGTATAAAATGGCTAAATACGAATGTACATTATGCGGATATATCTATGATGAAGAACTCGGAGATCCCGATAACAATATCCCGCCGAATACAAAGTGGGAAGATGTCCCGGATACTTATGTCTGCCCTGTGTGTTTTGTTAAAAAAGACGCATTTGAAAAACTTGAAGACTAATGTCTTAAAATTGACAATAGGCTTGTATAGTGCTATAATCTATAAGTTAATGAAGATTATGGTGCTATTTTTTTGCACTTTTTATTAAATGCTCATATTATATTAAAGGAAATAAATAAATGAAAAAAGAGAATATCAGAAATATTGCTATTATTGCCCATGTAGACCATGGTAAGACGACGATCATAGATGCGATGCTCAAACAAAGCGGGACATTCAGAGATAACGAAGATGTAGACGAGAGAGTAATGGACTCCAACGATTTGGAAAGAGAAAGAGGGATAACTATCCTTGCAAAAAATACATCGGTATACTACGACGATATCAAAATAAATATCGTAGATACACCGGGACATGCGGACTTCGGCGGGGAAGTGGAAAGAAGTTTATCCCTTGTAAACGGAGTAATACTTCTTGCGGACGCCTTCGAAGGATGTATGCCTCAGACGAGATTTGTTTTAAAGAAAGCATTAGAACAAAACCTGCCTGTTATTATCGTTATAAATAAAGTAGACAGAGAAAATTCAACTCCCGAAAAAATCGCCGATGACGTTTTGGAACTTTTTATAGACCTTGAAGCAGATGAAAGCTATCTTGATTCAAAGATACTTTTTGCTTCCGCAAAGCAGGGCTGGGCAAGCGAAACACCTCAGAAACAAGGTGAGGGACTCGGAGTACTTTTCAAGGCTATCAAGGATAATATACCTTGTCCTACTGGAGATGAAGAAGGCGATTTTCAGTTCCTTGTATCAAATATCGAATACGACGAATACACCGGAAGACTTGCTATCGGTAAGATAGAAAGAGGAAGTGTATCAACAAACGAAAGCGTAACTATAGCAAGAAAAGAAGGGGAAATATCAAAAGGTAAGATTTCTCAGCTTTATACTTACGAAGGGCTTAGTAAAGTCCCATGTAAGAGTGCGAGTGCGGGAGAAATCATTTGTATCGCAGGTATTGCAGATATAAATATAGGCGAGACAATCGGTTCGTCAGAAGGCGTTGAAGCAATGCCTTTTGTTGAAATCGACAAGCCCGTGCTTTCCATGAACTTTTCCGTAAATACTTCTCCTTTGGCGGGAATGGACGGAAAATATGTAACAAGCAGACATCTCAGAAACAGACTGTTCAGAGAACTTCTTTCAAATATTTCTCTTGAAGTAAAACCTACAGACAGTGCGGATACTTTCAAAGTATCGGGAAGAGGGGAACTTCATTTATCTATCCTTATAGAAAATATGCGTAGAGAAGGATACGAATTCATGGTTTCAAAACCTACGGTAATTACAAAAGTTATCGACGGAGTAAAATGTGAACCTTTTGAAAGACTTGTTATCGACGTACACGACGACCATACCGGAACCGTAATCGAAAGCTGTGCAAACAGAAAAGGGGAGCTTCTTAATATGAACAAGTCCAGCGACAGCTATACAAGACTTGAATTCATGATACCTTCCCGTGGACTTATCGGATACAGAAGTGAACTTATGACCGCGACAAAAGGAACTGCGGTAATAAACTCAAACTTTGAAAAATATATGCCATATAAAGGCGACTTCGAAGGAAGGAGCAGAGGTTCTCTTATCGCAAGCGAACCGGGAGAAAGCATTACTTACGGACTTTACAACGCTCAGGAAAGAGGTTCATTGTTTATTGGTCCGAACACTACGGTTTACGAAGGAATGGTAGTCGGGGAAAACTCAAGGCCCGACGATATGACGGTAAACGTATGTAAGCGTAAGCAGGTAACTAACATGCGTGCTTCGGGAAGTGATGAAACCTTAAGACTTACTCCTCACAGACAGCTTAGTTTGGAACAGTATCTTGAATTTATAAATGACGACGAACTGTTGGAAGTAACTCCAAATCATTTAAGAGTAAGAAAAGAATACTTGAATAAGCAGGACAGGATAAAAGCGGAAAACAGAAAAAAAACAACAAGGTAAATAAAGGTTTCGGGAAAACTCCCGAAACCTTTTTGGTAAGGCTACGCCTTACAATCCTATATAAGGGACTTCGTCCCTTAAACCACTTTGTAGGGCTTTGCCCTACAACCCACCCTTTTTTGTCCGAAGAAACAAAAAAGGGGTAAAAGTTCTTCCACTCATTCGCCGTGGAGGCTCTTCGCGCTTCTCGATTTCCTAAGAAACGCTGCCCGCGTTTCTTGGAAGAGAAGCTATCCCACCCCTCTTGCATAAATAATTTTATTATATTTTGAAGGTAAAACTTTTTTTATACATTGGGAGGGGAAAAGCGACTGTTCCCTGAAAATCGGGTAGATTTTCAGAGGAAATCCAGTCGCTATAGCCACCGCGGCTTGAGCGGAGATTTTT
>NZ_JANJZK010000025.1 GCF_024623185.1 Anaerofustis stercorihominis
GTTTTAGGGGCAGAGCCCCTGGAATCGGTTGTAGGGCGAAGCCCTACATAGTGGTGTAAGGGACAGCGTCCCTTATAGAGGGTTGCAGGGTATCCCCTGCAAAGTGGTTCGCCCTTTTGGGCGAGTTAAATATTACAATGCTTGGATATATTAAGTACTACCCCCATACCGCACATCAGAGATATAAGGGAGCTAGCCCCCGCACTGACGAATGGAAGAGGCATACCCGTAACGGGTATAAGTGCTGTCGCAACACCGATATTTATAAATACTTGTAATCCGAGAAGTCCCGCCATTCCTCCGCAGAAAAGCATGGAAAAACTGTCAGGTGCATTAAGAGCGATTATTACACATCTCCAAATGAGGAATAAGTAAACCGCGATAAGTATGATACCGAAAATAAGTCCCATTTCCTCACCGATATGAGCGAATATAAAGTCATTCTGAGGCTCGGGCATGAATAAAAGCTTTGCTTTACCCTGACCGAAACCGCGTCCGAGAAGCCCTCCCGAACCAAGCGCCATAAGTGACTGACAAATCTGCCACCCTGCACCTTTTATATCAGCCCAAGGGTCAAGAAAAGTAAGCATTCTCGTAAGTCTCCATGGGGTACTTATGATCATGAAGACTATCCCTCCCACACCCGCTATTACAACGGGAATGAAATATTTGAGGTTCATACCTCCGATTATAAGCATACCTACTATAAGTGCTCCTATGATAGTTGCCGTAGAAAGGTTAGGCTCCAAAGCGATAAGTCCGCATACTATTAAAGCAAGTCCTATGACAGGCAGTATCCCGTAACGAAAACTTCTTATAAGTTCTTTTTTCCTTTCGATATAATAAGCAAGGAAAAGTATAAGAGCTATTTTGGTAAACTCGCTGGGCTGTATGGTCCCGAGGCTTCCTATCCTTATCCACCTTTTAGCTCCGTTTACGTTCGTACCTATAAAGAGTACGAGAACAAGCATTATTATTACCCCGATCATAACGATGGGAGCAAAGTGCTTTGTTTTACGATAGTCTATATTTGAAATAGTTATCATCAAGATAGTTCCGATGATAGCAAAAATAAGCTGCTTGGTAAAATAGGAAAAAGGACTTCCGCTTATTCCCGAGTTATACATACTGGCAGAAAAAATAGAAACTATACCAAATATGGTAAGCCCCATAATCGTAAGGAGCAGCCAGTAATCCATTGTCCTTTTCCTTTTTCTTCCTTCGTTCATTTAACTTATCCTTTCAAATTTTTTACGTAAGATTTAAACGCTCTTCCCCTTTGTTCGTAGTCGTCAAACATATCGAAGCTTGAAGTCGCGGGAGATAGAAGCACACATTCTCCTTTATCCGCAAATTCAGTTGCTTTTTTGCACACTTCGTCAAATCCGCCTTCCACCATATGATAATTTTTATAATCATATTTATCCAAAGTATCTTTTATCTTATTTTGCACGACTCCGTACAAAACGATACATTTAATATTATCATTAATACTTTTGGCTAATTCGTCGAAAGGTGTCATTTTGTCATATCCGCCCAGCATCAGCACCGTCTTTTTCTTCATCGCTTTCATAGCGGTCACCGTAGCGTCTACGTTGGTGCCTTTTGAGTCGTTTATATATTCTATGCCGTCAACGGTATCAACATACTCGATTCTGTGTTCAACACTCTTAAAATTTTTAAGAGTATTTACAAGATTTTCTTTTTTCACACCTTTTACTGCCGCCGCCAAAGAAGCAGCCATAACGTTCATAACGTTATGAAGTCCGTAAAGCTTGAGTTCGTTTATATTAATAAGAGGATATACTTCCCCCTTAAAATTGATGATTATATTTTCATCTTTTAAATAAGCATTGGCATTTTTATCTTCCTTAACGGTGAATGTAAGTACTTTGCTTTTTGCATTCTTACTTAAATCCATGAGTATCTCATCTTCTTTATTTATTATGAGATAATCATTTTCATCCTGATTTACGAATACATTTTCCTTTACCCTTACATACTCTTCGAATGTACCATGTCTTTCGAGATGGTCGGGGGTGATATTCGTCATGATAGCGATATCGGGTTTGAATTTATCCGTAAGTTCAAGCTGGTAAGAACTTACTTCCAAAGCGTATACACTGTTTTCGTCCCCTTTTACCGCATCGTTTATGAATGAATTGCCGATATTCCCGTTTACATAAGTATCATATCCCGCATTTTCAAAGATATCTCCCACCAAAGTCGTGGTTGTGGTTTTGCCGTTTGTCCCTGTTATGGCTATTTCATAACCTTTACAAAAAGAATTCGCAAATTCAAATTCCGAGTACACGGGTATGTCATTCTTTTTAGCCGTAACTATAGGAAAAGCCTTAGGAGGAACCGAAGGCGAAACTATCATCATTTCACATTCTTTTATTTCTTCTTCCTTAGGCTGTCTGCCGAGTATGAATGTTATATTTTTATCATTTTTTATTGTATCTATCCCAAATCCCAAAGGAACTATGTCTTCATATTCCTTCGTATCAGTTAAATAAACCTTTTTATTTTTACCGCTTAAAAATTTAGCTGTGGAAACGCCGCTTCTGCCGCCCCCCACAACCATATATATTCCGTCTTTTAAATCCATTTTTCTACTCCTTAATTAAACATAATAGGAAGTGATAAAAGTGAAATCATCACAAGCACTGCCGTGGTTATCCAAAAACAAGTCACTATCTTGGTTTCATGGTGTCCGAGAAGTTCAAAGTGATGATGTATCGGCGCCATTTTAAACAGTCTCTTTCCTCCGGTCTTCTTGAAGTATCCCACCTGAAGGAGTACCGATAATGCTTCTACGAAGTAAACTCCCCCCGCTATCAATATGAAAAGTTCCGACCTTGTGAAGATAGAGATTATCACCACCGCACCGCCGAGAGCCATAGACCCCGTGTCCCCCATGAATATGGAAGCAGGATGTGCGTTATAGCATAAGAACCCGAGACAGGAACCTATCACGCTCGCAGAGAATATATTCATCGATGTAAATCCGTTTGCTAGGGAAAATACAAGGAAGAAGAATACTATTATCATAGTTACACCGCAGGCAAGCCCGTCAAGTCCGTCCGTAAGGTTTGCGGCATTTACCACAGCAACTATCGCTATTACCACAAAAGGTATATAAAGCCACCCGAGGTCCCAGTTAAGATTAGTAAAAGGAACCACTATACTCGTTCCGATGGAAGGGTGAAAAGCAGCATAAACCGCAACCGCACCCGCAGCCGAAAACTGTAAAAGCAGTTTTTGAATAGGAAGCATTCCCAGATAAGGTACGAGGACGCCTCCTTCCGAGTTAAGTCTGTTCTTTTGAACCATTTTTATATAATCGTCAAGGAAACCTATAAGTCCGAATATAAGAGTCACAAAAAGAGCGAAGACAAGGTCTCCGTCCGCTTTTGAAAAGAAAATGATGCATGTGACAAGTATGCCGAGCATCATCACAAGCCCGCCCATAGTAGGCGTACCGGCTTTCTTATAGTGGCTCTTTGGTCCCAGTTCCCTGATTGTCTGACCCATTTTCAGTCTTTGCAGGAAAGGTATGAATTTTGGTGTAAGTAAAACCACTACCGCAAATGAAATAAGGGTAGCAAGAATTGAATATACCATTAAAATACTCCTCCTTTTTTGATCGCATCGACAACGTCTTCAAATTTCATGCCTCTTGAAGCCTTTACCAATACAAAATCACCTTCTTTTAGAAAATCAAATACTTCTTCGACCAAATAATTTTTCTCGAAAAAATATAGTGCTTTGCCCGGATCCATACCGTTTTCGCCGGCACCTTTGATATAGTGCATAGCGTAGTCTCCGCATGCAAGAAGCAGTTCTACCCCGTTTTCGGCAGCGGCTTTACCGCATTTTTCGTGCTCTTCTCCGCTTTTTTCTCCGAGTTCGAGCATATCGCCGAGAACGGCTACTTTTCTATTATTGCCGCCGATCCTGTTTAGTAAACCTAAAGCTTCCTTTAAAGCTTCGGGATTTGAATTATAAGTATCGTCTATTAGTGTAATGCCGTTTACTTCTTCTATCTTCATCCTGTTACCTGTAGGCATAAAATCGTCCAATCCTTCTTTTATTTGTTCGTAGCTAAGCCCGAAGTGAAATCCTGTGTATATTGCGAAAAGTGCATTGTAAACGCTGTATTTAGCGGGGACCTTAGTGCAGAAAGTATAGTTTTTACCATTGTAATTCACCATAAACTTCGCTCCCTTTGAGCTATATAAGATATCGGCAGCTCTAAGATCCCCGTGATCGATACCGACTTTGACGACGTTGAAATCATCGTTTGTATAATCCTTAAAAAATTCGCTATCTCCGTTAACAAGGAGGGTCCCGCCTTTTTTAAGCCCTTTTGTTATTTCCATCTTTGCTTTGAATATATCTTCTTTGCTTCCCAAATTTTCGATATGAGAAACACCGACATTCGTTATCATGGCAAGATCCGGATTTACAAGTCCGCTTACTTTTTCTATCTCGCCTTTATGGTTCATACCCATTTCCACTACGGCTATTTCATCTCTCTCTTCAAGGTTGAAAAGAGTTAGTGGTACTCCCGTGGTGGAATTGAAATTCCCTATGGTCTTCATCGTTTTATATTTTTTACTTAAGACACTTGCCGTCATATCCTTTGTGGTTGTCTTTCCAGCACTTCCGGTAAGAGCTACAAAAGGGATATCGAATTTATCCTTATAGCTCTTTGCCATATCGTAAAGGGCTTTTAGCGTGTCTTCAACTTTGATTTGATAACACTCCGCCCCTTCTATTTCTCTTTTTACAACTATCGCACAAGCACCGTTTTCATAAGCACTCACGGCAAAATCATGTCCGTCCATTTCCGTCCCGTCGAGAGCAAAAAACACGCTTCCTTTTTTCGCAAGACGGCTGTCTATGACCACATCGGTCACTAAATTTTCTTTCCCCTCACGGATTATCTTACCGTTTATCATCTTCGATAGTGTATCTATACCTATACCATTCATACATTACCTCATATATTTTAATATGTGTCTTATTATATCACTTTTTGCGTTTAATAAAAACATTTTATGAGCAATTACTTGACATATTTGAATGTAACAGTTACTTTAGTACCCTTTTTAATACTTGTACCTGCCTTTACGCTTTGTGACTGAACGATGCCTCCGCCTTCGATCTCCATAGTAAGACCTATCTTGGTCAATGCTTCGTTTGCACTCTGTACGCTCATACCGGTTAAATCAGGCATGGTAACATTTTCCGAAGAAGAATCATCTACAGTCAGAGTTATCGTCTTCGAGTATGTTTCCTGAACGTTGGTCTGACTTACAACCACTGCGTTATCATCACTGACTTTTTTATTTTTATAATTTACCTTATATTTTATCTTTAGAGTATCAAGCAGGCTCTTTGCATCCGTAAGGCTTTCCCCTCTTACATCGGGAACCACGACTTTTGTGCTGAGTGTCTTGATATCTTTTGAACTGTCATCGCTTTTGGTCTTTAAGTAGTTTACCGAATTCTTGAGTATTTCAGATGCGATAGGTGCAGCGGTCGTACTTCCGTAACGTCCGTTGGTAGGTTCATCACAAAGGACTATTACCGCAATTTTAGGGTCGTTGTACGGAGCAAACCCAAAGAACGAACATACATATTTTGAATGGGAGTACTTTCCGTCTACTATCTTTTGAGCAGTACCCGTCTTACCGCCCATTTTAAGAGATTTCGTATCATACTTTTTAAGAACTTCGGACTTTGTTATAACCCCTCTTAAATACTTACGCATAGTCGAAGAAGTATCTTTTGATATTATCTGTCTTACCACTTCTTTTTCATATGTCGTGGTAACGGTATTGTCTTCTCCCTCGGTAACGTATTTAACAAGCTGAGGTTTTAACAGATATCCGCCGTTTATCGTAGAAGAAAGAGCCATCATCATCTGGATAGGAGTGGTGGATATACCCTGACCGAAAGCCTTTGTTACAAAGTCTACTACATTCACATCTTGGTTGGGAGGAACTATCCCTCCTTCTTCTCCTCCGAGAGATATTCCCGTCTTTGAACCGAAACCGAAGTTATATATATAATCGTAGAATGTGTCGGGTCCCATACGCATGGCAATTTCCATCATGGCAGGGTTGCATGAATTTGCAAGGGTCTCTCCGAGAGACTGACTCCCGTGTCCGTTTGGATAGACACTACATCTTATTTTTGTTCCCGCAACTACTTTATACCCCTTGCAGTAAAATCTTGAAGACTTATCTATTGAGCCTTCTTCCAGTGCAGAGGAAACCGTCACGGGTTTGAACGTAGAACCCGGTTCGTAGTTCAAACTGATATTTGGGTTATCCCACATCAAAGCAAGCTTTTCGCTGTTTGTCATTTTCTTTTTCTTACCGCTCTTTGTGGTTTTATAAAATTCCGAAGACATCTTCTTTTTAAATGAATTATCCAGTTTCCATGGATCGTTTAGATTATAGCTTGGGTTTGTCGCCATGGCGAGTATCTCCCCTGTTGAAGGATCCATTGCCAAAGCCATTACCCTCTTCGAGCCTGTCTTCTTTATCCCCGTCTCTATGGCGTTTTCCGCGTACATCTGGATAACGCTGTCTATGGAAAGGACAAGATTACTTCCGTTTGTCGCTTCCTGTCTTACTTCACTGCCCGAAGCTATCTTTCTTCCGCTGCCGTCGGTTTGATAAAGAACTACTCCGTCTTTACCTGCAAGTACGTCATTATAGCTGGCTTCCAAACCGTAAAGTCCCTGATGATCCACACCTGTGAAGCCCAATAAATGAGAAGCGAATTTACCGTTAGAGTAATATCTCTTTTTATCTTCTGTGACGGATACACCGTTATAGCCTTTATTTTTTATTTTAAGTCCTACGGAATTATCCACTTTTCTTTTTATAAGTTCGTTGTTTGAAGAAGCGTTGCTTACCTTTTTATATACATCTTCATATTTAAGGTCAAGCATCTTTGCAAGGTATTCGCTTACTTCTTTTTTCTTGTTTTTATCTACACTTGCGGGAGAAACATATATACTCGAACAAGTCGCGTCTTTCGCAAGTAAAGCCATGTTTCTGTCATAGATATCTCCCCTGGACGCCGTTATGGGAAGACGCTGCATCAACATGGCTGATTGTTTATTTCCGTATTCAACTGCTTTGAAACCTTGTATGTACACCAGCTTACACACCAGTGCTATAAATAATATACATACAAAAGCAAATATAAATAATATCCTTTTCTTTTGTCTAAGATCTAAAAAAGTTTTCAAAAGTGACCACCTTTACTAATTGCCGGCAAAACCACTAAATAATTTAGAGAGTGCATTCCCGCCTTTTGTATTTTGTGCACTGGCACTTTTGCTGTCGGTAAGAGCTTCATCTTCGCTTTGTACATTTACCGCAACAAAATAACTGTTCCCCGGCTTAATCATACCATATTTTTCTATTGCTACCTTTTGGACTTTGTTCAAGTCTCTCTTGGCAAGTAATTTCCCCTCTAAACTGTCATTTAACATTTTAGCATCTTTTAATTGATTTTCAAGCTTAGATATCTCAATATCCGTCCTGTTTATCCTGTAACTTTGCCAAGTAATAACAGATAATAAAATCGCGGCAATCAGACATAGAAACAAAACCGTATCAAAAGTAAATACTTTTTCATTTTTCTTCTGTTCATATCTAGCACTTTGTTTTTCTCTTGTCATTTGCTGCTCCTTAAATTATATTTTAAAATTTATCTTATTATTACTTAAAGTTTTTCGATTACTCTAAGCTTTGCACTTCTCGAACGAGGATTTTCTTCTATTTCTTCTTCGGTAGGTAAAACAGGCTTCCTCGTAAGCACCTTTACCTTAGGTGTATTCCCGCATACACATACCGGGAATTCCTTTGGGCATGTACACCCTTTTGCATACTCCGAAAATACTTTTTTTACTATCCTGTCTTCGAGAGAATGGAAGGTTATAACTGCCAGCCTTCCTCCTTTATTTAAGACATCTATCATATCTTCCACCGACTGCTTCAATGCGTCGATTTCATCATTTACTTCTATCCTGATAGCCTGGAATGTTTTCTTTGCGGGATGTTTCTTTTGATGAAACTTCTTTGGTATGGCATTTTTGATTATCTCTACCAGTTCATATGTAGTCTCAATGGGTTTTTCTTCCCTGTTTTTTAATATGTGTTTGGCTATGTTTCCCGCAAACTGCTCTTCGCCGTACTCGCTTATGACCCTTCTTAAATCTTCGTAAGAATAAGTATTTACAAGTTCCTTTGCGGAAAAGCTTTTGGATTTATCCATCCTCATGTCCAAAGGACCGTCTTTTTTAAAAGAAAAGCCTCTCGTCTCATCATCTATTTGAAATGAAGAGACTCCAAGGTCTGCCATCATCCCGTCTATTTTATCTATACCTAGATCCATTAATATGTCTTTGATATCATGAAAGTTCCCTCTCACGAATTTTTTTTTGCAATCGGTACCTTTAAGTCTTTCTTTAGCCCTGTCAAATACAAAATCATCCTGATCTATACCTATGAAGTACCCTTCTTCCGACAGTTTTTCACATATCCCCAGACTGTGCCCCGCACCGCCCATGGTACCGTCGACGTATATCCCGTCTTCTTTTATATTTAACATATCTATTGTTTCCTGATATAAAACGCTGATGTGTTTCATTATAGAGTTATCCCCGCTTCAAACATTTCCTGTGCCACATCTTCCATGCAGTCATCGGATACATCATTGTATTTAGCCCATTCTTTGCTGTCCCAAATTTCAACCTTGGTTTCAACACCTACGACGACTATGTCCTTTTCTATCCCCGCATATTCCATCAAAGAAGCGGAAACCTTTGTTCTCCCCTGTTTATCGGGAGTACATTCAAGGGCACTGCCGAGGATGAACCTTGAAAAACGTCTGGCGTTCCTGTCAGTGGTAGGCAGACTTTTTATCTTCGCGGCAAGCTCGTCCCAAGCCGATTTCGGATAGACCGAGATACACTTATCAAGACCTTTGCACATAATAAAAGAATCACCAAGTTCACATCTGAATTTGGCAGGTACATTTATTCTTCCTTTTGTGTCAACTGAATGATTATATTCTCCTGATAGCATAATTCTTACCACTCTGTACCAATTTATGTGTTTATTTTACCACCTCATACCACCTTACGCAACTAAAAATGGATTTTTTTTAATGTTTTTTGGTAATTTTAATCTTTTTAGAACATACTTTCTAAATTTCAGTGGATAACCTGTGGATAAGATATTTCTTTGAAAAGAAACAAACCTCCTAGGGGCTCTGCCCCTTACACCCCTTGCAGGGTTCCACCCTACAACCCGCCATTTTTTGC
>NZ_JANJZK010000026.1 GCF_024623185.1 Anaerofustis stercorihominis
GGGTTCATAAGGGGCGGCGCCCCTTAACCGTATTGACAAAGAGAGTTTTTAGGTTCATAATTTACTTAATATTAAAAATATAAAGCGGATTTTGGGAGGAGAAATGGAAACAGGGATCACAAGAGATGAAGCATTTGAACTTATAAGGAAATATAACAAAGAGGCTTTTCATATAAGGCATGCGGTTACGGTGGAGAAGGTTTTGATGTGGTATGCGGATAAGCTGGGTTATGGGGATGAAAAAGAGTACTGGGGGATTGTGGGGCTCCTTCACGATATAGACTTTGAACTTTACCCGGGTGAACACTGCAAAAAGGCGGTGGATCTTCTTACCGAGGCGGGAGTGAAGGAAAGCGTCATACGCTCTGTATGTTCTCACGGTTACGGGATATGTTCCGATATAAAGCCCGAGCATGAAATGGAGAAGGTGCTTTTTGCAGCAGACGAACTTACCGGACTTATAAATGCGGCGGCGCTGATGAGACCTTCAAAGAGTACGAAGGATATGGAGCTTAAGAGCCTTAAGAAGAAGTTTAAGAGCAAGAGCTTTGCGGCCGGCTGTGACAGAGACGTAATCCAAAAGGGAGCCGAAATACTCGGAGTTGAACTGAGTGATTTGCTTTCTGATACTTTGGAAGCCATGAAAGAAAGCGAAGACGAAATAAATGATAATATGGGGAAATATAGCGTTTAGATAAAAATTATAATTAGTATTAAATATTTTTACTTAAGTATAGATTTATATAAAAAATTAGAATAAATACCTAAAAAGTTCTTGACATTTTTTATCCTATTTAGTATATTATATAGGCAGGCGCTGATGTGGCTCAATCGGTAGAGCAGCTGATTTGTAATCAGCAGGTTGTAGGTTCAAGTCCTATCATCAGCTCCATTTTTATGAAATTAAAGCTTTGATTATTCAAAGCTTTTTTTATTTTAATTATATATTAATTGTTTAATATTAGTATTTATTATTGAAAATAGTAAATGTATTGTAATGATATTTTTATAATGATATAATTTAGTGAAATTAGTAATATATATTTTTATATGTTGGATTTTTTCATAATTTAAGGTCGAATCATGTGTTATGATTTGTAGGATTGAAACTTTGTAATTAATGTTGTGAGTAAATAAAGAGAGCACCTCATAAGAGGTGCTCTCTTTATTTATACTTAGTTAAATTTGTCTTACTTTATATTATTTTATATCAAATAAAAATTTATAAGGAAATCTATGGTAATATTATTTTAAAATTATACAACTTTCATTACAAAAAGTTAAAAAGAAAGGAATGATTAAAATGATTAATTGAATATTATTTTGTTCAATAACTTAGGATCGAAGTTTGTATCTGTTTTGGAGGTAAAATATATAAAAAGTGGATGTCAAAATGACATCCACATCATAACACGAACCAATACTACTTTGTAAGATATTAGTGTTCTTAATTGTCAAAATATGTAAATAAGAGTATAATTACATATTATAGTAAACGTTTTAATTTCTATCGCTTTTTGTTACCGCCTATATAATAAAAAAATTAAGGAAGTGATATGATGGGGAAAGATAAAGAATATATCGCTCATACAAGAGAAAATAAAGACACTGGAGAAATCAAATATCAATATCTTATTGATCATTTATTAAAGGTAAGTAAATACTGTGAGGAATATGCAAGTGATTTTTCAGCGGGATATATGGGTAAATATATCGGACTTCTTCATGATCTTGGTAAGATTCAGGACGGATTCCAGGATTATATAAGAGGAGAAAGCAAAATCAAGGTCAAACATGCAGTTTTCGGCGCTAAAATGCTGTTAGATAAAGGCGAAGAAAATAAGGACGCCTATTACAGCTATTTAGCTTATCCTATATGCTGTCATCATACAGGACTTAAAGACAGCGGTAATAGAGATAGCGGAGGAAGCGGAACTTTTTACGGAAGTTGTAAAGAATTTGAAGTATCAGGATTTTATGATAATTTAAATATTGCTTTTCCAAATCCTCAAAAGCTTTATGCGCCTTTTACTGTAAATGATTTCGGGATATCCTTTTATATAAGAATGTTATTTTCATGTCTTGTGGATGCTGACTGGAGAGATACCGAGGAATTTTGTAATAATGTAAAAAGAGAAACCACACATGCTTCAATGGAAAAATTAAATAGCACTTTGGATACATATTTAAATGAACTGAGAAATAAAGAGGGTAAAGATGAAGAAATAAATAAAATCAGAAATATGATTTTGTATGAATGTATAAAAAAATCAAAATCTCCTAAAGGATTATTTTCTTTATGTGTTCCGACAGGAGGAGGTAAAACCATATCATCGCTTGCGTTTGCAGTAAAACATGCCAAGGAAAACGGAATGAAGAGGATAATATATGTCATTCCATACACTTCTATCATTGAGCAGAATGCAAAAGTTATCAAGTACATTATCGGTGAAGAATTTGTTTTGGAGCATCATATGAATGCCGAAATCAAAGAAGATGACGAAAAAATGAGATGGGCGAGCGAAAACTGGGATATACCAATAACTATAACTACAAATGTCCAATTTTTTGAATCATTATTTTCAAATAAAACTTCAAAGTCGAGAAAAGTGCATAATATGAGTAGAAGTGTCATTATCTTTGATGAAGCACAGATGCTGCCTATTGATTATTTATCTCCTTGTGTTCATTCCATTTGTGAACTTGTTAAAAATTATGGTTCCAGTGCTGTCCTTTGCAGTGCGACAAAGCCGGTCATTGATAATTATAAATATAAAGATATGCAAATCACGGAAATCGTATCAAATACAAATGAGCTTTTTGAAAAATTGAACAGGGTAGATTATAAGTATATAGATAAAAAAGATGATGAAGAAATCGTTGGTATGATAACTGAAAATAAAAGTGCTTTAGTAATTGTGAATAGCCGAAGACATGCATATAAGTTATACGATATGATAAAAGATAAAGTATTAAAAGATAAAAAAGTATTTGTCCTTTCAACATTACTAAGACCTTATGACCGACTGAAAAAAATAGAAGAAATAAAGAAACTTTTAAAAAATAATGAAGATGTCATATTTGTTTCGACACAGCTTATTGAGTGTGGAGTAGATATTGATTTCCCTGTAGTATTTAGAGCCGTTGCCGGAATAGACAGTATCATTCAGTCCGGGGGAAGAGCAAACAGAGAAGGAAAGCTTACAGATAAAGATGGTAATTTAATCAAAGGCAAGGTATATGTGTTTGAATCTACTTCGAAGGAAGGAAAATGTCCAAGCAGTATAAAACCCAAAGCAGATAAATCAAGGGAAATTATTGGCTTATTAAAAGATAGCTCTTTTGGACTTGATGGTGTTGAAAAGTATTTTAAAATGGTATATCAATTTTATAATACAGATATTTCCGGTTTAAATAAAGAACAGAAACAATTGCTTGATAAAAAAGATATTCTTGGAAGTCTTAAATTAAACGGTCAATTTCTTGGGTTTAATTATAAATATGTAAATGATAATTTTGAGATTATCAAAGATAATACATATTCAATTTTTGTTTCTGTAAAAAGTGAAGAAGATGATAGTTCAAATAAGAAAAACGATGATAAAAAGAATGATATTGATGAAAGCGTGAGCCTAAGAGATAAATTGATTTTATCAGAAAATGATAATATTAAAAATAGTATTTTGACTAAAAGTGATTTTAGAAAGATGAATAAATATATAGTAAATATTTATGAAACTGAATTTAATAGGCTTTTAAAGGATAATGTTTTAATTCAAACTAGATTTGGGATATATATTTTAAATAACGATAAATATTATGATAAAGATTTAGGGCTAGATATATTTAGCAGTGAAAATAAAAATGCAGAAGCATTAATGCAATAGAAAGAAGGTGATTAAATGGGATATGGAGTAACATTTAGAGTATGGGGAGACTATGCCTGTTTTACAAGACCTGAACTTAAGGTAGAAAAAGTAAGTTATGATATGATGACTGCATCTGCCGCAAAGGGGATATTGGAGAGCGTATACTGGAAGCCCGCCATACGCTGGATAATCGATGAAATTCATGTGATAAATGAAATAAAATTTACCAATGTAAGAAGGAACGAAGTAAGCGAAGTCCTAAAGCTTTCACAAGTAAAAGGCGCGATGAACCGGAATGCACCTTTATATATAGATGCTCCTGGGAAAAGACATCAAAGAGCTTCGATGATACTTACAGATGTTGAGTACGTAATTAGGGCTCATTTTGAATTGAATTTAGATAAATGCGGAGAAACGGATACAAAGGAAAAACATTATAATATTGCTGTACGCAGACTAAAAAAAGGACAATATTTTTCCGCTCCGTTTTTGGGGACTAGAGAATTCGGAGCTAATTTCGAACTTATCGAGGACGAAAAAGATATACCCAAAAGTTACTTGCAGGGGGAAAAAGACCTTGGGTATATGTTATACGATTTAGATTACAAATTAAGTGAAGATAAAAAAAGAAGTGAAGTATCACCTAAATATATAAGAGCTTTATTAAATGATGGCATTCTTGATTTTAGGAAAATCAGAGATGAGGTGGTGGAATGATTTTAAATGCACTTTGCAGTTATTATGATGAGCTTTTGAAACTCGGTGAAGTACCTCCCTTCGGTTATGAAAAAGTAGGTGCTAATTATGAACTTGTTTTGGATGAAGACGGTAATATAGTGAATTTGACAGAGTTTACAGACGACTCCGAAGGTAAATCAAAGAAAAGAAATTTTATTATGCCTACCAGAGGGAAGTCCAGTAAGATAAAAGCAGCTTTGGTATGCGATAATGCGGGATATATATTTGGACTGTCCGGAAGTCTTGATAAACAAAAAACAGAAGAAAAGAAATTTGAAACAGCGAAAAGTTTTCATCTTCAAATATTAAAACATTGTCATTCTAAAGAAGCTGAAGCAATAAAGAATTATTTTAGAAAATGGGATATAAATAAAGCATGGGAAGAAGAACATATTTTAAGTGCTGTACGTTCTAAAGGTGATGCGCTTCCGGGAAATATCGTAATAAGATTAGTAGGAGAAAGCAATTATCTTCATGAAAATACAGAAATAGTAAATGTATGGTTAGAAGAAAATAAAAGAGAAAACGAAGATAAAGAAAAAAGGATATCGCAGTGCGGTATTACCGGAGAGATAAGTGAAATAGCACTTCTACATGAACAGTTTCAGGGAATAAAAGGAGCAAATGCTACGGGTACATCTTTGGTTTGTTTTAATAAAGATTCGGATTTATCTTACGGACTAAATCAGTCTTTTAATTCCAATGTTTCTGTGGAAGCATCTTTTAAATACGCTCAGGCTTTAAAATATCTTCTTTCAAGCCGAGAACAAAAAATGGTCTTGGGTGAAGACACTATTGTCTTTTGGTCAGAAAAAAAGGATTATGATAATGAAGCAATATATGCTCGTTCATTTCGTTATAATAGTGAAGAGAATGAAGAAAACATGACTAAAAAAGATAAAAATATAGAAAATGCAGTAAATATTATCCTTAAAGAAGGCAGAAATGGTTTTTATAATAAAAGTATGCCTGATATAAACATTGATTTAAAAAGTAAATTTTATATATTGGGGTTATCTCCCAATGCGGGAAGAGTTTCTGTAAGATACTTTTTGTTTAATACTTTTGGGTTCTTTATGGAGGTTTTAAAACATCATTATGATGATGTTTCGATAAAAGGAAGTAAACTTGATGAAGGTAAGCCAATGAGCATACATAGGCTTTTATATGCAATAAAAAATCAGAATGCATCAAACAGTAAGGTAAATCCCTTACTCGCAGGAGCTTTGATGAGATCTGTGCTGACGGGACGTGATTATCCGATCGGCTTATACAATGAAGTAATCAGCAGAGTAAACAATGAGAGAAATATTACCCAGGCGAGAGCCGCAATCATAAAGGGTTATTTGAATAGAAAAAACAGGAATTTAAAAAAAGAGGAGGAATTTAAAGTGAGTTTGAACAAGGAAATAAAAGGAGCATATTTGCTGGGAAGGGTTTTTGCGTTGTTTGAATATATACAAAAAGAAGCTTTGGGAGAAAACTTAAATGCAACGGTTAAAGACAGATATTTTTCTTCGGCTTCGACTACACCTTCTCTCGTATATCCGACTCTGATAGATCTATCATTTAAACATCTATCAAAGATTAAAAAAGGCGACAAATCCAATACGGGATATTATTTAGAGCATAGGCTTAATGAAATGTTATCAGATTATGGTGATACAGAGTTTCCGAAGACTCTTGACAGCGATGACAGGGGAAGATTTATGCTTGGATATTTCCAGCAAAACAGAGATATATATACAAAAAAAGAAGATAGATAAAATAAATATAACATTTAATTATAATAAAAAGAAAGAGGAAAATCGATATGATAAAAAAATATGATGATGCTATAGAAAATAGAATGGAATTTGTAATTTTATTCGATGTTGAGAATGGAAATCCAAACGGTGACCCCGATGCCGATAATATGCCGAGAGTGGATCCCGCAACGGGATATGGTATAGTGACCGATGTATGTATTAAAAGAAAGATAAGAAATTATGTTCAGATGATAAAAGACGACGAGAGCCCTTATAAAATATTCGTAAAGGAATTACTTAATGATAAACAGGAAGAGGCATATGATGTAAGCGGTCTTAAAAAGAATAAAAAAGCTCCTGCGGAAGATATAAAAATCGCACAGGAATTCATGTGTAAGAATTATTTTGATATAAGAGCATTCGGAGCTGTAATGAGTACAGGAGATGCTCCGTGCGGAGTTGTCAGAGGACCAATACAGCTTAATTTTGCAAAGAGCATAGATCCTATCGAAGGTCAGGAAATAACTATAACAAGAAAAGCAGTTACAAATAAGAAAGACGCCGAAAAAGGTGCGACAATGGGTAAAAAGAACTTTATACCATATGCTCTATATAAAATGGAAGGATACATAAGTGCCAAGCTTGCACAGGATATAACCGGATTTAATGACAAAGATTTAAATCTTTTCTTTGATGCAATAATAAATATGTTTGAACATGACCATTCCGCTGCAAGAGGGAAAATGGTTGTTAGAAAACTAATTGTATTCAAACACAAAGACGCACTCGGTAATTGTCCTTCTCATAAGCTTTTTGATAGAATTAATGTCAAGAAAAAAGATGAAGTTGTTATACCGAGAAAATACGATGATTATAGCGTTGATATCAAAATTGATGATATGCCTGAAGGCGTTGAGTTGATTGATTATGACGACAGATTGTGATTATGAACATAATATCCCCATTTCTATGATAAAACAGTACGCTTATTGTCCGCATAGATTTTCTCTTATGTATTTGGATAACGTATGGGCGGAAAATTATAAGATCGTAGAGGGGAATATTACACATAAAAAAGTGGATAATCCTTTTATAAAAGAGAAAAGAAAGGATACTTTTTATTCTCGCAATGTTCCCGTATACAGTGATGAGTTAGACCTATACGGTATAGTTGATATCATTGAATTTACCAAGAGTGAGGATGACAGTGCTGTAAAGGTAAAGGGTAAAAGAGGCAAATGGAAGATTAATCCCATAGAGTATAAGAATGGTAAGAAAGAAAAAAGTAACGCTGATGCTTTACAGCTTTGTGCTCAGGCTATTTGTCTTGAGGAAATGTTTGATACTGAAATTGAATTCGGAGAAATATTTTATAACAAGATAAAAAGAAGATTTAAAGTCGAATTTGATAATAAATTGAGAAGCGAAGTCTTAAATATTATAGGGTTAATAAATGAAAATATTTCAAAAAATGAAATCATACCAATCAGGGAAGAGCAAAATTGTAATTTATGTTCAATCCGTGATAATTGTCTGCCTTTTGCTTATAGAAACAAAAATTCAAAAGAAAAATTAATAGAATTGATAAAGAGGAATGATTTATGAGAAAACTTTTAAATACTTTATATGTGCAAAATCCCGATGCTTATTTATCCTTAAAGAATGAGAATATAGTTGTCTTGCTTGAAGATGAAGAAAAGTTTTCTATTCCTTTGGTAAATATCGAGAATATAGTTTCCTTTGGTTACAGAGGAGTTAGTCCTGCTTTGATGGGTAAATGCTGTGAAAATAATATCGGGCTTTATTTTATGTCTTCAAACGGTAAGTTTTTAGCCAAAATAACAGGAAGGACAAGAGGTAATTCCACGACTAGAATGAGACAATATGAGTTATATAAAGATAAAAAATGGTGTCTTGATTTTTCAAAGGATATCGTTGCGACAAAAATATATAATACCAGATATGTTTTAAACAGATCTATAAGAGATAATAAAGAAAAAGTTGATGTTTCAAGACTTATTGAAGTAAGCGATTATATTAAAAATAACATAAGTCATGTGTATGATTTTGAAGATATTGATGCCCTGAGAGGTTTTGAGGGGATAGTTGCCAGAAAATACTTTGAAGTATTCAACGATATGATACTAAAAAAGAAGGATATTTTTAATATACAAGGGAGAAATAAAAGACCTCCTCTGGATTATGTCAATTGTATGCTTTCTTATTTATACACGATTTTGTCTTTTGAATTCATATCAGCTATCGAAACTGTCGGATTAGACCCTTCCGTCGGCTTCTTTCATGAAATAAGACCTGGAAGAAATTCGCTGGCATTGGATTTAATAGAACCTTTCAGAGCCTATTTGGTAGATAGAGTCGTTTTATCACTAATTAACTTAGGGCAAATCAAAAAACAGCATTTTGAAGAAAAAGAGGGCGGAGCCATTTTAATGACGGATGAAGGCAGGACGATAATACTCAATGCATGGCAGGAGAAAAAGAAAGAAATATTAAGACACCCGAACATAGATGAAAAGATAGAAATCGGATTGATACCTTTTGCAGAAGCCCAGCTTTTAAGCAGGACGATAAGAGAAAGAAGAGAAAGTTATCCGACTTTTATAGTCAAATAGGTGATATTATGTTTGTGATTATTGCATATGATGTGAATACTACGACTGCCGGAGGGAGAAAAAATCTAAGACTTGTAAGTAAAGAATGCGAAAAATACGGACAAAGGGTTCAAAATTCTTTATTTGAATGTTTGATTGATTATGGAACTTTTTTAAAACTCAAAAATAAACTGGAAGATATAATTGATTTGGAAAATGATAGCCTTAGATATTATTACTTGGGAAATAAGTGGAAAGGTAAAATCGAGCATGTGGGTGCGAAACAAAATTATGATCCTTCAGGAACTCTTATTTTATAAACTGCGAACCCCAAGCTCACATTTTTTTAATTATTTAAAATCCTTTTAT
>NZ_JANJZK010000027.1 GCF_024623185.1 Anaerofustis stercorihominis
TGGTCGCCCTTTAGGGCGAAATCTAAAAGATAGTAAGGCGTAGCCCTATATAAAAAAGGTCTTAGGAAAATCCTAAAACCTTTGGAGTTTAAGGGGCATCGCCCTTAATATTCTTTTAATGGAGCTGATAGTCGGATTCGAACCGACGACTTACTCATTACGAATGAGTTACTCTACCAGCTGAGTTATACCAGCCCACAAGTTATATTTTAATTAAAAAATCATTAAGTGTCAATAAGTATTGTTTACTTATTTGAATTTTCGTATATAATTTAATTAAGAGGTGAGAAAATGTTTAACTTTATCAAAAAGAAAAAGACGGGGATATGCTTCAGCGGAGGCGGAGTGAAAGGTTTTGCTCATATAGGAGTTATAAAGGCTTTGGAAGAGAATGGTATCAAGTTCGATATGGCTTCGGGAAACAGTGCGGGAAGTATCGTAGGTGCTTTGTATGCCCTTGGGATAAGTGCCGATGAAATGCTTGAATATTCTTTGAGTATGGAAGTAAGGGATATAATCAATTATAAAAGTGTCAGGAATAAACTCAGCTTCGATTCCGCCAAGGATTTTATAAATTCTTTTAAAGGGATAACCCTTTCTCCCGCGATAGACTCGGAAAATATAGAAAAGTTCTTTTTGGGTATCGGTGGAGATAAGCTGTTCAGCGATACTCTTATACCTTTCTGGGCGGTGAGTACGGACTTGAAAAGCGGTAAGCTCGTTGTCATGGATAAGGGAAGACTTGCAACTGCCGTAAGAGCCAGCAGTGCAATACCCGGAGTGTTTACTCCCGTTGTGAGCGATAAATATACTCTCGTCGACGGGCTTGTTTTAAATAATATGCCTGCGGATATATTGAAGGACAACGGTGCCGACAGGGTGCTTAGCATAAACTTGAAGAAGTATTCCAAGATAGGTACCGACAGCACGAAGTACTTCGATATGCTCTTCGCTACCATAGATATAATGGCTGACAGGAGCCTTTACGACGGTATCAACGCTTCTGATTTGGTGATAAATCCTTATTTGGAAGATACGAAGCTTACTCTTGACGATAACTATATAAAACAGGTTTACGATTTCGGGTATAAAGAAGCAATGTCTAATATGAACGAGATAGTCAAGATGTTTGGTAAATAATTATTTTAAGTCTATAAAAATTATTATAATATTTTAATTGTTAACTTAATATTTCTTATTGGAGTTCTCAGGCACCGCTGAACGCGGTGCCATTTTATTTATATTGTACAGACCAAAAACTCCAAAGGAATTTTATAAATCTTAAAGTTTGCTAAGACTTCACTGAGTAAAACTTAGAGGTCAGCGAGACTGTGAAATTATGCCGTGATGTGATTGACATTTATGGTCATTTGGTAATGGTTTTAATATATATTTAGGAGATTATCTTTTGTAAATTTAATTCGCAGTATAACTTCTTAGCCATGTTATTCTATGTGTTTTCATTTCTAAATGTCATTAATCAAAATTTAGTAAGTTTCCAGTAAAGTCTTACTATAGTCTTACTATAGTCAAAAATGGAGAGTTGTAGAGGACCCTTGTATAAATAAGAGGTGAAAGGGACTTACTCTAGACCTTGTTGTGATAATAAAGGTTTCTGCTTTTGTCTTAAATACTAAACAGATATTTGAGGTGGTGTGTAATAACATCGAGCTGTAGAATAATGGGAGAGCGGTTTTTTCAAAATAATTTATGTAAAATTTAATTGATTGTTTTATGTTAAAGGCGATGTTTGAAGCTCATTGTATAATATTATTGCACAGATTTCCTATATAGGATTTAATTTGGCTTGATTTTATATGAATTAAATTAAGGTATGAAAAAATATATAATGATATCAGTTTTTTTAATTTTAAGTAAATTTTGTTAGAATGTGCTTGAAGGCTTAGTGAAAAGTGATTTTTTATATCTGTTAGCTGGATTTTATTTAAACAAATTTACTTGGTATGACTATTGATCTTATAATGTTTAATGTATTTATTTAATTCTTTAAGTAAGTATTATTATATTCCATATGGTATCGAATAATGAAAAGTGAGTATGCGGGCGCGGATTCTGCTTTAGCAGGCGTAGTGCCCGCCTTTTTTTATTTACTTCCGATATTTGTTATATTTATTAAAGAAAAGCAAATGAAAGAGTAAAATCATTGACAAAATTTTTAAAAGAGAATATAATAAATTATTAGATAAATAAAGAAAAGGTGGTGAAGAAAATGGATGCGGGAAGTAGTATCAGCACTGAACCTGGAGGGCGTATTATAATCAGTTTAGGACGTACTGCTTTAAAAGTGCGTTCATTTTCGAGCTAATTAAATATACTCCTAAGGTTTAGTTTTTGCATTCAATTCAAAAACATGAACAAAGGAGAATTAATATTAAAACTTTTAGATTGTCGTGACTTCAGAAGGATAAAAGATGTACTAAAAGAAATGAATTTTGCGGATATCGCTCTTCTTTTTAATGAGATACCATTGGAAGACATTCCGCTTATTTTTCGTGTTCTGCCAAAAGACACGGCAAGCGATGTATTTGCAGAACTGGATAACGATATCCGGGAATATCTTATAAAGTCTTTCAGCGATGACGAATTGAAAGAAGTTTTGGATTTATTATTTGTAGATGATACCGTAGACATAATAGAAGAAATGCCTGCGAGTGTCGCAAAGAGGATATTAAAGCATACCGACGCTAAAACCAGAAAGCAGATAAACGAAATCTTGAAGTATCCCGAAGACAGTGCGGGAAGCATCATGACTACGGAATTCGTATCTTTAAAAAAAGATATGGATGTATATGATGCATTTTTAAAAATCAAAGCGACGGGTATTGACAAAGAAACTATCTATACCCTATATGTCACGGACTCTAAAAAGAAACTTATCGGACTCGTCTCCACAAAGGATCTTCTTCTTTCAGATATGGAAGATAAAATAGAAGATATAATGGAGACCAACATTATTTATGCAAACACTCTCGAGGACAGGGAAGAGGTCGTTAAGCTTTTTCATAAGTACGATTTGCTCGCTGTACCCGTGGTGGATAATGAAAAGAGACTAATCGGTATCATAACCGTCGATGACGTTATCGACGTAATCGTTGAAGAGGACACGGAAGACTTTGAAAAAATGGCTGCCATGACTCCCAGTGAAGATACTTATTTCAAGACATCTGTCTTCACTCATGCAAAGAAGAGATTTGGCTGGCTGTTATTTTTGATGTTATCCGCGACTTTCACTCAAACGATAATAACTCACTACGAACTGGCTTTCGCCGTCGTTCCCATTTTGGCTTCGTTCATTCCGATGATAAGCGATACCGGAGGCAACTGCGGTTCACAGAGTGCGACAATGGTTATTAGAGGGATGTCCCTGGATGAGATAAAGCCTAAGGATGTATTAAAGGTAGTAAAAAAGGAAAGCGCCATTTCCATAATGGTTGGTGTAGTATTGAGTTTGGTAAACGGACTTAGGATAATCCTTACTTATCACAATATCACTTTGGCTGTTGTTTTGGGGCTTACCCTTATATGCACCGTCTTTATGTCAAAGATACTGGGTTGTATCCTTCCAATTTTGGCAAAGATAATAAAGGTAGACCCGGCGGTCATGGCATCTCCGCTTATTTCAACGGTGGTGGATGCGTGTTCGCTTATAATATATTTTAGGATAGCAATGAGCATATTACACATTTAAAGGAGGGGTAAAATGGAAGAAAAAATATTAAGACTGTTAAATGAAAGACGTTTTTATGAACTGAAAAAGTACTTGGAAACATTAAATCCAAACGATATAGCACCTCTCTTTGATGAGATACCCATGGAAGACGTGCTCATAATCTTCAGGCTGCTTCCAAAGGAAACGGCAGCAGAGACTTTCGTTGAAATAGATAACGATAATCAAGAATATCTTATAAGGGCTTTCAGTGATGAAGAACTTAAAGAAGTCCTTGATTTATTATTCGTGGACGATACGGCGGACCTTGTAGAGGAAATGCCCGCAAATGTGGCTAAGAGAGTACTCAAGCATACCGACGTAACGACAAGGAAGATGATAAACGAAATACTTAAATACCCCGAAGACAGTGCGGGAAGCATAATGACTACGGAGTTCGTATCACTTAGAAAAGATATGACAGTCCTTGACGCTCTTAACAAGATAAAGGCTACGGGGGTAGACAAAGAAACCATATACACCTGCTACGTAACGGATAAGACAAAAAAACTTATCGGGCTTGTATCCACTAAGGATATACTGCTTTCCGATATGGATGAGATAATAGAGGATATAATGGAGACCAACTTCATTTATACTCATACCTTGGCGGACAGGGAAGATGTAGTAAAGATGTTCGATAAGTACGATTTACTTGCGGTACCTGTAGTGGATAAAGAAGACAGGCTCATAGGTATCATCACGGTAGACGACGCTATCGACGTAATCAGAGAAGAAAACACCGAGGACTTTGAAAAAATGGCGGCTATGATGCCAAGTGAGGAAAGTTACTTCAAGACTTCGGCTTTCACTCATGCAAAGAACAGGATAATGTGGTTATTGTTTCTGATGTTATCCGCAACCATGACTCAAGCGGTCATAACACATTATGAGGCGGCTTTCGCTACAGTTCCGCTACTCGTTGCATTTATACCTATGATAACGGGGACAGGGGGTAACTGCGGTTCACAAAGTTCAACGATGATAATCCGTGGGCTCGCCCTCGATGAAATAGAGCCTAAGGATATATTCAAAGCCATGCTCAAAGAAGGAGAGATAGGACTTCTTGTAGGCGTTTCCCTTGCGATAGTAAACGGGATAAGGATAATAATATTCTATCACGATACTATTCTCGCTTTGGTACTCGGTATAACTCTCATAGCAACTATCATAATGGCGAAACTCATGGGGTGTGTTCTTCCAATTGCTGCGAAGAAACTTAGGCTCGACCCTGCGATAATGGCGGCTCCGCTTATTACGACCCTTGTGGATACCTGCTCAATACTCGTATACTTCAATGTTGCGCTTAAAATTATGAATTTATAGTTTCTTTTATAAAGAAACAAATATTAGGGGCTCTGCCCCTAATACCCTGTTATAAGGGACTCCGTCCCTTAGGAAACTCTGCGGGGTTTCGCCCCGCACCCCAAATTCTGTAAGGCTCTGCCTTACAATCCGCCCTTTTTTGTCCGAAGAAACAAAAAAGGGGTAAAAGTTCTTCCGCTGGGCGCGGTGCCTAAGAGCTTCGCTAAAAGGGATATTAAATTTACTTCAGTAATTCACCCACAAATCACCTAAAAGATTTATTACCTTTAATAAAAGATAAAACTTTTTAAGCTAAAGGTGCGGGTCGGTGGTTCTTTCACAATATGCGGGTTGTATTTAAAAGAAACTTGAAATTTCATCAAATGACCGCTATTCCACTCCCATTATCACAATAAGTCTAACTTAATAAAGTTTATTAGATAAATACAAAACTTTACCAATAAAAATATAAAACATATTCTCTCAATCAAATTTAAATTACCTAAACAATAATAAAAGATTATTAAATTACAACTTTTACGTTCAATTAAAAATGTAACTTTTATATAAAAAATTAAATACATTTGACTTAAACCCTAAACTCATAAATATGCTTAAATAAAGGCTTTAAAGCTCTATTTGAATTCCGTATCTATGTAGTAGATACCACTATCTAATATATATCATTCTAAAAAGAAATCGATTAATTTATAATAAACAAAAAATATAAATGATTAATCATAAAAAGAAATTAGAATGAAGGAGGAAAAGATGAAAATAGACTATTTAATGATGGGAGAAAGGCTTAAAAGACAGAGGATAAAACAGAAGCTTACACAGGAGCAGTTGGCAGAAGCTGTGGACTTGTCGGTCAGTCATTTAAGCCACATAGAAAACGGTAATACAAAGACATCACTTCAGACTGTTTTTAATATTTCTAATGTACTAAATATCAGCATTAATAAGATTTTGGGTATAGACTTTGGAACTAAGACAAGACATGTTCCGATAGCGGAAATAGACATGATATTCAAAGATTGTGCAAAAGATGAAAAAGAATTCTTGTTAGAAAATTTAAAATCGTTAAAATCACAATTAAAAAAGTTTAAATAGAAAAAAGAATGCAAATGCATTCTTTTTTTGTGGTCTTTTATATTAATAGTATTTAATATATAAAATTTCTTCCATACTGCCCGCATTTTGTGAAAGAACCACCGACTCGCACCTTTACCATGAAAAGTTTTATATTATATTTAAGGTAATAACTTTCTTAGGTGATATGCGGGTGAATAACCTCAGTAAGTTTAATATCTCTTTTGCCAAGCAAAGAATGGTCGGGTTCTTAAGGGCGGACAGCCCTTAATCATTGTTTCTTTGAAAAAGAAAAAATATCTTTAATAATTAATAAAATTGTATTATAATGGTAAAGATAATTTTAAGTACGAAAAGGAGCGTTTATATGGGGGAAATCAAGTCCAACTTTATAACAAATGAAATAGATAAAGATATAGAAAAGGGAATATACGATAAAGATGAAATATACACTCGTTTCCCGCCCGAACCCAACGGTTTTTTGCATATAGGACATGCAAAGGCGATTTGCATAAATTTTCTTACCGCAAAAAAATACGGAGGTAAGACAAATCTTCGTTTCGACGATACAAATCCCGCAAAGGAAGATACTATGTATGTAAAATCCATAAAGGAAGATATAAGCTGGCTGGGCTTTGAATGGGCAAAAGAACTTCATGCGTCAAATTACTTCGACAAGATGTATGCTTATGCTGTGGAACTTATTAGTAAAGGGCTTGCATACGTAGATGACCAAAGCTATGAAGAAATGAAGAAAAACAGAGGGAATTTAGCGACTCCGGGAGTGAATTCTCCTTACAGAGACAGAAGTGTTGAAGAAAACCTCAATCTTTTCAAAGAGATGAAAGAGGGTAAATACGAGACGGGTTCAAAAGTTTTAAGAGCCAAAATCGATATGACGAGCCCCAATATGAACATGCGTGACCCCGCACTTTACAGAGTGGTACACGAGGAACACCACAATACGAAAGATAATTGGTGCATTTATCCTATGTACGACTTTGCTCATCCTATAGAAGACGCTATCGAGGGGATAACTCATTCACTTTGTTCTCTTGAATTCGAAGACCACAGACCTTTGTATGACTGGATACTGGATAATCTTGATGACTATAAAAACAAAAGACCGAGACAAATAGAATTTGCAAGACTGAACCTTACAAATCAGGTTATGAGCAAGAGATATTTAAGACAGCTCGTCGATGAAGGATATGTTGACGGCTGGGATGACCCGAGAATGCCTACGATTTCCGGTTTCAGGAGAAGAGGCGTTACCCCCGAAGCTATCGTAAATTTCTGCGAAGAGATAGGAGTAAGCAAGTCAAACAGCCTTGTTGACAGCGGAATGCTGGACCATTTCATAAGGGATGATTTAAAGCTCAAAGCAGACAGAGTGAACGCCGTTTTAAACCCATTAAAACTTACTATAACAAATTATCCCGAAGGCAAATTAGAAATGCTTGAAATGGAAAATAACCAGGATATAGAAGACGGAGAAAAGAGAGAAGTACCTTTCGGCAGAGAACTTTATGTTGAGAAGGAAGACTTTATGGAAGTTCCCGTTAAGAAGTATTTCAGATTATTCCCCGGTAACGAAGTAAGGCTTAGAGGAGCATATTTTGTTACTTGCAATGAAGTCGTAAAAGATGAAAACGGCGAAGTGGTCGAACTTAAATGCACATACGACCCCGAAACGAAATCGGGAAGCGGATTTACCGGAAGGAAGGTAAAAGGTACGATACACTGGGTGGAAAGAAGCACTGCAATAAAAGCTAAAGCAAGGCTTTTGGAACCTTTATTCAACAGTGAAGTATCAAGCGAAAACTTCCTTGATACGCTAAACACCGACTCGCTGAATGAAAAAGAAATATATCTTGAACCGTTCATGAAAAAAGCTAAAGCGGGAGATAGATACCAATTTGTAAGAAACGGATACTTCAGTGTAGACCCTAAACTCACTAAATACAATGAACTTGTGTTTAATAGGATAGTTTCCCTTAAATCAAGCTGGAGACCGCCTAAAAAATAATTTGAACTCGGAGAAATCCGAGTTTTTTATTTGCGGGTCGGTGATCCTTTCGCAAAATGCGGACAGTATGAAAGAAGTTTTATATTATATTTAAGGTAATAACTTTCTTAAGTGATTTGCGGGGGACTTAATGAAGTAAGTTTAATATCCCTTTTAGCGAAGCTCTTAGGCACCGCGCCCAGCGAAGATTTCTTCGTTTTTTTATCTTTAAAAAAGAACATATAACTTCTTTTAGATAATATGCGAATAAATGACTTCAGTAATTTTAAATAAAAAAAAGAATGCTTTTGCATTCTTTTTTGTTGTCTTTATATTTGAATATTCATTAGTTATCAAATAGTCCCATTAGCTTAAAAAGTTTTATATTATATTTAGGGTAATAACTTTTTTAGGTGATATGATGATGATTGACTTTTGTAAGTTTAATATCCCTTTTGCCGAAGGC
>NZ_JANJZK010000028.1 GCF_024623185.1 Anaerofustis stercorihominis
CAAGCAAAGAATGGCGGGGTTTTAGGGGTGGAACCCCTAGGATCTTTTGTTTATTAGAAAGAAAAATCGAAAATCTTTTATTTTCATGTAATTTATGGTATTATTAAAACGAATGAATTTAAGGTAGGGATTATATGAAAAAGAAAAGAATTTTAACTTTCATAATGACATTTTTAATAGCCTTCACGACCCTTAGTACTACGGTTTTTGGGTTTAATTCTTATGAACAGTATTTTAACGGTAGATATTCATATAGTCTTAAAATCCCTAAAGATAAAAAGAACGTGGTAATGGAGACTAATCAGTCTTCCGTTCTGATACCATACAGTGAACAGATAAGACTTGAAATAAATGTTGAGGATGTATCTACTCTTCTTACAAATAAAGAGCAGGAAAATTATAACGAAAGCGACCTTAAAAAACTAAGCCTTAAAAGCGAGGTTTTTAAGAATACTTATGCTTCTGAAGATTACATGAAGAAGAATGCGGTAAAACTTATAAAGAAATTCGCACCTTCTCCGACGGTAACGAGCATAGAAAGTTTTAAGCTGGACAGAAGAGTTGCTTTTAAGATATTCTACGATACAAAGATAACCGGAGCGGATAATAAAACCGCTAAAGGGCACGGGCTTATACTCTTTACAATAGACGGGGGAAGGGTGTATTACTTTGTATTTACCGATAACTCATTAAAACAAGCCAATATCACTGATTATGATTTTATAGATAAGGCGATTTCTACTATCAATCTTGAGGATTTTGATTATACTCCTTTCATTTTGATAGGTATCCTTTGCATACTTTTATACGTCCTTCTTATGAGTCTATACTTAAAGGCTGAGAGAAGAGCGGAAGAACGCAGAGAAAGAAAGAGAAGAGAAAAAGAAATCAAGAGGAGAAGAGCACTAGGTATCGAACCTATCAGTCAGGATGAAGACTACGAATATTATGACGAAATAGTCCTTGAAGAAGCGGACGAAAGCGAAGAGTTGGACGGAGAAAGCGTATTTACCGTTGAACAGATAATGAAGCTTTATCCTAGTCTTAAAGATATCAAAATAAGACCTCGAGGTGACGGAAAAGACTTAATAGAAACTCCCGACACGGAAAATAAAAATATAATAGATTATAAAGAAATCGAGGAAGACCTTGATAAGAAAATCAAGGCTGATAAAGACAGAGAAGTAAAAGAGAATGTTGTAAAAGAAGAAACAGAAAAAGATACATCGGAAGAATTTGAAGTTAAGGAACAGGAAGAAACAAAAACTGCCGAAGTGGGCGAAGGACTTGCCGCAATGACTCCTGTAAGTAAGAGTGAAGGTTTCTATGAATTAAGCGAAGAAGAGGACAATTTAAAAGAAGAAATCGGATTTGAACTTGCGGGCAGAAGAGAAAAAGGCGATAAGCTATCCGTTAAGAATAATAATATTTATGATGATGACACCGAAGGCTTTGTATTCGAAGATATAGATGAAGAAAATATAAATAAGAGAAACGATAATCTTGACTTGAGTTTCAGAGAAGAGTATCAAAGTCCCGAAGATTCTATCAATATGGAAGACTTCGGCAAAGAAATAGATGACGATATCGTATCGGATTTTGATTATAGCTTTGAAGACGAAACGACCGGTGATATTCCTTTGGACGAAGTGAAGATAGACGAAGCGGATATAGTTGATAATTCGGATATCGGTGATGAGTTGTTTGAAGATATATTAAACGATACAAAGCTTGATACCTTAAACAATGAAGATATGACTAAAGAAGCTGAGGGTATATCCGAAGATGAGGCTTCAGAAATGTCTCAAGCAGGTGAAATAAGTGAAGATATTTCAGATGATGAAAATATCGAAAATACTGATAACTTTGATGATGATTTGGAAGAAGACATCAAAGATGAAATCTTTGAAAATGAAGATGTCACTTCAGATGAGGCTGACAAAGATATTGATGATACATATGTAACAAACGAGAATAATTCAAATGAAAATGTTTTAATTGATAATGGAGTTGAAAGTGATGAGAACTCTAAAGAAGATTTAATAGATGAAACAGTATCGAAAGAGGAAACTGATTTTAATGAAGACAGTAAAAATGCATCGGATAAGTCTCAAGTGTTTGAGAATGAAACAATAAGCACGGTTCAGAAAGAATTGGAATATAAAGAAATCTTAGGTGCTGAGCAGTTAAAAGATAAAGACTCCTTAGAAGAAGCAGATAATGAAATAACCGATAATCCTGAAGATAAGAAAGCAGAAGAAGTCGAAAATATTGAAACGGTAAAATCAGAAGACGGAAATTCTTATAATAACTCATCACAAGAAGATATAAATATCGTCAGTGATAAAATGTCAGAAGAAATGTATAATGGTGAGTCCGCTGATGATGAAGACGGTTTTGAATGTATCTATGATGAAGTCTTGGAAACGGAAGAGTCAGTAAGCAGTGGTGATGAAATTAAAAATACTGAAGACAACATTCCTGAAGATGAAAGATATAATATATCAAATGAAGATGAGTTATCAGAAGAGACTATCAGTGAAGAGGACATAGATAGTATAATCAGCGAAATCGATAAAGAGTTTGATATGGGGCTTGAAAATAAGGAAAATGAAATTGATACAGAAAGTTTAGTAGATACTTCCGTTAAAAGTGATTTTGAAGAAGAGGATTTAAAGGATAAATCTAAAGAAGGAAATCATAAAGAAGCGGTAACCGGAGATACAAAGGAAGACTTTGAAGATGATGAAATAGACGAAGTTCTTATATCCAATGACGAAAAAGAAGTTATGGATGAGTTTTCTCAAATGGTAGACTTTTTGGATAATGAAGAGTAATAAAAAGAGTGCGGGTAATATTTCCCCGTACTCTTTTTGTGATTTACCACTAGGATTTTATATTGTTTTGTAGTAAAATATAATAAGAATAATGATTATAACGGAGGAAATTATGCCTGCTAGTGAAGCATGTCTTGAATGTAACAGAAAAAGATATACCAAGTTTGCAAATGATAATATCGATAAAGATAAGATAGCAAACTTTTTAGACGAAGTGGAAGAAGCGATAGTCAATGCTCCTTATCAGGAACTTGAATCTACATGGGAAAGGATCGCGAGAAAGTATGTAAAAAGCGACGATATACATAAGGAAGAAAAGGAAAAATATCAGCAGTGTATACTGTCTATGAAAGACGATATCGAGAAAATGCTTGATGAAAGCGATGATATCATAAATGACGCTATTAAATTTGCAATAGCGGGGAATGTAATAGACTTTGCTACGAGACCAGACCTTACTTTGGAAGAACTCAAAGAAGTAATCGACGGAGTAAAGAACATTAAATTCGACGAAGAACTATATGCAAAGTTCATAGAAGAATTAGAAAACGCAAAAGAAGTCGTTATACTTCTCGATAACGTGGGAGAGGTGGTTTTGGATGCACTATTATGCAAGAAGCTAAAGACCGTTTATCCCGATAAGCATATAACGGTAGTACCCGCATCTTATCCTATTTCCAGCGATACCACAGCCAAAGAAGCTTACGAAAGCGGTATAGCTGACTATGCGGATATAGTTCCAAACGGAAATGATATTGTGGGTACATATCTTCCAAAATGTTCAAAAGAATGTATTGACGTTTTGGACAGAGCTGATATAATAATTTCGAAAGGCATGGCTAATTTTGAAGTTATGTCGGGAAGTAAATATAACGTATATTACTTTTTCCTATGCAAATGTAAATTTTACTGTGAAGCACTGGACGCTGAAATGATGCAGGAAATGTTTATAAGCGATAAGTATTCAAACGTAGGAAAAAGAATGGAAAAAACATGGAAGGAATTAGGTAGAACGGATGAATAAAAGAAGAGAAGTAGCAAATGAATTAGTAGAATTAATGGATAAAGTAAGCGATGAACAAATAGAAAAATTTGAAAAAGCTTTGGAAAGTGCAAACAGGATATTCACATCGGGAATGGGCAGAAGCGGATTTATGATGAGAGGTTTCGCAATGAGACTTATGCATATGGGATATAAGACATATGTGGTAGGAGAAACTACTACTCCCGCTATCCTTGAAGGTGATTTGCTTGTACTCGGTTCAGGCTCAGGCAAGACTTCGGGACTTGTGGCAATGGCTAAAAAAGCCAAAGAAATGGGTGCAAAGATAGCTTTGATATCTTCCAACGATAAGGACGGTATAGCGGAATTAGCAGACGTTGTGGTTACAGTGGGAGCTCAGACAAAAGATAAATCCGACAGCGGAAGTTCAATTCAGCCTATGGGCACATTATTTGAACAGGGTTTACTTCTTGTATGCGATTCTGTAATTTTGGATATCATGGAAGACCTTGATACAGACGGAGCAGAAATGTACAAAAACCATGCAAATTTAGAATAATACGATTATTCAAAAACACCGCTGTCAATGTACAGCGGTGTTTTTGAATAAATAAGAGTTAAAGAGGGAAATTATGAAAAAGTATTTAAAATGTTTTATCGTTTTTGGTTTTGTATTTAGTTTTATTTTTACAAATCTTTTTGGAAGTATAAATGTTATCCGTGGGAGCGAGACAAAAGGGGAAAATCCTGCTCCTTTTAAGCAAGTAAAAGAAGACGGAAATGATACTAATAAAAATAAAGATGATAAAAATCAAAAAACAGATAAAGAAAAAAATGATGATGTAATAAATAAAGACGATAAAAAACAGGAAAATAGTAAACATACCAAAAAAGAACAAGGTAGCAAGAAAACCAAGGAAGCAGCAGAAGAAGAAGAAGAAACAGAAGCAGAAGAAATCTCTCTTGATTTTAAAAGCAAAAAGATATTAAAAGGTCAGTCTTATACTTTGAATGTGAAATTCTTGCCTAAAGGTTCTGCGGAAAGAGAGCTTATATTTAAAAGTGAGAACACAAAAGTTGCGAGCGTCAGTTCAAAGGGAGTTATAAAAGGATTAAGTTACGGTCAGACTGTAATTAATATAAAAACCAAGGACGAAAAACTAAGTATAAATGCAGTAATACAAGTAGTTCCAAAATATCCAACAGTTAAGCTAAAGAATTACTTGAGCAAATCCATAAAGATTTCATGGAACAAAGTTAGCGGCATGTCGGGATATAGGATTTACTATAAGACGAGCAAAAGCGGGGAATATAAATTCTTGACGGCAGTAAGCAAGACCGGCACTTATTTTGTTCACAGAAAATTAAAAAGCAATAAGAAATATTATTATAAAGTGGTTTCATATGTAAAAGTAAAAGATAAGGATATATATAGTTCTTATAAAGAAAAATCACTCAAAGCGGTATCAAAGTCTTATGTAACGGTCATGCTCGACCCTGGACACAGAGGCAAGTACGGAAGAGATTATGGAGCAAAGGGGATAGATAAGAAGACATGGGAAGTAACTCTTAATGATAAATTCGTTTCGGTCTTGGCAGGAAAACTTAAAAAAGAGGGGTACAATGTTATATATTCCAGAAAACCTTATAAAAAATTAAAGTTTAAGAATTTAAGGGAACTTTCAAAATATGCAAATAAGAAAAAGCCCGACTTATTCGTTAGTGTACACCATAATTCCAGTACATCGAAAAAAGCGAACGGATATGCTATTTATTACTCCACGTATAAAAAGTATTTGGACTCTAAGGGATTATATGTAAAGATTTATTCCAAGAAATATGGAAGCGGCAGAAAATATTACAAGGTAACAAAAATCAAATATTCAAAGTCCGGAAGCCCTACGATTTATTTTAAGTATGGGAAGAAGACGAAGAAGATCAGTCCGTCCTCACTTAGATATAACATTATAGATAAATCTCCATGTGAAAGTGCCGTTAATACAAAAAGAGCTGCTTCTTATGTAAATAAAGAGATAAAGGCATCTAAGATACTCCGACCTTTTGAAGGCGGTATGGTGGAAAATGACTTTATAGTTACATCTGAAACGAACGCTCCTTCTTTTATGCTTGAAGCCGGATTTGTATCCAATAGTTCGGAACTGAGTAAACTTAAAAATTCAAAATTCAGGGATAAATATACTTCTTGTCTCATAAAGGGTATAAACAAATATTTTGGGGTAAAATAATATTAATTTTTCATTAGAAATATAATGTAAAATTTTCATATATGATATAATACATAAAAGGAGAAAAGCAAAAATGAATTTTACAAGTGAAAACATGATACTTATTTGGCTGGTACTTCTCGTTCTATTCGTTGTAGTAGAACTCTTGACCACTCAGCTTGTATCCATTTGGTTTGCCGGTGGTTCTCTGATATCGCTTATACTGAGCTTTTTAGATGTCAGTATCGCGGTGCAGATAATAGTATTCTTTATAACATCGGTAATATTCTTATGTATAACTTATCCGCTTTATCACAAGTATGTAAAAAGTGAGATTGTACCTTTGAATGCGGATAGTTTGATAGGGTTATATGGGATAGTTATCAAAGAAATCAATAATAAAAAAGCGGTAGGTCAAATCAAAGTAAAGGGACAGGTTTGGTCGGCTTTAAATGAAATCGACGAAATAATCCCCGAAGGCGAAGAAGTAAAACTAATAAAAATCGAAGGCGTACATGTCATCGTACAAAAGAAAGAAGAAGAAAGAGGTTAGAAAATGTTCGGAATTATATTATTCATTATACTTATAGTACTTATTATGGCAGTGCTTGTACTAAACGTTAAGATAGTTGCACAGTCATATGCTTACGTAATAGAAAGGCTCGGTTCATACAAGACAACATGGGAAACGGGACTTCATATCAAAATACCTTTCATTGAAGTAGTTGCAAAGAAAGTATCTTTAAAGGAACAAGTCATAGACTTTCCGCCGCAGCCGGTTATCACAAAAGATAACGTAACTATGCAGATCGATACTGTTGTGTATTTTCAAATTACAGACCCAAAACTTTATACTTACGGGGTCGAAAGACCTATGCAGGCTATTGAGGTTTTGACGGCTACCACACTCAGAAATATCATAGGTGATATGGAGCTGGATGAAACTCTTACAAGCAGAGATATTGTAAATACGAAGCTTAGAGTTATCCTCGATGAAGCTACGGACCCATGGGGCATAAAAGTAAACAGAGTAGAACTTAAGAATATCCTTCCTCCTAGAGAAATCCAGGACGCAATGGAAAAACAGATGAAGGCAGAAAGAGAAAGAAGAGAAAGTATTCTCAGAGCCGAAGGTGAAAAGAAGAGTGCTATCCTTATTGCAGAAGGTGAAAAAGAGTCTGCTATCCTTAGAGCGGAAGCTTCAAAACAAAGTAAGATCAAAGAAGCCGAAGGTAATGCGGAAGCAGTCATCAAAATGCAGGAAGCTAATGCCGAAGGTATCAGGATGATAAACGAAGCTAAAGCGGGACAGGAATATATCGCACTTAAATCTCTTGAAACATTCTCTGAAGTTTCAAAGGGTAAATCCACAAAAATCATCATTCCTTCGGAAATTCAAAATATGGCGGGTCTGTTGTCTTCTTTAAAAGAAACTATTATAGACGGCGATATTGAAGAAAACGAAGCTAAAAAGGAAAAATAAAATGTCTAAAAAAGTTCTTGTTATCAACGGTCCTAATATCAATATGCTGGGCAGACGTGAAAAAGACCTTTACGGAAAAGAAGATTATGCTTATTTATGTGATATTATCAACAAAAAAGCAAATGAACTCGATTATGAAGTAGAGATGTATCAGTCCAACAGTGAGGGAAGTATCATAACGAAGATACAGCAGTCTTTAGACGAAGCCGATGATATAATCATTAATCCTGCGGCTTATACTCATACTTCGGTAGGTATCCTCGATGCACTCAAGATGTTCAAAGGAAAAATCATCGAAGTGCATATAAGCGATATAAGCGAGAGGGAAGAGTTCAGAAAACATTCTTATGTATCTTATGTTGCTACAAAGAGGATTATCGGAAAAGGGCTTGAAGGTTATCTTTTGGCACTTGAAGAATTATAATAAAAATATTTTGGTCGGATATAAATATATCCGACCTTTTTTGTGGCAAAACGAAGTCTTGTCGCTTATATAAGGGACGGTGTCCCTTACACCCTTATAAGGGGCTCCGCCCCTAAAACCCGAAGTTCTGTAAGGCTCCGCCTTACAATCCGCCATTTTTTGCTTGTCCAAAAAA
>NZ_JANJZK010000029.1 GCF_024623185.1 Anaerofustis stercorihominis
GTAGGGTTCCACCCTACTACCCATTGTAAGGGACTCCGTCCCTTAAGAACCCTGCCAATATTTTTCCGAAGATAAAAATCTTTCACTCATTCGCCGTGATGGCTTTTACGCTTCTCGATTTCCTAAGAAACGCTTCCCGCGTTTCTTGGAAGAGAAGCTGCCCCGCCCACGTTTGATATAGGTTTTACTGATAGATTATAGAAATGAACTTCTTTATATACATTTAATTTTTTTATATTATATAAAATGGAATATATACATTCCAATGTTAATAAAAATAAATGATAAAATAGGCGTAAATAATAATTAAAAAAACATGGTGCAGTGAATGAAAATAGACTATCTTATGTTAGGAGAAAAATTAAAACAACAAAGGAAAAAACAAGGAATAACACAAGAAACTCTTGCCGAATATGTGGATTTATCCGTAAGCCATTTAAGTCATATCGAAAATGGAAGTACAAAAGTATCACTTCAGACCATAGTAAACATTGCTAATATTTTAAATATAAGTTTAGATGAGTTGTTGGATTTGGATTTAGGTAAAAGGTCTATGTTTATTACCGTAAGGGAAATAGATTTATTATTTAAAGACTGCACTATAGAAGAAAGAAAGATATTAATAAATAATCTAAATTATTTAAAAAAGTTGAGCTGAAATAAAGCAGATGAAATTTTTTCAAATTAAATTTTCTTTATATTAATAACAAGTATAAAAAAGGAAAAAGATTAGATATTAAAAAGTAATGTATAAATAAATAATTTATTTAATGTATATTATAATGAGCGTTTTGATTACTCTTAAAGAAGTTTATAATACATCTTAATGGGGGTTTTTAGAGGATTAAGTATTTAAAGCTTATATTTATTATTAGAATTAATGTTCATATTTATATTAAAATAATATCTTCTTATTTAAAGGGAAGGGCTAGCTTCTTTTTCAAGGAATGCGGGTAGAATTAGATTTATAAGCGACATTTGCGGGTTTCCTTAGTAAAGGTGTTCACATTCCTTTTCCAAAAAAACCTTATCTTCCATACTTAATGGGTAGGGGTAGCGGTCGTTTGGAAAAATTGCGGGCAGCAATTTTCCAAAATCCGACCGCGTTATAAGCCATCACGGCGATTGAGTGAAAGATTTTTATCCAATATTTTTATCTTCGGAAAAATATTGGCGGATTGTAAGGCGGAGCCTTACAGAGTATTGGGTTGTAGGGCGGAGCCCTGCATAAGGGTTAAGGGACGGAGTCCCTTATAACAGGGTTTTAGGGGCAGCGCCCCTAATGTAGGTTTAAGGGCGGACAGCCCTTATTTATTTTCTTTTAAATAATCCACCAAAACTTCACTGTTATGCCTCATCACTCCGTTTATCTCTCGTGCGAGGTCGAGTCCCGTGAATGTATAAATCTCTCTCATCTCATCGGTTATGTTTGCTTCCACCACATCCGCATGTTTTTTCTTATATCTTTTTATCACTTCTTTATCCAGTACCGTAGTACTGTAAATCACTTCATTAAATACTTTACACCCTCTCGGGATATGCTTTTCTATTTCCGTGACATGCTTCCACACGTCAAAACCGTCCGTCTCCCCGTGCTGGGTCATTATATTTGCTATAAAATATTTCTTAGCCTTTTTATTCTTATCAATGGCATAAGGGATATCTTTTATGAGCAAATTAGGGATTATGGAAGTATAAAGACTTCCCGGGCTTAAAATGATTATATCCGCATTCTCTATTTTTTCTACCGCATAATCATTCACCTTCGCATCTGTAGGAGTCATGAATACCTTTTTTATCTTGGAATGCATTTTAACAGCCTGCTTGGGTATCTTGGACTCTCCGTTCACGACGGCAGTATTGTCAAGAAGTGCACAAAGCGTTATATCATCATTCTTCGATACAGCCACAACTTCTCCCTTGATTGCCAAAACATCGCTTATATCCTTTATCGCCTTTGGGAAACTTTCGCTTATTTCATTGAGCGCCGCCAAAAACAAGTTCCCGAAGGAATGTTTCTTCAGTGCGCCCTTAGTAAAACGATACTCCATCAGCTCCGTCATGGTAGATTCGTCTTCGGCAAGTGCTGTTATACAGTTACGGATATCCCCTACCGCCAAAATACCGAGGTCTTTACGAAGCTTACCCGTGCTCCCGCCGTCATCGGAAACGGTGACGATAGCGGTTATGTTGTCGGTATGCTTTTTAAACTCCTTCAAAAGAACACTGTTGCCGGTCCCCCCGCCGATTATAACGATATTTTTATCTTTGAATTTCATAATATCACCTGCTTAATACTGATAGTTATCTTTGCTTATATCTCTGTGCTCTTCCGTTACGATATATCCTTTTTCCTCTATCCTTTTAGCCAGTTCGCCGGCTATTGCCACAGAACGGTGTCTTCCGCCTGTACAGCCTATACCTATTACAAGCTGAGCTTTCCCTTCTTTAATATAATATGGGATAGTAAAAGCGATTATGTCCTCCAGCTTATCCATGAATTCTTTGCTTTCATCAAAGGAAAACACATAATCGGACACTTCCTTATTTTTCCCCGTAAGAGGCTTTAGATCCTTTATATAAAAAGGATTTGGGAGAAACCTTACGTCGTAGACTATATCCGCATCGTGCAGTATCCCATATTTAAATCCGAATGAACTTATATTGATACTGAACTGAGATGATACTGTTCCTATCTTTCCGTAGCAGTCATGAAGTATCTTTTCAAAATCTCTCTCTAATAATTTGGAAGTATCTATTATTAGGTCTGCCCTCTTCTTAACCTCTTCCATTGATTTTCTTTCTTTTTTTATGGCAACTTCTATCCTGTCATTTCCCGATATAAGGTGCTTCCTTCTGTTCTTCTTATACCTTGAAATCAAAACGTCATCGTCGGCATCTATATACAAAATGTCCGCACCTCTTTCATTTTTGAGGTTATCCAAAATTTCATCTATATCATCGAAGAAAGCACTTCCCCTGGCATCAAGAACTATTGCTATATTTTCGGTTTTGGGTTCGCTCTTATCCAAAAGATCAATGAAAGTATCTATGAGCTTAGGCGGAAGATTATCCACGCAGTAAAATCCCCTGTCCTGAAAAAATCTTAAAGCCACACTCTTTCCCGCAGCAAGCATTCCCGCAACAACAATGATTTTCATATATTTTCTCCTTACACTTAAAAGTCATATCCGTTATTTATAGAATAATTATACTACGTAAAATAAAAAAAAGCAAAAATGATAAGTAACCGTAAAAGATATATCCATTCCATTTTATTAAGAAATGAAAAACAATATCCAATATCTAAATTTGCTGTTTATGAACAATAAAAACAATTAATAAATTTTTAATTGATATATCACAGTTATTTCATATTTATATGGTAGGTTAAAGATAAGAAAGACATTTTTCGACAAATTATGAGGCAGTATATGAAAGAAGTTATCGATTTTATAATGAAAGGACTGGATATTTCATATATTTACGAAGACATCATCGTCCTCGTTTGTATTTTATTGTCTCTGATTTTGATAATAATTTTTATTAAGAAGTTTATAAGGAGTTTTAAATAATATTTTATATTTATAAAACATAAAATTTTAAAGTTCATATGACTGACTGATGAATTGCAAAGTATTATAATATTAAAAAAAGAGAATACACAATTTTACCTTATGGGATTTGTGCATTTTCTTTAATATATCAATACATGTTAAATTTAAAAATAGATTAACCGCTTCTTAAAAATATAATAACTATATATTAACTAAATCAAGATATCTTTATATTTTTCTTCAATTTAAATCAACAGCAGTTATTTACTATCAGTACTGTCAGTTATCATAAACTTTCCTTATACAGTACGAAGCACCTTTACATCATTATCCCCGCCAGCGGACCGTAAAACAAATATCCCAGAAACCCGGATATTATTATAAGGACGATAGGGTGCATATCCTTGAACTTCAGTTTTAATAAAAGCACTACGGCTAAAATTATCAGCCCGGTGTAATTTGTGAGTTTTCCCTTTAGGATAAATACCGAAGCAAAAATCGTCATTGCAGATGCGGCTATCGTTCCAACCACTGCTGGTCTAAGCCCCGCAAGCACTGCCTGAACATATTTGTTATCCTGAAAATTAAAAAAGAATTTACTTATTAGGATAATTATTACAAAGGACGGGAGGACTACCCCCAAAGTGGCACTGAACGCTCCTATAAGACTGCTGTGGTCGAAACCGATGAATGTAGCTATATTTATCGCAAAAGGTCCGGGAGTGGATTCGCTTATACCAATAAAATCAATGATTTCCCCCACGGTCGCCCACCCATGTGAAAGGACCTCGGTCTTTATAAGAGGTATCATTGCATATCCTCCGCCGAAAGTGAACAGCCCTATTTTAAAGAAAACTATAAATAATTCCATTACCATTACATATCGCCTCCCTTGATGATATTAAATCCATGAAATATCACTCCGAGAAGTGCACAGACGATAAGTACATAAATAACGTTTATACTTGTAAATGCGGTTATCAGAAGAGAGCCGAAAAGCAGTATCATATTGAAATAATCTTTCTTTATCGGTTTCCCAAGCTTTAAAGCAGCTTCCAAAATCAGAACGATGACTCCCGCTTTTACTCCCGCAAAGACGTTGTTTACGATGATATTATCTTTAAACATATTAAAAATAATAGAAACTCCGATTATTATAAAAAAAGAAGGGATAACGACGCCGAGAGTAGCAAGTATAGATCCCCATACTCCCCCTATCTTATATCCGACAAAGGTAGCACAGTTTATCGCAAGCGGTCCCGGGGTACTTTGAGATATCGCTGTTATATCAAGCATCTCGTTTTCATCTATCCATTTTTTCTTCTCTACAACTTCTTTTTGAAGAAGAGGTATCATTGCATATCCTCCGCCGAAGGTAAAAGCACCTATGTTGGCGAAAGTAATAAATAAATCCAAATCTTTGTTTTTCAAATCAATCTCCCAATGTCTATCAAAATGAACAATATCGCTGTGTTTTGACACTTCAAAAAAATTTCATTTTAATACTTTTGACTTCCATTATGATGTATATACCCTATATCAAAAGCTTTCCTCCCCTTATCATAAGGGAAATCATATATTTATGATATCATAAATACGTCTTTAATATTATACCATAAACTGCCATATTTACCCTCATATATGGGAGAATTTACTTTTCTTTTATACTTTTTTTACCCCAAAAAAACACTTAAAATTTATGGCAGAGTGACACCCAAATGTCTTATATATTTTAATATATATATAAATCATCCCATAAAAAATTTGATTATAATGATACTAAATTCATATTTCTTAATACTCAAAACTATGAGATAAACAAACCAAACTTTGCAAGTTAGATTAACGATATAAAAATCAAATATAGTGGTTTTTAAATATACAAAAAACATAAATAAGTCGCCATATATAAAATTATTAATAAAATAAACGAAAAAATTTTTTATTTAGAAATAAGGTTTCCTAAAAATCGACCTTATTATATAAGGAGTATATTTTCCCTATACACTTTTTAAAGCGATTTATGAATAAATATTTAACGAAGCTCATAAATCAAATCCACTATACCGTTATAAGTTTTTGTTTCAATGAGTTTTAATTTGATTTCATTTTTATTTTTTTCAAATAGCTTTATTCCATCACCCAAAATCGTCGGGATTACGGATATATGATACCTATCGATCAAATCTTCTTTCATTAGCTGAGATACGATATTTGCCCCACCGCATATCCAGATATCTTTTCCGTTTTTCATCTTCAGTTCTTTTATAAGACTGCAAACATCATCATTTACAAATTTGATACAAGCCTTATCTTTCATTTGTCTGTGAGTGATGACATAGCTCATAAAATCTTCATAAACCCAACTATCTTTTGAAAGCTCACTTACTATTTGCTCATAAGTATTCCACCCCATTATCACCGTATCCATATCTTTTATGAATTCATTATAACTTATCATATCGTCTTCATTTTCTTTTACCCCTTGAAGCCAGTCAACTTTTCCCTCTTTATCTGCAATATAACCGTCAAGGCTCATTGCTATAAATAAAACTACCTTTCTCATCATATCTCCTATCTAATATTTTCTATAAGACAAATCAAAGTTTATCATCTTGAATTTAAAGAAAATTATAAAACACTTTAATTTTATGTCATATAGATATTATTGTTATTTATTTAAATTAATAAACAATCCTATAAATATTTTTCCCTAATTTTTTATTATAACAAAAAAATACCTCCGTATTTACAAAGGTATCTTTTATAAAAAATCGTATATTAAACTATAGAAATTTACATTATAAAAATTCTGACATTATTTTTTATATGAAATAGGATTTTTCCATATAAAAATTTAAATTAAATACAATGACCGTTTCAGAATATTCAAAGATAAATCTTTCATTAAGTTTAAGTGCTTTAAATCAAAATCCCCAGCCCCATTTCGTTACATTTGAAGCAAGACAGCGGTCGTTTCAAAAATCTAACAAAGATTTTGACTTATTATTTTTTCAAACAAATAATAAGTAATATTCTTAACAAAATAAAGTCCTTTAAATTAAAATCCCCAGCCCATTTTAATACATTAGTGGCGGGGATGGCGACTGTTCCCAGAAAATCGGGTAGATTTTCTGAGGGAATCCAGTCGCCTTAAGCCTCCGCGGCTTGAGCGGAAG
>NZ_JANJZK010000002.1 GCF_024623185.1 Anaerofustis stercorihominis
CTATCTTGTAAAAATATAAATGTTTGAGATTTTATAGGGCGACAGCCCTTATGAGCAAAACTTTTAGTTTTGCGAATAGGCACTGCGAGTAATAAAAGCAGTGTGAAGTATAAAAAACTTGTTTACATTATTGTAAATATTTTTAGATTTATAGGCTCGTCCCCTATGAGGGAAGTCGCAGACTTCACGAATAGGCACTGCGAGTAAATTAAAAGCGAGGTAGCGAATTATATTCTTAACTATCTTGTAAAAATATAAATGTTTGAGATTTTATAGGGCGACAGCCCTTATGAGCAAAACTTTTAGTTTTGCGAATGGGCACTGCGAGTAATAAAAGCAATGTAAATTATAAATAAAACTTGTTTACATTATTGTAAATATTTTTAGATTTATATGCACTGCTAGTAAATAAATGCGATGTAAAGCGTTAATTTTAAACTAGCTGTAAAAATATAAATGTTAGAAAATAGGTGCTATAATTAATAAATACAGATTAGAATTGGTAAAAATCAATTTTGTAAATGTAAATTTTAACTATATTGGACAGCAGTATTTATGAATAGTCAATGAGAGAAACAGAACTTTAAATCATGTAATTATAAAATGCTTGTTTACAGATATTGTAATTACTGCTGTTTATGATGATGTAGCAAATATTTATTTATAAAAGTTTTTTAAATTTTTAATACCATTAAATAGAATTATGGTTGATTTCTTTAAATAAATTTGTTTTAAAGTTTGTAATGATTTTATTATTGCAAACACGATAATCCCGTTAATAAGGGCTTTTAAATAAAAATGCTTTTATTATATATTTAAACCAAATGTTTTAATTGGTTTAAACGTTTTTATATTTATTTTAAATTATACGCAAGAAAGGAAATTTAATATGAAAGCATTAAATACTTCAAAATGCGGTTCGACCGTAAAAGTAAAAAAGCTGCACGGTGAGGGTGCGGTTAAAAGAAGAATTATGGATATGGGTATTACAAAAGGCAGCGAGATCTTTATTAGAAAAGTGGCTCCTTTAGGAGATCCTATAGAAGTAAAGATAAGGGGTTATGAACTTAGTCTCAGGAAAGCTGACGCTAAAATGATAGAAGTAGAATAAGGTTATTTAGACAGAGCTATACTCTGTTAATTTTTAAGATGTATGTTAGCTATAACTAACAAAAATAAAGTAAGGAGTAGTTAGATTATGATAAAATTAGCACTTGCAGGGAACCCTAACTCGGGAAAAACCACGTTATTTAACGATTTGACCGGAGCCAGTCAATACGTCGGCAATTGGCCCGGTGTTACGGTAGAAAAAAAAGAAGGCAGAGTTAAAGGAGATAAGGATATTCATTTGGTGGATTTACCGGGAATATATTCGCTTTCTCCATATACTCTTGAAGAAGTAGTATCAAGGAATTTCTTAATCAATGAAAAGCCTGATGCAATAATAAATATCGTTGACGCAACGAACTTGGAAAGAAACTTATATTTGACGACACAGCTTGTTGAACTTGGTATTCCCGTTATTATCGCTCTTAATATGATGGATATCATCAAGAAAAAGGGAGAAATTATAAATACTAAAAAGCTTGAAGAACAAATAGGATGTAAAGTTGTTGAAATATCTGCTCTGAAAGGAGCAGGAACAAAAAATCTTATTACAGAAGCTAAAAAAGTGAGCATTGAAAAGAAAAAGATAGATATAAAACATACTTTTGATGTAAAAGTAGAAGGCTCTTTGAGTGAAATCAAAGAAATTATAAAAGGTAAGGTAAAAGAAGATTTACTTCACTGGTATAGCATAAAGCTTTACGAAAGAGATGAAAAAGTTTTAGAAACTATTACTTTGAGTAAAGAAGATAAAAAGAGTATTGAAACTATTATCGAAAAATCCGAAAATGAATTTGATGATGACAGTGAAAGTATCATAACAAACGAAAGATATACATATATTACAAGTATAATCGACAGTTGCTTTAAAAAGAGAAATAATACTCTAATGAGTACTTCCGATAAAATTGATAGGATAATTACAAACAGGATTTTAGCTATTCCTATATTTGCGATAGTTATGTACTTAGTCTACTACATATCTATTTCAACAGTCGGTACTGCCGGAACTGATTGGGTAAACGATGTTTTATTCGGAGAAAACGGTATCCCCGGTGTGATCGGCAACTTCTTAGCCAGTGTAGGTGCTGCACAGTGGCTGCAATCATTGATACTTGACGGTATCGTAGGCGGTGTAGGTGCCGTACTTGGCTTCCTTCCTCAAATGTTGGTATTGTTTTTATGTTTAGCGATCTTGGAAGACTGCGGATACATGGCTCGTGTTGCATTTATCATGGATAGGATCTTTAGAAAGTTCGGTCTTTCAGGAAAATCTTTTATTCCTATGCTTATAGGTACAGGCTGTGGAGTTCCCGGAGTTATGGCAAGCAGGACTATAGAAAACGAAAGAGACAGAAAAATCACGATAATGACTACTACTTTCGTACCTTGTTCTGCGAAACTCCCTATTATCTCTTTGATTGCAGGGGCATTATTCCCGGGAGCGACCTGGGTAGGTCCTTCGGCTTATTTCCTTGGTATTGCCGCAATAGTATGCTCGGGAATAATCCTTAAAAAGACGAGACGTTTTGCAGGTGACCCTGCTCCGTTTGTAATGGAGCTTCCCGCATATCATATACCGGGTGCAAAAAGTGTACTTATCCATATGTGGGACAGAGCTAAATCTTTCGTTAAAAAAGCAGGAACTATCATTTTCCTTGCTTGTGCACTTATTTGGTTCTTACAAAGTTTCGGCTTCGAAAACGGTTCTTTCGGAATGGTGGAAATGGACAACAGTTTACTTAAATCAATCGGAAGCTTAATAGCGCCTTTATTTGCTCCTCTCGGATTTGGAGACTGGAAAGCTGCTGTTGCTACCGTAACGGGTTTGATAGCCAAAGAAAATGTCGTTGGTACTTTCGGTATCCTTTACGGATTTGCTGAAGTAGCAGAGGACGGTGCAGAAATTTGGACTAATGTTGCCGCTGTATTCACCCCGCTTGCAGCATATGCATTCTTAGCATTCAACTTATTATCGGCTCCCTGCTTTGCCGCAATCGGTGCAATGCACAGAGAATTCGGTAACGGAAAATGGACATTATTTGCTGTTATATATCAATGTCTGCTTGCTTACTGCACAGCTTTATCGATATATCAGATAGGAATGTTCGTAACAGGTCATGGTTTTACTATACTTACCGCTGTGGCTTTCTTAGTTGTTATAGGTTTTATTTACCTCCTTTTTAAACCATATAGCGAAAAATATGACTTATCAGGAAAAGAGGCGCTTTTAAATGCTTAACTTCATTTTAAATAATATGGCAACGATAATAATAACATTAATACTTTTGGCAGTTGGATATATTGCTATAAAATCATTATTTAAAAGTCATAAAAACGGAAGCAGCATCGGATGCGGTAATGACTGCAGTCACTGCGGACACTGCTCGGGAATACAAGATAAAAAATAATCAAAAAAAAGACTGCATTTTCAGCAGTCTTTTTTATTTTAACGATAGTTTAAAAACGATTAAAATCAATCTTAAAATAGTATAAATGAGTTTTTAAGATGAAGTCGATACACCTAAATATATAAAACATTTAAATTTTTTCATCTTTTTTTGTACTAGGAATCAATATCGATAATATAAATTTTCTTTTTTAATACATAATTTACTAAAATGATAATTATTAATTACTTATATCATTAAAATCAAAGTTATCAAATAAAATAGGATTGAATAAAACCTTTCAATATAATATCATAGAGAGGAAGAAATTATCTTTCTCTTTTTTTGATAATAAGAATAATTGCTATTTTAAACGTTTTACAATATAATGGGAGTATATAATAATGGAAAATACCAGAAATACGATTCAAAAGAAAATAATATTTAATACATTAAAATCTATGAAAGAACATCCTTCCGCACAGGAAGTATATGAAAAGGTACATGAAAAACACTCTACAATAAGCAGAGCAACCGTATTCAGGGTTTTAAACAATCTAGCGTCTTTAGGACATTTAAATCGACTCAGAATGCCTGATATGCCTGATTTGTACGATTATAAGACGACGGGGCACTATCATATAAAATGCAGAGAATGCGGTGAAATAAAAAACGTGGAAATTGAGTTCGTAAAGGATATAGATAAAGAAGTCGAAAAGGGCAGCGGGTATAAAATATTAAATCACAATCTTGTATTCGAGGGTATTTGTCAAAATTGTCAAAAAGATGTAGATAAAAAATAATAAAGGAGGATTATCATGGTTTATAAATGCAGCGTTTGCGGTTATATTTACGACGAAGAAAAAGAAGGTAAACCCTTCAGTGAATTAAAAGAGTGTCCCGTTTGTAAACATCCAGCCAGCGTATTTGTCAAAGTTGAAGAAAATATAAATGAAAAAGATAATAAAAAAGTCAAAGAAAAAAACAAAAAAATGTATAATGTAAAAAGTGATTCTCTCGAATACGAAAGTGAATTCAAAAGAACGGATGATACTTGTAGGTATATGGCTCAAATTCATGAAATGGCAGTAAGCGGGAAGCCTATTATTGAAGCAATGGGAACGAAAATGAATATGCCGGGCTTTGATGATATATTGTTTTTAGGTGCACAGCTTAATCCCATGCCTTTAGATGAGCATGATTTCGTCAGAACGACTACCGTAATAGGGAAAAATGCGAAAAGACCTATGATTTTGAATAATCCTGTGTATATTTCTCATATGTCATTTGGAGCACTGTCAAAGGAAATCAAAGTTGCTCTTTCCAAAGGAAGTGCTATGGCGAAAAGTGCCATGTGTTCCGGAGAAGGCGGGATATTAAAAGAAGAAATGGAAGCGGCGGATAAGTATATTTTTGAATATGTTCCAAATAAATATAGTGTGACCGATGAAAATTTAAAAAATGCAGATGCGATTGAAATAAAAATAGGTCAGGGGACCAAACCCGGAATGGGCGGACATCTCCCTGGAGGAAAAGTTACTCCAGAAATTGCCAAAGTAAGAAACAAGCCTCTTGGTAAAGATATAATAAGTCCTTCCAAATTTGAGGGGATAAATACAAAAGAGGATTTGAAAAATCTTGTCGATGAACTTAGGACAAGGTCTGACGGAAGACCTATAGGTATAAAAATTGCTGCGGGAAGAATCGAAAGGGATTTGGAATACATAGTTTATGCGGGAGCTGATTTTGTAACTATTGACGGAAGAGGCGGTGCAACGGGAGCAAGCCCGAGAATAGTAAGAGATTCTACAAGCGTTCCGACTATTTATGCTTTATATAGAGCGAGAAAATATCTTGACAGTGTAAAATCCGATATGGAACTTGTCATTACCGGAGGACTTAGAGTATCTTCCGATTTTGCAAAGGCAATTGCAATGGGTGCAGATGCGGTTGCTATAGCTTCTGCCGGATTAATGGCGGCAGCCTGTCAGCAGTATAGGATTTGCGGAAGCGGTAACTGTCCTCTAGGCATTGCTACCCAAGATCCTGAACTCAGGAAAAGACTTAAAATAGATAAAAGCAGTAAGAGAGTTGCCAATTTCTTGAATTGCTCTTTGGAAGAAATTAAGACTTTTGCCAGGATAACAGGACATGATGATATTCATGATATGAACGTAGATGATTTATGCACTATAAACAGAGAAATCTCTGAATTTACAAACATACCTCACGCATAGCTAAATAATTTGTAAAGGATGATAGTATGAACCTTGTCAAAATAACAGCTCTCGGTGTAGGCGGTGCGACCGTTGTGGGAGCTTTAATAGGATTTTTATTCAAAGGTATTTCTCATAAATTCAGTGATGTGGTCCTCGGTTTTGCTGCGGGTATAATGCTTGCGGCAAGTATGATAGGACTTATTATCCCCTCTATCGAAAGCGGAGGGAATCATGGTGTATGGATAAGTGTACTTGGTATTCTGATCGGTGCATTATTTCTGGATTTTGCGGATAAGCTCACACCTCATCTTCATAGGCTCACCGGAATGGACAGGGAAAAACACAGCGGGAATTCAAAGATAAATAAAGTTATGTTATTTGTTCTTGCAATAGCTATTCATAACCTTCCCGAAGGAATGGCTGCGGGAGTGGGGTTCGGAAGCGATAATATAGGAAATGCGATGATAGTTGCCATTGGTATCGCTCTTCAAAATATCCCCGAGGGTATGGTCATAATATCTCCTATGTTACTCAGCGGAGTAAGTAAAAAGAGGACTCTTATTATCGCTTCTTTGACGGGAGTAATAGAAGTCATCGGGACTTTTATAGGTTATTTCCTCGCTGATATATCAGGTACGGTGCTTCCTTTTTTGCTCGCGTTTGCGGGCGGGACTATGCTTTATATAATAAGTGATGAAATGATACCCGAGACACATTCTCACGGATTTGAAAAATACGCTACTTATTCCTTACTCGTTGGGTTTATAGTTATGCTTATAATGGATTTTTATATATCTTAAGCGTGAAAAAAAAGGACAAATTATTATTTGTTCTTTTTTATGTGACAGTACAGTGAAAAAATTAAAGCCTTTTTATTGTTTATTTTTCAAAAATTAGTTCATAAAGGTTTAATACCAATTCATACCTCCTTCATAGGTTTTTCACATATCAAGCATATACTTTATGTAAAGAAACGAGGAGGACATAATCATGGATAATAATATAGATAATGTAAATAAATCAGATAAAAAGAGAAGGACTGCGATTTTTGCTTTGATAGTAGCGGCTATGATGATAACCTCCACAGTCCTCGGATTTGTGGGAGGATTTGCGGCAAATAAATTTTTAGGCTCCAATAAAGCCGACGGGGTCACAACGACAAGTATCCCCGTAGCTTCAACCACTTCAACTGACGGCGGTAACATGAATGTTTCAAACGTAGTAAAATCCGTTAAGAACAGTGTTGTTTCCATAGAGTGTGAAAGTCAGAGCCAATCACAAGTAAATCCTTTATATGATAACGGTAATTCAACTTCAAAATCAGCTGGAAGCGGCGTTATAGTTACGACTGACGGATATATAGTGACAAATAATCACGTTGTTGACGGGGCAAGTAAGATAACCGTTAAGACCGCCGATGAAAAAAGCTACACAGCTAAACTTGTAGGTACGGACAGTGAAACGGATATAGCGGTAATAAAGATAGAAGCAAAGGGTCTTAAGAGTGCTGCTTTCGGAAAATCATCCACACTTGAAGTAGGCGATGAAATAGTTGCCATAGGAAATCCTTTGGGTGAACTTTCCGGTACAGTAACAAATGGTATCGTGTCTGCATTAAGCAGAGAAGTAACGATTGAAAATGAAACAATGAACCTTATTCAAACGAATGCTTCCATAAACTCAGGTAACTCCGGCGGAGGACTGTTTGATAAAAACGGATTGTTGGTTGGTGTTGTAAATGCAAAAGCCGCTGGAAACAATGTTGAAGGTATAGGATTTGCAATCCCTATTGATACAGCTAAAAATGTGATCGAGCAGATAATGGACTACGGATATGTAAAAGGAAGAGTTACAAGTGGACTTACCTTAATAGATATACTTGATGAAAATACCGCAAGACAGTATAGTGTAAATGAACTGGGAGTTTATATTTACAGTGTAGCGGATGGTTCAAATGCTGAAAAGGCTGGATTAAAGTCAGGTTACATCGTTAAGTCGGTAAACGGTACTAAAGTTGAAAGTGCAAGTGACTTTAAATCAGTTATCAAAAAGTTAAAAGTAGGCGATAAAATCAAAGTAACCGTATCAAACGGTATGAGTGAGGGTAGTGTGGAATACAAATTAAGTGAAAAAAAGTAGTATAATAAAACAGGAACAATTCAAAAGTGCTTCACAGAAAATACACAAACCTTTGGTAATATTACATTGTAAGCAAAATGCTTATGGATAGTGAGTTGTACTTGTACAACGAACAATTCCCTCTTTTAAAAATATGTAATCTAATATTACCGGTGCTTTGGCACCGGTAATATTAGTATATAGGATAAATTTGTGGTATAATATATAAAAATAGGAGGTAATTATGCCAAGAATATTAATTGTTGATGATGAACCTAAGATTGCAGAACTTATAAATAAATACGCTACTTTCGAGGGGTATGATACCGTTGAAGTCAACGACGGGATGAAAGCCATTGAAATATGCAAGGTCGAAGATTTCGATATCATAGTAATGGATATTATGATGCCGGAACTCGACGGATTTTCTGCCGTAAGAGAAATAAGAAAAACTAAAGATACTCCTGTTATTATGTTATCCGCAAGAGGAGAAGAATACGACAGGATACATGGATTTGAGGTCGGTGCGGATGACTATGTCGTAAAACCTTTTTCTCCCAAAGAATTGATGATGAGAGTAGAGGCAATACTTAAAAGGACTCAAAATAAATCGGATAAAGATAAAGAAAATATAATAAATATCGACGGGATAAACATTGATCTTGCCGCAAGGATTTTAAGGATAGACGGTAATATCGTTAGTTTAACTCCAAAAGAATATGACTTACTGACATTTTTAATAGAAAATCAGGGAATAGCCTTATCCAGAGAAAAAATTATTTCAACAGTTTGGGGATATGATTATTACGGAGACGACAGAACTTTAGATACTCATATCAAACTACTCAGAAAAAATTTAGGTCCTTATTCCAATAGGATCGTTACTCTAAGAGGAGTAGGTTATAGATTTGAAAAAGAAGAATGATTTAAGTCTTAAATTTGAGATGTTTAAATTCTTTGCTATCTTTATAGCCGTAGCACTTATACTACTATGGCTGTTTCAGATAGTGTTTTTGGGCACCTCTTATAAATTGATTAAGACCAGAGAAATTAAATCCTCAGCCAATAAAATCGTTCAGAATTTTAACGACGATTATATTGAACAAATTGCTATGTCCAAAGATTTTTGTGTCTTGATAATGGACAGCGCGGGAAATAATGTTTTTTCTATTAAGACTACACCACGGTGTACCATTCATAAGTTATCCGCCGAAGGTATAAATTATTATATTAACAAAGCTATGGAAAACGGCGGAGAGTATTTGGAAAAGTCGGCTTTAAGAAGAGACGATAAGGAATATAGATTTGGTAATATAATTTTTTCAAAGCCTGAAAGTATAGTGTATACGAGAATAGTGAATGTGGGAGACAGCTTCTATGTAATGATGCTGGATTCTAATATTTCGCCTATTGACGCTACGGTAAGTACTCTGAGAGAACAGCTTTTATGGATTACGTTAATTTTGGTTATTCTTGCCGGACTTCTTGCCTTTGCTATTTCAAAGAAAATTGCTTCTCCTATAGAGAAAGTAACGAAAAAGGCGAAAAAGCTGGCAAAAGGGGAATATGAACCGGAAGATTTCGATGGAGGCTATAAAGAAATCAACGAACTTGTAAATACGTTGAATTATGCGGCAGTTGAAATCGATAAGAATGAAGAGTACAGAAGAGAACTTATTGCAAATGTATCTCATGACCTTAGGACTCCTCTTACCATGATAATCGGATACAGTGAAATGATAAGGGATTATCCGGAACAGGCTGAAGCAGAAAATATCCAAACCATTATAGACGAGGCGAAAAGGTTAAATAGTTTAGTTAATGATACATTGGATTTTGCTAAGTATGAATCAGGGGCGATAGAGCTAAATAAGAAAGAATTTAGTTTGACCAAGGAAATCGGAGAAATTATAGATAGATTTTCAACATTTACCGATTATAACATTGTATTCAATCACGATAAAGATATTATGGTAAATGCGGATGAACTTCAAATATCTCAAGTTATATATAATCTTCTTACAAATGCAATCAACTATACCGGTGATGATAAACTTATAACTATAAATCAAATAGTTAATGAGGGAAAAGTAAAAATCGAAATAATCGATACCGGGGAAGGGATTGCGGAAGATAAGCTTCCTGATATTTGGCAAAGATACTATAAGATAGATAAGACTCATAAAAGGTCTATTGTCGGAAGCGGTCTTGGTCTTTCCATTGTTAAGACGATACTGTTAAGACACTCTGCTGAGTTCGGAGTTAAGAGTAAAATCGGAGAAGGAAGTACATTCTGGTTTGAACTTGATATTTTAGATAATAAGGAATAAGCTAAGCTTATTCCTTTTATTTTGTTTTGATTAAATATAAGATAATAGAAAAAAGAAAATAATTGAAAATATTAGAGTTTATAATAATACAACTGTAATTATTTTGAGTAATGTATTATTTATAAACTTTATAAATATTTATTTCTTTATAATCATGGGAATTATATTAAGTAATGGAGAGTGTAAATGTATTGAACTTATGGCTTGAAAAAGAGCGGTTAATTATATATGACTTTGAGATAATGTAAGTTTTTTTGATATGAAGGATTTATTATTAACATATGGTTATAACCCTTTTATCCTTAATTTTGAAAGTAAAAAATATAAGGATATATAGGAGGAAAGTATTAATCTTGATATTATGATAAAAGCTTAGTGGAAAAATTATTTAAAGGAAATTCTCAAGTTTGTTTTAATAAATTTAGTTAAGATGATAAATATATAAAGTTTATTGTTGTTTTGATTTTAAAGGAAGTGATTTTCTTTCAAAATACCTAATGGAACTAAAAATAATGATAAGATGCTGGAAATCGATATAACTATATCCTAATTTATTGAATAAACCAATACTTTATGATATAATATATGGCAGTAAATTTACGGAGGGATAATATGTCAGGACATTCAAAATGGTCAACAATTAAACATAAAAAAGCGAAAACAGACGCTCAAAAAGGTAAAATATATACAAAAATGGCGAAACTGATCGCCGTGGCAGCAAGAGAAGGGGGAGCAGACCCTGACCTAAATGCTAAGCTTAAAGATGCTATTGCAAAGGCTAAATCTAATAATATGCCTAACGATAACATCGACAGAGCTATAAAAAAAGGTGCCGGAGAACTCGGTAACAGTGTATTCGAAGAAATTACTTACGAAGGTTACGGTATCGGGGGCGTTGCAGTCATAGTAGAAGCTCTTACAGATAATAAAAACAGGACTGCCGGAGATGTCAGATATTACTTTGATAAGAACGGCGGAAACTTAGGAACAAGCGGATGTGTTTCTTTCATGTTTGAAAAAAAAGGTACTATACTTGTAGATAATGACGGAAATGTAGATGAAGAAGAACTTATGATGATTGCTTTAGACAGCGGTGCAGAAGATTTCGACGTTAGTGATGACGGGTTTGAAATTACAACCACACCTGAAACTTTTTCAAAAGTTTGTGATGCTTTGGAGGAAAATGGGATTAAAACCGCTTCTGCCGGTGTTGAAATGGTTCCAAGTAACTATACCAAGCTTGAAGATGAAGCACAAATCAAGAAATTTGAAAAAATGCTTGAGATGTTCGAAGATAACGATGATGTTCAGGATGTATATCATAATGCGGAATTCCCTAATGATTACGAAGGATAATTAAAAAAATATATATATTATAAAATCAAAGAGTCTTAATTAAGGCTCTTTTTTATTTCAAAATAACTTTTAATATTATTTATTTCTTAAATGTTTAGTTTCCTTATTTAAGTTAATAATTTATTTACTTTGTATATAGTTTTTCATTCAAGATATCTATGTGTATAAAATTTCCCAATATGGTTAAAATATGAAATAATCAAATATCCACAAAGGAAGTAATGTGATTATGAAGAATTTAAACTTAAAATATTTGAAAGAAAAGATTTTTAATAAAAAGAATTTGCCTATACTTATATGCGTTATGTGTATGGGGTTAAGTGTCACGTTGGCAGCCTGTTCTATGGAGCATGACAGTGATCCAAAAGCCGAGACTAAGAGTAATGAATACGACGATGTGAAAAGTTCTGTTCAAAAAGCAAGAACCACAGAAAATACGAAAGTTACTTTTAAGAGGTATTATACAAAGACTCAAAGTATAAAGGAAGAAACATCAATGATCGACTCGGATAAAGTCGGACTTGGCGAAGAAGAGTTTGGGGCTAAGTATGAAAGTTATACCATAGAGAGTTTTTCTGCCGATAACGTAGTTCTTATCAAAGATATAGACTCTTATCCAAAGGGTTATTATAAAATCACTGCTCTTAAGGATAACGAAGATGAATTCATAGCGGTATATGAATATGATAATGACGGAAAAGAAAAACTGATTGAGGTAACCGAAACGCCTCTTGAACTTCTTGACAGTGATACCATAAAAGAGATAAAAGAAGGTATTGTTGTTGAAGGAAAAGATAAGTTATATACAGTTTTACAAAATTATGCTGAGTAAGGAGAAAATATGAAAAAGAAAAGTAAGATTATTTTATTTTTAGTTTGTATAGCTTTCAGTGCAAGTATTATTTTAGTTAATATTTATGCTGCGAATTATGTTTATTACGGTTCGCCTGCCGCACATGTTAAGCCTGTACAGGAAAAATTAAAAAGATGGGGATATTACGACGGAAGTGTCGACGGGAAATTTGGTGCGGCTACGGAAAAAGCCGTTAAGTATTTCCAAAAGAAAAACGGACTTACGCAGGACGGGAAAGCAGGAAAGAGTACTTTGGAAAAGATGGGATTATATAATTTACTTTCATCTTCCAGCAGTACTTCCACGGGTTCGTCTTCGTCATCTACCAATTCAAATGATATCAATTTGATTGCGAGAGCCGTTAACGGTGAAGCAAGAGGAGAGCCTTATGAAGGTCAGGTCGCCGTTGCCGCGGTTATATTGAATCGTGTCAAGTCTTCATCTTTCCCAAACAGTGTGAGCGGTGTTGTTTATCAAAACGGTGCCTTTGATGCCGTTGCAGACGGACAAGTAAATCTATCGCCGAATGCTTCTTGTGTAAAAGCTGCAAAAGATGCAATGAACGGCTGGGACCCTTCGGGAGGAGCGATTTATTATTACAATCCAAAGACTGCGACCAATAAATGGATCAGAACCAGACCTATCATAAGAACGATAGGCAATCATGTATTTTGTAAGTAGGTGAAGAAATGAAGAAAAATATATTAATCGGATTTTTACTTGTAGTTGTAGTTACTTTAGGTGTGTTTTCTTATACCGGAACCAAAGCAAGCGGGAGCTTGGAGACTACTGTTACCAATAATTATGAAAAGAGCCTGTCTTCGCTTTTAGAAATCTTTGAACAGATGAACTCCAGACTATCAAAGCTTTCTGTGAGTAATGATGATAAATTCATAAAAAAAGAATTAGTTAATTTGTATGGACTGAATCTATCAATAAATGAAAATATCAACTCTCTTCCTATAAACCATTCTGCAGTGGTTGAAGCCAGTAAATTTTTAAATAAGACCACAAACTATTATTATTCTTTAATAACATCAAACAAAAAAATAACGTCTGAAAATAAATACGATATCAAGAATATATATACTGCCAGTGATAAAATATTTAAAAGCTTAGATGAAATGAATAATGAGATCAGATACAGTAAAGACGGATACAACTGGATAAAGAACAGCAATGTATTTATGGCTGATACAAGTACAAAGATAGATAACAGTTTTAAAGCTACCAATGAAGAAATCAATGAATATCCTACATTAATATTCGACGGACCTTTCTCGGATTCTATAAAGACCGATGAAAAGATAAAAGTAGGCAGTAAAAATATTACCAAAGAAGAAGGTCTTGAAACTGTAAGGAAATATATAGGCTCTAAAGCCGAAGTAAGTTATGATTCTTTCGATAACAGCAATATCGAATGTTATGTTTACAAATATAACTTAAATGATGTTTCTTATTATGTTTATGTAAGTAAAAGCGGCGGCAAAATAATAACTGTCAACAGTAATTATCTTCCGGATGAAAATTCAAACAGAGCTATTGATATCAAAGAAGCCATATCTATAGGTAAAAAACATCTTGATAGTATGGGCATAAAAAATATGCAAGAAAACTACTATGAAACGGATTCAAATGTAGTTACCGTAAATTATGCTTATAATAAAGACGGCGTTACTTGTTACCCGGATTTGGTAAAAGTCAAAATAAGTTTGGTTAATAAAAGCATTATAGGTATAGAAGCAACAAATTACTATACTAATCATAAACAAAGAAATATAAATAAAAAAATATTAAGCATGAAAAATGCAAGAAATAAAATAAGCAAAGACTTTAAAATAACAAAAGAAAGACTTGCAATCATCCCAACCGAAACAAACAGCGAAAAATTATGCTATGAATTTAAAGGGACAAAGGATAAAGAAACATTCATAATTTATATAAATGCAAAAACCGGAGATGAAGAAAATATCCTAAAAGTTGTAGAGGCAGATGACAGCATTTTAACAATGTAATATTTTGTTGAAAAAAGTATTTAAAGATGATATAATTAGCCGAAAAGCAAGTCGTTTGATCGCTTTAATTAAAGAGGAAAGTCCGAGCTCCATAGGGCAATAGTGCCGGTTAACGGCCGGTTAGGGTAACCTAAAGGAAAGTGCAACAGAAAGGAAACCGCCCGCAAGGGTAAGGGTGAAAGGGTGAGGTAAGAGCTCACAGTTAGGTAGGTAACTATCTAGACGTGTAAACCCCACTAGGAGCAAGACCAAAAAAGAACTAGGCTTTTGCCGGTCGGCTGCCCGCTGACGGTTCGTGGTAGGTCGCTTGAACTTATTGGCAACAATAAGTCTAGATAGATGATCATTAAAACAGAACTCGGCTTATGAACTTGCTTATAATAAAAGTACCTATGGTGCTTTTATTTTTTTATGTTTACATTTATACTTGATTGATAATAAATAATAATTAATGTATAATGATGTAGATTTATTACTTAAGACTAACATGAAAGGAGGACAACATGTCAATATTTAAAAAATTTATAAATTACTATAAACCATATAAAAAGTTATTTTACTTCGATATGTTTTGTGCGATCATAGTTTCAATAGTGGATTTGGCTTTCCCTCAGATACTTAAATATCTGACCAACGGACTGTTCACAGAAGGGGCAAGTGTGATAGTAAAGTATATCGGTATAGTTGCAATACTGATGTTTATTATGTATATAATAAGGACGTACTGTGAGTATTTTATAACTTCATGGGGACACATCATGGGGGCAAACATGGAAAGCAACATGCGGCAGGATTTATTTGACCAATATCAAAGGCTTTCATTTTCTTATTATGACCAAAATAATACCGGGGATATGATGTCGAAACTTGTTTCCGACCTATTTGATATTTCGGAACTTGCACATCACGGTCCGGAAAATATATTTATCTCCACCTTTAAAATCGTGGGTTCGTTTATATTTTTAGCGTTCATAAGTATCCCTCTTACTATGATTTTAATTGTTATAACAATAGCAATGCTCGTTTTCTGTTTGATTTTAAACAGGAAAATGCAGGCTACATTTACCGATAACAGAAAGAAAATCGCAGGCGTGAATTCTGCTGTGCAGGATAGTTTGTCGGGGATAAGGGTAGTAAAATCATTTGCAAACGAAGATATAGAACATGAAAAATTCGATTACAGTAATACAATGTTCTTAAATTCAAAGACTGCTCAGTATAAAATGATGGGTAAATATCATGCAGGTACATCGTTTTTTAAAGGGCTTTTATACCTTGCCATAATCGTATGCGGCGGACTGTTTGTAGCTTATGGGAAAATGAATGTTGCTGACCTTGCGGTTTATGCTTTATATATAGGTATATTTATTACTCCCGTAGAAGTCCTTATCAACTTTACCGAGCAGTTCCAAAAGGGATATGCGGGTTTTAAGCGTTTCTTGGATGTTATAGAATTAAATCCGGATATCGTTGATAAAAATGACGCAGACGAGCTTAAAAACGTAGGCGGAAATATTGATTTTAATAATGTTTCATTCTCTTATGAAGAGGGGAGCAAAGTCCTCAGTAATATTAATATCCACATCGAAAAGGGAAAGACCGTTGCTTTGGTCGGACCTTCCGGGGGAGGAAAAACGACTCTATGTTCTTTGATACCTAGATTTTATGACGTAGATAAAGGCGAGATACTTATAGATGGACAAAACATCAAAGACGTTACGCTAAAATCCCTCAGAAGCTCTATCGGTGTCGTTCAGCAGGATGTATATATGTTCGGCGGAAGCATCAAGGATAATATCGCTTACGGTAAACCCGGTGCCACCGACGAAGAAATAATCGAAGCTGCTAAAAATGCAAATATCCATGATTTTATTATGGAATTAGAAGACGGATATGATACTTACGTTGGGGAGAGAGGTACCAGACTTTCCGGAGGACAAAAACAGAGGATCTCTATCGCCAGAGTATTTCTTAAAAATCCTGAGATACTGATACTTGATGAAGCGACTTCCGCTCTGGATAATGAAAGCGAAAGACATATTCAATTATCTCTTGAAAAACTATCTAAGGACAGGACTACCATAGTAATAGCTCATAGATTAAGTACGATAAAAAATGCTGATGAGATAATAGTAATAGTAAACGGAAGGACTACCGAGAGAGGTAATCATAAAGACTTGATAAATAAAAACGGTCTGTATGCAAAATATTACAATATGCAGTTTGAAGGACTTGAAAAATTTGATATTTATGAAGATTAAAAGGACAGCTTATTGCTGTCTTTTTTATTATTTAATATATAAATATTGTTTGGTTTTTATATGATAGATTACAAATTTATTATTTATAATTATATTTAATGCTTAAAAGGTTGTTTAAGTTTGAACTAATATTAAAAGGCTGTAAAAATAAGGCGTTAAGTGATATACTTGATTTTATAAAAATTCATTAATTTATAAATTATTTTAATATATAATTAATAAAAAAAAGATATAAAAAAGAGGTCATTGTTTTGATTAGAGATTTACTTTTAGAAACTTACGGAAAATATTTAGGCGGAGATTTAGTCGATACGGTCCTTTCAAAGAATGAAGTCATGGTACACGCCTGCGGAAAAATAGACGGATACGAATATACAAATTCTGTTGACGCATTAGAAAATTCATTAAAAAAAGGCGGCAGATATATCGAAGTGGATTTATCACTTACAAAAGATGAAAGAGTCGTTTGTGTGCATAAATGGGACAAAAACACCTTTGAAAGACTTGGTATAGCTTATCGCAGAGAGGGGATAAGTTATGATGAATTCATGAATTCTAAGTATTATGATAAATACTCTACCATGGATTTAAAAACCATTATAGACTATTTAAAAAAATACGAAGATTTATATGTAATGCTTGATGTAACTAAAAATTTAGATGATGAAGATACAACAAAGATATATGAGCTGATCGTAAATGGATTTAAAGAAAATAAAGAATTATTTAAAAGAGTTGTAATCGAAGGCGGGAGTATAGAAATGTTTGAAGCCATAAATTCCATATATGATTTCCCCAACAAACATTATTATCTGACCGGAAAAGTCATAAATGAAGAAAGTATAGATGAAATACTTGAATACATAAAAAATGACGGACATTTTGTGGGTGTAAGTTCTCATAAAAAAAATGTAAGAGTAGATATAATAAGAAAGGTTCATGAACTGGGTATCCCTTATATAACATATCCGATAACTGAACCTTATGAGGCTTTAAAATATTTTAATTTCGGAGTGGATATAGTTTTTTCATCGGAACTTACCAAAGAAAATTTATTAAAAGAAATAGAAAATATGTCTCATGAGGACAAAGTGAGATTATTCTTTGAAAAGGATGTATATGCAGTAGATACTACGGGGGCTTATATAGTAAGTATTTCGGAAGATGAAGCCAGATGTGGAATGAAAGTGGAACATAAGCATATAAACGGTTCGGGTATAGTACAAGGCGGGGCTTTGTTTACCCTAGCGGACTTTGCATTCGGCGTCCTTGCAGATTCGAAAGGTCATCCTCAGGTCTCTGTAAGTAATACTATTTCATATTTAAGACCCGGAGAATTAGGGGATACTCTTACCGCTGTGGCAAAAGTTGTTTCAACTGGAAATAAGATTTGTTTCTATAAAGTCGATATATATAATCAGGATAGTAAACATTTGGCAACAATGGACGTTACGGGGTATATTAAAAACGTTAAAATATTAAAATAGTATTTTTTATTTATTGTTTTGATTATCAAAATGCTTTATAATAATAGCCAATATAGTTGATAGAGAAAGTCAGCTTTATTGGTTATTTAGCTTGGGAGGAAATTATGTCAAAATTTAGCGTAAAAAAGCCTTTAACGATTTTTGTTGCAGTTATCGGGATTATAATATTAGGTATCGTTTCATTTACCGAGATGACTCCTGATTTGCTTCCGAATATAAACATGCCTTATGCGGTGGTAATGACTTCGTATTCCGGAGCAAGTCCCGAAACCGTTGAAAGCGTCGTCACAAAACCTTTGGAAAAAGGGATTGCAACAACGGAAGGTCTTAAAAATATAACATCGACTTCAAATGAGAATTACTCACTTGTAATGCTTGAATTCAATGATGATGTGAATATGGATTCCACTGTTGTAGATTTGAGAGATAAGATATCCATGGTCGAAGGATATTGGCCCGAAGAAGTCAGTACTCCTTATATATTAAAAATGAACCCTAATATGATGCCCGTTATGGTAAGTACGGTAAGCATGAAAGGGGAAGATACTAAGGCTTTGTCATCTATGCTTGAGGAGAAGGTTATACCTGCTCTTGAGGGTACCGACGGTGTAGCAAGTGTATCTACGAACGGTATGCTTGAAGACAGTATAAGCGTGGTATTGAGTGATAAGAAGATAAAAGATGTAAATAAGAAAATCACAAATGCCGTAAGCGACCAATTTGCTTCGGGCGAAAGCCAGCTTGCCAGCGGTAAAATTAAGATAGCAAGCGGAGAAAAAGCTATCAATGCTCAAATAAAAGAGCTGAACAGTAAGCTTAAGATGTTAAAATCTTCTAAAACCCAACTGGAAAAATTACAAGACACCATAACGGAACTTGAAGATAAAAAGACCGAACTTGATTTGACAGTAACGACTTTAAGTGCAATAGATCAGAGTATCAAAGAACTTGAAAATTCTCTTAAAACCACAGACCCAAACAGTGAAGAATATAAGACCATAGTTGCAAGTTTAGCTGCTATAGATAAACAGCTCGCGAATATGGGACTTAAGAGAAGCGATGTTTCAAAGAGTCTTGCACAGGCGAAAGCCGGACAGAAGCAGATAGATCAGGCTTTAAATAAAATAGATAAAAATTTAAAAAAGGGCGGAGCGACCAGAAACAATTTATCGAGTAAGATAAAAGAAATAGATAATGGTATAAATTCCATAAATGCAGCTCTTCCTCAGTTATCGGCACAGCTATTATCCCTACAAAGCGGTAAAAAAGAAATAGCAAGCGGAGAAAGCGAACTTCAGGCGGCTAAAAAAAGTGCTTTGGATAAAATCGATATGTCTAAGACCCTGACTAAGGATATGATTTCGGGGATACTTACGGCTCAGAACTTTTCTATGCCCGCTGGATATGTTACCGAAGACGGAGTGGATTATCTTGTTAGAGTCGGAGATAAATTCAAGAGTGTAAATGAACTTAAAAATGTAACTATAATGGATATGGGTATCGACGGATTAAAACCTATAAAATTAAGCGATGTTGCTGATGTTATGGTAAGCGATAATTCCGATGTCACCTATGCTAAAATCAATGGTCAGAACGGAGTTTTATTATCTTTTTCAAAACAGTCGGACTATTCGACAACGGATGTAGCGGATAATATAAATAAAAAATTTGAACAGCTGTCAAAGGATAATCCTAAACTAGAATTCGTTCCTTTGATGGATCAGGGGGATTATATCCATATAATCGTTAATTCAGTATTGAATAACTTGGTGGTAGGTTCAATCCTGGCTATCCTTATTCTTATACTTTTCTTAAAGGATATAAAACCGACTGCTATCATTGCGGTATCAATTCCATTGAGTGTTCTCTTTGCAATAGTGCTGATGTATTTTTCGGGAATAACCTTAAATGTTATTTCACTGTCGGGTCTTGCCGTCGGGGTAGGTATGCTGGTGGATAACTCGGTAGTGGTAATTGAAAATATATATAGGCTCAGAAGCAAAGGTTACAGTGTAATAAAAGCTTCGGTATCGGGAGCCATGCAGGTTGCCGGAGCGATAACTTCTTCAACCCTTACTACTATTTGTGTGTTCCTTCCAATAGTATTCGTAAAGGGTATAACGAAGCAGTTATTTACCGATATGGCCCTTACGATAGGATATTCCTTAATGGCGAGTTTGATAGTTGCACTGACTTTGGTTCCGGCAATGTCATCTAAGATGTTTAAAAAGACAAAAGATGTAAAGCATCCTTTCTTTGATAAAATGTTAAATAAATATAAAACCACGATAGGCTGGGCTTTAGACCATAAAATCATAGTTATCGGTGCAGCAGTGGGAACGCTTGTACTTAGTTTTGTACTCATAGGTTTCAGAGGTTTCAGTTTTATGCCCGAAGTCGATAGTGCTCAGATATCGGTGGAAATGGAAATGCCTAAAGATGCGGTTCTTGAAGATACGGTTAAGACTTCAGATAAAGCAATAAGCGCCATCCAAAAGATCAAAGGTGTGAAAACCGTGGGAGCTATGCTTGCTTCCAGTGATGCTACGGGTATGTCCGGCATGGCTGGAATAAATACCAACAGCTCCAATAAAGTTTCTATGTATGTTCTTGTTGACGAAGAAGCTGATGTAACGGGAAAGGAAGTTGCGGATAGTATAGAGAAACTATCAGACAGCCTAAACTGCGAAATAAAAGCCTCGGGTTCATCTTCTATGAGTGAAGCGTCTTCTGCTTTAGGCGGAAGCGGTGTAAGTCTAAAAATATATGCGGACGATCTAGATACTCTCCAGACTACCGCAAAATCCGTTGGAAGTAAAATAAAAGGCATTGAAGGGATAGATGAAGTAGATAACGGAGTCATGGAAACTACTCCCGAAATAAAAGTAACCGTAGATAAAGCTAAAGCGATGAAGTACAATCTAACGGTGGCGCAGGTTTATGAAAAGCTATCTACACTTCTTACAAAACAAAAGATTTCTACCTCTCTTACACTTAACGGTGAGGATTATGATGTAGTCATTAAAAATAATAACCAAGATAAAATAAACAGAAAATATGTAGAGAACTATAAAGTTCCTTATTCAAAGTCAGACGGAAGTGAGTCAAGCGTTAAGCTTGAAAAGATAGCTACAGTAGATTCTGCAACCAGTCTCAATGCTATTGCAAGAGATAACCAGAAAAGGTATATAACCGTATCCGCCACATTAAAAGACGGATATAATGTAAGTCTTGTTACAAACGATGTAAAAAGCACATTGAAAGATTTTGCCCTTCCTTACGGAAGCAGTATAGAATACAGCGGTGAAAATGAAACTATTATGGAATCTATGGGTCAACTTGTTAAGATGATGTTACTTGCAATAATAATCATTTATTTGATCATGGTTGCTCAGTTCCAATCTCTGTTATCTCCGTTTATAGTAATGTTTACGATACCTCTTGCTTTTACCGGAGGTGCACTTGCATTATTTATAGCGGGAATGGAAATAAGCGTTATATCAATGGTAGGATTTGTAATGCTTGCGGGTATTATCGTTAATAACGGTATAGTGCTTATTGACTATATAAATCAGATAAGAGCAGAAGGGATGAAAAAGAGAGACGCTATAATAGATGGCGGGATGACAAGGATGAGACCTATATTGATGACGGCTCTTACTACTATTTTGGGGCTTTCAGCAATGGCTCTCGGTATAGGAACAGGTTCCGAAATGATGCAGCCGGTAGCCATCGTTTGTGTAGGCGGGCTGATCTATGCAACGTTTATGACTCTTTATGTAATTCCTGTACTATATGATATTTTTAATAAGAAAGATATAAGTGTTATAAGTGACGAAGATTTGGAAATAATTGATGATTAATAAAAAAAAGAGATAGATTATTCTATCTCTTTTTTATTCTAATGTGTCATTATATAATCTGCGGTGTCTTTATCTATTACCAGAGTATCTATATATTTACCTTTCAGAGCGGCTAGGATAGCTTCGTGTTTATCTTCTCCTCCGGTAATACAAACTACATTTTTACTTCTTTTTATTGAGTCGATATCTATTGCCATTACTCTGTTGTTAAAGTCACAGTCAATTTTGTTTCCGTCTTTATCGAAGTAATTTAGGCAAATATTTCCTACAGCGCCTTTTTCTTTCAATTCATTGTAATCTCTTGGATTTAAAAATTGCTGCTGTTCTTTTAATGACGAAGTTGAGTTTGCCATCAATCCCACACTTCCGAGGATTATATCGCAGTAGTTAAATAACGAAAACAGCTTTTTAAGACTTTCTTCCTGCATCAATGTATCTTTTGTTTCTTTGCTTGATACGAAAGTCGGGGCAAACATGTAGTAAGCTTTAGCGTCTATTTTTTCGGCGAAGTTTTTTGTGATATCATTTGTAAGCCTGGTGTCTCCGAGATTGTTTAGGCTTCCCACGAGTTGAAGAGCTTTTATGTTCTTATACTTTCCTTTCAAAACCGGAAAGTAATTTACAGTGTTATAAATAGTTCTTCCCCAAGATATACCTATAGTCAGATTATCCTCAAGCAAATCCATTACAAGTTCCACTCCCGCTCTGCCTAAAGAATGGAAAATATCCTCATCTTCCTGAGGCTGAGCGACCATAACTCTCTTTAATGAAAACTTTTTTTCTATTTCTGATTCTAAGTTTATCAGATATTCTTCGTAACCTTTGATATTTATGTCAACGATTCCAAGTTCTCTGCTCTTTTTAAGGAGTCTGTTTACTCTTTGCCTTGACATATGTAACCTTTGTGCAATCTCACTTTGGGTCAATTCTTGTTTATAATAGTAGTATGCTATCTTAGTTAGTATCTTTTCTTCAACCGCCATAACGACCTCCGTAACAAATGTTATTTTACGATATTATATCACAAATTGAGCAAATGTGCCAATATTTTTTATGAAAAAGTTTCAGCTTTATATGTAAATACATATTTCGGTTGAGTTTTCACATATATTGATTTACAATATAAATATGAAAACTATGTTTTTTATTTATTTTTTATATTTAATGTAAACGAAAAACATAGAAATATGTTGCGACAATGCAATATAAAAATATTGTAGGAGGGTTCGATTAATGAATTCATTTGAAGAAAAAAAGAAAGACAAAGATTTTATGCTTAAAGTTCTAAGAACTATGCTGACATCAAGACATTTCGAATTGAAAGTAAACGAAATGTTCATGGCAGGATTGATTCACGGAACGACTCATTTAGGCGTTGGGGAAGAAGCCTGTCATGCAGGTATCAGTCTGGGATTAAATCCCGATGACTGGATCGTTCCTACTCACAGAGGTCATGGTCACTGCTTGGCTAAAGGTGCTACACCTTATAACATGTTTTGTGAACTTTTTGCAAATTATCAGGGCGGATGTAAAGGTCTTGGAGGTTCGATGCATTATATAGACCTTGAACACTGCAATTTAGGTTCTTCTGCTATCGTTGGTGCAGGTGTTCCTACTGCTGTAGGAGCTGCTTATGCAATGAAGAGAGAAGGTAAAAAGAACTGCGTAGCTACTTTCTTCGGAGATGGTGCTTCAAGCCAAGGTATGGTTTTGGAAGGCATGAACTTAGCCAGTGTATGGGAAGCTCCCGTACTATTATGCTGCGAAAACAATAGATATGGTATGTCTACACCTGCTAAATACACTGTTTCAATAGAAGATATTGCTGACAGAGGACCTGCATTTAGTATCAAATCAAAGATCGTTGATGGAATGGATGTACTTGCTGTACTTGAAGCCGTAATGGAAGCAGGTGAATACTGCAGGACAGAAGGAAAACCATACTTATTGGAATTCAAGACTTACAGATATTTGGGACATTCAAAATCTGACCAAAGAAAGTACAGAACAAAAGAAGAAGAAGAAGATATGAAGAAAAATCATGATGCTATAGATAAATTTAAAAATGATTTGATAGCTATGAACATGATTACTGAAGAAGAGTTCGATGAGTTAGATAAAAAGATAGAAAAAGAAATAGACGATGCGGCTGATAAGGCTAAGAAAGTTGACGAAATCATCTCTGTAAAAGAAGCGATGAGTTACGTTTACGCTGAGTAGGAGGAGAAGATAAAAATGGGAAAAATATCTTATTTACAAGCTATAAAAGACGCGATGAGCGAAGAAATGCGTAGAGATGACACTGTTATCTTTATGGGTGAAGATATAGGTTTATACGGAGGTTGTTTCGGTGTCAGCAGAGGAATGTTTGATGAATTCGGTCCTGAAAGAGTTAAGGATATGCCTATTTCCGAAACAGGATTTACATATGCGGCATTCGGTATGGCGATGTTCGGCATGAGACCTATCGTTGAAATCATGTTTGGTGACTTCGTATCGTTGGTAGTTGACCCTATAGTAAACGGCGCTGCTAAATACAGATTTATGACAGGCGGGCTCGTTAAAGCTCCTATGGTACTAAGAACTCCTTTCGGCTCAGGTACAGGCGCTGCCGCTCAGCATTCACAGTGTTTGGAATCTTTATTCCTAAATACACCTGGTTTAAAAGTTGTTATGCCTGCGACTGCTTATGATGCAAAAGGTTTATTGAAATCAGCTATCAGAGATGACAATCCTGTATGCTTCTTTGAAAATAAATTATTATACAGAACCAACGGTGAAGTTCCTGAAGAAGAATATACAATTGAACTCGGAAAAGCCGATGTAAAAAAAGAAGGAAGCGATATTACATTAATCGCTTGGTCAAGAACTTTATTATTCTGTGTGGAAGCTGCGGAAAAATTAGCCGAAGAAGGAATAAGCTGTGAAGTCGTAGACCTTAGAACTCTCAGACCTCTTGATACTAAAACGATTATAGATTCAGTATGTAAAACAGGTAAAGCCTTAGTAGTATATGAAGCTCCTAAGTTAGGCGGATTCGGGGGAGAAGTAGTTGCTACTATAAATGAAAGCGAAGCATTCTATCATTTGGATGCTCCTGTTGAAAGACTTGGCGGTATGGAAATACCTGTTCCATATAACCCTATAATAGAAAAACAAATCGTTCCTTCAGTAGAAGATATTGTAGCAAAAGTAAAAGAAATGATGTAAGGAGGATAAGTTAATATGAGTAAAATATTAGCAACTCCAGCTGCTAGAGTCGCTGCAAAGGAAAAAAACATTGACCTTAGTACGGTTAAAGGGACAGGAAAACTTGGAGCGATCGTTTTAAAAGATTTGGATAATGTGGCTGTTTTAATAGGAAAAGATAGAGGGCTTAAAGTTACGCCTGTTGCCAAGAATGCAATGAATTATTATGGTGTAAGTTTAGATGATGTAGCTCACGACGGAAACAAAGTTAAAAAAGAAAATGTTATAAGTACTGTAACAAGAATGTCTAAAGATGAAGTTTCGGCAGTTCCTGTAACACCTGCTATGGAAGAAAAGGTTATTCCTTATAAGGGTATGAGAAAAGCCATCGGAGACAACATGATGACTTCTATTCAAGGTTCTCCTCAGGTATCTCACTTTGCGGATATCGATACTACAGAATTTATGGATATATTCGAAAAAACTAAAGTTATATTCAAAGAAAAATATAATAAGAAAATTACTGTTACTGATTTCTTAATCAAAGCGGTAAGTCTTACTTTACAAAAATGTCCTAAAGTCAATGCAAACTTTGACGGTAAAGAAATCTATAGAAGAGGTACTGTTAATATAGGTTTGGCGGTTGCTCAGGATGAAGGATTGGTTGTACCTGTATTTAACGGTGTTGAAAATAAAAGTATTTTCGATATCTGTGATGAAAGAGCTGAAATCGTTCCTCAGGCTAGGGATAATAAACTAAGCGGAAAATATTATAAAGGTGCAACATTTACGATAAGTAATACCGGAAGAAGCGTAAATAACTTCTTTACGCCTATTATAAACCCGGGTGAAGTTGCAATACTCGGAGTTGGCAGAACAGCTGAAATGCCTGCGGTTGTAAACGGCGAAATTGTAATAAGAACATTCACCGGTTTCAGTATTACAATCGATCATAGAGTTTTAGACGGAATGGATGCAGTTAACTTCTTGAATACATTAAATGAAGTGATAAGCAATCCTATTAATATTTTATTATAATATAGGAGAATTGATTAGAATATGGGAAAATATATGTTAATGCCAAAACTTGATATGTCTATGGAAGAAGGACAAATTCTAAAATGGATGTGTAAAGTCGGCGATAAAACAAAAAGAGGCGATATTGTAGTTGAAGTCGAAACAGGAAAAGTTGCTCTTGAAGTAGATAATCCAACGGCTGACGGTACGATACTTGCATTATATGTAGACGAAGGAGATGACGTTAAGGTCAATACTCCTATTATGTACATAGGTGAAGAAGGCGAAATTCCTCCTACAAAAGAAGAAGCTTTGGGCGGCGGTGATAAATCAGAACCTAAAGAGGAAAAGAAAAAAGCTGCACCTAAAAAAGCAAAAGTTTCATTAGATGATTTTAAAGGAAAATTCATGTTAATGCCAAAACTAGACATGTCTATGGAAGAAGGACAAATTTTAAAATGGATGTGTAAAGTCGGCGATGAAACAAAAAGAGGCGATATAGTCGTTGAAGTGGAAACAGGCAAGGTAGCCCTTGAAGTAGACAATCCTACAGCTGATGGCACTATCCTGGCTTTATATGCAGAAGAAGGTGAAGATGTCAAAGTTAATGAACCTATTATATTTATAGGTGAAAAAGGTTCGACTCCTCCTACAAAAGAAGAAGCTATGATAATTACTCATCCCGAACTTGCTGATGAAGCAGAGGATAGTGCAGAAGATGAAGCCCCTTCAAATTCTCATGATTATGATTTGGCTGTAATAGGTGCAGGTCCGGGCGGATATGTCTGTGCGATAAGAGCCGCTCAGCTTGGTGCTAAAGTTGTTATTTTCGAAAAAGAACATATCGGTGGTGTCTGCTTAAATAAAGGATGTATTCCTACAAAAGCATTTGTTAAAAATGCGGAAGTTTTAAGAGAAGTTAAGCATGCCGATGAAATGGGGATCGAAGTTGAATCTTTCAAAACTAACTGGTCTAAGGTCATTGAAAGGAAAAACGGGGTTGTTTCAAAACTTACCGGCGGTGTAAGCGGTTTATTAAAACGTCATAAAGTAGAAGTGGTTATGGGTGAAGCCGTAATCAATACCGAACACGAAATTTTAGTGGGAGATAAATCATATGATGTAGATAATATCGTAATTGCATGCGGTAGTGATTCGGTTATGATACCTATAGAAAACGACAACAGTGTTAAAGTTTATGATTCTGAAGGAATGCTTAATATTGATAAACTTCCCGAAGATCTTGTAATCATTGGCGGCGGTGTTATCGGCGTTGAACTTGCAGGAATAATGAACGAGTTTGGTGTAAATGTAACGATCGTTGAAATGCTTGACAGTATTCTTGCAATGGCTGACGATGATGTGATACAAGTCGTTGATAGAGAACTTAGAAATCATGGTATAGATATTATAACGGGAGTAGGTGCAAGTAAACTTGCAGGCGGAAACGTTGTTCTATCTGACGGCAGAGAAATAAAAGCAGATGCTGTTCTTATGTCTGTAGGAAGAAAACCTGTTAAAGTTGCAAGTAATATAAATATTCTTGTAAGTGAAAGAGGATTTGTTGAAATAGACAATAAACTAAGAACCAGTGTAGATAATATTTATGCTATCGGTGATGTTACAGGTAAGGTAATGCTTGCACATACAGCCAGCAGACAAGGTATTGTTGTTGCAGAAGACTTATACGGAGAAGGTGCAGCAGTAGATTACAGCAGAATACCTTCTTGTGTATTCACTATTCCTGAAGTTGCTTGGATTGGCTTAAATGAAAAACAAGCCGAAGAACTCGGTATTCCTTATAAGTCAAGCAAAATGCCTTTCGCAGGCGTAGGTAAAGCTCTTGCAATGAATGATACTACTGGTTTCGTTAAAGTAATCACAGATGAAAGATTTGATGAAATTATTGGGGTACATATCGTAGGGCTAAATGCATCAGATATAGTTGCACAGGGTGCAATCGCTATAGATTTGGAAGCAACCAGTGAAGAAATCGCAAATATTACTTTTGCACATCCAACCTTAAGTGAAGGTTTTATGGAAGCATGTGAAGGTATAAGCGGCAAAATGATTCACGGTTAATTAAATAAGTAGTAGTTTTTCACAAAAAAACTCGTAAGGATAAAACCTGCGGGTTTTTTTGTTGACTTTGTAATAATAATTCTTTACACTTAGAACGAAGTAAAATTACCGGGAGTTATTATGAAGTTACTTATTGAGCAGTCCCTTGACATAAAGGAGCCGGAGATTACAATAAAATGCGGGCTTATGGATGAAAGACTGAAAAAATTAATTGAACAGATAAAGTTATATTCCTTTTCTGTAATGGGGTTTAAAGACGGCAGCAGGTCTGCTGTTGCACTTGAAAATATTTATTACTTTGAGTCGGTGGATAATAAGACATTTTTATATACATTTGATGAGGTATACGAATGCGACAAAAAACTATATGAATTGGAAGAAATTTTAAAGCAGACTTCATTTGTAAGGGTGAGTAAAAAATGTATTTTAAATTCTAATTGTATAAAGAAAGTAAGACCTCAGCTCAGCGGCAGGATAGAGGCGATTTTAGATAATGACGAACATGTGATAGTATCAAAACATTATACAAAAGATTTTAAAGAGAAGTTTATATAATAGGAGAAAAAGAATGAAAAAATTAATAACTATATGTTCTACGAGTTTTACCGTTGTAATTTTACTTACAACTTTGTTGGTAGATACTGACCTCTCTCCCGATATAAACAGATTTATTATACTTCAGTTATTTTTGATGTCACTTACTATATCGGTTTTATTGGTTTTACTTGATAAATTTGAAGATAAAATGAGTGAGTACTATGACAGTAATTTAATAAGAGGTATATTAAGCAGAATAATAATATGTTACCTTGTTGTTTTTTTCGAGGGTGTATACTTTAAGATGTTCGATTTTTCATTATATTCACTTCTTTCAATAAGTCCTATAGTGATAATAGCATTTATAGTTACTTATATAGTTTCTTATATGATTTGCTACAAAGAAACTGAAGAAATAAATGAGGTCATAAAAAGAAAAAAGAACATTAAATAATCATATATAAAGAAAGACCGACAAAGCTGTCGGTCTTTTTATTTTGATATTTTGTCATCTTATACCCTCTAAAAGTCATCTTATATTAAGCTGTATTGAAATAAAATATATTTTTGATATTCTTAAAGCTATGGAGGAAATGTAAATGACAGAAAAAATAATTGAAGTTAAAGGACTTAAAAAAAGTTTTAATGATATTGAAGCTATTAAAGGTATAGACTTTTTTGTTAAAAAAGGACAGCTATTTTCATTTCTCGGTCCCAATGGGGCGGGGAAGTCAACGACAATAAAAATTTTATGTACTCTTCTTGATAAAAACGAAGGAGAAGTTTTTATTGGCGGATTTAGATTAGGTAATGATGATAATGAAATAAGAAAAGATATAGGTGTAGTTTTTCAGGACAGTATACTTGATGATTTGCTTACAGTCAAAGAAAATCTTATAACCAGAGGGAAGTTTTATGGGCTTACAAATGATAAGCTTAATGAAAAAGTAAATGAAGTAAGCAGTATATGCGAGCTTGGAGAATTTATTAATCGTCCATATGGGAAATTATCCGGAGGGCAGAGACGAAGAGCTGATATCGCAAGAGCACTTATAAACACACCTAAAATCTTATTCTTGGATGAGCCTACGACAGGTCTTGACCCAAAGACCAAAGACAGCGTATGGAATATGATTTTAAGGCTTAAAAAAGAAATAAATATGACTATATTCTTAACTACTCATTATATGGAAGAGGCAAGCTTAAGCGATTATATAACGATAATAGACCATGGTGAAATCGTTGTTCAGGGTACTCCTTATGACCTTAGAGATAAATATAGTAAGGATAAATTGAGGATAAAACCTAAGGATAAGGAGTCCCTTATAAATATATTAGACAGCAATATATTAGATTATAAAGAAGATAACGATGTTATTGTTATATTTTTAAACGATACATTGGAAGCTATTGATATACTGAGTAAACTAAAAGATGTCATCATAAGTTTTGAGGTGATTCATGGTTCGATGAATGATGTATTTTTAAATATAACTGGAGGTGAGCTTAATAATGATTAATATTGCAAAGAGGAATTTAAGGATATATTTTAGGCAGAAAAGTACAGTTTTCTTTTCATTGATGAGCGTATTTATAATAATTTTGTTATATGTTTTATTTCTTGGAAAAAACTTGACTTCTTCTTTGACCGCCAATGGGATTGACGGAGTGGAAAATTTGGTCAACAGTTGGGTAATGGCAGGTATAATATCCGTTGCTTCCATTACTACCACTATGGGTGCTTTTAATGTAATGGTAGAGGATAGGGTAAAAAACTTAAGCAAAGATTTTTTTTCTTCTCCAATCAAAAAAGTATCTATTGTCGGAGGTTATGTTCTTAGCTCATATATAGTCGGCTTAATAATGAGTGTCATAACTTTTATAGCTGCGGAATTTTTTATTTATTTTTCCGGGGGAGAAATTTTAAGTTTTACCAGTACACTAAAAGTTTTTGGGATAATACTAATATCTGTATTTATGTCAAGTTCTATGGTATTCTTTATCGTAAGTTTCTTCTATAGTCAAGGTGCTTTTTCCACTGCAAGTACTATAATCGGAACACTTATCGGTTTTGTTACCGGCATTTATTTTCCTATTTCGGTACTAACAAATTCCATGCAGTGGGTGATAAAACTGTTTCCGCTATCTCACTCAGCATCTCTTCTAAGGCAAGTCATGATGACAGGACCGATAGGGATATCTTTTGAACATGCAGGCACATTAAGGATAAACGAGTTTAAAGAGTCTATGGGGATAATCCTTAAATTTGGTGATTTTACATTGACACCTGCTATTCATATTTTGATTTTACTGGCTGTGGGGATTTTATTTTTCATTTTAGCAGTGCTTAATATATCAAGAAAAAGTAAACAAGTATAATTTTTATTATTTATAAAAGACTAACTTATAGATATGATTTAGTCTTTTTTTATATAATAAATATGAAAGCAAAAACAAGCTGTGCCGGTAAAAAGAGTAAATAAAAATACTTAAATATTGATAAAACCATTAAAATGTGTTAATATTTCAGTGTATAGAAGAGGTTAAAATCTAATATATAAAGCATTAGATAGGAGATATTTAACGATGTGTAAAATTGATAAAGCTGAAGCTATGAACGTAAGCGAATATACCGTAGCCTCAGATGTAAAAGTAATAGAAGAGAGAGCTTTTAAAGGTTTTAAAAATCTTAAAAAAGTTGTGGTTTCCGAAGGTGTAACGGTAATAGGCAACAGAGCTTTTGACGGATGCAGTAATCTTGAAGAAGTTGTTTTGCCAAGCAGTCTTAAAATAATAGGTAATTATGCATTCAAAGAATGTTCTAATTTAAAGAAGATCAATTTTCCTGAAGGGCTTGAAAAGATAGGAAATATTGCATTCTATAATTGTAAATCCCTTGAAGACATAGTAATTCCAAAGAGCATGGATAGTATCGGATATTATGTATTCTACGGATGTTCCGGACTTAGAAGTGTAAAAATCCCTGACAGTGTTAAGGATATCGATTTATTTGCATTCTACAAATGTGCTTCACTCAAAGACCTTAAACTTCCTGACAGCATAGAAAGTATAGGTGCTTATTCTTTCTCTAACTGTACGGGACTTTGTACTTTGACTCTTCCTAAGAGTCTTACAAATATAGGTATTTGTGCCTTTGACGGATGCAGTCATTTGGAAGAAATCATAATCCCCGAAAGCCTTACAAACATAAGCGATTATGCTTTTGACGGAGCTATAGGGCTTAAGAGACTTAATATTCCTAAGACCATTGAAAATATCGGAGCTTATGTATTTGCAAATTGTTCCAGCCTGGAATGTATCAATGTAGATAAAGACAATAAATTCTACTCAAGTGAAAACGGAGTATTATACGATAAAGATCAGACTACACTTCTTTGCTGCCCGGGCGGTAAAGATGAAGTAAATATCCTTGATAGTGTAACTGCAATAGGCGACAGAGCTTTCCTAGGATGCGGCAACCTTGAAAATGTTGAACTTTCCAATAATATCAAGAGTATCGGTAATTCTGCTTTTGACGGATGTAAATCTCTGGAAGAAATCAAAATCCCTAACAGTGTCGTAAGTATCGGTGCCGGAGCATTCGACGGATGCAGACACCTTACGGATATCGTAATCCCTAACAGTGTTGAAACTATTAAGCGAAGCGTATTCAATGGCTGCTGGAGACTTGAATCTATCACAGTACCTTTTGTAGGAAGCAGTGAAGATGATAATACTTACTTGGGATATTTTTTCGGTGCAAGTTCATATTACGAAAATGGTTCGATTGTACCTGCTTCATTAAAGGAAGTTACAGTTACTAAATCAAGTATAGACGATTATGCTTTCTTCCTATGTGCCGATTTAAAGAAAATCAATATAGGAGATGAAGTTGAAAGTATCGGAAGACTTGCTTTCCACAGATGTACTTCACTTAAAGAAATTTATATTCCAAAGAATGTAGTAAATATTGATATTGAAGTATTCTCCGGATGTAAAAATTTAGAAAAGATATTGGTTGATGAAGAAAATGAATACTATTCAAGTGAAGGAAGTATTTTATACGATAAAGAAAAGACTATTGTAGTTTGCTGTTCTGCGGGAAAAGGTTCTGTAATTGTTCCCGAAGGTGTTAAGAAGATTGAAAAGAGAGCGTTCAGTTACTGTGATAAAATCACAAATATTGCTCTTCCAAACACAGTTAAAGAAATCGGAGAAGAAGCATTCTTCGGATGTAAAAACTTATCTCAATTGGTAGTTCCTAATAATGTTACTACTATAAGAGATTATACTTTTGCAGGATTTTCAGGACTTAAGAGTATCACTATCCCAAACAGTGTATCGAGTATAGGTAACTATGCATTTGACGGCTGTTCAAAACTTGAATATATCACTCTTCCAAACAGTGTTGATATCATCGGTACGGGGGCATTTAATGATTGTTCCAATTTAAAAGACTTCATTATCCCTGAAAGTGTTAAAACTATAGCCGGATTTGCTTTTTATGACTGCGTAAGTCTTAAGACGATAAATATTCCTGAAAGTGTTGAAGAAATTGGCGAAAGAGCATTTGACGGCTGCAGCGGGCTTACTTCTGCTACTATAGGAAAATCAGTAAAACATTTAGGCAGATACATCTTTAATTACTGTCAAAATTTGAATAGTGTAACTATTTTAGGTGATGATACGGAAATAGGCGAAAATGCTTTTAAAGGCTGTGATAACCTATATTTATTCGTAAATAAAGATTCTAAAGCAGAAAAATATGCAGCTGAAAATGAAATAATTTGTATAGCCGAGTAGTGATAAAGCAAAAGACCATTCATGAAGGATGGTCTTTTTTTTGTTTTGATTATATTTATAAGTCATATTTGACCTTTTATAATTATTTTCCTTCAACAAACCACTTTGGTTCTTCATAAAACAAATACTTTATTTTTTCTAAAATCCTTACCGTATATCTAATTCCCTGACCTCCTACTTTTAAGCTTGCGGCTTTTCTTATGTCAAGTATTTCTTCTATTTCAAATTCTCTTGTGTCATCCCATATTATATGGGTCGGTGTTATCGAACCGTCTTCATGAAATATTGCTTTTACTTCTACAAATATTTTCTTCATAATGACCTCCTAAGGATGAAAAAAACTCTTTGGATAAATCGTATGTTCTTCTTTTGCATTAAGCTGTGACAGTTCTTTATCCGTAAGCATGAGTCCCCTTTTAATACTATGAAATCCAAATCTTCCTCTTATATTATCTATACACCTTTCAAGTTCTTCTTCTTTTTCAAGCTGTTGTATTTCGGGGATTAGAGAAAGCTGTTTTTTATCATTACTTACTAAGTTACAGCCCCTTACTCCCAGTGAACGTATCGGTGTATTGTCTATCCTTCTTGTCTTATATATTTCATATGCTTTTTCGAATATACCTTCGCTGCTGCATGAGGGGATTATCAAGGGGGCTTGCCTTTGATAAGAAAGCAGGTTTTTATCCCTTATGGTAAGCTGTACTGTTCTGCATGAATGTCCGTAGTCACGCAGTCTTGAAGCGACGCTTTCACACAGCAGGTAAAGAGTTATTTTTACATCTTCATCTGTTACCAAATCTTTTGGAGCGGTTGTACTGTTTCCTATGGTTTTCATAGGCGGACTGCTGTTATAATCTGATACTTCCGAGTTATCATATCCGTTTACCCAGCTGTATAATATAAGCCCGTTTTTACCAAGTAAGCTTTTAAGAAAGGAAGGTTTTGAATTTGCTACTTCTCCGAGAGTATATATCCCGGATTTGTTTAGTTTACTTTTTGTTGCTCTTCCAATATATATAAGTTCCTGTACCGGTAGTTTCCAAACGATGTTTTTAAAGTTTTCTCTTGTTATGATCGTTGTTGCGTCAGGCTTTTTCATATCAGAACCTAATTTTGCAAAGACTTTGTTGAAGCTTACCCCTACAGAAGCGGTGATCCCAAGTTCATATGTTATCCTTTTTCTTATTTCATCTGCTATTTTTTTGCCGTTTCCGAATAGCTTTGTACTGCTTGTTACATCAAGCCAGCATTCGTCAAGTCCGAAGCTTTCTATCTTATCAGTATAGTCTGCATATATTTCCTTGACCAGCGTTGAGTATTTTAAATAAATATCGTAATGAGGACTTACACATACGAGCCCCGGGCATTTTTGTTTTGCTTGCCATATTGCTTCTCCCGTTTGAACTCCGTATTTTTTTGCAATATAATTTTTAGCTAAAATGATACCGTGACGAAGTTCGGGGTTCCCCGATACCGCTACGGGCTTATTCCTGAGTGTTGGATTATAAAAACATTCTACCGAAGCATAAAAATTATTTAAATCACTGTGTAAAATTACTCTATCCATATAAACCACCTATTAGAACAGATGTTCTAATACTATTATATATATTAAAACTTTATTAATCTACAAGTAAATATTTCCAATTTATTGAGGTATAATATAATTATGTTAAGGAGGATAGAATATGTGCGGAAGATATACTTTTTATACTGATGAAGAGAATAGGGAAGCGATAAGGATTGCGCTTGAAATAGAGAAAAGATATGGTAAAGACAGTTTTAATAAAGGTGAGATCTTTCCCGGGAATAAAGTTCCCATATTAACTGATGAAAAAAACAAAATAGCACCGAAGTTATTTACTTGGGGGTTTCCAAATTTCAAAAATAAAGGACTTATCATAAATGCCAGAAGTGAGACTGCAGGGGAAAAGAGAATGTTTTCTTCCTCACTGAAACAAAGAAGATGTGTAATCCCTTCAACCGGATTTTTTGAGTGGAAGAAAGCAGAAGGAAAGAAGAACAAAGAAAAATATCTGTTCAATATACCGGGCAGCAAAATGGTTTATATGGCGGGTATTTATAATGAATTTGAAGGAGAAGAAAAATATGTCATTCTGACTACCGGTTCAAATGCTTCAATGAAAAATATTCATCACAGGATGCCTGTGATACTCGGAGAAAATTCTATCGAAAACTGGATTTACGATGATAAATTCGTGGATATTTTGTTTGATAGTGAAATGACGACTTTGGAAAAGAAGTTGGTTTAGTAACGATAAATTTCATTTATGTGACAATTTTATTTAGCCTAAGAGAAAATAGAATAACTCGTTTTATCATTTATATTAAGGAAGTTAAAATAAAAAAACTTTTAAAATATGTATATAGGTTAAGAACTTGACATAATAAAAGTTCATTATATTAGATTAAAGTTAAATAGTATAAATGTATTTTGTAAATAAATACAAGGGTTAATATTGTAAAGTCAAAACTTTAAAATAAATAAAAAGACCATTATATAATGGTCTTTTTTTATCATTTTCATTTATTTCTATTCATTTATTTTTTCGGTGAACATAAGCTGTTCGCTTGCTTCTTCCATTTTTTCATCCAAATGTTCTTCAAGGTCGTTTACGAAGTTTTCGAATTCCGGAAGTTCATGAAGTTTTTCTATTCCCGCCAGTCTTAAAAATTCTTTGGTGGTTTTAAAACTCATGGGTTTACCGATAACATCTTCCATTCTTCCTGCCTGTTCCACAAGTCCTCTGTCCATAAGCAGATCCAGTGAACTGCTTGATTTTACCCCTCTGATGAGTTCTATATCAAGTCTTGTGACGGGCTGTTTGTATGCGACTATGGCGAGTGTTTCAAGGGCTGCCTGAGATAATGTAGTAGTATTGTAATTTGTAAGAACTTTTTTTACATAATCAAAATATTCGCTTCTTGTTGCGAGCTGATATGTATCATCTGTCCTTACTATCTTAATTCCTCTCATATTGAAGTCATATTCGCTTTGAAGTTTTTTTAGTAAGGTCTCAGCATAGTTTTCGCTTATATCCAGTGCTTCTTTTATCGTTTTTATATTTACTCTGTCGCCTACGGCGAATAGAATACTTTCGATTATATTCATGAGTTCCTGTTCGTCTTTATTTATAAAATCACTCTTTATATCGCTCATTTGTACTCCTATATTCTTTCAAGTAATATATCGTCATATGCTTCATTTTGAATTAATTTGACCATATTCATTTTAAGCAGTTCAAGGGTAGCAAGAAATGTTGCTATAACGTATCCTTTTTTTACTTCTCCTTTAAACAAAGAGAAGAAGCTTATCTTTGTTTCCTTCTCCAGTACCTTCGTTATTGTAAGGATAGAGTCGTCTACTGAAAATGTATCCGTTTCGATAGTTTGGTTTTCACTGAATTCATTTACTCTCATTTTATGCTTTATTAAAATACTTCGAAGTGCCTTTGATAAAAGACTGACATCTATATCTTCGACGATATATTCTTCTTTTATTTCGCTGTAGTACTCAGGGTCTTTTGTAATCGTGCTGTTGTATATCTTTTCGCTTTCTTTAAGTTCTTTTGTAAGTTCTTTAAAAGCTTTATATTCGATAAGTCTTGCAACAAGATCTTCTCTTGGGTCTATTTCTTCTTCGTTTTCATCGACTTCCACGGGAAGGAGCATTTTCGATTTTATTTCCAAAAGCGTAGATGCCATGACTACAAATTCACTTGCTACTTCCATATCCAAATCGTTAAAGCTATAAATGTAATCCAGATACTGCTTAGTGATTTCTACGATAGGTATATCGTATATATCTATTTCATTCTTACTAATTAAATGGAGCAGTAAATCGAGGGGACCCTCGAAACTGCTCAGGTGTAAAATATTATTCTTCATTTTTATCCCTTATGGTAATAATACATTTAAAAACGGAGACATTATAGGGCTTAGTATATATCCTATTATTCCCGTTATAAGCAGTATGATAAGTAATAAGTAAAGATAGTGTTCATATTGATAAAACTTCATTTCAAGTCTGTCCGGAAGAAGGCTTGCCAAAATCTTCGAACCGTCAAGAGGCGGTACCGGTATAAGATTGAATGCCATAAGTGAAATATTGATTATAACTCCGTAGTAGAAGATATAAGTGAGCACTTCATTGTTTATGGGGATTATCACAAACTTTAATAGAACAGAAAATATCACTGCAAGTATCAAGTTTGAAAGAGGTCCGGCAAGGCTTATCAGAAGTGTTCCTGATTTCCTGTTTTTTAAATTCATCGGATTGAACGGAACGGGTCTTGCCCATCCGAAACCGAAAAATAACAATGAAACAAATCCTATAGGATCCAAATGCTTAGTCGGGTCCAGTGTCATCCTGCCTGAGACCCTTGCTGTCGGGTCTCCCAATTTATCCGCGGCGAATGCATGCGCAAATTCATGAACGCTGAGTGCCAGGATTATAGGCACCAGCATATATAACATCTGAATTATTCTTTCAGTACTAAATAAACTCATTTTTTCTCCTTAAATTAATCTTCCAGCCAGCTCGGAACGACATCGTTTTGAATAAGATTTTCATATGTGTCTTTTTTGACCATCAATTCCGCTTTGTCGTCTTTAAGTAAGACTACAGGAGGTGACTGAAGTCTGTTGTAGTGGCTTGCCATAGAATAGTTATATGCTCCTGTGTTAAGTACCGCAAGTATATCTCCCGGTGCTGCTTGAGGAAGAAGTATATCTTTTATTAACATATCCGTTTCGCAGCATTTTCCGCTGACGGTATAAAGTTCGTTTGCTTCTTTGTTGTATTTATTTGCTATGACAGCGTGGTAAATAGCTCCGTAAAGTGCGGGTCTCGGATTGTCCGCCATACCTCCGTCCACGCTTATGTATTTCCTTAAATAAGGTATTTCTTTTATTGTTCCTATCGAGTATAGAGTTATACCTGCGGGACCGATAATATACCTTCCCGGTTCAACGATGATTTTAGGAATTTTGATACCAAGTACATCGCATTGCTTTCTTATAATCTTACTTATTGTATGTACGTATTCTTCAACGTCGAACACAGGGTCATCGTGAAGATAATTTATACCAAATCCTCCGCCTAAGTTTAGTGCTTCGATTTCAACGCCCATTTCTTTGATGTTATATACTATTTCGAGCATTGTCGTTGCAGCTATTTCAAATGGTTTCGGAGAAGATATATCAGAACCGATATGACAGTGCACACCTGTTAGGTTTAGATATTCTTCGTCGATTATCATTCTTGCGGCTCTTACAGCCATGTTTACAGGGATACCGAATTTAGAGTCGATTCTTCCGGTTTGAATGTATTCATGGGTATGAGCTTCAACTCCGGGAGAAACTCTAAAATGTACATTTTGAACTGTTTTAAGTTCTCTTGCTATTCTTCCTACCAAACCTATTTCGTAGAAACTGTCTATGGTTATTACGCCTACTCCTGCTTCTATGGCTTCTCTTATTTCCTGTGCGGATTTATTGCTGCCGTGGAAACAAATTTTCTTTGGGTCTAAGCCTGCTTTCAGTGCGGTATAGATTTCTCCGCCGGAAACCGTATCTAAGGAAATCCCCTGCTGTTTAATTATTTTTACCATTGCTATATTCGTAAATGCTTTTCCCGCATAGTTAATATCATAATCTAAACCATATTCTTCAAAACTCTTCTTTATCAAGTCGATAGCTTCAATTATTTTGTTTTCGCTTATAACGTAAAGTGGGGTTCCGAATTTTTTTGCAAGTGCCACTGTATCATGTCCTGCAAAAATAAAATGTTCATTCATATTTTTTCTCCTGATTTAAAATTTTTTATTTAGCTTAATTAAACATTATATCAGATAATTACATCTTTTTAAATAAATTATATTAATTTTTAGCTAAATAGTATATAATAATTTGTATGAAAAATGATAAATTATTATATTTAAGTGAACAAATAATTTCCGTTATGGAAAATGATGAATATAAGCCTATGAAATTCAATGATTTTGCTTATATTTTCGATATGCATTCCAAAAATCAAAAGAACCTTTTATCAAATTCTTTGAATTATTTGATAAAAGAAAAAAAGATAAAATATGTAAATAACAGATATTCCCCCACCGGCTCAAATATTTACGAAGGTGTATTTGAAAAGGGCAAGGGTTTGTTTGGTTTTGTAAATGTCGAAGGACTCGACGAAGACATATTTGTCGTTGGAAGCGAGTCTATGGAAGCTTTTTCCGGAGATAAAGTAAAAGTAGAAGTCATAAAAGAAAAAGAAGGAGACAGAAAAAGAGAAGGCAGGATAGTCGAAATCACAGAAAAAGTAAAGAGACAGACTGTCGGGACTTTTTATAAAGAAAAAACTTTCGGTTTTGTCGTAAGTGATAATCCGAACTTTACAAACGATATTTATATACCAAAAGCGGGAATAAAATATGCAAAGAATAAAGACAAAGTCGTAGTGGAAATAACGGATTTTCCTAAAGACAAAAAGAACTGGGTAGGTAAAATTACCAAGGTACTTGGTCGAAAAGATGATGAGGGAGTTGATATCGAAGCTCTTATTTATGAATACGACGTACCTTATGAATTTTCACACTTTGCTATAAAAGAAGCCGGTGAGCTTGAATTTGACAGCTTTGATAAGTTTAAAGGAAAAAGAAAAGATTTAACGAAGGAAAATATATTTACTATTGACGGTGCCACCGCAAAGGACCTCGATGATGCGGTAAGTATAGTAAAAAAAGAAAACGAATATGTGTTAAGCGTTCATATAGCAGACGTAAGCAATTATGTAAAGAGAAACAGCGAGATAGATAAAGAGGCCTACGACAGAGGGACAAGTATATATTTTGCCGACAGAGTGATCCCTATGCTACCAAGGGCTTTATGCGAAAATTTATGCTCATTAAATCCAAACGAAGAAAAGAAAGCTTTCAGTGTGGATATGAGAATAAATAAAGAGGGGAAGCTTCTTGATTATCATTTCTATAAGTCAATCATTAAATCCAAGGCTAAATTCGTTTACGATGAAGTAAATGAACTTTTTGAAGGAAGTAAAGATTTAAGAGAAGAATATTACACATACGAAGAAGATTTGAATATCATGAAAGAGCTTTATGAGCTTTTAAGGAATAGAAGATATGCAGAGGGCAATCTTGATTTTGATGTGGATGAAAATTTTATAACCGTTGAAAAGGGAGTGGTTACCGATGTTTCTCTCAGAGAAAGAGGGATAGCGGAAAGGATAATAGAGCAGTTTATGCTTGTTGCCAATACTTCCGCATGCGAATTCTTTTCTTCCATGGGGCTTAACGGGATATATAGAGTTCATGAAGAACCTGACAAAGAAAAACTTAGTGGGTTTGTTAAATTTGCAAATGCTTTAGGTTACAGGCTTAGACTTCATGACGGACACTACAGCAAAGAACTTCAGGAGTTTCTTAAATCCATAAAAGGAGATAAGAATGAACAGTTATTCAAGACCGTACTTTTAAGGTGTATGAAAAAAGCTGTCTATACTACGGAAAATAAAGGGCATTTTGCTCTCGCAATAGAAAATTATACTCACTTTACTTCTCCGATAAGAAGATATCCTGATTTAATGGTTCATAGGATTTTATCCAATATACTTCTCGGAAACATAGATTTAAATAATTTTGAGAAAGAGCGAGAAAAAATGGAGAAGAAAGCTAATCATTTGTCCAAAATGGAAAGAAGAAGTGAGGAAATGGAAAGAGAATCCGATAAAATATTTATTTGTCGGTACATGGAAAACTTTATCGATGAAGAATACGAAGGAAGAGTTTCCGGATTTAGTTCAAAAGGGATGTATGTTAAATTAGATAACAATATCGAGGGTGTGATATATTTCACGAATTTGAATGATGACTATTACATCTATGATGAAGAGCATTATTCTTTGGTCGGAAGAGACTTCGGCAGAAGATTTACCATGGGAGATAAAATAAATATAAAAGTAATTAGCGTTTCCAAATTGAAAAGAGAAGTAGAATTTTGTATAATATAATATAAAAGTTTTGATAGAGAGAGTAAAAAATGGAAGAAAAAATGAGAATAAATAAATACCTTGCAAGCTGTGGGGTAGCATCGAGAAGAAAATGCGAAGAGATAATTTCGAGGGGAAAAGTGACCATTAACGGGGAAGTTGTAAGAGAACTCGGAACTATAATCAACGTAAAAAAGGATTTGGTAAAAGTTTACGGGAAAGACGTAAGCTTAGATACAAAAAAAGTTTATTATATGTTGAATAAGCCTCAGGGAGTTATAAGTGCAAGCAAGAGTAAGTACGGAGAAGAAACCGTAGTGGATCTGCTCGGTAAAAAAGAACATAGATTATTCCCTGTGGGTAGACTGGATAAAGATACAACAGGGCTTATAATCCTTACTAATGACGGAGATTTCGCTTATAAACTTACTCATCCCAAATATGAAAAAGAAAAGACATATGAAGCTTTAGTCAAGGGTAAAGTAGACTCAAAAGCTTTAGATAAGCTTAAACAAGGTGTTGTCATTGACGGTAAAAAAACTTCCAGAGCCAAAGTAAGACTTGTAAAGATGATAGGAGTAAATTCCTTAGTGGAAATAACCCTTATCGAAGGCAGGAAAAGGCAAGTAAAGAAGATGTGCGAAAAGGTAGGTCATAAGGTTATTAAGCTTAACCGAACCATGGAGAACGGGCTTAGCCTCGGAGATTTGGAAGTAGGAGAATATAGAAAGCTTACTAAGAACGAAGTAAGCAGATTATTAAAATAGAAAAATAATGTTTAATAATGTAACGGAAATAACGAATTTAATCATTGACAATAAGGTAACTGACGGAAATATAGTCTTGGATATGACCATGGGTAACGGTAATGATACATTGTATCTTGCAAAAAAAGTCGGAGAAAAAGGTAGAGTATACGCTTTTGATATTCAAGGTAAAGCGATTAAGAATACAAAGAAACTAATTGATGAGAATGGTATAAATAACGCAGTACTTATAAACGATTCACATGAGAATGTTTTAAATTACGTTGATGATAAAGTAGATTTTGCGGTCTATAACTTAGGTTATCTTCCCGGAGGAGATAAAAGTATAGTTACTGAAAGCTCTTCCACCGTTAAAAGTATCAAAGATGTATTGACCGTTATAAATAATGACGGGCTTATCGTAATATGTGCTTATGTCGGGCATGAGGGCGGTATGGAAGAATACAAAGATATATTATCTTTTGTATCAAGTTTGAATAAGAAGAATTTTAACGTTACAAATCTTGAACATATTAACAGGAAACAGACTGCTCCTAGAATGATTATAATAGAAAGAATTAAATAATAATACATAGAGGATAAAATATAATATGAAAAAATATTTGATTATAACTTATGGATGTCAGATGAATGAAAATGACAGCGAAAAAATCAGCGGTATGGTGGAAGAGCTTGGATATACCAAGACCGAAGACGAAAAAGATGCTGATTTAATAATAATGAATACATGTTCCGTAAGAGAAAATGCAAATAACCGTTTCTTTGGTAATCTTGGTAATTTTAAGAAACTAAAGAAAAAGAAACCGGGTTTGATACTGGCGGTCTGCGGATGTATGATGCAGGAAGAACATATAGTAAAGAAAATAAAGGAGAAATATTCTTTTGTGGATATAGTTTTCGGTACTCATAATATCGCATCTCTTCCTTCTCTTTTGGAAGAGTGTGACGCAAAGAGAAAGCTAATCGTAGAAGTATTGGAAGACAGCGATAAACTTGCAGAGGGACTTCCCGTACACAGACAGTTCAAGCATAAGGCATTTGTAAGCATAATGAAAGGCTGCAACAATTTTTGTTCTTACTGCATAGTCCCTTATACAAGAGGTCGGGAAAGAAGCAGGGAGTATCAAAATATATTAAATGAAGTAAGAGAACTTGCAAATGACGGAGTTAAGGAAGTAACACTTTTAGGGCAAAATGTTAACTCTTACGGAAAAAACTTGGATGATCCGGTTTCCTTTGCTAAATTACTTAAAATGGTAAGTGAAGTCAAAGGGATAGAGAGAGTAAGGTTTATGACTTCTCATCCGAAAGATTTAAGTGATGAACTTATTGAAGTCATAAGGGATAATCCTAAGATTTGCAGACATATCCACCTACCTATGCAGTCGGGTTCAAGCAGGATATTAAAACTTATGAACAGGCATTACGATAAAGATACTTACATAAATTTAGTCAAAAAGATTAGAAGAGAAATCCCGGATGTGGCTATCACTACGGATATAATAGTTGGATTTCCAACAGAGACAGAGGAAGATTTCTTAGATACACTGGATGTTTATAAAGAATGCGAATTCGATACCGCCTTTACTTTTATTTATTCAAAAAGGGAAGGTACAAAAGCAGCTGTAATGGACGGGCAAATAGACGAAAAGACCGTTAAAGACAGATTTGACAGATTACTAAAACTTCATGATGAAATTGTTTTAAAACAAAATAAAAAATATTTAGGTAAAGAAGTTGATATTTTAATCGACGGAAAAAGCAAAACAAACGATAATGTCTTAACCGGTAGGACAAGCTCCTTTAAGCTTGTAAACTTTACAGGTAAGGGAGAAACAGGGGACATCGTAAAAGTTAAGATAACGGATATACATACATTCCATTTAAGCGGAGAAGTAATAGAATAGGAGAAAATAAAATTTATGGCATCGCTCACACCAATGATGAAGCAATATTTACAGACACACGAAGAAGTACCTGATACGATATTATTTTATAGGCTGGGAGATTTTTATGAAATGTTCTTCGATGATGCGAAGACTGCCAGCAAAGAACTCGATTTGGTCCTTACAGGCAGAGACTGCGGACTTGAAGAAAAAGCGCCTATGTGCGGAGTACCTTATCACAGTGCGGATACGTATATTGCAAAACTTGTTGAGAAAGGTTATAAAGTTGCTATATGCGAACAAGTAGAAGATCCAAAGACTGCCAAAGGTCTGGTTAAAAGGGAAGTGCAAAGAGTTATTTCACCGGGAACGATTACCGAAGGTAAGATGCTTAAAGAAGGCGAAAATAACTATATCATGTGTATTTATTACAATAAACTGGAATTCGGGGTCACTTACTGCGATATTACTACGGGAGAATTCAATGTACTTTCTCTTAGCGGAGAAAACAGAGAAAATGAGCTTTTATCTCTTCTTTCAAGAATAAATCCCGCACAGATCATAGTTAATACTATCTTATTCGAAGATTTGGATTTAAAGAAGAATATATCAAATGTTACCAAAGTAATGCTTGAACCTCATCCTTTAAATTATTTCTTTCATGATAAAGCGAAGGAATATATATTAAATCAGTTTAATGTATATTCTCTTTCTTCCATCGGGCTTGATAATAACGAAATAATCGTAAGGTCTGCGGGGGCTTTATTAAAATATCTTGATGAAACGCAAAAGAGAGCACTTATACATATAAACGAAATCAAGATAAACGAAGATAAAGACTACATGCACCTTGACTATAATACGAAGAGGAACCTTGAAATAGTAGAGAATTTAAGGACTAACAACAAAAAAGATACTTTGCTTGATGTCCTTGACAATACTATAACTTCTATGGGCGCAAGGGAGCTTAAAAAATGGGTACTTGAACCTTTAACAAATAAAGATAAAATCGTACTCAGACAGGACGCAATCAAACTTTTCATAGATGATGTTATGATACTTGAAGATATAAGTTCAAACTTAAAATATGTCAAGGATATGGAAAGGATAATTTCCAGACTTTCTTTAGATATAGCAAACGGAAGAGATCTTCTTGCTTTAAAAGAATCTATTGGCGTAATCCCGAGGGTAAGAATACTTCTTTCAAAACTTATGAAGGATTCACCGCTTTTAAGTGAAATATATACAAAGCTAGATGAACTCAGCGATATATATGATTTGATTGAAGCTTCCATTGATGATGACTGTCAGGTCAGCCTTAAAAACGGAGGAATAGTTAAGCTTGGGTATAGTGAGGAAATCGACGAGCTTAAAAATTTAAAGAATAATTCCGCACAAATTTTAGCCAATATCGAAAAAGACGAAAAAGAAAAGACAGGTATCAAAAACCTTAAGATCAAATATAATAAAGTCTTTGGTTATTTCCTTGAAGTGACTTCTTCTTATGCAAGTCTTGTTCCCGACTATTTTATCCGTAAGCAGACATTGGCTAACTCAGAAAGGTATTTTACAGAAGAGCTTAAAGATATTGAAGTAAAGTTACTAAGTGTGGAAGAAAAGTTAAAAGAAAAAGAATATAAAATATACGTAGATATAAAGAACGAAGTTTTAAAAAATATAAAGAGAATTCAAATGACAGCTAAGATGATAGCTGTTATAGACGCTGTTATTTCTCTCGCTGTTGTCGCAAAGAAAAATCACTACGTTAAACCTACCATTACGGAAAACGGAAGCATGATAATCAAAGAGGGAAGACATCCGGTAGTCGAGAAGATAACCGGTCTTGATAATTTTATACATAACGATACATTACTGGATAACGAAGATAACAGGATGCTTATAATCACAGGTGCCAATATGGCGGGTAAATCTACTTATATCAGGCAAGTCGCACTTATATCCATAATGGCGCAAATAGGTTCTTTCGTTCCTGCGACTTCCGCAAGTATAAGTATTGTCGACAGGGTATTTACGAGAGTAGGGGCAAGCGATGACCTTGCCAGCGGACAGAGTACTTTTATGGTTGAAATGAGTGAGGTATCCAATATCCTCAAATATGCCACAAAGAATTCTCTTGTTATACTTGATGAAGTGGGAAGAGGGACTTCCACTTTTGACGGACTTAGTATAGCCCATGCGGTAATAGAATATTTGCTTGACAAAAGTAAAATAGGAGCAAAGACTTTGTTTGCCACTCATTACCATGAGCTTACAGAGCTTGAAGGAGAGCAAAACGGAGTTAAGAATTATTCTATCAGGCTTGAAAGCAACGGAGATGAAATAGTCTTTTTAAGAAAAATAGAAAGAGGCGGTATAGATAAGAGCTACGGTATTGAGGTAGGAAAGCTTGCGGGTCTTCCGGACGAAGTAATAAAGAGAAGTATGCAAATCCTCGATGTACTCGAAGAAAACGAAGAAACCTATAAGAATAAGATTGACGCTATGAATGCTCATATAAGAATGAGTAATAATTCCTTTACTCAGTTATCCATAGGACAAAATCCCGATGATGAAAGATTAAAGGAAAAATATACTTTGAGTAAGAAAGCCGTAAATAAGATAAAGACTCTTCCTATAGAGAGTATGAGCCCTATCGAAGTAATGAATTTTGTATATGAATTAAAACAGTCATTGGAAAAAGAGGAAATTTAATTATGACAAGTGTAATTAAAAAGCTTTCGGATGAACTTATAAATAAAATTTCGGCAGGAGAGGTTGTAGTTTCTCCTGCTTCGGTCATTAAAGAGCTTGTTGAAAATTCAATAGATGCAGGAGCCGACCATATAAAAATAGAAATCGAAAACGGCGGGAAGACCAAAATTTTGGTAAGTGATAACGGGATAGGGATAAAATCCGATGAAATGGAGCTGGCTTTCAATAAAAATGCCACATCCAAAATCGATAGTTTAGATAAGTTATCGAGCATAGATACCCTTGGTTTCAGAGGAGAGGCTTTATTTAGTATTTCCGTCGTAAGCAAAGTAAAAATAAGAAGTAAATACAAAGATGAAAACATAGGGACTTCTGCTACGGTCATAAACGGGAAAGTTCAAAACATCAAAAATCTTGCTTTAAATACCGGAACGAGGATAGAAGTAGAGGATCTGTTTTATAATACTCCCGCAAGAAGAAAACATATGAAAAGTGCAAAAGCAGAAAAGACCGCTTCACTTGATATAATTTCAAAACTTGCGATCGCCAATCCGAGTATTGCTTTTAGTGTATACAGTGATAATAAGGAAGTATTTGTTACACTTGGAGATAACAATATAAGAAATGTAGTAAGCGTAATTTTAGGTCATGAATTTGTATCAAAGATGATAGAGGTCAATTACAATGATGAACCGCTTACCGTAAAGGGATTTACTCTTTCTCCCAATTATTTGGACAGACAAAATGAGGAGAGCATATTTATAATAAACGGAAGATACGTTAAAAACGATACTTTGAATAAAGCCATAAACAGTATTTACAGGGAACAGTACGGGCTTTTTACAAAGAGGATCTCTTATGTTCTATACATAAAGCTTCCTTATAATTTTACGGATGTAAACATTCACCCCGCAAAGACAAGCATATCTTTCAGAAACGAAACACTTATTAATATGCTAATATGCGAAGGAGTAAGGAGTGCACTTCGAGAATCAATAAACCTGAATGATAATGCAATCGGAGAAAGAAAGAAAAAAGAAAATCCTTTTGAAAACCAAATTGCATTCGAAGAGTCAAGCAGCTATGTTGTCGGTGATAAAGATATATCTATAGGCGGTCATAGAGAAAATTTAAACGTAGATAAGAAAGATGTCATTGAAGATAATATCAATGAGGAAACAAATAAATACGACATTATAAATAAAGATTATATGACGGCTTCATATGATAATGACAGTGAACCTGCATATTTTAATGAAAGTGCAAGTACTTCTTATACTTCTTTTGATGATAACTTAATAAAAGATATTCCGGTCATAAATCCTATAGAGACTAATGTATTCACAAATAAGAATGAAGAAGAATTAGCGGAGCAAAAGAATATAGTAGACAGAAGTATATTTGATAAAATAATCAATATGCACTTTGTTGGGACCGCCTTTAAGGCTTATGCCATATTTGAAAGCGGAGAAACTTTATATATAATGGATACTCACGCAAGCCATGAAAGAGTTTTATACGACAAATACTTATCTGAATTCAAGAAACATAGTGTCAGTACTCAGATACTTGTTTCTCCGTTCGTCCTTGAATTGAGCGTTATACATAAGGATATATGTTTAAATAATCTTAAACTGCTTAAAAATCTTGGATATGAAATCGAAGACTTTTCCGGTAATAATGTGATAATAAGAGAAATCCCGGAAATGTTATCTATGGAGGATACAAAAGAAGTGATTTTAAATTTATTGTCTTCTCTAAAAGATACATCAATGCTTAATAATGAAATCAACAGAAATGAAAGGCTTATAAAGAATGCATGTCATCATGCTGTAAGGGGACATGACGATATTTCTAAAGAAGAAGCGATAAAGCTTTTAAGTGATTTAAAGTTATCGGATAATCCTTTTTCTTGTCCTCATTCCAGACCGACTATTTCTAAGATAAAAAAGAAATATTTTGAAAAAATGTTCCAAAGGATTTAAATATGAATAAAGTTGTAGTTATTGCAGGTCCCACCGCATCGGGGAAAAGTGGGCTTGCCGTAGAGCTTGCTAAAAAGATAAACGGAGAGATAATCTCTGCGGATTCGGTGCAGGTTTATAAATATATGGATATAGGTTCCGCTAAAGTAACAGAAGAAGAAATGCAGGGGATAAAACATTATTTGGTAGACGAGTTCTATCCAAATGAAGATTTTAACGTTTCCGTTTTTGTAGATAAAGGAATAGAGTATATAAATGAAATACTCTCTAAAGGAAAAGTTCCCATCATAGTTGGTGGAAGCGGATTATACGTCGACGCTCTTATATATGATTCTTATGACTTTGAAGAAGAGAATAGTGATAAGAGCTATAGAGAGTATCTTGAAAATTTAGCAAAAGAAAATGGCAAACAATACGTATATGATATGCTTGTTGAAGCCGATAAGGAAAGTGCTGATGAAATACATCCAAATAACTTAAAAAGGGTCATAAGGGCGCTGGAGATATATAAAAAGACGGGAAAGAAGAAAAGCGATAGGAAAGAAAGAAAAAAAGAATATAGATTTAAAGATACTTATTATTTTTGTTTAAATGACAATAGAGAAAAGCTATATGAAAAAATAGATAAAAGAGTAGATGAAATGATAAGTTTGGGGCTTGTGGATGAAGTAAAATCTCTTCTTCATATGGGATACGATGAAAGCTTAAATTCCATGAGAGCTCTTGGATATAAGGAAATAGTAAGCTTTTTAAAAGGGGATATTTCATTAGAGCAAGCTATCTATATCATAAAGAGGGATACCAGACATTTTGCAAAGAGACAGCTTACGTGGTTCAGGCATAACGAAGATGTAATATGGCTTAGTAAAGAAGATTATAAAGATACAAAAGATATATTAACTTTTATGAGGGGGATAATCAATGAGTAGTTTTGCCGCACAAAAGGCAATCAATATTGTAAAAGAAGCAGAAAAAAGAATAAAATATAAATTTGAAGAAATAGATGATATATGTGAATATAATACATTCAAAGTTTTGAGTGCAATGCAAAATCATCGTCTTTCCCTAAGACATTTTAATGAAAGCACCGGATATGCTTATGATGACGAGGGAAGGGAAATAACCGAGAAGATTTATGCAGAGGTGTTCGGCGGAGAAGCTGCCCTTGTAAGACCTCAAATAGTTAGCGGGACTCATGCTATAAGTTTAATGCTCTACGGGGTGTTAAGACCGGGAGATACACTTTTAAGTATTACCGGAGACCCTTATGATACAATTAGGTCTACCATCGGTATAAACGATAACGGAGAAAACCTCGGTTCACTTAAAGATTATAATGTGGATTATGATAAAGTGAATTTAAAAGACGGAGGGGAAATCGATTTTGATGAGGTTAAAAAGAAGCTAAATGATAAAGTAAAAGCGGTATTCATTCAGCGTTCAAGCGGATATACCGACGCGAAAGCCTTATCCATAAGAAAGATAGAAGAAGCTTGTAAATTTGTCAAAGGTATAAAAAAAGACGTATTAGTTCTTGTCGACAATTGTTACGGAGAATTCCTTGAAAAGAAAGAACCGTTGGAAGTTGGTGCTGATTTGATTGCTGGTTCATTAATAAAAAATCCGGGCGGAGGTCTTGTTTCCGTCGGCGGTTATATAATAGGCAGCAGGGAAAATATCAAAAAAGTTGCTTCCCGCCTTACGGCTCCGGGTATAGCTCTTGAGGTAGGGGCAAATCTGGGCGTCATCCGCTCTTATTTGCAGGGACTTTTTATGGCGAGTAAAGTTACAAGCGGAGCAATAAAAGGCGCTATACTGGCTGCCAGCGTGTTTGAGAGCATAGGATACAGAGTATTCCCGGGTGTGGATGACGAAAGAAGCGATATTATCCAGGCTGTGGTTCTGGGAAGCAGAGAAAAGGTATGTGCTTACTGTGAAGGTATTCAGGAAGCTGCTCCGGTAGATTCTTACGTTACTCCTGAACCTTGGGATATGCCGGGATATGATGATCAGGTAATAATGGCTGCGGGGAATTTTATTGAAGGCTCTTCAATAGAACTCAGTGCCGATGCACCTATGAAAGAACCTTATATCGTGTATCAGCAGGGCGGACTTACTTATGAGCATTCTAAGATAGGTACTATCAAAGCTTTGGATAAAATACTTAAACTTGATGAGGTAAGATAAATGTTGGTAATGGTAGTAGACGGAAAAGGCGGAGGGATAGGTGTAAGCCTAATTGAAAAAATAAAAGAAAAAAAGCTTGATGTAGATATCATAGGCGTCGGTACGAACTCCATTGCAATGTCGGGAATGAATAAGCTGGGTATAGACTGTGCCAGCGGTGAAAATCCCGTAGTTTACAATGCAGGTAAAGCGGATTTTATACTCGGACCTATGGGTATACTTACCGCAAATGCCATGTTTGGCGAGATAACTCCCAAAATGGCTCATGCAATATCCGAGAGTGAAGCTAAAAAGATATTGATACCTATGAATAAATGCAATGTTATAACCGTCGGTGTCGTGAATAAGAGCATAAATGAGTATATAGAAGAAGCAGTCAGTATTTTAAAAGAAGAAGTTGAAAAAAAGAAAAGCAGATAAAGTCTGCTTTTTTATTTTTTCTCAAAAGCCACAAATCCCGGATCAGTGGGGTGGTCGAAGACTTTGATGTCTTTATATTTAAGTAAATGAAGGATTATAAGCAAATCTCCTCCCGCAAATAACATATTTAGAATTGAGAATAAGAATAAAAATCTGGTTGGGTATATAAACATTGATAACATCGGGATTATACCAAGGATGACAAAGGGCATTAATGCTCCGATCATATATCCATTTTTAGATAATGTTTCCCTGCAGTGAGCGTAGGGCATAAGTGCACTAAGATTAAATCCGAATTTAATGCTTTTAAATCTATATTTACAATAAAAGCTCCATGTAAAGCCGTGAATGAATTCATGTATTAACAATGAAGCTATCAATATGATTATAAAATTGACTGCTGTGAACTGAAATGAGTTATCGAAATTTTTATAGTTAAGTATGTAGTAGACAATTGGGATTATCATAAAGGGAAGCGGTGTTAATATCCCAAATATATTAGCATTAAGAGGAGAAATGATATGGTCTTTTCTTTTATAACCTTCGTTACTCATTTTATTTATTACATTATTGAACTCTTCTTTTTCTCTTATTTCTTTTTCCTTTTTATTCATATAAAAACCTTTCTTACTCGCTAAATAGTTTAATCGTATTTTAACATAATATTTATTACTTTTATATATTTACTTTTATAAAATAAAAAGATATGACGAAATCGTCATATCTTCATTATTAAATTTCATTCTTGATTTTTCTCAGTCCGCTTTTTTCAAGTCTTGAGACTTGTGCCTGACTTATACCTATTTCATTTGCAACTTCAATTTGAGTTCTTCCCAAATAATATCTCTTAAGTATTATTTCTTTTTCTCTTCCTTTTAGCTTTTCAACAGCTTCTTTTAAGGAAAGTTTTTCCGTCCAATTTTCTTCTCTGTTTTTTTCGTCTCCCACTTGGTCGATAAGTGAAATGCTGTCACCGTTATCGTTATACATTTGGTCGTATAAAGAACAGGGTTCCACTATTGAATCGAGAGCAAAATTCAAGTCTTTTTCCTTAACTCCCAGCTTTTTCGCTATTTCTCTGTTGGTGGGATTTGTATCTTTATGAGCTTCTTTGTATTTTAAAGCTTTATAAGCCATATCTTTAAGCGAACGGCTTACTCTTATAGTTCCGTTATCCCTTAAATATCTTCTGACTTCTCCGATTATCATAGGTACCGCATAAGTCGAGAATTTAACTCCGAACTTCACATCAAAATTATCTATCGCTTTGATAAGTCCTATACATCCAACCTGAAATAAATCATCCATATTCTCATTTCTGTTTGAAAAACGCTGAACAACACTTAAAACTAGTCTTAAGTTGCATCTGATAAATTCGTTTTTTAAATCTTCTTCACCATTCTTAATCCTTATTAACATATCCTCGATTTCTTTATTGTTTAAATTTGGTAATGTTGCGGTATTCACACCGCAGATCTCTACTTTACGTATCATATTTTATTTCCTCCGGTTAATAAGTTTTGTCACTATATAAATTTTTACCGAGGATAGTAAAGTTATTCTATTTATCCATTAAAAAACAAGGAAGTTAATGGAAGTTATTTTCCACTGACTTTAAAAAAAAATAGAATTATAGTATAATGATTTATATTTTGTATAAGGAGATAAAAATGCCTAGATTTTTTTGCATAAATAAAGAAAATGACAAATTTTATTTGGATAAAGAAGATAGTAAACATATAATAAAATCCCTTAGGATGAAAGAAGGGGATAATATCACGATATGCGATAAGAACGGATATGACTATGAGTGTGAACTGATAATAGATAGTGAAAATGTTCAGGGGAAAATAATATCAAAAAAAGAAAATGATACCGAACCAAACGTTAAGATCACACTGTATCAGGCACTTCCGAAATCGGATAAATTTGAAACCATAGTTCAAAAAGCCGTGGAGCTTGGGATATATGAAATAGTACCTATAATGACTAACAGATGTATTTCAAGACCGGATAAAAAATCTATGAAGAAAAAAATAGAAAGATATAATAAAATCGCTTTTGAAGCCGCCAAACAAAGCGGGAGAGGTATTATTCCAAGAGTACGAGAAATGATTGGTTTTAAAGAGGCAGTAAAAGAAATAAAAGATTATGATATGAAAATTTTATTTTACGAAAATGGGGGAGAAAGCCTTAAGGATTTCAAGTATGAAAATTTAAATGATATTGCTTTTATCGTAGGAAGCGAAGGGGGATTTGACGCTTTGGAAGCCGGATATGCTAAAGAAAACGATATTACCTTAATGGGACTTGGCAAGAGGATCTTAAGGTGTGAAACGGCTCCTATCGCTGCTCTTTCCGCTCTTATGCTGCTTACGGATAATATGTAATTATTTAATAACCTTAGATTTATAAATAATTTAACAAATAAAAAAGAGATAGTTTTATATTATCTCTTTTTTATTTGTATTTTAACTGTAATATTTTAGGTCGTTTTTCTGTTTTTTATTTTAGAGATTATAAGCACTAAAATAGGAAGAATAAATGCAGTAAATAAGAAGTACCACTTGAATTTAAAAAGTAATAATAGTAGCTTATTAATGGTTGAAGGTAATATCATAACAGTAAAAAATACTATTATTGTATAAATTATATTTATCTCTTTAATATTACTTAAGTTCATAATATGTTTCAGTCCGAGCATTGCGGCATAGGAACAAACGGATATCTTGACTAAAGTAGTTATAAAGAAATTAAAAGCAACGATTATTTCCATTCTGGTCACGTAAGTTCCTATACTGGACAGTCCGACGGTAATAAAAGTAGGGTATGGGACTTTTAATAAAAGCGGAAATCCAAGTACAAATATATTTGTAAAGTATATAAGCATGATTAATATAAAGCTTACAGTAAATGCAATAGAATAGCTTTTTTTAATATTTTCATTTTTGTTTATATTATTTATTATAAACCCGAAGAGTACTATATCCCCGAAGGGGAGGATTATACTTAATAGTAAATTATCGTATATATTATCCATATTCAGTGTTAAAAGCGAATTTAAATTGTTAATGTCGAACATTTTAACCGAGAATAATATCCCAAATAAAATAACGATAATATTTATTGGTATCAAAAATGTAGATAATTTCCCAAGGGTAATTATATTTCTCTTAAGGGTCAAAAAAATCAACAATAAAAATATTATTGTAGTAATTATTACAGGGGTTTTTATCAAAATATTATTTTTTGTAAATATAATGAAATATCTCAAATAAAATATTTCAAGTATAAATGCATATATCACAAAAAATAAATTTATAATCTTAGAAAAAAATTTATTAAAACTGTCGTCTATTACCGTAAATAAATTTTTTTTGTTGTTCTTTATTATTATGGTGCATGTTGTTATCGGTATCAAAGCCGCTAGGAAAGAAATTATTATATATAGCGGGTGAGGAGTCGTGTAGAATGTATAGCCTGTCATAATTGCCGTACCGAGCATGTAAAGTATCATCATAGATGTCATTTCTTTTGTTGATAGTTTATCCATTTTACTCCTCCATATCTTCTTTAAGTGTTACGTGTACTTCAATATTTCTATTTAAATTTTCGTAAAACTTATTCCAGTTTTGATTGTTCTTTTTTTCTTTATAATTGTTTAAATGATATCCGTAGCCGAATATATCAAGTTTAAACCTCTTTTGAGTCTCTTCTATAAAGTTACTTAAATCTGTTTCTAACTTGTTTTCCAAAGCACTTTTCAACTTTTCTTTTGATGTAGTTTTCTTCTCGTTGCTTTCAATATATGCATTTACATCCATATCAATATTTAATCTATTATTTTTAATACTTGTTCTTGTTTTCTTTAATGAAACCTTTGCATTGATAAGGTTGTCTTCTTCTTTCATTTTGATTTGAATTGAATTTTTCTCGTTCATTAAAAGAGAATAATAATTTACATCTTTGTCGTCAATATATCCCGCAAGCTTATCTCCTTTAAAGACTGCAATTTTATTTGCATAAAAGTTTTTCTTTTCTTCGCTTTTGGCAACCTTTATAACCGGAAGAGTAAGTTCTATACCGGAGTTTTCAATTGAATTTATGATTTTATATGCCCTGGAATTATCACTGAAAAGTTTATTCTTGCTCAGCTGTTCAAGGATCTCAAAACCGTGAAAAGTTTCATGACCTTCTTTTGACATTAATATTTCCTCGGCTGATGAGCCATAGGTTGTAGTAAAAATAGTATTAAATCTTAGATTATTTTTTTCATATACAAGGTTTAAGATATCGTAAATCCCGTCTTCTTTTGCGTATTTTTCCCCGACTATAATAAGTTCGCAGTGAGTAAGATTTACTTTGTTATTGAACTTCCCGTCAAGTATACTGAGGGCTTCATATATTGAATCTCCCTTTGATGTTATTACTTCCGGTTTTACGTTAAGCTCCCCGCCGTAATCGCTTGCGTCCAGAGTTTCCGCACTTACTACATATCCGTCTGATACTTTATCTACCCCTAAAGTAAATATCAATATTTCTCTTTCAAGTTCCGAGTAGTCATAGCATGAACATAGCAGGGGAATCATAAATGTTAAAAGTATTATAGATAATATTTTTTTACCTTTCATATCATTCCCTCCTATCCGTCTTTTCCGACATATCTACAGGTCTTGTATTCATTTTGAACCACGGCGCTCTGTAGAAACTATCTTTGAACTGCTGAGGAGAGTGGAATGCTACATCTGCTGTGTAAGACATCCCGAAGGATTCAAGACTTGATATATGAACTATAAGAAATAAAAATGCGATAATAAATCCATAAAGTCCGAACATAGATGATAGTATGATAAAAATAAATCTAAAGATTATAGTAGAACCTTTTACGCTTGGTATCATTAGTTCGCTTATTGCTGAAAGAGCCACTACTATTATCATAGGTGCACTTATAAGTCTTGCTTCCACTGCGGCTTGTCCGACTACAAGCCCTCCTACAATCCCAAGAGCAGTGCTTGCACCGCTGCCGCTCCTGTTTCCCGCTTCTCCCAAAATTTCAAATATTATTATCATAAGTATGCACTCCGTAAAGGAAGAGCAGGGGAGTCCTTCTCTTGCCCCAATGATACTTATTGCAAGATTGCTGGGGAGTATTTCTTTATGAAAAGTTATTATGGCAAGATAAAGCGCTGGGATACATATCGCCAAAAAAAAGCTTACTATCCTTATCATTCTGGTAAAGGAAGCGAAGTAATAATTTAAATAATAATCGTCTCCGGACATGAAGTTCTCAATAAATAAATACGGGACCGTCATAACTATAGGCGTTCCGTCCACAAATAAAGCGACCCTGCCTTCAAGTATTTTGCTTGCTACGATATCCGGCTTTTCATATGTTCCCGCTGTTTTAAAAGGGGAGCGTTTATCATCTTTTATAGATTCCAAGACGTAATTTACATCAAGGACCGAATCTATATCAATTTTTTTAAGTCTTCTTTTTATTTCTTTTAGTACTTTTTTATCCACGAGACCGTCGACGTATGCCAGACAAGTTTTTGTTTTTGTTATTTTACCTAAAGAAGAAAATTCAAATTTTAAATTAGGACTTTGAATTTTTCTTCTGAGCATAGAAAGATTGGTGAGTATATTTTCCTGAAATCCTTCCCTGGGACCTTTTGTTATCCTGTCTGTAGGAGGCTCCATTATTGACCTCATCATAAAACCTTTGGTATCTATGCTTAGTGCTGTATTCTGCCCTTCTATTAAAAGGATAGTATTACCGTAGAGTAAATCGGAAAACATATCTTCAAAGGTAGTTATTTCTTTTAAATCATTTGAATAGAGTATTTTGTCTTCCAGTTTTTTTATTATGTTAAATTTAAAGACGATTTTCTTGTTTTCAAGTATTGCTTTTATTATGTCCTCATTTATTCTTTCGCTGTTTGACATTCCGTCTATAAACATCAATAAATAATCAATTCCTTGATTGTTAAAATGTCTGTACCTTATCGTATCATCATTATTGAATTGATTTTTGATTATCGCTGTATTTATTTTTAAGCTCTTGTGTAATTTATTCATATTAAACCTTCAAATCTATAAAAAATAATTGTCTTCGTCGTCTTTGATGTTCTGATTTTTTAATTGGATATTTATATTATCTTCACTGTCCAGTGTCATTAAAATAACATCTTTTATTTTATATCCTCTTGAACTGACTTCATTATCAAGCCATTTTCTGTCTTTTTTCATGTTTCTTAAATTAGCTTCCATTATATTTCCGTCGATGATTACATTTGCGGATAAACTGCTTTGTGTTGTCGGAACGGAAATATCCTTTAATATCGTAGGTCTGTAATTTTCTTTGGGAAGTATACTTATATCTCCTGTAGTTTCCATGATTGCGTATTCAACATTTGATAAATCAAAATATCCTTTTATTCTAAGCTGTGTTAATAAATCATTTATATCAAATTTATTTTTATTTAAATTTTTTTCGATTATTTTTCCTTTGAATACAAGTAATGTAGGTATTCCTGTTAAAAGCTTTCTTCCTTGTATACTTTTATCAGTAATATATGCTGTTGTAATTGATATTAATGTATACAAAGCCATTGCGATAACAGGTGAATACCAAGGTATATCGGAATTGACTGACATTTCTGCGGTAAGATTACCTATTGTTATGCCCATTATATAATCTAAAAAAGTCAGTTGAGTTATTTGTCTGGGACCTGTCAATTTTGTAAGTAAAAATATAACTAAAGCTGAAAGGGCAGCTCTCCATAAAACAAAAAAAGATGCATCTAATACGTTATCCATAATATCCTCCATTTATTTGTAATATATTTTTTTCCAAAATAGGTACAAATATACTTTAATTAAAATAAAGAATTTTTATAATACAAAAACACCTGCATTAATGCAGGTGTTTTTGTTTTTATTTAAATATTTCATTTAATAAAGAACTAAATCCTATACTGTAATTAGAAGCACTTTGATTATTTACAATAATATTGGATGATAGACTGTTTTTCTTTTTATCATCATCATCGTCATCATCGCCTTCTTCTCCGCCGCCGCTGTTATCAACGACTGTTACGGTGAACTGTGCACTTCCCAGCTTTACTCCGTTATAACTGATTGAGCAGGAAATAGTATAAGTTCCCGGTGTATTTCTGTCAAAGCCGCCTTCTCCGGTTACTGTTACTGTAGCTGAATCCGTCGAACCATCAGATAATGTTACGGTTGCTGACGGAGTAGAATAACCGCTGCCTTTATTTACCGTAACGGAATTTGAATCAAGTCCGTAAGACTGTACCGTAGGTGCTGCTGCACCTTTAACTGTTATTCCCGCTTTAGCTGTAAGAGTTTCACCTTCCTGTGAATAACTTGCCGTGATCGTTGCATTCCCGGCGCTTACACCTTTTACTGAATTACCGGATACTGAAGCTATTCCCGAACTGCTCGATGAAATTTTTGCGTTTACATTTTTAGTAGAGCCGTCTGCTAATGTTATCTTAGTAGTAACTGTAGCACTTTCTCCTACATTGATAGTTCCGGGGGAAATAGTTATTGTGAGTGCTTGTGCCGTTCCCTTATTATGGATATCACATTTTCCTTTAAGACTGTATTTAGCCTGAGAGCCTACTTCGTTTTTACCTGTCACTCCCGGCGGATAAGTTATTTTGCTTAAATCAAGCAATACTGATTTCTTAACTAAATCTTTAGGACAGTATTTGGTAGCTTTTTTCTTTGAAGCCGAACAGATACTTGCGGACACATGGATGTCATCTTTTCCGTTAGGTCCTTTTCCGGTTAAGAAGTATTCCGAATATACTTTTGAACCTCTTGGATCTTGAGACGATAGGGACGTAGGGCTTTTGCCTGAAACACCGTCTACTGCTGCTTGATATACATCATCAGGCTGACTTGCAAACTGACTGTTAGATACTTTTTTCTTGGAATATATTTCGCTGAAGGCATTTTTCCAAAATGCAGCGGGTCCGTTTGTAGATCCCCCGTACGTACCGATATTTAAGTGATAAGTGTTTCCGTCTACCGTGACTACATTTTGGTCATATCCGTACCATACAGCTCCGGAATATTCAGGAGTATATCCACAGAACCAAGCATGCCTGTTTTCATCAGTGGTACCTGTTTTACCGGCAACTTGTGTTCCGTCAATTGAAATGTATGTTGTACCGCCCTTTACAACGTCTTTTAGTATATCTGTTATTATGAATGCGGTACCTTTTTCAAATACTTTTACTTTTTCAGATTTGTTACTTATTATAACATCACCGTTTTTATCCGTGATTTCAGTATACATTATCGGAGTTTGTCTTACCCCGCCGTTTGCAAATGTAGTGTATGCACTTGCCATATTAAGTGTTGTTTGACCATGTGTATAACCACCAAGAGCAAGAGCCGCAGGGTTTAGGTCATTTGTGTCCGAATCTTTTACTATGTCAAGTCCTAATTTTTCTGCATATGGCACTATAGTTTCAGCACCTGTCTGCATCATAGCCTGTACAGCGATTGTGTTGGTAGAATTTGTAAGACCTTTTCTGACTGTCATCATACCTTGATTACCGCCGCCTGAGTTTTTAGGTCTCCACCCTCCGATACTTATTGATGTATCGTTGAATGCTGTACCTGCGGTTATCTGTCCGGAATCAATACCCGGACCGTATGTCGTTAGAGGTTTTGTTGAAGACCCCGGCTGGAATTTTTGTGTGGCTCTGTTCATTGATAAGCTCGCAGTCTTATTTCTTCCTCCGACAATACCTGCTACATATCCCGTTTTGTTTTGTATTACCGTCATTCCTACTTCAGGATTATATTCTATTTTTTCGCCTTTTTTCTTACTCATTGCCGAGCTTGCAGCACTTGCCGAGTAAGACTGAGAAGGGAATATCGAATCATTTTCCGCTGTCTTTTCGAGTGCATTTTGTACTACAGGGTCAAGTGTAGTTTTTATTGTAAGTCCGTTATTAAGTACAAAACTCGATGCATCTTCTTTTGAATAGTTGTATTTTTTTGCTATATCATTGACAACTTGTTCATAAACCGCGTCCGTAAAGTAAGAATATACTCCTTGGTTTTTATTTTGTTTAAGTCCTATTTTATTATTTTTAAGTTCATCTACTGCTATATCATATTCTTTTTGAGTAATATGATTTAGACTATACATTTGTTTAACTACTGCCAATGCTCTTTCCTTGTTATTTTCATCATAAGCAAGGACTTTTTTACCTTCTGAATTTGTTTCCTTTACTAATGTATAATCCCCGTCACCGTCTTTATCTTCGTATTTCAGTGGATTATAATAACTAGGAGCATTGATTATAGAAGCAAGGACTGCCGCTTGTGCAATGGAAAGCTGACTTACATCCTTTTTAAAGAAGTATCTTGAACCTGCCTGGATACCCCAAGCCTGAGACATATTTACTTTATTCAAATATGCTTCAAGTATTTTTTCTTTTGAAAGTTTCTTTTCAAGCTCTATAGATAATTTCCATTCCTGAACTTTACGCTTAATAGAAGTTTCACTCGTTAAATGAGTCAGTTTTATAAGCTGCTGAGTTATTGTACTACCGCCCGGTCCGTCTGTACTTCCCGATGTAAGAACTCCGACAATAGCCTTTGCCGTACCTATAAAGTCAACTCCTCCGTGTTCATAGAAACGTTTATCTTCTATAGATACAAATGCTAACTGTACGATTTCAGGTATCTCATCAATGGATACCGGCTCTCTGTTTTCCGAGCCTTGCAGTTCCTGGTAGTATTTTCCGTTTTTATCGACCAAGTGACTTGCGCTTGCATAATCGAATTTATCCAAGTCCAAAGCAGGAGCTTGAGCCATCCATACCAGCATAAGCGAAAAGCCGCCTATAAAGCATACTATGCCCAGCGTTACTATGGCTGCGATCACTCTTTTAACTGTGATTTTTTTACCCTTCGGTCCTTTAGGTTTGTTTTTACCAAACCTCTTTTTACCTAAAATACCTTTTTGTGAAGTGCTTTCACTTATATTATCTTTAGGTTTTTTAACTTTGACTCTTTTTCTTCTCATTTTGACTTTTCTTTGCATGTCGTCTTGAGTCTTCCTGTTATTATCGCCCATTTCTTACCTCCGTAATATATGCTTCGCATATTCTTTACCATTATATATTGTTAAACTTTTTTTATCAATAGCATATGTTGTAATTTGGCAATATTTAATAAAATTTTAACAATATTATCACTTTATAATAATAAATAATAATTTTATAAAAATAATAATAATAAAGTATTTATAAAATGAGCAAAATTATATATAATATACATTTATGAATGAAAATCCTATGGAGGTAGTGATGGAACTTAAACAAAATGAAACATATTCTAATTTTCTGCTTAAAAATATAGAAAAAGTTAATGAAATAAATTCAACTTCTTATGAATTTGAACATATAAAATCTGGAGCGAGGTTATTATTTGTATCCAATGATGATAAAAATAAGGTGTTCAGTATAACTTTCAGGACTCCGCCCGTAGATGATACGGGAAGTGCACATATACTTGAGCATAGTGTGCTTTGCGGGTCTAAAAAGTATCCTTTGAAAGAACCTTTTGTAGAGCTTATGAAGTCTTCTTTGAATACTTTTTTAAACGCCATGACATTTTCGGATAAGACTATGTATCCTGTTGCAAGCTTGAACGAAGCTGATTTCAGAAATCTTATGGACGTATACTTGGATGCGGTCTTCAATCCTTTGATATATGATAAGAAGGAGATTTTAGAACAGGAAGGCTGGCATTATCATATCGAAAATAAAAATGACGATATAAAATATAACGGTGTTGTTTACAATGAAATGAAAGGGGCTTTTTCGGATCCGGAAGATATTTTGGCAAGAAATATAGAATCTAATTTATATAAAGATACTGCTTATTCTTATGAGTCAGGCGGAGACCCTAAATATATCCCGACTTTAGACTACAGCACTTTTTTAGATTTTCATAAGAGATATTATCATCCGAGCAATTCTTACATTTATATATACGGAGATACCGATATTATACGTCACCTTGAATATTTGGATAAGAATTACCTTGAAAACTACGATAAAATGAAGGTTGATTCCAAACTTACCGAACAGACTGATTTTTCGGGTGTGGAAAAAAGAGTTGAAAAATTTTATTCGGTTAATGATGGGGAAGACAGCGATAATAAATATTTGCTTTCTTTAAACTACAGTGTTGGAAGTGTTCTTGATTTAAAGCTTGGTCTTGTATTTAATATACTTGAAAAAATACTCTTTGACTCGGATTCATCTTATTTAAAAAAAGCACTTTTAGATGCGGATATTGCCGATGAAGTAATGCTTGATTATAATAACGGTATACTTCAGCCGGTACTTAGTATTTCCGCAAAGAATGCAAAAAAAGATAAAATAGACGAATTTAAAGATATCATTATAAACACATTCAAAGATATAGTAAATAAAGGTATAGACAGAGATATTATAAGAGCTGCTATCAATAATTTTGAATTTGAATTAAAAGAAGGGGATACAGGAAGTCATCCTAAGGGGCTGTTATACTGCATTACAGTTATGGAAAGCTGGTTATATGACGGGGATCCGATGCTTCTTTTAAAATATGAAAATGCTTTAAATGAAATCAAAGAAGAAGCTGAACACGGGCTTCTTGAAGATGTAATCAAAGAATATATTCTGGAAAACGAAAAATATAATTATGTGATTTTATCTCCAAAAGAAAATTTATCTGATGAGGAAGATAATAAGCTTAGTGATAAACTAAAAAAATATAAGGAAAGCTTATCGGATAAAGAAATAGATGAACTGATAAAAGATACAAATAATTTGCTTGAAATGCAGAAAACTCCGGACAGTGAAGAAACGAAGGCATTGATACCGAGGATTTCAATCAGTGATATAGATGAGAATCCATCAGTAGTAAATGATGTGGAAATAGAGCATGTAGATAATAATGACATCTATATAAGAACTGATGATACAAAAGGAATTACTTATCTTGATATAAATTATGAAGTTCCGATAAATAATGAAGAAGAAGTTCATATGTTATCTCTTCTTACTAAATGCTTTGAAAACTTCAATACAGAAAATTTTGATATGTTAAGCTTGAATAATGAAATCAACGAGAATTTGGGAGATATTTTATTTACGATTTCCCCATATCAGAATATGAAGGAACATGATAAGTTCAGATCTTTCTTTACTTGTTCTGTCAAGGCTTTTTCAAGTAAAGAAGACAAGATGTATGAAATAATGGAAGAGTTATTGATCAGAACCGATTTTGATAATAAGGCGAAATTAAAAGATGTCGTTAAGGAAGAAGTTTCTAAAATGCAGTCGAGATTTATGGGTGCCACTCACAGAATGGTCCTTAATGAAGTTCTCGCTAATATAAATAGAAAGTCTAAGTTTGTAACACATTTAAATGGAATTCCATTCTATGATTTCATCAAAGATTTAAATGATAACTTTGATAAAAAAGCAAATGATATAATAAAAGGACTTAAAGAACTGGTTCAAAGAATAATAAATTCCAGAAAAGATGTAATCATAACAGTAGGAAAAGATAATAAAAAACAAAGTTTAAAACATGCTAAAGAATTTATTGAAAAATATCCATGCAGTAATGAAACAAAGATAAATATAGATTATAAGAAGTCAGATGATAATACTGTTATTTATCTACCTTCAATGGTAAATTATGTTGGCGAAGGTGCAAGTTACAGTGAACTTGGATATAAATATGAAGGTTCAATGCTTGTTTTAAAGAAATTTTTATCTACGGAATACCTTTGGAACAATGTAAGGGTTATGGGCGGAGCATATGGTTCGTTCATTCATATGGATAAGTTCGGCAATCTAGGGTTAGTTTCATATAGGGATCCTAACGTAGCGAGAACTTATGAAATGTATTCCAAGATACCTGATTATATCAAAAACATTGATTTGAACGATGAAGAAATAAGTAAGCTTATAATAGGAACGATTTCTGATATGGATACTCCTCTTAATGTATACAGTAAACTAAGGGAATATGTAACAAGAAAATATACTCTTGACACATATGATAATATTAAGAGAAGAAGAAAAGAAGTCCTAACGACTACGAATGATGATTTAAAGAGACATTATGATATGTTTAATGATTTTATTGATAAATCGGTTAAATGTGTAGCCGGAAACAAATCTAAAATAGATGAAGTCAAAGATAACTTTAATAAAGAAATAACATTATTTTAGATTTAATTGATTATAGAAAGGAAGAATATGAGGAATAAAAACATATTAAAAAGAACATTATCAAGCTTTTTAATAGTCGTTGTATTATTATTAAATATTACTTCAAATATATATGCGGCTGCTCCGAAAGTAAGTAAAGACTCGTCTATTGGATTATATCTTTACGAGGACTCCACAAAAAGTGAACTTTACAGTCACAACGGAAATAAGAAGATGTATCCTGCCAGTACGACAAAAATCATGACCGCCGCATTGACACTGGAATATATAAAAGATTTAAATAAAAAAGTAACTACGGGAAGTGAACTTAACAGGCTTCCCGCAGGAAGTTCAACGGCAAGTCTTTATAAAAACGAAACTCTTTCTTATAAAGACTTACTGTATGGATTGATGCTTCCCTCGGGCAACGATGCTGCAATAGTTTTAGCCTGTAATGTAGGGAAAGTAATAAACAAAGATAAGAACATAAGTAAAGACAGGGCATATAACGTATTTGTGAAGGAAATGAATAAAAAAGCCAAGGAAATCGGGATGAGCAAAACTCATTTCAACAATCCTCATGGATTTCATGATAAAAATCATTATTCAACTCCTCACGATATGGCACTTTTAGCCGCTTATGCCGATGATTTCAGCTATTATAACAGAGTGGTTGATTCTACATATTATGAAACGACAACAAATAAAACAACTCACAGATGGTCCGGACACAATGCTCTTATATTAAGAGGAAGCAAATACTTCTATAAACCCGCCAAAGGGGATAAGACGGGATATACCGGGGAAGCCGGAAAATGTGTCGTAGGCTCAAGTGAAAATGATCAGGGTATAAGATATTATGCCGTTGTACTTCATTCTCCCACGACTGCTCAGCAGTTCGGTCTCGCAAGGGATCTGCTTAAATACGGAAATGAGGAGACAGCCAAGCTTACTATCGAAGATGAGGGGGATACTTTATATAAGTACACCGTAAGAAACCTTGCACTTGGAGAGCAAGGTGCATTCAAGGTAAAAGTAAATAAAGATATTGAAGTATATGCTGATAAGAAATATACCGAGGATAATTTTACGATTTCATTCGAACCAAGCTCAAATTATCTAAAGAAAACAAATACCGAAGATTATGAATTGGTAAACTCTATAAGCGAAGATGATAAAATAGGCAAAATCAATGTATATCTAAATGGAAAATTCTTTAAAAGCGTAGACGCTTTTTCAAAGAATGATGTTGATATGCGTTCTACGAGAGATATCATAATTACAAATGCACTTATAATGATTTCACTGTTATGTTTGATAATCATGGCACTTGTACTATCATCAAGATATAGAACTAAGAAAAGGATACAGCATAGAAAAAATTTAAAAAGAGCAAGGCTTAAAAATGAAATAAAGACTTACGGGTCGAGGGTACCGAAAAGGAGACCTTCCACCAATGACAAAGGACAAAAAATAAAGGTTGTAAAAAAGAAGAACAACAAATCAAGACCAATGAATAAAAATACAAAATATATGAGGACAAGAAAGAGAACCAGAAAAAAATAAAATGAACGATAAAACTTTAAAAGCTTTGGAATTTGATAAGATTATTTCCAAGATAAGCGAATATGCTTTCTCTGATGAAGCAAAAGAAGAAATAATGGATTTAAGACCTACCGATAATGTTTATTTGATAAAAGATAAGTTAAATGAACTTGATGAACTTATCAGGTTTTCCATTTCTTATGCTGATATCCCTATTTACGGATATAAAATAAATAAGGATATAGTGTCGAGAGCAACCAAAGACGGGATGCTTATAAACGAAGATTTTATCAATATTGCAAAGAGTATAAAGTGTGCTGTGATGGTTAAAAAGCATATATTATCAAATATCAGCGAAGAGGATAATTTTGATATCTTGATAGATTATGCTGATAATATAGAAGATTTATCATTTCTACAAAAGGAAATCGACAGAGTGATAATCGACACTGAAACAATAAGTGACAAAGCCAGCAGTACTTTATACGATATCAGAAGAAACATAAAGAATACAAACAATAAAATAAGAGAAAAGCTGAACAGTATAATAAATTCTAAGACTTATCAGAAATATTTAAGCGAAAATATAGTAACAATAAGGTATTCCAGATACGTTGTTCCCGTTAAGAGCGAGTACAGGGGTGAAGTAAAAGGTATAGTCCACGATACTTCTCAAAGCGGAGCTACGCTGTTTATAGAGCCTGAAGCTATTGTTAATTTAAACAATAAATTAAAGGAACTCGAAGTAGAAGAACAAAAAGAAATAGAAGTTATTTTAAGGATACTTTCAAATAAAATAAAAGAGAATGCGAGTAATTTAAATGTAAATGAAAACATTCTTCTTTACTTTGATGTTTTAAATGCAAAATCAAGATTTTCTATCAAAAATGATTATCATAAGCCGGAAATAAGTTCTGATGAAGAAATTGTTTTAAAATCAGCAAGACATCCTTTGATAGAAATGGATAAAGCCGTTCCTTCAAATATTATTTTGGATAAAGAATTTAGGGCTTTAATAATTACGGGACCGAATACCGGAGGTAAGACCGTTACGTTAAAGACAGTTGGGCTATGTTCACTGTTATTCCAGTCCGGACTTTTTATCCCCGCAAATGACGGAAGCAGGCTTCCTATATATGAAAAGATATTTGCCGATATAGGGGATAATCAAAGCATTGCGCAAAGTTTAAGTACTTTTTCAGGGCATATGACCAATATCGTAGATATAGTAAATAATGCAAATGATAAAACTTTGGTATTACTTGATGAGCTGTGTGTCGGCACAGACCCGACGGAGGGGTCAAGTATTGCAATAGCTATTATTGATAGTCTTAAAAATATAGGTGCCAGGATCTTTTCTACGACACATTACAGTGAGATAAAAGAATATGCGATAGTAAAAAAAGATGTAATGAATGCAAGTGTTGAGTTTGACGTTGAGACTTTGTCTCCGACATATAGATTGATACTCGGTATTCCCGGAAAATCCAATGCTTTTGAGATATCTAAAAAATTGGGTCTTAAAGATAGTATCATAAAAGATGCGAAGAGATATTTGACCGAAGAGAACAGAGAAGTCGAAGACTTGATAAAAGAGCTTAATGAAAAAGCGGTAAAAGTAGAGGAAGAAAAAACTCAAATCGACCGATTACTTAAAGAAAACAAAAAGCTCAATGAAAAGCTTGAAAGTGAAAAGGCTTATATAGAAGAAAATAAATCCAAAATCATGATGGAAGCTTCTTTGAAAGCAAAGGATATTATAGCAGAGGCAAAAAGAGACTCTAAAGAGCTTATCAACAGGTTAAATAAAATAAGTATCCCAAAGAATGTCAATGCCAATAATTCTAAATTCAAAGAAGAAGCGGAAAATATAAAGAAGCAGATAAAAGAAAAAGAGGCGCTTTTAAATTCTTATATACCTTCTCACGAGCTTAAAAAAGAGGGGAACAAGAAAAATAGGAAAGAAGACTTTAAAATTGGGGAAGAAGTTTATATAAAGAGTTTGGATCAATATGCAAGCATTTTGGGTTTTGATAATAAAAATAACGTATTTATCCAGGCGGGTATAATAAAGACTAAAATCCCAATTTCTAAGATAGAACACTCAAACAAGGAAAAGGAACATATAAAAAAGACTGCGGTCAAATTCTCAAACACAAAGGCTAAGACAATAGATACTTCTATTGATATAAGGGGAATGTACTCCGATGATGCGATACTTAAAGTGGAAAAGTATCTGGATGACGCTTATCTTGCAAACTTGAAAATGGTAACGATAATCCACGGCAAAGGCACGGGGGTGCTTAAAAATGCCGTTCAGGACTTGTTAAAACATCATTCATATGTAAAAAAATTTAGGTTCGGCGCTTTAAACGAAGGCGGTGACGGAGCTACTATAGTTACTCTTAAATAATGTTGAAAATTGTCGAAGTAATGATATAATAAATTAAATCAAATATTTTTCAGGTAAGGTGATAATGGATATTATAATAGTTGGCTGCGGTAAAGTAGGAAGTACTATTGCCGAGCATTTAAATGAAGAAGGACATTCAATTGTCGTAGTAGATACAAAAGCGGATAAGCTTGAGATTTTAAGTAATAAACTTGATATTATGACTATCGAAGGAAACGGTGCCACAAGTTCTGTACTTATTGAAGCAGGGGTAGACAGTGCAGATTTACTTATAGCAGTGACCAATCGTGATGAAGTTAATCTATACTGCTGTTTGATAGCGAAGAAATCAGGAGTTAAAAATGCAATCGCAAGAGTAAGAAATCCGGAGTACTCCGAAGACATACATCTGATAAAAGATGATCTTGGTTTATCACTTTCCATAAACCCGGAACTTACGGCTGCAAGTGAAATGTCAAGGCTTATAAGGTATCCCGCGGCCATAGAAATAAACAGATTTGCCAAAGGCGGAGCCGAGCTTTATAAATTGAGACTTCCGTCTTTTTCAAAGCTTAACGGTAAGGCTGTAAAAAATATTTGCGGAATAGGTAAAAGTGATTATCAAATTTGTGCGGTAGAAAGAGAAGATGAAGTATTCATTCCTTCCGGAGATTTCGTTTTAAACAGTTTGGATAAAATATATATTCTAGCTAAGCCAAAAGATGCAATGAGAATGTTCAAAAGTTTTGATGTTCCCATGGAAATGGGCAGAACTGCAATATTAGTCGGGGGCGGACGTATAGCGGTTTATCTTGCCAAACAGCTTATAGCCAGCAATATATCCGTTAAAATTATCGAAGTTGACCCCGCTAAGTGTGAGGAAATCAGTGATATCCTTCCAAGTGCGACTATATTGTGCGGAGACGGTCTTGATAAGGAGTTCCTGCTTGAAGAAGGTCTTGCAACAGTTGATGCATTTGCCTCTCTCACGGGACTTGATGAAGAGAATATAATACTTTCTTTATATGCCGCAAGCGTATCCAATGCAAAGATCCTGACAAAAGTAAATAAACTTACATTTGATAATATAATAGATAAAATGGAAATCGGAAGTGTAATAAGACCCAAGTATCTGACAAGTGAATATATAATACAATATGTAAGAGCGATCCAAAATTCCCTCGGAAGTAATGTTGAATCTTTATATAAGATAGTTGGAGGAAAAGCCGAAGCTCTTGAATTTGTAGTGCGTGAAGATTCCAAAGTAACAGGGAAGGAACTTGGAGAGCTTACCTTAAAGGAAAATTTATTGATTGCAAGTATCAACAGAAACGGTAAAATTATCGTACCGTCCGGAAATGATACGATAGAAATCGGAGATAGTGTAATAGTTGTTACAACACATAAGAAATTAAGAGATTTAACTGATATATTAAAATAATTGGAGAAGTAATTTATGAACAAAGGTATGATCAAGCATATAACCGGCTGGGTATTCATACTCCTAGGACTTGTTTTATTATTACCTATTTTAGTAGCTGTAATATACAAAGAAAATACATGGACCGCATTTCTTCTTACATCCGTAATAAGTACATTGATTGGTATACTTTGTATTATAAGAAAACCTAAAAATCAAACCATATATGCAAAAGAAGGGTTTTCTATCGTTGCATTAAGCTGGATCATTATTGCGGTGATGGGAGCTCTTCCTTTTATTATAAGCGGTGAAATACCGGGATTTTTTAATGCACTTTTTGAAAGTGCCTCTGGCTTTACAACTACAGGTGCGAGTGTAGTGGATAATGTAGATGCGCTAAGTAAATGTATACTGTTTTGGAGATCCTTTATGCACTGGCTTGGAGGTATGGGGGTACTTGTATTTATCATTGCGGTTATTCCTTTGATCGGCGGGGGGCAGAATATGCACCTTATGAGAGCCGAATCTCCCGGACCTATGGTCGGAAAACTTATGCCAAAGCTTAGAAGTACACCGATGATTTTATATGGGATTTATTTTTCAATGACTGTGCTTGAAATTATATTTCTTCTTTTAGGGGGTATGCCTCTTTTTGATGCGGTGCTTAATTCCATGGCTACTGCGGGTACAGGTGGATTTTCCATGAGCAATGCGGGAATGTCTGCTTATAATACATATTGTCAGCTGGTCATATCCATATTCATGATTCTGTTCGGAGTTAACTTCAATGTTTATTTTCTTATTTTAGGTAAAAAAATAAAGGATGTACTTAAAAACGAAGAGGTGAGATATTATCTCATCATCCTTATTTCGGCTACGATTATAATAGCAATTAATATCTCCTCTCAGTTTAAATCAATGGGAATGGCTTTTCATCATGCTCTTTTCCAAGTCGCAAGCATAATGACAACGACTGGCTTTTCCAGTGTAGATTTTAATTTATGGCCGGAACTTTCGAAGACAATACTTATTATTCTCATGTTTATAGGAGCATGCGCAGGCAGTACCGGCGGAGGTATAAAGGTAAGCAGATTTATAATAGTATGTAAAGATGCCGTCAACGAACTTTCCATGCTCATACATCCCAGAAGAGTAAAAGTAATGAAGATGGACGGCAAAAAAATAGAAAAGAAGACTTTTCATAATGTATGTGCTTATTTATTTGTATACATGATAATATTTATAGGTTCGCTCCTTCTTATATCTTTAAATAATTATGACTTTTCTACTAATTTCAGTGCGGTTGCCGCAACAATGAACAACATAGGTCCGGGGCTTAATCTTGTTGGTCCCGCAACATCATATAGTTTTTTGTCTGATTTTTCAAAATTAGTTTTATCTTTTGATATGATTGCGGGAAGACTTGAATTATTTCCTATACTATTGTTATTTGCACCCGGAAGTTGGAAAAAATAGTCTTGGATAGAGGAAAATATGTTAAGAGAATTTCATGGTATAGTACTTAAAAATATAAAGTTTTCCGAAAATGACAGGATACTTACTGTCTTTACCAAGGAAAGAGGAAAGATAAGCGTAATGGCTAAGAATGCTGCTTCAAAGAAGAGTAAAGTCATTGCTCAGACTTCAACTTTTTCATATAGTTATTTTTGTTTGTATCCCGGAAAGAATTTTTATACTCTTAAAAGTGCGGACTATATAAAGAGTTTTCCCGGTCTTCAGACCGATTTGGAAAGGCTTTCTTTTGCAAGTTATATTTCGGAACTTGTGGATATCTTTTATGAAGATAAAATGGAAGAACCCATTACATTTAATTTAATAGTTTATATTTTAGATTTGCTTCAAAAAGAAAAATTGGAGAAGCTGTCTTTCATTACTCTTGCTTTTATGTTAAAATTACTTGGTATTTCAGGTATAATCCCGGACTTCAGCGGATGCAGCATATGCTCTGCTACTAACGGTGAATATTATATCCTTGATTTTGACAGCGGCAGTATACTTTGTGGCAAATGTACAATGAAGCATTTTTCTATGAATAAGATTACATTATCTCAGCTTAATTTAATAAATAAACTTACTTATGTAAATGTAAATGATATTAAAAATATGAGTTTTGATGAATTTACTTTGGAGGAGTGCAATAATATGATTGTGATTTTAAATAATTATATAACATATACTCTGCATAGAAAAACAAATAGTTTTAAATTTCTTTCAGATATGTTAGAATTAAAATAATATGTGGTTAAAAAATATGGAGGAAAAAATGATAAAGAGGCTTAGTTTAAACGAAATAATAAGTATTACAAAAATGAGAGGGATAATATTTCCGGGGTCGGAAATTTATGAAGGTTTGGCAAATAGCTTTGATTACGGTCCCATAGGAACTCTTATTTTAAATAATGTAAAAAACGCATGGTTCAAAAAGTTTATTCAGGAGTGTCCTTACAACGTAGCTTTGGACAGTGCTATCCTTGTAAATCCAAAGGTTTGGGAAGCAAGCGGACATCTTAAAAATTTTAACGATCCTTTAATGGACTGTAAAAATTGTAAAGCTCGTTTCAGAGCGGATAAGTTGATTGAAGATGACCTTGAAAAGAAAGGTTTAGATCCCAATGCGGACGGATGGAGCAATGAAAAAATGGAAGGATATATCGAAGAGAACAATATAGTGTGTCCTAACTGCGGTAAGCATGACTTTACGGGGATAAGACAGTTCAATTTAATGTTCAAGACTTTCCAGGGTGTTACGGAAGACAGCGTAAATACTATCTATTTAAGACCGGAAACTTGTCAGGGGATTTTTATAAACTTTAAAAACGTTCAGCGTTCTACAAGAAAGAAACTTCCTTTTGGTATAGGACAAGTAGGAAAATCTTTCAGAAACGAAATAACACCGGGCAACTTTATATTTAGGACAAGAGAATTTGAACAAATGGAACTTGAATTTTTCTGTGAACCTAAAGATGAAATGAAATGGTTTGAGTACTGGAGACAGTATTGTTTTGATTTTCTTGTTTCTCTGGGGATAGACAAAGAAAATATCAAATTCAGAGACCATGCAAAAGAGCAGTTATCTCATTATTCAAATGCTACGACGGATATCGAATATAACTATCCATTCGGCTGGGGAGAATTATGGGGGATTGCGGACAGAACAGATTTTGACCTAAAATCTCACGAAGAGTTTTCCGGTAAAGATATGAAGTACGTCGATCCTATTACAAATGAAAAATTCCATCCATATTGTATAGAACCTAGTGTAGGTGCGGGAAGATTGTTCTTTACACTTCTTTGCGATAACTATGTTGAAGAAACTTTGGAAGACGGAACAACGAGAAATGTATTCAAACTTCATCCTTATCTTGCACCTTATAAAGTAGCGGTGCTTCCTCTTACTAAAAAATTATCGGAAGAAGCAACCGAAGTTTATTCTAAACTTGCTAAGTATTTCATGGTAGACTACGACGAAGCCGGAAATATAGGTAAGAGATATCGTAGACAGGACGAAATAGGAACTCCGTACTGCGTTACTATCGACTTTGATACAAAAGAAGACGGAGCAGTAACAGTAAGAGACAGAGATACTATGGAACAGGAAAGAGTAAAAATTGACGATTTAGCTGATTATATTTCTAAAAAGGTTGAATTTTAGTCAAAAAAACAATCAAAAATAATGAATTAAATAAAAAATATTTATTACATCTGTCATATCGGTTAAAATTTATGACAGATGTAATATTGTTTTAAGGGCTTTTTGGTTGTAATTGTTTAAAAAATATAGTAAAATAAGAATATATTATTTATGTAAAAGTTTAAATAGGATATATAAGGAGTGTATAGTATGTCATTAAAAGAACGAATTGATATGCATAACAGGGAAAAAGCAGAAAGAAAACAAGCCAGACTCAGAAGAAGAGTAGAAAAGAAAAAGACGATCGAAGCTCTTACAATGGCTCAGATCGAAAACAGTGAAGATATAGTAGAGCTTTTTAAAACAACGGTAATGAAAAGGGCAAAATGTTTTGAAACAAAGGACTTCATAAATGCCAGGATATATGTACAGGACCTTAATAATATAACGGAATTTATGCTTAAGGATTTCGGTAAATATAAGGATACGATAGCAGAGCTTTCAAAAAGCGGTAAATACGAAGTCAAATACATATGCAGTGTCATATGTATCAAGACGGGCTTTAATACAAAGCAGGCAATAGATAACTTAAGAGATTTTGCAAGACGTAAGAAAGAAAACGGGGTTGTTGCTCACGAATCGAGAGAAGTAATAAAAAGATATAATGAAAAAAGGATCCCGGCTTATGACGGATTTCAAGTTGATTATAGTTATATAAAACGATAATATGCTGCTTCGGCAGCTTATTATATATTATTTGCAGTTTTAAATTACTGTGTAATGTCATATAACATTTTATAAGGAGGATGGTAAAAAATGTGTGCTAAAAAATTTGTTTATGCCTTCAAAGAAGGCGACGCAAGCCAAAGAGATTTACTTGGCGGAAAGGGAGCCAATCTGGCTGAAATGACCAATATAGGACTTCCCGTACCACAAGGTATCACAATCACTACGGAGGCTTGTATTGATTATTATAAAACAGGATGTGAAATCGATAAGGAAATAGTTGACCAAATTTATCAAAAACTGGCTGAACTAGAACAAATCACGGGAAAGAAATTTGGCGGGACTGATAATCCATTATTGGTATCTGTACGTTCGGGAGCAAAAATTTCCATGCCGGGGATGCTGGATACGATCCTGAATTTGGGACTTAATGATGTAACGGTTGAAGCTTTGGCTAAGAAGACAGGCAACGAAAGATTTGCATATGACAGTTACAGACGTTTTATACAAATGTTTTGTGATGTTGCACTTGGTATGAATAGAAATCTTTTCGAAGATATATTGGAAAGCAGAAAGAAACAGCAGGGGTATAAATACGACACCGAGCTTACCGCTTTTGATTTAAAACAAATCGTAAAACAATATAAAGATTTATTCTTAGACCAAAAAGGATATAAATTCCCTGATGATCCAAGGGAACAATTAATGGCAGCTGTTGAAGCTATATTTAAATCTTGGAACAATCCTAGAGCTATAGCTTACAGGAAATTAAATGATATACCAAATCGTATCGGTACTGCTGTAAACGTTCAATCAATGGTTTACGGTAATATGGGTCAAACATCGGGTACGGGGGTTGCGTTTACGAGAAATCCTGCTACCGGTGAAAATAAGATATTCGGTGAATTCCTTATGAATGCACAGGGTGAAGATGTTGTTGCGGGTATAAGAACTCCTCAGCATATCGAAACTTTGAATGATGTAATGCCGGAAGTTTACGAACAATTTGTAAACGCTTGTAACTTACTTGAAAATCATTATCTTGATATGCAGGATATTGAATTTACTATCGAAGAAGGAAAGCTTTATTTCCTACAGACTCGTTCGGGAAAGAGAACAGCTCAGGCTTCTTTGAAAGTTGCGGTAGATATGGAAGAAGAAGGTCTTATCACAAAAGAAGAAGCTTTGCTTAGATTAGACCCTACTACTTTAAATCAATTATTACATAGAGGTTTTGACCCTGAAGAACTTGCTAAAGCAATCCCTCTTACTAACGGTCTTCCTGCTTCTCCTGGTGCAGGCTGCGGTAAGATTTATTTTTCTGCGGAAGACGCTGTTGAAGCAAAAGAAAGAGGAGAAGAAGTATTACTTGTAAGAAAAGAAACATCTCCGGAAGATATCGAAGGTATGAATTCCGCTAACGGTATTTTGACCGCTACAGGCGGTATGACATCTCATGCAGCCGTTGTTGCAAGAGGCATGGGTAAGTGCTGTGTTGCCGGCTGTGAAGCAGCACATGTAAACGAAGAAGAAAAATACGTTGAAATCGGCGGAAGATTATTCTATGAAGGATATTATTTATCTATAAACGGTTCTACTGGTAATGTATACGAAGGTAAAATAAAAACAGTCGACGCTGTTTTATCCGAAGACTTTAATAAAATCATGTCTTGGGCTGATGAAGTCAGAAGACTTGGTGTGAGAACAAATGCTGATACAGTAAAAGATGCTACCGTAGCGGCTAATTTCGGTGCGGAAGGTATCGGTCTTTGCAGAACTGAGCATATGTTCTTCGAAGCTGACAGGATCTTTGCATTCAGAAAGATGATTTGTTCTAAGACATTGATGCAAAGGGAAGAAGCATTATCTAAAATCCTTCCAATGCAGAAAAACGACTTTAAAGGTTTATTCAAAGCAATGGGCGGAAAACCTGTCGTTATAAGACTTCTAGATCCGCCTCTTCATGAATTCCTTCCTAAGGAAGACGACGATATCAAACAGCTTGCAAGAGATATGGATATGACTTATGAAGAATTATCAGCGAGAGTAAATGAACTTCATGAATTAAACCCAATGTTAGGGCATAGAGGTTGCAGACTTGCCGTTACATATCCTGAAATAGCTGCTATGCAGACTAAGGCTATAATCATGGCTGCTATCGAAGCAAAACAGGAAGACGGACTTGATATAACTCCTGAAATCATGGTTCCTTTGGCAGGAAGTTATTTGGAACTTAAATATGTAGTAGATAAAATAAGAGAAACCGTAAACGAATTATTTAAAGAAAATGGTATCAGAATAGACTATAAAGTAGGTACTATGATTGAGATACCAAGGGCTGCTCTAACTTCAGATCAGCTTGCAAAAGTAGCTGAGTTCTACTCTTTCGGAACCAATGATTTAACACAAATGACATATGGTTTCAGTAGAGACGATGCGGGTGTTTACATAAAAGAATATCTTGAAAAAGGTATTTTCCCTAAAGACCCATTTGCTACTATAGATACCGAAGGTGTCGGTCAGCTTGTTGATATGGCTGTTAAAAAAGGTAAGAGCGTAAATCCTGAACTTCACTGCGGTATATGCGGTGAACAAGGAGGGGATCCTGCGAGTATCGAATTCTTTGACAGTGTAGGACTTGATTATGTATCATGTTCCCCATACAGAGTTCCTATCGCAAGACTTGCTGCTGCTCAGGCAAGAATTAAAAACGATAAGAAAAACAAATAGATTTTTAAAAGACGTTTCTTATGAAACGTCTTTTTTGTGTTATTTAATAGTTTGTATTTATGGGGCTATAATATGGGGATGAGGACTTCTATATAATTTTCTCCTTTTTCATCCTGATGTTCATTGTATTTTATTATGTCATATAGATTTTCTTCATTTAAAATGCATGTTTATTTTGGAAGCCATTTTTTATATATATAATCAAATACCGGTTCCATGCTGTCTTCGTTTTTACCTCTCAGTGTAAACTCGATATACTTGCTTTTTTTGATATTCTTTACTGTCATTCCTTTTGGGATTTTATTTATATCCTTTACTTCTGCTCCCGCAAAGTATTTGAAATCAGTCATATTTTCTGTTTTTTCAAAATTAGTATAATCATTTATTCCTATAAGATAATCAAAATCGATCCTATTTTCTATTTGTCCTTTGTTTTGGTGAAGTCTCCTCCAGCACTTTCCGATTACTTTAAATCCTTTTTTCGTGCTTTCCTCATATCCTATAAGAGTAATATTATCAATATATTTTCTTTCTATTTTTAATATAATATCTCCCGGTATTTTATTATCATTATCGATATCATATTTTAACTGAATGGGAAAGTGTTCTTTATTATTCCTATAGACCTTGGGAGTTTGTCCATAGAGATTTTTAAAAGCTTTTGAAAAAGAACGCTGGGTTTCATATCCCGCATTTAAAGCAATGTCTATAATTGGTCTATCGGTATTTACCAGTAATACTGCAGCTTTTGTAAGCCTTCTTCTTATTATATATTCATGTACTGTTAAACCTGATACAAAGGAAAAAATCCTGTGGAGGTGATATTTTGAATAGTTTACTGCTTTAGAAATACTATCAAGATCAAGTTTTTCTTTATCTAAATTTTCTTCTATATATCCTATTACTTGTTTTATTACTTCAATATTATTTATCATTTTATTTAACTCGTTTATTATATTAATATATAAAATATAAAAATATGTCATAAATCTTGCTGTTATTCTTTTGCATTTTAGAAAAACAGCTTTCTTTTGATTATAATATAATAAGCATTATTATATATAAAATATAATAAAAATAAGTAATTTATAAGTTATTCAACCTTTTTATCGAATATGCATAATATGGTATAAATTGCTAATCGATTATGGGTTATATATTTGATTATTTTCACTGTAAATGTTATAATTATGTAACTGAGATACGATTGAATTAAGGGGATATACAAATGAATACTTATATTAAGAAGCTTTTAGGTATGATATTAACTGCGTTATTTTTTGTTAGCGTAAATGTTACACCTATTTTTGCGGAAAGCTTAGTTAATGATGATATAAAAACAAATGATAGTACCACAGAACAAAAGAGTGATATATCTTCACCACCAAATGACATCAATGAAAATAAAAATAAGGACGAAATAACTAATAATAATGATAAAGATATAATAGAAGAGAACAATGATAAATCAGCAGAGGAGGCTATATCCCAAGAGTCTCAAAAGGCTGATGATAATAATGTTATAAAAGAAGAAAATAAAACAAAGAAGAATTCTTTGATGTCTATAAATGATTATGCAGTTCCGAGTGAAAGCGATTATAATTTTTCATCCGGAAAAATAACAGGGCTTAAAAGCAGTTATATAGCCGGTTTAAGTGATGAACAAAAACTGAATATAAGACTTGAAATACCCGGAAGCATAAACGGTGTGGATGTCACTTCAATAGGTGATAATGCTTTTAACATCCCTTCCAAATCTGATTATGCTTTTACTTATCTTGATTTATCTAAATGTGCGAGTCTGAAAAGTATAGGTCAGTGGGCATTTTATAATAATTCAATAATGGAAGGAAGTATAGTACTTCCAAATACTTTAACTACAATATCCGACCATGCTTTTGACGGCTGTAAAAGTATTTCAGGTTCACTGGTGATACCAAATTCCGTTACTTCTATCGGTACTTATGCATTCAGCGGATGTTCATCGATGAAGGGAAGTTTGAGTTTATCAAATAGTTTAAATGTTATTTCAAATTATGCTTTCAGTAACTCGGGATTTACCGGAAATCTTACAATCCCAAGCGGGGTCACTGCGATAAATAACAGTGCATTCAGACAGTCTAACAGTTATAACGGATTTACGAGTGTTGTAATTCCCGAAGGCGTAACCATGATAGATGCGACTGCTTTTTCGTATCAAAATGCACTTGCTAATGTTACATTCCCAAAGAACAGTCTAACTAAAATCAATAATTCTGCTTTTAGATATTGCGGTTTGACGGGAGTATTAAAAATACCTGATACTGTGCAAACTATTGGAGCAAATGCTTTTGCTTCAACGAAACTTACGACAGTATATATACCAGATAATGCATATTCTGCTTTAAGTGATTATATAGTTTCTAGTACATTTTCAAGCAGCAGCAATTTAACTGCTATTGTTTGCAGTTCTTCCAATTACACAAACTTATATAATATACTTAATAGCTCGGATAAGCCAAAATTAGGTTATCCTGTAACCCTGAAGTTTGATGACGGAAACGGTGGGAATTATAACAGTATAGAAAGACTGTACAATCATGCTTTAAACTTTGTAAGAAATGATGATGATAGTTACGTAACAGATACTTCATATGAACTTCCTAAGGTAATAGGAAATGAAAACAAAAAGTGGGCATTTTCTTCTACTGCTTTGGAAGGGGTAAAAGTAAGTACCAAAGTCACATCTTCGACTCTCTATGCAATAGAACCTTTAGCCGATCCGACTTTTTCTTTCAGCGATGATATCGATTTGGTATATGACGGTAAGGCCCATACTATGAAAGTAACAGCATCGCATCCTTTATATAAACCTATATCGGAAGCAAAAAGCGGGGATGTGGTATTTTACTATACTTGGAGATATGCAACTATCGGTACATCTTCAGCCGATCTTAAAGGATTTGATAAAAATGAATTTTCCATAACCGACGTTAGAGAACCACGATACGCCATTGCATGTGATGTTACTATTCAGACTTGCTTGGTAGATGGAACCAGTGCCAAACCTTTCAATACACAAACGCATACCTTTGCGGTGCTTTTAAAACAAGCGGAACCGACTGTTAATCCGGTTTTTAATAATAAAGTTGATATGACTGTTACAAAGGATTTACCGGAAATAAGTCTCGGTGATACCGATACCAAGGGAGTTATAAGCTGGGATGAGGGACAGACTTTAAAAGAAGGTACAAACGAATATAAATGGACGTATACTCCCGAAAATAATCCTAATGGTATATCTAATTATAAAACCGTAACGGGGAGTTCTAAAATAGAAGGCATAGATAAAAAGGATTTTATGTTAAATATTTCATCCGGTGAACATGGCAAGGTTTCTCCTGCAGGAGACGCGACTGTTACTCAGGGAAATGATTTTACCATGACATTTACTCCCGATAAAGGATATAAAGTCGGAAGTTTGAAATTAGATGATAAAGATATTACCTCTGATGTTAAAGATAATAAATATACATTAAAGGATATACAAAAGTCTTATGATATAAAAGTAAGTTTTGAAAAGATTACTCCCGATGATGTCGAAGATATGATAAATACTCTTCCTGTCATAAGTGATGATAAAGATTTGACAGCCGAAGAAATCGATGATATTTTAGATATCAAAGAAAACTACGAAACTTTGGATAACAGTTCAAAAGAAAATGTGACTTATGAAAACAAGCAGGATTTATGTGAAGCTTTATCTAAGGTTCCTCAGATAGACTTGGAAGTTACTGGTGAAAATCAATCGATAAATGTAAATAATAGCTCTATACTTCTCGACAATTTAACTTCTGATGATATTAAAATAATAAAAGATGACCCCGATACAAAAATTAAATTGTGTTTGGACATTAAAAATATAAACTCAAATAACAGTTATGAAAATATAATAAACAAAACTGTAAAAGATATAGATATTTCAAACTATTTTGATATAAGTGTAAAGAAAGAAGTAATATCCTCAGGGGGCAATAATAAATCTATTGTAATATCAAATTTAAGTTATCCGATCAAACTAAGTTTTGATATACCTAAGGATATATTATCGAGTAATGGTACATTTAGAGAATTCTTTATAGTAAGGCTTCATGAAGAAGGCGGTACTCATAGTGTTGATATTTTAAAAGATGAGGATGATATAGAAAACACCATAACAGTAAGCAGTGATAAATTCTCTGTATATGCCCTATCTTATAAGGATAGTGAAGCAGTATCAAAATTTATGGTAAAAGCTTCATCATCGAAACATGGTTCTATTTCTCCTTTGGGAAATATAGAAGTCAAAAAAGGTGAGAATAAGACTTTTTATATAAGTCCGGATAAGTGTTATGAAGTAGATTATATCCTTATAGACGGTAAAAAAATTAAAGCAGCAGAAAAATATACGTTTAAAGATATAGATAAAAATCATAGTATCAAAGCTGTGTTTAAACCCAGCAGCAATAAAGGTGTATCCGTTTCTTTCAACAGCGAAAATACAGATAATACAAAATCAAATGTTAATAACAATTCATCGGATAAGAGCAACATAGTTGATACGAGTGATATGAACAATGTTATCTTGTATGCCGGAATCGGTATTGCTTCTCTTGTAATAATATTAGCCGTTTTGATATATATAAAAAAGCATGATTAAAAATAAAAATAGAGTCTTGATTAGACTCTATTTTTTTAATAATTAAAACTTTGTCTTATGTTAAATAGTATGTTATTATTGATACAATAAATAGATTTAAGGATAGGATTATTTTATGAGGCGTTTATGTAAGAAAATAGGAATTGGAATTCTTGCAGTAATTATATCATTATCAATTTTATATGTGCCCACAAGTGTTTTTGCTAAAGAAGAAAAAGTATTAAAAGTTGCATTTCCCGAGAGTGCGGGAATAAATGAGGTCTATGAAAATGGTTCTTATGGAGGAAGTGTATACGACTGGCTTATGGAAATTTCAAAGTACACGGGCTGGAAATATGAATTCGTTACCGGAGATACAAATACTCTTTTAAGTGATATGATGAAAGGTAAATATGATATAATGGGGGGAATGTTATATCAAAAGGAGCTGGAAAAGTATTTTTGCTATCCCGAATATACAATGGGAAGTAATTATTCTCTGCTTATTTATCCTAAAGAGGATGATAGCATAAAAGGATTTGACATTAGTACTTTAAACGGAAAAACTATAGGTGTTTTTGAAAAAGCCGATTATAAAATTAAAAGACTTAAAATATTTTTAGACTCAAATAATGTGAAATGTAAATTAAAGTATTTTGATTTGAAAAATTATGAATCGTGTCTCGAAAAAAAACAAGCTGATTTGATGCTTGGTTCTGATGTATATATGAATGATAATTATAATGTTGCGGCTAAATTTGCAGCAGATCCTTATTATATCGTTACTTCTTCCAATCAAAAGGAAATATGTAAAGAATTAAGCAGAGCGATGGAAGAAATTTATTCAGCAAATCCAAATTTTGCCGATGAACTCTATAATAAATATTTTCCTGAAAAATATATAAATACAATAAGTTTTTCAAAAAAAGATTTATCATTTATAAAAAGTGCGGGAGAAATCAAGGTTGCAGTATCCGAAGAATTGTATCCTATAAGCTATAATGATAAAGAAGTGAACGGGATCATACCGGATATAATAAAACTTATATCAAAAAAGAGCAAACTAAAGTTTACTTACGTAACGGCAAAGACTTATGAGGATGCTTTAAATCTTGTAAAGGAAGGTAAAGCAGATATCCTCGGAGGTTTCTTTGATGACAGTTATTTTGCCGATCAACAAAATTTAATCCTTACAAAGTCATATATAAATATTGACGGGGTAATACTTAAAAATAAAAATGCTGATACTAAGTTTGAAAATATAACTCAAGCTGTTATAAAAGGCGGGAATACAAAATCTACGGATAAAAAAATAAAGCTGGAGTATTATGATAGTTTTGAAGATTGTTTAGATGCGGTCAATAAGGGCGATGTAAGCCAAACCATAATGCCGTCTTCCATAATGGAAAGTTTATATTTAAAAAACTATTATCCTAATGTTATATATACTTCCAGTGAAAGTTCCAGACCCGGACTTTCCATTGCTTTAAAAAAGGGAGCCGATTCTCAACTATATAATGTATTGAATAAGACAATAAATAACATTTCCGAGACTGAATCCGGTAATATAAAAAAGAATAATATGGTTTCTATAAGTGAAAATAAAGTTAGCTTTAAATCATATTATTATTCTAATCCAACTATGGTAATAGTGATAATAGTAGGTTTTATATTATTGGTATCAATAATAGTATTGTTACTGATATGGTTTAGAATGAAAAATGATGTTATGAAAGTCAAAGTAGCTGAGGCAGAAGCATCTTCCAAAGCTAAATCGGAATTTCTTTCATTGATGTCTCATGAGATAAGAACACCTATAAATGCAATCATAGGTCTTACAAATATCAATATGATGAATAAAGATTTACCCGAACATTTAAAAAAGAATTTAGTGAAAATCGATTCATCCGCGCAATTCTTGCTGTCTTTGGTAAATGATATCCTTGACATGTCTAAAATTCAAAATTATAAAATGATAATCAACAATCAGTGTTTTGATATGTTTAAGGTTACAAAGGATATAGATGAATTATTTATATCTAAAAAAGAAGAGAAGAATATTAAATTTACTTTTGATATTGAACTTAAGAATAAATACTTTATGGGTGATAGTGTAAGGATTAAACAAATCATCTCAAATATAGTTTCCAATGCCTTTAAATTCACCGAAGAAAACGGAGAAATAATTTTAACTATCAGAGAAGAAGTTAAAGAGGATAATACATCTGATGTATTCTTTAGCATAAAAGATAATGGTATAGGTATCAAAGAAGATAAATTAAATAAAATATTTGATGCTTTTGAACAGGTCTCTATAAATTATAATAATGAAGCCGGTACGGGACTTGGATTATTTATATGTAATCATTTGGTTACACTTATGGACGGAGAGCTTAAGGTGGAAAGTAAAGAGGGAGAAGGTTCCGATTTTTATTTTACATTAAATCTGCCTATTGTTAATGAAAAAGATGTAGAAGAAGAAATATCAAATAATGATATTTCAAAATTGGAAGATAAGAGGATACTTATTGCCGAAGACAATGATTTGAATGCGGAAATAGTTATTTCACTTCTTGAAATGAATAATATAAAGGTTGACAGGGCTTCTAACGGTGAAGAAGCTGTCAGAATGTTTAAAGATAGTGAAGATAATCATTATGATATGATTTTAATGGATATAAAAATGCCTAAAAAAGATGGGATTATGACCACGAAAGAAATCAGAAGTATTGATAGTGATTATGCAAAACAAATTCCTATAATCGCAATGACTGCTAATACTTTTGAAGAAGACAGAAAAAATGCATTAAACGCAGGTATGAATGCTTTCCTATCTAAACCTTTTAATGTAGATGAATTTTATAAAATCATATCTGATACAAAGTAAATATATAAAAGCCTGGATTTAAGTTCAGGCTTTTATTTTATATGATATATAGTAAATAAATATCATTATTTATGTTTTTTCTTTGTTTTTAGTGTTCATAATGGTATAAGTTAATGATAGAGCTCATTTTTTCTTTTACTTAGAATATTTCATATGTTATAATTACTTTATATAAAAAAGGGGATATCAACTTATGAAGATGCAGGCACTGAAAAACAAACTTCTTTATTTAGCTGAAAAGTTCGAACAAGTCAAGTTTATCCAAGCCATTAGACGTGGTTTTATTTTTATGATACCTATAATAATGGTATATTCATTTTCATCTGTTATACTATCTATTCCTATTCCTGCTTATCAAGCTTGGCTTCAAAGTGCAAATATTAGATTTTTATTTGATATAGTAACTTTATTAAATTCTGCAACTACATCATATTTTTCTATATTACTGGTTTTTTCCATATCCTGGTCTTATGCGGAAATTTTAAATATTAAAAACGGCAAAAGCTTTATTCCATTCGCAGCTTGTGCTTCTTTTTTTCTTATGCTTGGAGTATCAAGTGAAAACTTTGATATTTCATATTTAGGTGCTCCGGGGACTTTTTCGGCTATATTATCCGCTGTTGTATCTGTGAAGTTGTTTGACAAAATCAACAGGCTTAATATTTTAAAAATAAAAGACAGCGATAACTCTTTTATTTTGAATAAAATGATAATTTCCATATTTCCGATAGCGATAATACTTATTATATTTGCGGTGTTCAGTTATATCATTTTTGCTTTAAGCGGCGGAAGTCTTCAAAATATCTTAGCTGATTTATTATATGATTTTTTTCAGCTGATAGGGGTCCATAAGCTTATTCAAGGTATTGTATATATGCTTATGATACAGTCTCTTTGGTTTTTTGGAGTTCATGGAACGTATTTACTATACCAAGTAAATGATGTTTATTTGAATGATTTATTAAATTTAAATATTCAGGCTTTGTCCAATGGACTTGTACCGCATGAAATTGTCAATACTGTGTTCTTGAATTCTTTTGTTAATATTGGAGGCTGCGGTGCTACTTTAGCACTTGTAATAATATTTTTAATAATCAATAAAAAGAAAGAAAATGTTCATAAAATATCAAAATTCGGATTTATACCTTCTCTTTTCAATATAAATGAAATCATAACTTACGGTGTTCCCGTTATTTTTAATCCTATATTTTGTATTCCTTTCCTGATTGCTCCCGTAGTAAATTTAGTAATTAGCTATTTTGCAACCATTATAGGGTTTATTCCCGTAATCACACAAAATGTAAACTGGGCTTGTCCTATATTTGTAAGCGGATACCTTTCTACTCAAAGTGTTAATGGTATCATACTTCAAATTGCCCTGATAGTCATTGATATACTTATATATATTCCTTTTGTAAATTTATATAACAGTAAAAAAGAACTGGAAGAGCTGTTTACGGAAAGTGACATAGAAAATATCAAGACTTTAAAAGAGGCTGAACATGATAGAGTTAGGCTGATAAATTCACTCAGTGATATGTACTACGCTGTGTTTGAGCTTAATTTGGAAAGTGAGCAATGTGTAAAAGTTAAAATCAAAGATGAATACGACAGTGACTTTGATATTATAAATAATTTCTTTGAGTATGCGGATTGTTTTATTAAAGAAAATGTATCTGAAGATGAGCAAAAAGATTTACTTGAATTGCTGGATAAAAAGAACTTTATAAAAGCTTTAATCGAACATGAGGGAGTACTTGAAATAGAATATCAATGTAATTATAACGGTAAAAAGATATGGAGCAGGGTAGGTTATATACTATCTGAAATAAAAGATGATAAACCGTATATGGTTACGGTTACCATGAGGAATGTAAGTGATATCAAAACTAAGCAGGAGGCTCATAATCAGGCTTTGAAAGACGCCTATGAAATGGCAAGGAATGCTAATAATGCAAAGACGGATTTCTTATCCAGCATGTCTCATGACATAAGGACTCCTATGAATGCAATAATGGGAATGACGGTCATCGCTAAAAACAATAAGGATAACGCTGAAAAGCTTGATGATTGTTTGGATAAGATTGCGTCTTCTTCCAATCATTTGCTAGATTTAATAAACGATGTGCTTGATATGTCTAAAATAGAAAGCGGGAAAGTAACGTTAAATGAAGAGCCTTTGGATTTGGATGATATTATCGACGATATATTAAATATTATTTTACCGGCTGCAAGGGATAAGCATATAGCCGTTGAATTGAAAAAAGAGATGCCCCATGCTTTTGTTCTTGGGGATGTTCTTCGTATCAATCAAGTATTTTTAAATATATTAAGCAATGCGGTTAAGTTTACTCCCGAAAATGGAAAAATAGATATTTTGATTAAAGAAATAGAGCCCGAGTATAAAAATTATTACAGTTATGAATTTAGATTTACAGATAACGGTATCGGGATGAGCGATGAGTTCATAAGTAAAATATTCACACCTTTTGCAAGGTCCGAAGAATCAGTTATTAAAAATGTAGAGGGAACCGGTCTTGGTATGTCTATCGTAAAGAATATAGTTGATATGATGAACGGCGAAATTTATGTTAAGAGTAAGCTTAATATTGGAAGTGAATTCACTGTTGTTCTTCATCTAAAGCCTCAGTCTGATATGAAAAGTAAAACAGTTAAAAAGGATAGTGTAGATAATAAAAATTACGATTTTAAAGGTAAGAAAATCCTTATTGTAGAGGATAATAAACTAAATATGGATATAGCTTTTGAAATAATCGGTTACACCGGGGCGAGTATAGAAAAGGCAGAGAATGGGAAAGAGGCTTATGAAAAATATATCATGAAAAAAGAGAATTATTATGATTTGATAATAATGGATATCAGGATGCCGATAATGAACGGATATGAAGCCACGGAAAAAATCAGAAATGCAGGAAGATCTGACAGTAAAACAGTTCCTATAATCGCAATGACGGCAGATGCTTTCAGCGATGATATAAGAAAAGCAAAAGAAGCGGGAATGAATGCTCATATAACCAAACCTTTTGACATCAATAAGCTAATGTCTGCTATGAATGAAATATTAAAATAAGAGGTATCATGCCTCTTATTTTTTTAATTAATTGTAAATGATACTTATATTAAGTACCATAATCATTTAAAACTTGACAATAATCGATAAACATGGTAAAAATTAATAGTAAGTGTAAAATGATAGAGGTGCGGTGTTCATCAGTATTATATAATGGAATTGCGGTAATTTTATATAAGAAAGGGGATACTGCCGAAGGGGTTATTTTTACCGAAGAAATAAGTCCTGGTATATTATAGAATATGTAATGTACTGTCACAAAGATGTGGAGCGCTATCCTAAAGCAAATAATTGCCATAAATGCGTTTTACTTTTTTGTATGTCATTTATGGCTTTTTTAGTTGTTGGCAGCGTTTGACTAAAAATAATTTTTATATGTCTTTATTTCTTAATTAAGATAATTCATGAACGTAATGCTGCAAAGTATAAAAATTAAAGGGGTTTAATATGAAATCATCAAAGAAAAAGATCTATACCGGTCTTGCTAGTTTTATTTTTATTATAATGCTGGCTTTTCCGATTTTAGGTGCCGAAGCAAGTGAGGCAAAACCGGCTATGTACGCTACTATATGGTCATTACTTCCTCCGCTTATTGCGATCATACTTGCTTTGATCACCAAAGAAGTTTACAGTTCTCTGTTTATAGGTATTTTAATCGGAGGAGTGTTTTACGCAGGAGGACAATTTGAAGGAACTGTAACACACATACTTAATGACGGGATAGTCAAAGTATTATCGGATAGTTACAATGTGGGGATATTGATATTCCTTGTAATTCTCGGTGCAATGGTTGCACTCATGAACAAGGCGGGCGGTTCCGCCGCATTCGGTAACTGGGCAAGTAAACACATCAAAACCAGAGTAGGCGCACAGCTTGCAACAATCGCACTTGGGGTACTCATATTCGTAGACGATTATTTTAACTGTTTAACAGTCGGCAGCGTTATGCGTCCTATTACGGATAAACATAAAGTTTCCCGTGCAAAACTTGCATATCTTATAGATGCTACCGCAGCACCTGTTTGTATAATTGCTCCTATTTCTTCCTGGGCGGCAGCCGTTACGGGTTTTGTAAAAGGTGCAGACGGCTTTTCCATATTTATAAAGGCAATTCCATATAACTTTTATGCACTTCTTACTATAGTAATGATGATCAGCTTAGTACTTATGAAAGTTGATTTCGGTTCAATGAAGAAGCATGAAGATAATGCTTCAAAGGGAGATTTGCATTCTATATTAAATTCCGGATATGTCGATGAAGTTGAGGACGAAGTAAATGAAAAAGGTAGAGTAATCGACCTTGTGATACCTGTTTTGACTCTAATTGTCTGCTGTTTGATTGGGATGATTTACAGCGGAGGCTTCTTTGAAGGTACAAGCTTTGTAGAGTCTTTCTCTAACAGTGACGCTTCGGTAGGATTATCTCTTGGAAGTATGTTTGCTCTTGTAATAACCATTGCTTTATATGTATTCAGAAAAGTACTTAATTTCAGAGAATGCATGGATTGTATACCGGAAGGATTTAAAGCTATGGTTCCTGCAATCTTGATTTTAACATTTGCATGGTCATTAAAGGCTATGACAGACAGCTTGGGAGCCGGTGTATTCGTTGCAGACTTTGTTCAGCACAGTGCTAAAGGATTTATGAATTTCCTTCCTGCAATCATATTCTTGGTTGGCTGTTTCCTTGCTTTTGCGACAGGTACTTCATGGGGAACATTTGGTATATTGATACCTATAGTCGTTGATGTATTTGCAAATAATCCTACACTTATGATTATTTCCATTTCTGCTTGTATGGCAGGTGCAGTATGCGGAGACCACTGTTCTCCTATTTCAGATACTACTATCATGGCGTCAGCCGGGGCTAGGTGTAATCACGTCAACCATGTATCCACCCAGCTTCCTTATGCTATTACGGCGGCTGTAATATCTTTTGTAACTTACATAGTGGCAGGATTTACACAAAGTGCATTGATATCACTTCCTGTAGGTATAATCTTAATGATTTGTGTATTATATTTCTTTAAGAGAAAAAATGCCAATGCTTAAGTAAATTGTTTAAAGACACCTATATAGGTGTCTTTTTGATTTATTTTAACTATGTAATAAAATATAGTAAAAAAGATTATGAAACTTTAATTTAATAAATATTTTGAATATTGAAAAAAATGTGAGATTATGCTAATATAAAAGAGCTTAAGTATTTTAGGCGTATAAAATTTAAAGGGTGAAAGGATATTAAGATTATGAAAAAGAAATTAGCTTTGGTACTTGCTTTATTCATGGTAGCCGGACTTACTTTATTCGGATGCGGAAGCAAAGACGAAAATGCAAAAAATGATGAAAAAACATTTGTGGTAGGCTTCGATGCGGAATTCCCTCCATACGGTTATAAAGATGATGACGGAAACTATATAGGTTTTGACCTTGATTTGGCACAGGAAGTTTGCGATCGTAACGGCTGGACGCTAAAAAAACAACCTGTTGACTGGGATTCAAAGGATATGGAAATCGATTCGGGAACGATTGATTGTATTTGGAACGGATTTACAATGAACGGAAGAGAAGATGATTATACATGGACAAAACCATACATAGACAATAAACAAATAATAGTTGTAAATAAGAAAACAGGGATAAAAAATTTCAAAGGTCTTAAAGGTAAAACTGTAGAAACTCAAAAAGATTCTTCTGCACTTGCTGCACTACAGGGAGATCAAAAGAAACTGGCTTCTACTTTTGCTACTTTGACCGAAGTTGCGGATTATAATTCTGCATTTATGGATCTTGAATCAGGTGCATGTGATGCTATTGCAATGGATATAGGCGTTGCAAATTATCAAATAAATTCAAGAAAGAATGCTTCTGATTTTATGGTACTTGATGAAGTTATTTCTTCAGAAAAATATGCGGTCGGTTTCAAAAAAGGTAATACCGAACTTAGAGATAAAGTACAAAAGACTTTGGATGAAATGGCTAAAGACGGAACAGTAAATAAGATTGCAGATAAATATGCAGACTTCGGTGTTCCGGGTTCACTTTGTATCGGTAAATAGTTTTTATATTTGTGTTATTTAAATAACATAAAAAGAATATAAATGATTAAATTTATATTTAACAGGTATCTATTAAAAGTTAAATATAACGATAATAAAAAGAGAATATAAAAATTTACATAAATCGAATATTTAGATTTAAAGTATATTGCGAGTTTATCTTTAAAGGGAAGAATTATAAATTTACTTTTGTCACTGATTTAATAGAGAGTTAGTTATGGATTTGGTATGATGAGTGTTGTTTTTTATAAGTACTATTAAATTGTTTGGGTGAAATTTGTTATGGGATAGGGTTTTAATATTTTTTGTTTATAGTGATTTGGATTTGATAATGGACTTATCAATATAAAAAATATTATAATTTAAATAGTGTAATTATGAAAAATATGATTTTTAAAGCATTTATAATAGACGTATGTAGAAGAGTAATAAATAAGCTTGAAAAAGTATTTAGGAGTATAACTGTATGAATTTAGGAGCAATGTTTACCGATTTAAGCAGCGGTATGGTAACATCTATAGAAATATTTGTGCTTACCTTGCTTTTTTCCCTTCCTCTTGGGCTGATAGTTGCCTTTGGAAGGATGTCAAAAATAGCACCTATAAGGTGGCTGTTTAAAATTTATATATCTATAATGAGAGGAACCCCCCTTATGTTACAGCTTATGGTTGTATTTTGGGGACCGTATTATATATTCGGTATGCAGATTTCCAGCAGTTATAGAATGGTTGCGGTACTTATAGGATTTGCCGTGAACTATGCTGCTTATTTTGCGGAAATATACAGAGGAGGTATAGAATCTATGCCCGACGGACAGTACGAAGCCGCAAAATTACTCGGATATAATAAGTTTCAGACCTTCTTTATTATCATATTCCCACAGGTAATAAAGAGGATCCTTCCCGCTACGACAAACGAAGTCATAACTTTGGTAAAGGATACTTCATTATCTTTCGTCATAGCGATACCCGAAATGTTTACCATGGCGAAACAAATCGCTGCTGCACAGTCTTCGGTTGCTGCTTTTATTGCTGCGGGACTGTTCTATTACATATTTAACTTCATCGTTGCCTTTATCATGGAAGGTATAGAAAAGAAGTTAAGCTATTATAAATAAGGAGGAATATCATGAGTTTACTTGAAATGAAAAATATTAAAAAGAGTTTTGATGATGTAGAAGTATTAAAAGATATTTCTCTAAAAGTAGAAAAGGGTGAGGTCCTTTGTATAATTGGTCCTTCGGGGTCTGGTAAATCCACTCTTTTAAGGTGTGCGACAAATCTTGAAACGAAGGACAGCGGAGAGATAAATTATCAGGGAAGTTACGGACTTGTATTCCAAAATTTCAATTTATTCCCTCATCATACTGTTATGAAGAATATAGTAAATGCTCCTTTAAAAGTTCAGAAGAGAGATAAAGACGAAGTCTATAAAGAAGCAAAGTCGCTTCTTAAAAAAATGGGTCTTGAAGATAAAGAGAATGCTTATCCCTGCGAATTGTCAGGCGGACAGCAGCAGAGGGTATCTATTGCAAGGGCGCTTGCCATGAACCCCGACATTTTGTTTTTTGATGAACCGACATCGGCTTTGGATCCCGAGCTTACGGGAGAGATACTCAAAGTCATAAAGGACTTGGCGGCAGAGGACATGACCATGGTCATAGTTACTCATGAGATGAATTTTGCAAAGAATGTTGCAGACTATATAATATTTATGGAAAATGGATATATAGTTGAACAGGGAAGCCCTGACGAAGTCTTTGCTTCTAAAAATTTAAGGATGAAAGAATTCCTCGGTAAATTTGAAAATTAATAATTATTAAGGTGTGATTTGATATCGCACCTTTTTTTATTTTATTTGTTTTATGATATAATTCGCTAAAGGAGATTATGCTATGAAAATGTATGAAGTATTAGATGAAATAATGTTTGCACCATGCGGGATGAACTGCATTGTCTGTTACAGACACTGTTTCAGTAAAAGACCATGCGATGGCTGTTTAAAAGGGGACAGGTATAAACCGAACCACTGTAGAATTTGTAAAATCAAAGATTGTGTAAAAGAAAAAGAATATTCTTACTGTTATGAATGCGGTGATTTTCCATGTAAACTTATAAAAAATTTAGAGAGAAGCTATAAAAAATATAAGGTAAGTTTGATAGAAAACAGCCTAAATGTCAGAGAAAAAGGAATTGAAGTATTTATCCTTGAACAGAGAGAAAAATATAAGTGCAGTGAGTGCGGTGGGATAATATCCGTTCATGACAGGATTTGCAGTGAATGTAAAAAAGATTATGACGTAATACTTTGATATTCAAACCCTCCACTATATCACCTAAGTTTGAATAGATGATAAAATGTTCTAAAAGGAGGTTATTAATGAAGATTTATAAAACATCTGAGATTGCAAAAATAGTTGGGATACATCCGAATACCGTAAGGCTTTATGAAGAAATAGGCTTTATTCCTAAAGTAAACAGGCTCGAAAACGGATATAGAGTATTTACGGATTTGCATATCAGACAGTTTAAAATTGCCAGAAGAGCTTTAAATATAGAGGTTTTACAAAATGGTCTTAGGAAGAAAGCAATAGAAATCATAAAAACTTCTGCCAAAATGAATTATGATAAATCATTGATTTTAGTAAAAGAATATCTGAATCAAATAGATATGGAAATTAAAAATGCGGAAGAAGCCATTGGAATAACCAAGAAGCTTTTAAAAGAAGGCTATGAAGAAGGCGGAAAAGTCCTAAAAAGAAAAGAAGTATCCGCTCTTCTCGATATTTCCATAGATACCTTGAGAAACTGGGAAATGAACGGACTAATAAAGGTAAAGAGGAAAGAAAACGGATATAGGATATATAATGATGAAGATATAAAAAGACTTAAAATAATTCGAACCTTGAGATGTGCAAATTATTCTTTGTCTTCGATTTTAAGAATGCTTAATGAACTGTCTGCTGATCCTGATATAGATATAAAAGAAGTAATAGGGATGAGAGAGAACGATGAAGATATAATCACAGCTTGTGATAAGCTCCTTAAGTCTTTGAGTGAGGCAAAGAAAAATGCGTTGATTATCAAAAAGGAAATTATCAAACTTAAAACTGAATATAAAAAACCCTCCACTTTAACACCATAGTTTTATATGGTGTTATTATTTTGTAAAAATATAGGAGGAAATATATATTGGAAAAAACTATTGAAGTTAAAAATTTAAGTAAAAGTTATAACGGAGTCAGTGTAGTAAAAAGTCTTAGTTTTGATGTAAAAAAAGGAGAAGTGTTCGGACTGCTGGGTGCTAACGGAGCGGGGAAGAGTACTACGATAGAATGTATATTGGGTACTCGTCCCATGGACAGCGGCAGTGCGTTTATTCTGGGTATGGAAGCAAAAAGCGAGAGGAAGAAAATATTTGAAGCTGTCGGAGTTCAATTTCAGGAGACAAATTATCCGGATAAGATAAAAGTATGGGAACTTTGTGAAGAGACAGAAAGTCTTTACAAAAATACAAAGGATTATAATATCCTTTTAAAAGAGTTCGGATTATATGATAAGAGGAAAAATTATATTGCCGAACTTTCCGGAGGTCAAAAACAGAAGCTGTTTATAGTTTTGGCGCTGATACCGGATCCTAAAGCGGTTTTTTTAGACGAACTTACCACTGGACTGGATACAAAGGCGAGGAGAGATGTTTGGAAATGTCTTCTTGATTTAAAGAAAAAAGGACTTACGATTTTCCTTACATCCCATTTTATGGATGAAGTCGAAGAACTTTGTGATAATATTTTGATACTAAAAAACGGAAAGGAAGTTTATAGCGGAAGTGTAGATGATGCCGTTAAAAACAGTCCTTATGAAGATTTTGAAGATGCGTATTTATGGTATTCAGGGGAGGAGAATTAACATGAAAACATTTGGTAAAATGCTTAAAACGGAGTTTAAATTATCATTAAGGGGAATGGATATGTTTATTTTTTCAATATGCATGCCTCTTGTTATACTGGTTGTTTTGGGTTTGGTGTTGGGAGATAAACCGGCTTATGAGGGAGCTGATTATACATTTTTATCACAGTCCTTCGGTTCAATCTCTACTATCGGGATATGTGCCGGAGGATTAATGGGACTTCCGTTGGTAATTTCAGATTACAGGAATAAGAAGATACTCAAGAGATTTAAAGTAACCCCCGTAAGTCAAGTCACTATTTTACTGGTGCAGGTAAGTATTTATGTAATATATTCTTTTGTATCCTTGATACTGATTTATATTTGTTCATCACTGTTCTTTGATTTTGAAATCAAGGGTACAATATTTACTTTTCTTGGCGGATTTACCCTTGTGATGTTTACGATGTTCAGTATAGGGATAATGGTAGGAGGTATTGCTCCAAATACTCAGACGGCTTCGGTAATTGCAAGCATTTTATATTTTCCTATGCTTATATTTTCCGGAGCAACCCTTCCTTATGAAATAATGCCTAAAGTCATGCAGGATATTGTCAATTTTTTGCCTCTGACACAGGGGATAAAGATATTGAAAGCGGCTGTGCTCGGTTTGGAATTTCAAAATGTATTACTGCCTTTTTTTATTATGGTAGGTATAATGACAGTATGTAGTATGATTTCAATAAGGTATTTTAGGTGGGAATAATATTCATCTTGACATTACATAAATAAATGGATAATATTTAAGTTGCAAAGATAAAAACACTGTTCGGTTGGTAGTCCGGACGTAACTATAGTTATAAGTAACCTACCTCCTTGGTTGTCCCTTCTTTGTTAATACAAATTAAGGAGGGATTTCTTTGGATGAAGTCAAATCAAAGCTTACTGTTTTCTTTGAAGATCCGTTTTACGTGGGGGTCATCGAAAGAAAATACAAGAAGAGACTGGAAGTTGTTAAAGTAACTTTTGGCAAAGAACCGACCGACGGGGAAATATTGGAATATTTAAATAATAATTATTCCAAGCTTAAATTTATTAAGGCTGACGATACTTATATTAAAAAAGACATTAGCGAACTAAGTCCTAAAAGATTAAAGCGTATGGTCGGTAAGGAAATGAAGAAGAAGAGTATTTCTACAAAATCTCAGGATTTACTTAAAAAGCAGTATGAAGAAAGAAAGCTTGAAGTCAAGAGTAAAAACAGAGAAGAGAAAAAACAAAAAGAAGAAAGCCTTTTTGAACTCAGACAGATGAAAAAGAAAAAAAAGCACAAGGGAAGATGACCCTTGTGTTTTTTTGTTATAAAGTTTTACTTTTTCCTGCTTATAATGTAAAATATATTAATAAATTTGAATTAAATGAGGTAAATATGAAGAAAAAAGATATTATTGAACTTAATATAACGGAAAAGATTTCTATGGAAAAATCCATGGGATTTTATGAGGATAAAAAAGTTATTGTAAAGGGAGGTCTTCCGGGGCAGACTGCGGAAGTGTTCGTCAAGAAAGTAAGAAAGAACAGAGCCGAAGGGAATATAAACAGCATAATAAAAAATGCGGACTATGAAATAGAGCCTATGTGCGATAAATTCAATGTCTGCGGAGGATGTTCTTTTCAAAATATAACTTACGAAAAACAGCTTGAGTTTAAAGAAGATTATATAAAAGGCTTATTCGATAAGGCGGGAATTGAATACAAAGAGTTTCTTCCTATCCTTTCTTCTCCGAAAGATACGGAGTATCGTAATAAGATGGAGTTTTCTTTCGGGGATATGGAAAAGGACGGTCCACTTTGCCTTGGTATGCATGAAAAGGGAAAACATCATAATATAGTCTCAACCGATAACTGTCATATAGTTGATAAAGATTACAGAAGTATACTAAATATGACGCTAAAATATTTTACCGATAAGAAAATAAAGCATTACAATAAATTTTCAAAAGAGGGTACACTTCGCCATTTGGTTATCAGGAAAGCTATGTATACCGGGCAGATACTTGTGAATCTAGTTACCACATCACAGGAAAAAATAAATATAAACGAGTATAAAGATTTGCTTCTTGATTTAAATTTAGACGGAGAAATAGTAGGTATACTTCATACTATAAACGACTCTTTTTCCGATGCCGTAATAGCGGATGAAGTAAAAATTATCTATGGAAGAGATTATATAATGGAAAAATGTTTGGGACTTGATTTTAAAATTTCCGCATTTTCATTCTTCCAGACCAATACTTTAGGAAGTGAAGTGCTATATTCAGTAGTCAAAGATTTTATAGGCGAAGAAGATAATGATGTGATTTTAGATTTATACTGCGGAACCGGAACGATCACTCAGATTTTAAGCGACAAAGCAAGAGAAGTCTACGGGATAGAAATAGTCGAAGAGGCTATCGACGCGGCAAAGATTAATGCAAAGCTTAATGGGATAGATAACTGTAAATTTATTTGCGGAGATGTCCTTGAAGAAGTAGATAAAATAGATGTAAAATCCGATCTTATAATCTTGGACCCTCCCCGCGCTGGAATACATCCAAAGGCAATAGACAAAATCATTTCTTTCAAGCCCGATAAGTTCGTATACGTAAGCTGTAAAGCCACATCTCTAATCAGGGATTTACCTTTCTTTATCGAAGCGGGATATGAAGTGGAAAAAATAAGAGCCGTGGATATGTTCCCTCAGACGGGGCACGTGGAGACGGTAGTATTGTTGACTAAGGTACAGAAGTAAGGGTATAAAAATAGCTTAAAATAAGGTTTTTTTCAATTTTCAGCATTGCAATTCCAAGACAAAATAAGTTTCGTAAATGCCCGAAAAATCAAGGTGATTTTATGGTTGGATAGACAGAAGTGTTGATTTAAGGTTGAGCAGATTAAAATATTGAAGTTATGAGATTTGAAATGTATTCAGGATAAATATCTAATAATTCATTTAAGCATATAAAATATTGAGCCGTGCAGCGATGTATGTGGAGGATGTCGTGTTAATGGCGAAGTAATACCAATAATGTAATATACGGGGAAATTTTGAATAAATTGGGTTCGAGAGTAGGGGTTTAAACCCCGGCTCTCGGATTTTTTGTTTTATGCCATAACATATCCATGGTCGGTAAACCTCATGGTTAAGTTGACGGGATTGAAATAATATAGGTTGTGTAGGTAGAGTTGGTGATAACTGATAAAATTAAATATAGTTTCAAACCTAAAATTGGCGTTAATACAATTCGAAAAATGGCGTCAAATACTTGACGCCACAAAAGGGATATGATATAATACAATAGAACAATCTTTGTGTATTTGCGGAGGAGATTCTATGAATGATTTAAGCAATTTTAAGCTATGGCTTACTGAGAATAAAAACTATTCAAACAAAGTGATTAGCAACACTGTTTCAAGATTTAGAAGGGCAGATGGTATGTTGACTTGGTTTAATGACACTATGTATCAATACCAGCTGGAACAAGTTGATGAATATCAAGCTTTGTCAACAACAGTTCGCTCGCAGATAAAAAAAGCAGTAAAGCTATATTTCGAGTTTGCTAATGCACAAGAAATACAAGTTCGTAGCGAAAGGAAAAACAATATGAAGGTATTATCCTTGTTTTCCAATATTGGGGTTGCTGAAGCCTATTTGAAAGAAACAGGGTTTGATGTTGTTGTGGCTAACGAATTAATTGAGAGAAGAGCAATTCTCTATTCAAAGATTTACCCAGATACGCATATGATATGTGGAGATATTACAAATAAGAAAATATTTGAAAAAATTGTAAAAGAATCTATTGATGCAGGCGTCAATATTATAATGGCTACACCACCTTGCCAAGGTATGAGTACCGTTGGTCAACAATTGGCGGATGATGTAAGAAATAGATTAGTGTGTCAGGTTATTGAGGCTGTCAAGGAAGTTAGACCTAAGTATGTAATGATCGAAAATGTTCCAGCCTTCTTTAATACTGAAATATGGGCTGGAGATAGAAAAATCTTAATTCCTGACCTTTTAAATGAAGAACTTGGTAAAGACTATATTATACACAAGGCAGTAATCGACACTAAAGACTATTCAGTACCACAAACTAGAGAGCGAGCTATCGTTTTGATGACAAGAAAAGACCAAGAATTAGAATGGCTAGTTCCCTTGAAAGATGATGTTGTGATTACTATGAGAGATGCAATTGGTAATTTACCAAAATTGGATCCGTTTATTACCGATGTTGACGAAAAAGAGTTGCTTGAGATTGTTCCTCACTATTATGAACGAGCAAAACAGGCTGAAAAAATCTCAAAATGGCACATTCCACCGCATCACATTAAACGTCAAGTCATTGTGATGCAACATACACCGACCGGGCAAACTGCTTTTGATAATGAGGTTTATTATCCAATAAAAGCTGATGGAAAGCCTGTCAAAGGATTTAGGAATACTTATAAGCGTCAAAATTGGGATACTCCCGCTTATACAGTTACAATGGATAATCGGAAAATTTCATCACAAAATAATGTGCATCCTGGAGTTAAGGAATATGTTGATGAAAATGGTGATGATATTTATTCGGATGCAAGGGCTTTGACTTTGTATGAGCTTATGAAAATTATGAGCATTCCAGACAACTGGCCTGTACCGGATGATACATCAGAGGCTTTTTTAAGAAGAATAATCGGCGAGGGAATTCCGCCATTATTTGTTAAAAAAGTTTTTGAAAACTTGAAATAGGAGCATTAAAAATGTCGAATTTGAGAGGCTTGTCTTTGTTTGCAAATGTAGGAATAGCAGAGGCATATATGAAAGATATTGGTGTAGACATCATACTCGCTAATGAAATCGATAAAGATAGAGCGCATTTTTATCAAGATGTTTACAAAGGTACACATATGGTTTGTGGAGACATAACAGATGATGAGGTCAGAGAAGGTATTGTGAATGAAGCGATACAAAAAAATGTTGATTTTGTAATAGCGACACCACCGTGTCAAGGTATGAGTGAGGCAGGTCTTCGTTTGGAATTGGATCCGAGAAATCAATTGATATCTTACGCTATTGATGTGATTAAAAGAATTAAACCTAAATTTGTGTTTATGGAAAATGTACCAAAACAATTAACCACAAAGATAAAATGTGAAAATGAAATTGTTTTAATTCCAGAGTACATAAAAAGAGAACTTGGAGAAAACTATAAATTTAATAAAGAAACTTTGGTAATGGCAAAGGATTATGGTGTGCCACAACTAAGAGAACGTAATATATTTCTATTGGTTAGAAAAGATATTCAGGGAGTAACTTGGGAATTTCCTGAAAAGCAAAGGGAAATAACACTTAGAGAAGCTATAGGAGGTTTGCCATCCTTAGATCCGTATCTGAGAGATGGAATTAAGAAAACTTTGGAGAAATTCCCTGATTTTGAAAAGAAAAAGGCGGCAGGGCTAGCAGTTTCAAAATGGCATTATCCTCCTACCCATTCATGGAAACAGGTTGAATGGATGATGCATACTCCAAGTGGTAAATCAGCAATATATAACGAAGTTTATTATCCACAAAAAGCTGATGGAACACCCGTTAAGGCACATCATAATCATTACAGACGATTGAAGTGGGATATGCCGTGCAGAACAATTACACAAAATAATGGAGTGATTTCGTCATTAGCCTGCGTTCATCCAGGAAATGCTTATCAATCTGATACAGGAGAGACTTTATATTCAGATCCGAGAGTGCTGTCCATTTATGAATTATTGATAGTGATGTCCTTGCCCCTCGATTGGCCTATTCCTGAATGGGCAAGTGATACGCTTATTAGGAAAGTATTTGGAGAAGGTATTCCTTCGAAATTAGTAAGAGAAATAATGCTGGCTTTATTAGCGCAGCTAAAGTAAAGGAGTAGAGTTACTATGGGAAAAATAGTTATGCCAAAGAACAGTGCGCTATTAAATGAGATAGAATCTGTTCTAAAGATATATTACGAAGCAAATGATTGGATTCCAAATGATTCATATAAAACAAGATTGAAAGCTTTGATAGGAGATGATCAGTACTCTTCGTCATATACAAAAAAAGCACAAATCACATCATATTTTGGATTTACTGTATGGCAGGATATTCGTAATCCTCAGTCATTTAGAAGAATTACACCTTCGGGAAAGCAAATGTATGAAGCTTTGCAAAAAAACGATACAGAAAAGGTGCAAGAAGTACTGTTGGAAGCTTTGGAACAGGTGAAGTTTGGTAGAGATAATTATGGATGTCCAGATAGCAATACAGATATCGAACCGCCTACTTTATTCATAAGAGCAATTCTTGATTTAGGGTATTTGACCTATAGAGAATTTGCTTGGCTGTTATGGAAACTGGAAGACCTTGGAGCAAATTATACAGATTCTCTTCAGGAACTTCGCAAATTGCGTAGCCAGGGCCCAATTCAGCTAGGTGATGAAGCGAATAAATATGCAGATTGTAAACCAATTATGATACTTGTTAGATGGGGCTTTTTAGCTGAAGACGAGTCTGCAAATGCAAGTAATGGTAAACATATTGTAATTGCAGATGAGGTGCTAAAGAAGTATCAGTCAAGACTCAGAAATCTAAAGATTTATAATATTGATAAAGATATTATCGATGCTTCATCGTTTGATTTTGAAAATGATAATAATGAAGATGACAATGAAAAGAAATTTCGTGCATGGATGGCTAAGCAGGTAACCGTAAACGGAACTCCTTGTACTGCCAGTATGATAAGCAATAACTGTAGTGCATTGAAGAAAGTTTGCTCTTTGATGGAAATTGCTGAGTATCCAGATTTAGAAAGTATTTTTGAAATCGTGGACATGGATGTTTTTGTTGAAGTAAAGAATATCATTCAAAGCCATCCTGATTACGAAGAAGTGAATAAAGCTTGTAACAACAGATTTTTAAGCACTGGCTTAAAGTGGTACGAGAAATTCCTTAACGAAATGCTGCAGGATATTTCTAGTGTAGAATCCGGGGAGCAGAATGAAAAGGAAGAAATTGATTTAGAAGCAATAAGATTGTCTTCTGGAGAAAATGTTCTTCTTTACGGTGTTCCGGGTTCTGGTAAGAGCTGGACTATTGAGCATGAGTATTGCAAGCCAGGAAGTGTTGTAGAAAGACTTGTATTTCATCCTGACTACACGTATTCAGACTTTATTGGTCAGATTCTCCCTGCAGTAGCGGAAGACGGACAGGTAAGCTATAAGTTTACACCTGGTCCTTTTACAAACATTCTTCGTGAGTCATATAATAATCCAGGTACTGAATATATCCTTATTATCGAGGAAATCAACCGTGGTAATGCTCCGGCTATTTTCGGTGAGGTATTCCAGCTGCTTGACCGTAAGGTTGAGATCCGTGATATAGATGATGATGGTTTCCCTGTTGGAACAAGTGAGTACGGCATCACAAATATGAATATTGCTGAAGAAATGTATGGTAAGGAAAGAAAGACAGATAAGGTTCGTATTCCTTCAAATCTTTCTATCATTGGAACAATGAATACATCAGATCAGAATGTTTTCACATTAGATACAGCATTCCAGCGGAGATGGGATATGCGTCTTATCGAAAATGATTTTGAAAATGTTGACCCGACACTTGCAAATGCAGAAATTCTTGATACTACAGTAACATGGAGAAATTTCTGCGTTGAGATTAATAGAATTGTTGTTGGAAACAGTGCAAGAATGACTTCTGCAGAAGATAAGAGACTTGGTGCATACTTCGTTCATCTTCGTGACCTTAAGTTTAATGATGCGATGGGTGATTTAAAAGAATACGATGCACTTCGTAAAAAGGAAAGCAAAGGTACTCTTACACCAGAAGAAAAGACACAGATTGCCGTTATCCGTGATGCTATGAGACAGAACAGAAAGTTCCCTGAAAAGGTAATCAAGTATCTCTGGGATGACGCATTCAAGTTTAACCGTGAAGTAATCTTTGAGGTTACCGAATATCAGAGCCTTGAGCAGGTAATCCGTGCATTTATGTATGCCAAGGGATTAGATCGATTTAAGGTTTTCAAGGATAATGTGCAGAGTGCGTTTACTGGAGCAGAAGAAGAGTAAGGTGGTGAGGATAGATGGATTTAGGCTCAGCTTTAAATTCAATAATGGAATTTGATATCAAAAAGCACTGCCATGTTAATACAAATGAAGATGGTGACCGTTTTGTTGGTATCAAGGCTGATTCCGATAATGCTATGGTCTATTTCCCTATCGGATATGAACTGCCGGAAACCGATGCTGAAATCAGAACAGACATTAAGCATTTGATACAAGTGCTGTCTGAATTTACAACAAAGGATGACCGATTGCTTGCTATCAATAAGTTTGCAGCACCACAGACAGTTGATTTTCCTATCAATGCGTATAAGAGTGTCATTGAATACTATTTTTCGATTGGTGGCACATATTATGTTGAGAAGGAGCAAGTGTATATCACAGCACCCACTGGAAAACAGGACTGGGCGAGAACCGCAAGAAAACAGATGCCTCTAGTTCAAAGCAGAAATGGTGTAAGTTCTTTTGTGTTTACACAGTTTGAGATTCGTTCTTCAACACCTAATGATACAAAGGAAATAACTCAGATTAACAGATTTTGTGTGTATGAGGCTTTCAAAAGACTGGGATGGCTATATGTTCCATATATGCCGGAAGAACCGGGACCACACCCAGATGTGAAAACTTCAATCAGAATTGTTCAGAGTAAGCTTGCTAACACAAACGATGATAAGAAGAAGTCACTATTTCGTGGTATGAAAGATATGCTTGAGTACATAGATGAGCAGACATCTGATAAGCAGTTCTACTTTGGCACTGATGATTTCGACCATGTGTGGGAGAAACTTGTTGATAGAGCATTCGGAGAAAAGGATAAGGACAAATATTTCCCTCGTTCAAGATGGCTACTTGATTACGGCAAGTACAAGGAAAAGAGACCTTTGATGCCGGATACCATTATGATTTACAATGGCAAGTATTACATTCTTGATGCCAAGTGTTATAAGTATGGTTGGACAGGCATTCCAGATCATCTGCCTAATGGTTCATCAATCAATAAGCAGATTACATATGGTGAGTACCTGGAAAAATATAAAGGTGTAGATACGAACTCATTATTCAATGCTTTCATTATGCCATACAATATGGCAAAGAACCATTTCAAACTGACATCTGTTGTCGGCAACATTGGTGAGGCAGTTGGTGACTGGAGATACAATAAGAAGTACTATGAACGAATCCAGGGAATCGTTATGGATACGAGATATCTTATGTATCATTATTCCGGTAAACCGACAAAGGAAAAAGTAGCCCTGGCCGAATGTATCGAAGCAGTTCTTGGAAGAGATGAAATTAAATCTACAGGACAGGCACCTGTTCCGAAACCAGTATCTTATGTGGGCATAAAGCCTGTTAATTCAATGGTTGCAGAAGACAGTGACTCATATGGTGTAGAATAAATATAAAAATAGCACAATATTATAAAACCTCTGTTTGCAGATGATTGCAGACAGAGGTTCTTTTCTTATAAGCCTTCTTTTTCTCTTTTCCTTTTTCGGTAACGGTCTTGTGTGACTCTGTTGCAGCATTCCTGGCTGCAGAAACGATTTCTTGTTGAAGTAGTCTTTACAAGGAAGTAACGGCCACATCTAGGATTATCGCAAGGACGATATAATTCAAGGTCTGGTTTCAAATAGAAGATGGAGAAGTAAGCTGCACAAAGAAGTGAATCTACTTTCCATGATGGTGTCATTGTTTCTGAATTATAAACAGGATGGATGCCATCAAGATTAGCGTTGATTTCTTCTCCAATTATGTACTTTGCAATTTCAATCAGTACCGACTTCATTTCATCAGAGAATTCCTGGGAACTGTCTCCGTGCATTTCATAAAGGAAATGGAACAGGAAGTCAGAGATTTTCTTGGTCATATCCTGCTTTTCATAATTAACAAACATCGAAGTAATATTTTGATAGAATCCGTTCTGATATCCCGGAACAGAAGAGTAGCCACCAATAATATTATTGTAATCCTGGATGTTCAGAGCATAAGAACCGTATACACAATCAATTATGTTATAAGTGTCTCCATCGAATGCTTGTTGCTGTCTGCTGTAAGACAACTGAACAGGTGGACTCATAAGTGTATCTACATATTTATGATGACAGCTGGAGTAGCTGTTTTTCATTGAGTCGGTTTTTATAGCAAGATCCTCAGAGAACAGTAAAGAAATCGTCAAGTCGCAAATCTTCTTATAATTCTTTCTTATTTCATTGGCAGCAGTCATTAACTCAACTGTCATTTTCAGTCTGTTGATTATTCCGTATAAAGATATCTCATCAAATACTTCATAGGTGTCTGCGCAAACCGGAAATAGAAAACCATTGTCTTTCAAAAATGATACGAGTTCCTTGGTGGGTTTATTTGCAAGAGACATCAGAGTACCGAGAATGTTTCTTTCTTCGATTGTTCCATTGGGTGCAATACGAACCAAGCCATCTTTAGCTGCGTAGCCAAAAAGAATAGGGTGTTCCGGCATAGCCTGCAATTTGAATTTGCTGATAGGTTCTTCTCCGGGAGCAACGTGTTCTATATCTTCAACGCAATCACAGCTGCAACTTTCGAACTTAAATAAAATATTTTCAAAAAAATTTTCTTTAATCTGGGGCATTTTTGGCTCCTTTCTATGGTTGAAAAGTCATGGCATATGTCATGGTTTTATTTTTTTGCCTAAAAATAGTAATGGCAAATTATATCTATTGTACTAATTATACTCGTTTGCTACCTAAAATACAACACTTCTAACATTACTAATCTGTAAAAGTTATGTGAAAACTTGCTATCTTCAATTACTTTTTGCAGTTAATTATACTTATTACAGAGTTAAGCAATAACTCCGATGTGACCCCAGTTAACGAAATCAAGAATCGTTATATAAGGTGAGAACATCACTCAGTAATTAATATCACAAGGCCTGATTAGCTATAAGGGCATTGGGATACAGATATCGGCACCATCTACAGGACAACCTGTGAAAGGTGCGATAGAAGTACCCTTATTTCCTTATGCCCTTTTCAGGCTTTTTTCGGGTCGGTACTTCTACAAGCACCGGCCTTTATTTGTTCCCATTGCCTAACTGCTGAGAATCAGGCAGAAAGGCAGGAACTTTATGAAAATCAAGATGCGTTATGAGGATGCATACCAAACCTTGGAGGTTGAAACAAAGGAGATTGAAAAGTGGTTAAACATCTCCATCACAGAAGAAGAGAGTCAGGAAGATTACGAACAGAGAATCCAGGATGTAATCGAGGAAAGGTTCAACAGACCCGATTACAACAGCTGGCACAAGCATGACCGTCATACTGGCAACGCTTATATGAAAAGCAAGGACGGAACAGTTGAGGTCAATACAGAAGAAGCAATTATGTACAGAGCAGCTGATAAGTCAGCCTTTAACAGTTCTATTGACGGAGTACATAACCAGCTTGAATACGAAGAATGCTGTGAAACTTTGAGAAGTCTTCTTAAACCTGCAGTGGCAGATATGGTTATTGCCATTGCACTAGACGGATACACCGTTGGCGAGTATGCAGCCTCAATCGATGAGGATGCCAACAATGTCAGTCATCGTTATAGACGTGCAATCAACAAATTAAAAAAAAGTTTTTTCAAAAACGTCCTTTTAACCCTTCTCCCAAGGCTACCAGGTAGGAGGGTGACACCTCCAAGGAAATTCTATTTTGAAGGAGGTAATTCGTATGGAATTACAAGTATTTAACAGCACAGAGTTTGGCTCTGTAAGAACAGCAACTGTAAACGGTGAGATTATGTTTGTCGGCAAGGATGTAGCAGACATTCTCGGGTACCAGAACGGTAGTCGAGATATCAACCGCCATGTAGATGAAGAGGACAGACATAAGGTCATGCTTTTTGATGGTAACCAGGATAAGGAAACCATCATTATCAATGAGTCAGGTCTTTACAGTCTTATCCTTTCAAGCAAGATGCCTAATGCGAAGAAGTTCAAACATTGGGTAACGGCAGAGGTTCTTCCGGCTATCCGTAAGCATGGAATGTATGCTATCGATGAGATTTTGGAAAATCCTGATCTTGCGATTGCAGCACTTACACAGCTTAAAGAAGAGCGTGAGAGAAGAAAACAGCTTGAATGTCAGACGCTTATTCAGCGTCAGCAGATTGCAGAGATGCAGCCAAAGGCAAGCTACTATGACCTTATTTTACAGAACAAGAACACAGTTCCTATTACACAGATTGCAAAGGACTACGGTATGAGCGGTCGCAAGTTCAATGAACTTCTTCATGAACTTGGGGTTCAGTACAAGTTCAGAAAGACATGGCTTTTATATCAGCAGTATGCAGAATGCGGATACACACAATCACGTACCTATGCAATTGATGAGAGCAGAAGTGTGATGCATACCTATTGGACACAGAAGGGTAGACTTTTCCTTTATGACCTTCTGAAGAGCGAGGGCATCTTACCAGTCATTGAACAGGAGGATTAAAAGATATGGGCATTGATAAGTTTAATCATGAGGGTTATTCCGACCCGACTACATATGAGGCTCTTACCAACATCCACCGTGAGGAAGTGGCAGCTGATAAAAAGGCTGCCTATCTTCCTTTGGTGTATGTATGCAGTCCATATGCAGGTGATGTTGAAACCAATGTTATGAACGCAAAACGATACAGCAGATTCGCTGTTGATGAAAATGCTATCCCGGTAACACCTCATCTTTTATATCCCCAGTTCATGAATGATTGTAATGAGGCTGAAAGAGAGATAGCTATGCATTTCAATTATGTACTTCTTGGCAAATGCACAGAGGTCTGGGTTTTCGGTGGTGTGATTAGCCGAGGTATGGCTCGTGAGATTGGTGTTGCCAAGAAAAGAAGAATGAAGATCAGATGGTTTACCCAGGATTTGAAGGAGGTCGGAGAATATGATTAATTTTACTGTTTATTCAGCAGACTGTGTCGGCAACAGCGGTAACTGTCTGTATCCCAATAAGAATATTGTAACGGATAAAGAGTCCTTTATTGCAGCAACCAAGATGGATCATGTCACTGCAAAGTATAAAGGAAACTATCGCAGTAAGGATAACTTTGAATCCTCCGACTGTATTCCTCTTGACTGTGACAATGACCATTCAGAGAACCCGGAAGACTGGCTTACTCCTTTTGATATTGCACTTTCAATTCCGGGAGTTGTTTTCGCTGCATCTTACAGCAGACACCACAACCTTCCAAAGGGTGACAAATCGGCAAGACCAAGATTTCATGTGTTCTTCCCTATACCAAAGGTAACGGACGGAGAAAAGTATGCAGCCATGAAACGAAAGATAGCTGATGCTTTCCCTTATTACGATACCAACGCATTAGACTCTGCAAGATTCCTTTATGGTAATGACTCTGATGAAGTGGAGTTCTATGAAGGTGATAAAACCATTCTTGATTATCTGGAAGAGGATGATTTTGCAGATTTCGATGCAAGTCTTGAGCAGGTGCCGGAGGGTCAGCGTAACAGCACCATGAGTCATATTTCAGGAAAGATTATCAAGAGATACGGAAATACAGAAGAGGCTTATCAGATATTCCTTAAGAAGGCAGAACTCTGTAATCCACCACTTCCTGAAAGCGAACTCAAGGTGATATGGAGAAGTACATCAAAGTTCGGTAACAAGGTATCGAACCAGGAAGGATACATTCCACCTGAACAGTACAACTCCGACTGCAGATTAAAGCCGGAAGACTTCTCCGATGTGGGACAGGCTACGGTTCTTGCAACCGAGTATAAGGACATTCTTCGCTATTCTCCATCGACTGATTACATGGTCTACAACGGCAGTTTCTGGGAAGAGTCAAAACCAAAGTCCCAGGGTGTTTCCCAGGACTTGACAGAAAGACAGCTTGCAGAGGCTGAAACTGAAATGAAGAAGGCTATGGATGAACTTGTAAAGAATGGTGGCATGGAGATTCTTGTATCCGTGGGTCCGAAGAAAGCTGTTCAGATGTTTAACAAGCAGCAGGTTCATGCCTACGAGATGTATGAAGATGCTGTGGCTTATAAGAAATATGCCATTAAGCGAAGAGATACAAAGAACATAGCAGCCACATTAAAAGAGGCTCGTCCGATGCTTGAAGTGGAACAGAGAAACCTTGATGCTGATGAGTTCATGCTGAACACACCGACTCTTACCTATGATCTAAGACAGGGCACCAAGTTTCCGATGGAACACAGACCAGAGCATTTCATCACAAAGCAGACAACCGTTGACCCATCAAGTGATGGTGCAGATATCTGGGCAGCTGCACTTGATACCTTCTTTTTAAAGGATACCGACCTTATCGATTATGTTCAGAGAATGGTTGGCTTGTCAGCAATCGGCAAGGTGTATGTGGAGGCACTCATTATTGCATATGGAGAAGGTCGCAATGGTAAGTCTACCTTCTGGAATGTTATCGCAAGAGTCCTTGGTACATATTCAGGAAACATTTCTGCGGATATGCTGACCGTTGGATGCAGAAGAAATGTCAAGCCGGAACTTGCCGAGGCAAAGGGTAAGAGAATGCTTATTGCAGCAGAGCTGGAAGAAGGCATGAGATTGAATACTGCAAATGTTAAACAGCTTTGTTCTACCGATGAGATCTATGCTGAGAAGAAGTATAAAGATCCGTTCTCATATACTCCGACACATACACTTGTGCTTTATACCAACCATCTGCCAAAGGTCGGTGCGATTGATAAGGGTACCTGGAGAAGACTTATCGTTATTCCGTTTGATGCCAAGATTGAAGGAAGTGCTGATATCAAGAACTATGCAGACTATCTGTTTGAAAAGGCAGGTGGTGCAATCCTTACATGGGTTATCGAGGGTGCAAGAAAAGTAATCGCAGACAATTACAAGATCGACCCTCCACAGAAGGTGCGTGATGCGATTGAGCATTATAAGGAGAGTAATGACTGGCTTTCCTACTTCTTAAGTGAACGCTGCGAACTTGATCCTGCCTATGTGGCAAAGTCGAGCGAGGTATATAACGAGTATCGAATCTTCTGTACCCAGGTGGGTGAGTTTACAAGAAGTACAACAGATTTCTACACAGCTTTGGAAACAGTCGGATTTGAAAGATACCGTGACCGTAAAGGCAGATACATTAAAGGCTTAAGACTCAAGACGGACTTTATGGAAGAAGAGTAATGACAGTAGGTGTGACAGTTAATGACGGCTATTTACTATCCTTTTCTATAGAGTAAAAAAATTAAGTCTATATATAAAGTATAGGAAATGACAGTCTTACCCTGTCACACCATCAAATTCAGCATTGATGGAGGTGGCACGAATGCGTGAAAAAGAAGTAGAGCAGAAACTTGTAAAGGCTGTAAAGCTTGCAGGTGGTTTCTGCATCAAATTTACATCTCCCGGATTTGACGGAGTGCCGGACAGACTGGTTCTTCTTCCAAAAGGGAGAATGGCTTTTATAGAACTCAAGGCTCCTGGCAAGAAACCAAGAGCCTTACAGAAAAGAAGAATGAAACAGTTATCAGCTTTGGGGTTTCCCTGCTATGTGGTTGATAACACTGATGTGATTGGGGGTGTCATTGATGAAATACAATCCTCATGATTATCAGACTTATGCAACGAACTTTGTACTGGAACATCCTGTGGCAGCAGTCCTTTTAGAAATGGGACTCGGAAAGAGTGTGATTACCTTAACGGCTATATTTGAACTTCTTTATAACAGATTTGAAGTTGGAAAGGTTCTGGTCATTGCACCTCTTCGAGTAGCAAGAGATACATGGCCTGCTGAAATAGAAAAATGGGATCACTTAAAGGGACTGACCTATTCGGTGGTCATAGGTACAGAGTCGGAGCGAAAAGAGGCACTAAGAAAAAGTGCAGGTATCTATCTGATCAACAGAGAAAATGTGGACTGGCTTATCAACAAGAGTGGCTTTCCATTCGATTTTGACATGATTGTCATTGATGAATTATCGTCTTTCAAGTCTGCATCGGCTAAACGATTCAAGAGCCTTCTTAAAGTAAGACCAAAGGTAAAAAGAATCGTGGGTCTTACAGGAACTCCAAGTAGTAATGGACTTATGGATTTATGGGCAGAGTTCAGAATCCTTGACATGGGAGAAAGGCTCGGAAGATATATCACACATTATCGTATGAATTTCTTTGTGCCGGATAAACGAAATCAGCAGATGATATTTTCCTACAAACCAAGACCAGGTGCGGAAGATGCCATCTACAGACTGATATCGGATATTACGATTTCTATGAAATCAGCAGATTTTCTTAAAATGCCTGAATGCATTATGAACGAAGTGGAAGTAAAGCTTTCAGAAAAGGAAAGGTCTGTATATGACGAATTAAGGCAGGAAATGGTGGTGTCTTTGGAAGATGAAGAGATTGATGCTGCAAATGCAGCTGCTCTTTCAGGCAAACTTCTGCAGATGGCCAATGGTGCTATCTATAACGAAGAAAAAGAGGTCTTTCATATTCATGACCGTAAGCTTGATGCACTTGAGGACTTGATTGAAGGTGCAAATGGCAAGCCTGTACTTGTAGCTTATTGGTATAACCATGATCTGGAGCGAATCAGGGAAAGATTCAAGGTTCGTGAAATCAAGACTTCAAAGGATATCAGGTATTGGAATAATGGCGAGATACCGATTGCTGTTATACATCCTGCGAGTGCCGGACATGGCTTGAATTTGCAAAGTGGTGGATCGACCCTTATATGGTTCGGTCTTACCTGGTCATTGGAACTCTATCAGCAGACCAATGCAAGGTTATGGAGACAGGGGCAGAAATCCTCGGTTGTCATACACCACATTATTTCAAAGGATACAATTGATGAAGATGTGATGAAGGCATTAAGGCTCAAAGAGAAAACACAGACAGAACTTATTGATGCGGTTAAGGCGAGAATCGGAGGTGGTGCTTATGACGGCTAAAGATTATCTGAACAGACCGTTCATTCTAAATAACAAGATTAACGATAAGCTGATAAAGCTTGAATGCTATAAGGAATTATCAACAAGTGTTTCTTCCCCAAGCTTTGAAGAGAAGTTTTCGGGAACGAGAAATCTTGAACCTCCCTTTGTAAGATATCTTGGCAAAATCAGTGATCTGGAAGAAGAGATAAAAGCTGACTATGAAAAGCTTGAAGATATGAAGAAGGAAATCGATGCGGAAATCGACAAACTGGAAGACCCGTATGAGCAGCTTATCCTTCGCTACAGATACTTGATGTTTATGCCAATGAACCAGATTGCAACGAAGGTGCATTACACATTGAGGTGGATACAGCGAATTCATAACAGAGCAATAGAAAACTTTGAAAGAGTTCACCCCAGTTCACCCTAGTTCACCCCGAGTTCATCTATAAGTCGCATAAGGGATGTGCTATACTTATAATAGCAAAATAGAATGAGTTACAGCCTTGTTGGGAAACCTGCAGGGCTTTTCTTATGCCCATAAGGAAGTGGAGAAGTTGCCGAGACTACCGAAGAAACCGTGTGGTTACCCCGGCTGTCCAAACCTTACTGATGGAAGGTACTGCAAGGAACACGAGAAACAGGTGGCTCGTTCCTACGAGAAGTATGGCAGAGATCCAGCTGTACGCCGTAGGTACGGAAGAGCATGGAAACGTATCCGTGACAAGTATGTATCACAGCATCCTTTCTGTGAACTGTGTTTTGAGAAAGGAATCCTTGTGCCTGTTGATGAGGTTCATCACAAGTTGCCACTGTCAGAAGGTGGAACACATGAGAGGTCTAACCTCATTGCTTTATGTAAGTCATGTCATGCAAAGATTCATGCAGAGCGTGGTGACTATCAGGGAAGCAAAAAACATCGTGTGTACAGCTACGATAAGTGACCCCAGGGGCGGTTCAAATCTCAAACGCATCAAGGTCCCGGGGAACGGCGTGGGGTCTTGCGTGTGAAAAATGCGAAATCAAAAGGGTAATTAAAGGAGGGTGTACAGACGTGCCTACAAAATCGAATAACATCGGTGGCCGTGGTGGTGCAAGACCTGGTGCAGGTCGCAAGAAAACGGCTGTATCCGAGAAAGCATAGAACGGGAATCCGGGTGGCAGAAAATTAGAAGTCCTGGATATTCCTGAAGTGGAAGGTGTGGAGATGCCAAAGCCACACGACTTCCTGTCTGCAGAACAGAGAGACGGAAGTGAACTGCAGGCTCACGAAATCTATACGGAAACATGGAACTGGCTAAACAAGATCGGATGCTCATCGAAGGTATCCCCACAGCTGTTGGAAAGATATGCGATGTGTTCTGCAAGATGGATTCAGTGCGAAGAGATGACCAACAAGCTGGGATTTCTTTCAAAGCACCCAACAACACAGAAACCAATCCCATCTCCGTTCATTAACATTGGCATCAACTATATGAACCAGGCAGTAAGGCTCTGGAACGAAATATTTCAGATTGTGAAGGAGAACTGCAGCACAGATTACGATGATGCTGCTCCACAGAATGATTTGATGGAAAGACTCCTAAGAGCAAGGGAAGGAAAATAATATGATTGAAAAAGTAAATCCATTCCACCCTGATAAGGTGGCTGACAGAATAGCAGGTGCCATTGTTGATTTGGCTTATGCAAAAGAAGAAAATCCGAAGGTTGCCGTTGAGGTGCTTATCGGTCATGGGCAGGCTCATGTAATTATTGAAACATCAGCTGAACTTGATAAGTTTGACATCGCTGCAGCTATTCATAGAATTGCCGGAGATGTCAGAGCAGACATTGTGATTGTTCCCCAGGATACACATCTTGCAAAGAACCAGGAAGAAAGCATCCATTGTGGTGACAATGGTATATTCAAGGGAATGCCTCTTACTGAAGAGCAGAAGGCATTATCCCAGATAGCAAGAGATATCTATAAGGTGTATCCGTTTGATGGAAAGTACATTCTTGATCAGGCAAGACTCATCATCTGCCAGAGCAATGCGAAAAAAGTACACTTAAAGGAAATCTATCCTATAGCAGAAATTAATCCCCTGGGTGACTGGACTGGTGGCACGGATGTAGATACCGGGGCAACCAATCGTAAGCTTGGTTCTGATATGGCAGACTCCGTAACAGGTGGTGGTCTTCATGGCAAGGACTTATCCAAGGCAGATGTTTCTGTAAATATCCACGCATTCCTTAAGGCACAGAGAACTGGAAAACCAGTAGAACTTGTATGCGCTATTGGTGATGATGCCGTTGATGATATTTCATATAAGGAAATCGTGGAAGAAGCTAGAGAGTTTATTCGTTCCATCGGTGGCTTTGAGAAGTTTGCCGAGTGGGGACTTTATTAAGGAGGCATTATGGGAAAGACAACTACAGAAATGCAGCTTGTAGCTGTATCAAAACTTATTCCTTATGTGAATAATGCAAGAACCCATTCTGCCGAGCAGGTTATGAAACTTCGTTCCTCCCTTCGTGAGTTCGGTTTCATCAATCCTGTTATCATTGACCGAGAGTTTAATGTTATCGCAGGTCACGGAAGAATCCTTGCTGCAAAGGAAGAAGGAATACTTGAAGTGCCTTGTGTATTTGTGGACTACCTTACAGAGGCACAGAAGAAAGCATATATCCTGGCAGACAACCGAATGGCAATGGATGCAGGATGGGACGAAGAGTTACTTCGTATTGAGATTGAGGCTCTCCAGGGTGAGGACTTCGATATCGGACTTACGGGATTTGACGAAAGCGAGATTGCAGATCTCTTTGGTTCGGATGATACTTCCGGGGTAAAGGATGATGACTACGATTTGTCAGCTGCACTTGAAAAAGCAGCCTTTGTAAAGCGTGGTGATATCTGGGCAGTCGGAAGACACAGACTGATGTGTGGTGATGCAACTTCTTCAGAAGATGTAGCTGCACTTATGGATGGTAAAAAAGCCAACCTTATCATTACTGATCCACCATACAACGTGGCATTTGAAAGTTCCGATGGATTATCCATCAAAAATGATAAGATGGCAAATGATAAATTCTATGAATTCCTGCTTTCAGCATTTAAGAACATGGCTGAGCATCTTGAAAAGGGTGGCTCGGCTTATGTATTTCATGCAGATACAGAAGGTCTTAATTTCAGAAAGGCTTTCATGGATGCAGGTTTTCACTTATCCGGCTGTTGCATCTGGGTAAAGAACTCCCTTGTTCTTGGCCGTTCGGATTATCAGTGGCAGCATGAACCAGTCCTTTACGGCTTTTTACAGAATGGAAAGCATTACTGGAGCAAGAATGCAGGCAGAAGTCAGACTACCATCTGGAACTTCGATAAGCCGAAGAAGAATAAGAACCATCCGACTTCCAAGCCACTTGACCTGCTTGCTTATCCGATTGGAAATTCAAGTCAGGAAAATGCAATTGTCATTGATACCTTTGGTGGCAGTGGTTCAACGCTCATGACCTGTGAGCAGACGAACCGTGTATGTCATACGATGGAACTTGATGAGAAATACGCATCCGTCATCCTTCGCAGATATGTTGAGGATACCGGGGATGCAGAAGGTGTATTTGTAATCAGAGATGGTGAGAAGATCCCATACTCTGCACTGGTAAAAGAAGTGGAGGGTACGGATGGAGAAACAGAATAATTTGACCCTTGGCAGCCTTTTTGATGGTTCTGCCGGGTTTCCTTTAGGAGGCTTGCTTTCTGGTGTTACCCCTTTGTGGGCATCGGAAATCGAGCCTTTTCCTATTCGTGTAACAACGAAAAGACTACCGCAGATGAAACACTACGGTGACATTTCCAAGATGAATGGTGGCGAGATTCCTCCCGTTGACATCATTACATTTGGAAGTCCATGCCAGGATATGTCCGTTGCCGGAAAGAGGGACGGACTTGGTGGCTCTCGTTCCAGTCTGTTTTATGAGGCGGTAAGAATCATAAAAGAAATGAGGTGTAAGACAGATGGCAGATATCCAAGATTTATCGTCTGGGAAAATGTCCCAGGAGCCTTCTCAAGCAACAAGGGAGAAGACTTCAGAGCCGTCCTCGAAGAGGTCTGCAAAATCAAAGATGAATGTGTGTCAGTGCCTAAACCTTCAAAATGGCAGAGTGCAGGAAAAATCCTGGGAGACGGTTACTCAGTCGCATGGAGACAGCTTGATGCTCAATTTTGGGGAGTACCCCAGAGAAGAAAACGTATCTACCTTGTCGCAGATTTTGCAGGCTGGTGTGCCGGAAAAATACTATTTGAGTCAGAAGGCTTGTCTAGGTATACTCCGCAGGGCTTCCGTTCGTGGCAAGAAACTGCCAACGGTTCTGCAGAGAGCATTGGAGAAACAGGCAGCAACAGCTTAATGTTTGAAAACCACGGACAGGACTCAAGATATACGGGTCCTCTTGAAGTGGCACAGACCGTTCTTTCCACATTTGGAACGGGTGGTAATAATCAGCCTTTTGTGGTGCAGACGCCAAAGACACTCAAAATCAGAAGTGGCTGTGAAGGTGGTGGCAAGGGTGCCTTGATTCAGGAAGACAAGTCAGCGACCCTTGGATGCAACAATGATCAGACTTTATTCGTACCAAAGGTCTATGGTATCTGTGCCAAGGACAGCAATGCAATGAAGTCATCAAATCCTAACAGTGGATTCTATGAGGCAACTACCAGCAGGTGCCTTGATGGGAATGGTGGCAATCCATCATGCAATCAGGGTGGAATGGCTGTTATTGAAGGCAACGGAACAAGACCTTCTCATAAGGGTGATGGCTATAAGGAATCCGATGTGATGTACACACTTAATGCGACAGAACAGCACGGAGTTGCCTATGGCATAGGAAGACCTGCGATGAACCAGGGGTATAACGCACAGTTCTCTTTCCAGGTGGAAGAGGAAGTTGAACCTACACTTGTTGCAGCAGGAGCAAGTGGTGTGGCTCATCCTGTGTTTAGTTCTTCAAAGGCATCGTTCTTTACTACTGCCGAAGAGAAACTTGCAAACACACTTGTGGCAACAGATTATAAAGACCCTCCTATTGTGAATGATGAGATGGAAGAAGACTATATCGTCAGAAGACTCACTCCAACCGAATGTGCAAGACTGCAAGGATTTCCGGACTGGTGGTGTGATGATCTTGGAACGGAAGAACCTACTAATGAGGAAATCGCATATTGGAAAGATGTGTTTAAAACTCATGCAGAGGCTCTCGGTAAAAATATGAAACCAAAGACGGACAGTCAGATAAAGAAGTGGCTTAAAAATCCACATTCCGACTCTGCGGAATATAAGATGTGGGGCAATGGTGTGGCACTTCCGAATGTGGTTTTCGTGCTTTCGGGTATTGTGTACTACTCACAGTTTCCAACCAAATAATATCTGCTTATTCTACACACAAACAACTTGATATATGTGCCTTTTAGAGTGATATATGTAGTACCGAAAAATAAAGGAGGTACTCGGCATGAGAGTAGAATTTAACAGAATCGGAGCAGAAAGAAAAGCATTGGTTACAGCTATTTCCGAGATCCTTGGAACGAAGGCAAAGTACATGGGGATGCCAACCGCAGCTTATGACTTTGGAGGACTAATTGTGGATAAGACAGGAGCTTTGGAATTTGAAGAGAACATTTTTCCAAAGGATATCGAAACACTTTTGCAGAAACTCGCAGATAGAGGCTTTACCGCTGAGAACAGCAAGGATTTGGAACAGGACGAAGAAGTATCCGAAGAGCCGAAAGAAATGCCACAGAGCGAAAGCGTGGGGCTTACGATAACCGTTCCTCTTGAGAAAGTAAAAGTCGGAAACCTTACGAACCTTCTGGAAACAAAGGGTGAGTTGATTAAGAAAGCCTTGGGAGCGGATGATATTCGAATCGAAGTAGATGAGGAGAAAGTATCCTTCCCTTGGTTTTCAGAACTGCCGGATGCAGACGCCTGCACAGCTTATCAAAATTTTATTGCAGCACTCTGCAAGATGAGCAAAGAGCAGAAACGAATCAACTCCACAGAAAAGGAAGTAACCAACGAGAAATATGCATTCAGATGTTTCCTTTTAAGGCTCGGATTCATCGGAGCAGAATACAAGGCAGACAGAAAGATTTTGCTTAAGAACCTTGAAGGCTCGGCAGCATTCAAGAACGGTGTGAAGGGAGGCGAAAAATAATGTTCTTTCCAAGCAGAGATATTGTTGAGAGAGTGAAAAAGGAATATCCGGCAGACACAAGAGTTGAACTTGTAAGAATGGATGATTTCCAGGCACCACCGATTGGAACAAAGGGTACGGTCAGAGGTGTTGATGACACCGCAAGTATTATGGTTGCATGGGATAACGGCAGCAGTCTGAATGTGGTCTACGGTGAGGATAAATGCCGTAAGATCACTGAAGAATAAGGGTCAGAAATACACAGTTTTTCTGCCAAAAGATTGTGTAGTATATGGTGCTAATTAACTTGATATAGTGTGCTTTTAGAGTGATATATAGTACTACCAAAAGGGAAAACACACCAAACGGAGGTACATAGAATGAACGAAAAAATCACACATCAGATTGAAGAAATGAAGAAGCAAACCATCGGAGTTGAGGTCGAGATGAACAGCATCACAAGAGAGCGAGCAGCAAAGCTTGCAGCCGAATACTTCGGAACAGGACGCTACGAAAATACAGCATCAAGAAACGGCTACTTTACCTGGTCAGCATGGGATGGACAAGGCAGAGAATGGAAATTTCAAAAAGACGTCAGCATTGCCGGAGACGATGCACACAAATGCGAAATGGTAACCCCAATTCTTAAATACGAGGACATGGAAACCTTGCAGGAACTGATCAGAAAGCTTCGCAAGGCAGGAGCCAAGAGTGATGCAACAAGAGGATGCGGAGTTCACATCCACATCGGAGCAAACGGCCACACACCACAGACCATGAGAAACCTTGCAAACATCATGGCAAGCCACGAAAGTCTGATAGCCGAGGCACTTGACCTTGATCGAGGCAGAATGAACAGATACTGCAGAACGGTTGACCCAAGATTTTTAGAGCAGCTCAACAAAAAGAAACCAAAGACCATGAGCAAGCTTGCAGACATCTGGTACGGCACACAGGGTTGCGACTACGGAAGAAGCCAGCATTACAACGATAGCCGATACCATATGCTTAACTACCACGCAACCTTCACAAAGGGAACCATCGAGTTCAGACTTTTCCAGTTTGATGCACCTGACGATGGAAAGCAGAACGGACTTCATGCCGGACAGCTTAAAAGCTACATTCAGCTTTGCCTGGCACTCAGCCAGATGGCAAAGGAAGTAAGAACAGCAAGTCCAAAGCCACAGCAGAACGAAAATCCAAAATACGCAATGAGAACATGGCTCTTAAGACTTGGGTTCATCGGAGACGAATTCAAGACAGCAAGAGACCTTCTTACAAGAAGACTTGCAGGAGATACAGCATTCAGAACTGCAAGGAGATAGCCTTGTAACACCTTAATAAAAAGAGTCGACCACTTCGGTGGTCTTAAGGTGGTAGAAGGGCGTCCCCTTCAGAAAGGATGGAAACCATATGAGTAAACGATACTACATTGCCTATGGCAGCAACCTGAACATCCCACAGATGAGAATGCGATGTCCAGGTGCAAGGATTATTGGAACATCGGTCATTGAAGACTATCAGCTTTTATTCAAAGGCAGCAAGACAGGTTCATACCTTACCATTGAACCTATGGAAGGTGCTGAAGTTCCCGTTGTAATATGGAAAGTTACCGAGACCGATGAGAAAGCACTCGACCGTTACGAAGGATATCCAAACTTCTATTACAAAAAGGAAATGACCCTGGATATCAAAGGCATCAGAACGGGAAAGGTGCGAAGGCGAGATGCTTTTGTCTACATCATGCATGAAGAAAGAGAACTTGGAATCCCAAGCTGGTATTATGTGAACACCTGCCTTGACGGATACCGAGCCTTTGGATTTGATGAGAAGTACCTGTTCGATGCGATCAGAATAAGCAGGAGGGATACACATGAAGACTGAAGTCAGAAGAATTGCAATCTGCCCTAAATGTGGCAAGGAATATCACGGAAGTCCGGCTCTTTCAAGAGTGGACAACGAAACCTATATCTGCCCCGACTGTGGAACAAGAGAAGCTCTTGAAAGCATCGGTGTGGACAAGGATGAGCAGGAAGAAATCCTGAACACCATTCATAGCTGTATGGGACAGTAACAACTGAAAAAGAATACTTTTTGGGACTCCACCAGGGGGCCTTTTTTCGTGGAGGTGATGGCGAATGAGAAAACTGAAAAAGTATAAACCCACGAAGCTTATGGCGAAGTCTTCTCATTACGATGAGCAGATGGCGGATTATGCTGTCAGCTTTATTGAGGAACTACGCCATACCAAAGGAACGTGGGCTGGAAAGAAATTTGAACTTATAGACTGGCAGGAACAGATTATAAGGGATCTGTTCGGTGTGCTGAAACCAAACGGATACAGACAGTTCAATACAGCCTATATTGAAATTCCCAAGAAACAGGGAAAATCGGAACTTGCAGCTGCCGTTGCACTTCTTCTTTTATGTGGTGATGGAGAAGAAAGAGCAGAAGTGTACGGATGTGCAGCAGACAGAAACCAGGCAAAAATCGTATTTGATGTTGCCGTTGATATGATAAGGTTCTGCCCGGCTCTTATGAAAAGAGTGAAGATACTGGAATCGCAGAAGAAGATCATCTATAAGCCTACCAACAGTTCCTACCAGGTTCTGTCGGCGGATGTTGCAAACAAGCATGGCTTCAATACACACGGAGTAATCTTTGATGAGTTGCACACCCAGCCAAATCGAAAACTCTATGATGTAATGACCCAGGGTTCGGGTGATGCCCGTATGCAGCCGTTGTATTTTCTTATTACAACAGCCGGGAATGATACGAACTCCATCTGCTATGAGATACACCAGAAGGCTTTAGATATTGAGGCAGGCAGAAAAGTTGACCCTACCTTTTATTCCGTTATCTATGGTGCAGATGAATCGGAAGACTGGACAGACCCTAAAGTATGGAAGAAAGCAAATCCATCACTTGGCATCACAGTTGCCATAGAAAAAGTAAAAACTGCCTGTGACTCTGCAAAACAGAATCCCGGAGAAGAAAACTCCTTCAGACAGCTAAGACTTAATCAGTGGGTAAAACAGTCGGTACGATGGATGCCGATGGAAAAGTGGGATGCCTGCAACTTTGCCGTTAATGAAGATGACCTGGAAGGTCGTGTATGTTACGGCGGACTGGACTTATCCAGTACAACCGATATCACGGCATTCGTGCTTGTGTTTCCACCACTTGATGAGGATGACAGATATATCGTTCTTCCTTATTTCTGGGTGCCGGAAGACACTCTTGACCTTCGAGTGCGAAGAGACCATGTTCCCTATGATCTGTGGGAGCGAAAAGGCTATCTGCAGACAACCGAAGGAAATGTTGTTCACTATGGCTACATCGAGAATTTCATAGAAAGTCTTGGTGAGAGATTCAACATCAGAGAGATTGCCTTTGACCGTTGGGGAGCAGTACAGATGGTTCAGAATTTGGAAGGCATGGGATTTACCGTTGTGCCTTTCGGACAGGGATTCAAGGATATGAGTCCACCGACCAAGGAACTGATGAAGCTTGTGCTTGAACAAAGAATTGCACATGGTGGTCATCCAGTCCTTCGTTGGAATATGGACAACATCTTTATTCGTACTGATCCTGCAGGAAACATCAAGGCAGATAAGGAAAAATCGACTGAAAAGATTGACGGTGCCATTGCAACAATCATGGCGCTTGACAGAGCAATCAGATGTGGTAATGAAGTGACCGAATCAGTCTACGATACACGAGGCTTATTGGTATTTTAGTTAAGAAAGGTAAGGTGATTGGAATGGGAATTCTCAAAGGCTTGTTCAGGACAAGAGATGCACCCACAAACAGAACAAGTGGCAGTGCCTACAGCTTTTTTATGGGAAACAGTACAAGTGGCAAACGAGTGAATGAACGCTCGGCAATGCAGATGACTGCAGTTTACAGCTGTGTGCGTATCCTGTCCGAAGCGGTAGCAAGCCTGCCATTGCATTTTTATAAATATGGAGATAACGGCAGCAAGGTAAAAGCTGTAGATCATCCTTTATATATGCTGTTGCATGATGAACCTAACCCGGAGATGACAAGCTTTGTTTTCAGGGAAACGCTCATGACCCATCTGTTATTGTGGGGCAATGCCTATGCACAGATCATCAGGAACGGCAAGGGTGAGATTATTGCTTTGTATCCTCTTATGCCGGACAGAATGAAAGTTGATAGAGATGAACACGGACATCTGTATTACGAATACCAGGTAAGTTCAGATGATGCTCCTACAAATAAGGGAGCAACAGTTAAACTTGTACCTGATGAAGTAATGCATATTCCAGGACTTGGCTTTGACGGTCTTGTGGGCTACTCGCCAATTGCTATGGCCAAGAATGCTATCGGTCTTGCAATCGCAGCAGAAGAGTATGGAAGTAAGTTCTATGCGAATGGTGCTGCACCGAGTGGTGTCCTGGAACATCCGGGAACTCTTAAAGACCCATCAAAGGTCAGGGATAGCTGGTCACAGACTTTTGGTGGAAGTGCAAATTCACATAAGGTTGCCGTCCTGGAAGAAGGAATGAAGTACACACCGATTTCCATTTCTCCGAACGAAGCACAGTTTTTAGAAACAAGAAAATTTCAGATAGATGAGATTGCTCGAATTTTCAGAGTACCTCCCCATATGGTAGGTGACCTTGAGAAGTCGAGCTTTTCTAATATTGAGCAGCAGTCACTTGAATTTGTGAAATACACTCTTGACCCTTGGGTTTCAAGGTGGGAGCAGAATATGGCTCGTTCTCTGTTAACAGCAGAGGAAAAACAGAATTATTTTATCAAGTTTAATGTAGACGGACTTCTTCGTGGTGACTATCAGAGCCGTATGAACGGTTATGCCACTGCAAGACAGAATGGCTGGATGTCTGCCAATGACATAAGGGAACTTGAGAATCTCGACAGGATTCCTGCAGAACTCGGTGGTGACCTTTACCTTATCAACGGCAACATGACCAAGCTTGAAGATGCAGGTATCTTTGCTGCAAGCCCGGATACATCAGACGGAGAGGAGAAAGCAGATGAAGAACAAGAAGTTCTGGAACTGGAAGAGTCGAAAAACTCTGAACCAGGAAAACGAAGAAGTCGCAGAGCGAGTCCTTGAGTTACACGGCACTATTGCTGAGGAAAGCTGGTTTGATGATGATGTCACACCGCAGTTATTCAAGGATGAGTTAAATGCCGGAAGTGGAGACATTACAGTATGGATCAACTCTCCGGGTGGTGACTGTGTGGCTGCGGCTCAAATCTACAATATGCTCACACAGTACAAAGGAAATGTCACAGTAAAGATTGACGGTATTGCAGCATCAGCAGCATCGGTCATTGCAATGGCAGGAAATATGGTACTTATGTCCCCTGTTTCAATGATGATGATTCATAATCCTGCAACCGTAGCATTTGGTGACCATGCAGAAATGCAAAAAGCAATCGATATGCTTGCAGAAGTGAAAGAGTCCATTATCAATGCCTATGTGATTAAGACTGGTCTTTCAAGGTCGAAACTTAGTCACTTGATGGATGCCGAAACCTGGATGGATGCCAACAAGGCTGTTGAACTTGGCTTTGCTGATGACATCATTACAAGAGCAGAAACAAAACCGAATACTGATCCCGAAGAAGAGGATGAAGATGATGAAAGCACCGAAGAGAAGGAAAAGAAACCTTCCGATTCGATGCTTTTTTCACGCAAGGCGGTAAACAACGCTCTTATGAACAAGCTAGAAAAACACTATGTCCAGTCTAAAGAAACCGTAACAAAGCAGGCAGAGATTTCTGTACCTACAAACAAAGGCACTTCTGCAAAAGAGATTAAGGAGCGTCTGGACTTTATTAAGAAATTCATTTAAGGAGGAATTCTATTATGACTATTAAGGATTTAATCGAAAAAAGAGCAAAAGTGTGGGAAACTGCAAAGAACTTTGTGGAAACTCACGAAGACAAGAATGGTGTGCTTTCCGATGAGGATACAGCAACCTACAACAAGATGGAGAAGGAAATCGAGGATTTGACAGCTGCTATCGACCGTCAGCAGAGAGCAGAACGCAGAGAAGCAGAACTTGCAAAGCCTGTTAATTCTCCGATTACCGGTAAGCCTTTTATGGGTGATGCCAAGGAAGTAAAGAAGGGTCGTGCTTCCGATGCTTATAAGGATGCGATGCTTTCTGCAATGCGTTCTAATTTCCGTAATGTAAGCAATGTACTTCAGGAAGGTGTAGATGCCGATGGTGGCTACCTTGTGCCGGAAGAGTATGACCGCAGACTTATTGATGTGCTTGATGGTGAGAACATCATGCGTAGCCTTGCTACAAAGATTACTACTGCAGGTCAGCACAAAATCAACATCGCAGCTACCAAGCCTGCAGCAGCATGGATTGAGGAAGGTGGAGCATTATCTTTTGGTGATGCAACATTCGACCAGATTTATCTTGATGCCTACAAGCTTCATGTAGCAATCAAGGTTACTGAAGAGTTGCTTTATGACAATGCCTTCGGTCTTGAAAACTACATCATCACTCAGTTCGGTAAGGCTTTAGCAAATGCCGAAGAGGATGCATTCCTTAACGGTAATGGTACTGGAAAGCCTACTGGTATCTTCGCAGCAAACGGTGGTGGTCAGATTGCAGCAACTCTTACTGCAGCTATCAAGTCCGATGACCTTATCGATTTGGTATATGGTCTTAAGAGACCTTATCGTAAGAACGCATCTTTCATCATGAATGATGCAACATTGGCTTCTATCAGAAAGCTTAAGGACAACAACGGAGCATATATCTGGCAGCCTTCTTACAAGGAAGGAGACCCTGACAGAGTGCTTGGTTATGCTGTTCACACTTCTGCTTTTGCACCTACAAATGCGATTGCATTCGGTGATTATAGTTACTACAACATCGGTGACCGTGGTTCTCGTTCTTTTGCAGAACTTCGTGAACTTTTCGCTGGTAACGGCATGGTTGGTTATGTAGCCAAGGAAAGAGTCGATGGTAAGCTTATCCTTCCTGAAGCAGTACAGATCTTAAAGCTTAAGGAAGAAACTGCAACTACTAAGGGTTAAGAATAAATAAGTGTGACACCCTATGACGGCTATTTACTATCCTTTTCTATAGGGATAAAAAATTAAAGCCTATATATAGATATAGGGAATGCCAGTCATAAGGTGTCACTGATTATTAGGTGGTGATAGATATGATTGTAAATCTTGATGAGATGAAGGGTTACCTTCGAGTGGACTTTGATGACGATGATGCACTTATCGAAAGTTTCATCACAACCGGGCAGAACCTCTGTGCAGATATAGCCAGGTTATCCGTGGATGAACTGGGTGCGATTCCATCATCCAAGATTGCTGTCATGTACGCAGTTGCCTATCTGTATGAACACAGAGAAGATGCAGACCATCATCAGCTGACCATTTCCCTTCGCTCCCTGCTTGAAGGTGTAAGAAGGAGTGTGTTCTGATGGATATTGCACTTTTGAATGTGAAGATTACGGTACAGAAGAATGAAACTGTTGTAGATGCCATCGGCAATCATAAGAATATCTGGACTGACTATTACACCTGCTTTGCAACCGTAAGTGGCGAAGGTGGTTCTGAAAAGAGTGTGGCAGGTCTTATAGTAGATGATTCTGATGTTTCATTTACAGTCAGATACTGCAGGGCACTCGCAGACCTGGATATTACAAAGCACAGAGTTCTTTTTGAAGGCTCTTTATATAATATCGTGTCTGTTGACCACATGAACTACAAGAAGAAATGCCTGAAACTGAAATGTGAGAAAGTGAGGAGATAGTGATGACAAATGTAAAGATTGATAACCTTGCAGATGAAATCATGAACGGCCTCAAGGAGTATGCTGATTTGGCCACAGATGACTTGAAGAAATCTGTAAGGAAGGCAGGAAATACAGTAAGGAAAGGTATCGCTGCATCTGCTCCAAAGGATACGGGTGCCTATGCGAAGAGCTGGTCGGTCAAGAAAACGAAGGAAACTTCAAATTCACTTGAACTGACGGTGCATTCCAAGAACCGATATCAGCTTGCCCATCTTCTTGAACACGGCCACGCAAAACGTGGTGGCGGAAGAGTGGCTGCAAGACCCCACATTGCCCAGGCAGAAGAGAATGCGATTGAAACATTGGAAACAGAAATCGCAAGAGCACTTGGAGGTATGTGATGGAAGAACTGTTACAGATTATTAAAGAAATGGACATTCCGTTTGCATATGACCATTTTGCAGAGGGAGAAAGTCCAGATCCACCGTTTATCTGCTATCTCTTGCCCGGCAGTGATAACTTTGCAGCTGACGGAAGAGTGTATTTGAAGGTAAACGAAGTTCATATAGAACTGTATACCGATTTGAAGGACTTGTCGGTAGAACAGAAAGTTGAATCCGTGCTTGACAGTCACGGCATTTTTTATGACCGTTTGGAAACATGGATTGAGAGTGAAAAGATGTATGAAGTCCTATATTCATTTGAAATGGAGGCATAAAAGCTATGGGTAATAAAGTAAAATACAACCTTAAAAATGTTCATGCTGCAAAGCTGACAAAAACAGAAGATGGTGAGTACACATATGAAACTCCTAAAGCAATCCCTGGTGCAGTAAGTATCAGCTTGGATGCCGAGGGTGATTCCAGTCCCTTCTATGCAGATGGTATCGTGTATTTCCGTTCTACTGCAAATAACGGTTACAGTGGTGACCTTGAGATTGCACTTATTCCTGAATGGTTCAGAACTGAAATCTTAAAAGAGGCACTTGATAAGAACGGTGTTCTTGTTGAGAGTGCTACTGTCACAGAGATGGAGAAATTCGCATTGTTATTCGAGTTTGATGGTGATGTAAGATGCATCCGTCATGTCCTTTATAACTGCAGTGCATCTCGTCCTTCTATCGAGTCTGAAACTAAAGAAGATGCAATCGAGCCTGGTACAGAGAAGTTATCTCTTACAGCTGATCCTAGAGAGGATGGTCTTGTTAAGTCAAGAACCGGGGATGCAACTGATGAGACAACATACAGCAACTGGTATAAGAACGTGTACATTCCTGTTGCCAAGGATACTGTAGGTTAAGGAGGAGTAGCATATGCTTAAAAAGGTTATTAATGTCGGTGGTAAAGAAGTAGCATTCCGTTCTTCTGCAACAGTGCCTCGTCTTTATCGTGCCAAATTCAAGAGAGATATTTTCAAGGATTTAGCAAAACTTGAGAGTTCGTATAAGGGGAGCAAGGAAGATGGTGAGGAGTTCGCAATTGATGATCTTGAAATCTTCGAGAATGTAGCCTACATCATGGCCTACCATGCAGACCATACGATTCCGGCAAATATTGATGACTGGCTTGATCAGTTCGAGATGTTTTCCATTTACGAGGTTCTGCCAGAAATCCTTGCACTTTGGGGTACAAACCTTATTACTGATATTGAGTCTAAAAAAAACTTAAACGCAGTAGCAGGGAGATGACAACACCGCTGTTCCTCCTTCGTTGTCTTGAGATAGGGCTTTCCATCAAAGATCTGGATTACCTTACCATAGGAATGGTAATGGATATCTGGACAGAAAAAGGAAATGATTCCTACAAGTATGACAATGTGGCAACTCAGGAGGACTTCGACAAATTCTAATAATATTGCAATGGGACTTTTGCTTATAGCAGGAGTCCTTTTTGGTATGCCGGGCATGGCATATATCTAGGTGGTGCAAGTCCACTGTGGGGGCGATGTCGCAACTGCCAACCACTAGCCAATATCAAGGGTGTCCATCGTGAGGTGGAATCTGAAAGAAGATGGAGGCAAAACTCCGGTCCGAGGAACACGAATCATATCAGGCATATAACGGGGATGAGTGTGCCAAACAACACGAAGTCATAAGAGATTGCGGAAGAGGACTGTTATATGTAAATATGGCGGATATATGGAGGGAAAGAGATATGACCTTATCCCGGGAGGTCTTGTGAGGGAGATAATTCCTAGTAACAACGAATCACAAGAAGTCAGCTGAGGTCGTAGTAGCGAAGAAGTTACTGTAATGGTAATGGAGTGAAGGACTGAACAAATCTATCAGTTATTAAAAATTGAATTTGTATTCATGCATGGTCTTGGGATATGAGGAAAACTAGTGCCATGAGTAGACAAAGAACGGATGAAAATGGAAGTTAGTGCATGGATAAGCGAAGAAATGGAGGTAACGAATATTGAAAACTGATAACACATTATTAGAAAATATGCTTAGTGATGAAAATATCATGGAAGCATATAAACAGGTCAAAAGAAATAAAGGAGCACCTGGTATTGATGGTATGACTATTAGTGAGCTTAAAGGATATCTTGAAGAAAATCTAGATAACATAAGGGAACAAATAAGGGCAAGAAAGTACAAACCAAGTCCTGTAAGAAGAATAGAGATATCCAAGGACAATGGTGGAACAAGAAACTTAGGGATTCCAACAGTCATTGATAGAGTTATACAACAAGCGATAGTGCAGGTTCTTACGCCAATCTACGAACCTATATTCAGTGATTCAAGTTATGGATTTAGACCAAATCGCTGTTGTGAAATGGCAATCATCAAAGCACTTGAATATATGAATGATGGATATGAGTGGGTAGTAGATATAGACCTGGAGAAATTCTTTGACAATGTACATCATGACAAGCTTATCTCATTGATTATGAAGAATGTCAAAAATGGAGAAATCGTATCGCTAATAAGAAAGTTTCTAGTGAGTGGGATTATGATAGATAATGAATATAAGGAATCAGTCATAGGAACACCTCAGGGAGGAAATTTATCGCCACTACTAAGTAACGTAGTGCTTAATGAACTAGATATAGAACTAGAAACAAGAGGACTTAAGTTTGTAAGATATGCAGATGACTGTATTATATTGGTGCATTCATCAAAAGCAGCAGACAGAGTCATGAGGAATGTATCAAAGTTCATAGAAGGTAAATTAGGACTAAAAGTCAACATGACGAAAAGCAAAGTAAGTAAACCAAATGACATCAAGTACCTAGGATTTGGATTTTACAAAGACTATAAAGCGGGCGGAGTATATAAGGCAAAGCCACATAAGATATCAATAGTAAAATTAAAAGCTAAAATAAAGAAGTTAACATCAAGAAGTTGGTCGGTAAGTCTAGGGTATAGATTTCTAAAGGTTAAACAACTTATAGTAGGATGGGTAAACTACTATAAGATAGGAAATTTCAAAAAGAAGTGTAAGCAAATAGATAGTTGGCTACGATTTAGGATAAGAATGTGCATATGGAAACAATGGAAAACACCCCAAAAGAGAATCAGAATGATGATGAAGTTGGGAGTGAATGAGAATAGGGCAACAAGAACAGCGTATTCAAGAAAAGGATATGCAAGGATAGCCATATCACAACCATTAAGTTATGCACTTAGAAACGAAGTATTAAAATATAATGGCCTAGTATCATTACTAGACCAATATCAGTTAAAACATATTTAGTATAGATTTGAACCGCCGTGTGCCGAACGGCTTGCCCGGTGGTGTGAGAGGTCGAAAATAAATAAACAAATTATTTATTTTCTCCTACTCGATTGTTGAAGGAGGTATCTGCCAATGGCAAATAGAATCAAAGGTATAACCGTTGAGATTGGCGGAGATACCACTAAACTACAAACAGCATTAAAAGGGGTCAACGGACAGATCAAAAGTACACAGTCTGCTCTTAAGGATGTTGAGAAACTTCTGAAACTTGACCCTACAAATACAACTCTGCTTGCCCAGAAACAGAAACTTCTTACCCAGGCAATCGGAGAAACAAAAGAAAAGCTATCAACCCTAAAGACAGCAGCACAGCAAGCTAATGTGCAGCTGCAAAAGGGAGAAATCACACAAGCACAATATGATGCCCTTCAAAGGGAAATTGCTGAGACAGAGGCTGAACTTAAAAAGCTTGAATCACAGGCATCCAAGACTAATCAGACGCTTACGAAAATCGGAGAGGTTGGTTCTAAAGTAGAAACCTTCGGTAATGGAGTCACAAATGTAGGTAAGAAAGTATCTGTGGCATCTGCTGCAGTTACTGCAATGGGTGGGGCTGCTGTAAAGACGGCAGCAGACTTTGAAAGTTCCATGAGCCAGGTTCAGGCTACGATGGGTATTACAAAAGATTCCATGTCAACTCTTGATGGTCAGTCCGTGAATACAATGGACGCACTGTCTGACCTTGCAAAAGAGATGGGATCCAAGACTGCGTTTTCTGCCAGTGAATGTGCTGAGGCATTAAACTACCTTGCCCTTGCCGGATATGACACGCAGGAAATGGCTGATACACTTCCGACTGTACTTAACCTTGCAGCGGCTGGTGGACTTGATCTTGCATCAGCATCGGATATGGTTACTGATGCGATGTCTGCCCTTGGAATGAAAACCTCTGATGCAAACAAGATGGTCGATCAGATGGCGAAGACTGCATCAAGCACAAATACCTCTGTAGGACAGCTTGGTGAGGGAATTTTAACTATCGGTGCAACAGCAAAGACAGTCAAAGGCGGAACTGCAGAATTAAATACAGCACTTGGTATCTTAGCGAATAATGGTATCAAGGGAGCAGAGGGCGGTACGCACCTTCGTAACGTCATTCTGTCATTGCAAAGTCCAACTGACACAGCAGCTGCTCAGATGGAGGCACTTGGTCTGTCTGTTTATGACTCCGAAGGAAATATGCGTTCACTGAACGATATACTTGGAGATCTGAATACGAGCATGGATGGTATGACTGCTGAGGAAAAGGCAAATATCATCAGTAAGATTTTTAATAAAACAGATCTTTCTTCTGTAAATGCACTGCTTGCAAATACAGGTGATACCTGGACAGATTTGCAGACTGCCATTGAAAACAGTGGCGGAGCAGCACAGCAGATGGCAGACACTCAGCTTGATAACTTGTCTGGTCAGCTTACGATCTTAAAGTCTGCAGTAGAGGGTTTTGCAATTTCCATTGGTGATGCACTTATGCCAATGATTAAAAACATCGTAGCAAAGATTCAGTCCTTCGTGGATTGGCTGAATAATCTTGATGAGAGTCAAAGACAGGTCATTGTTAAAATTGGTCTATTTGTAGCAGCACTGGGACCGGCACTTGTAATCTTAGGTACGGTTATTTCAAAAATTGGTGTGGTCATTCAGGCATTCAGTAAGTTTGGACTGAAGATAACGAGTCTTATTTCTAATGCCGGAGGACTATCCGGTATGATGGGAAAGGTTGGTGTTGCGATTGGAGGCATTTCTGCACCTGTGGTAGCTGTTGTGGCTATCATTGCAGTATTGGTAGCAGCCTTTGTACATCTTTGGAAAACGAATGAAGATTTCCGTAAGAATGTAACTGCAATATGGAATCGAATCAAAGGTATCTTTGATAGTTTCACGCAGGGTATTGTGGATAGATTAAACGCATTAGGATTCAACTTTGAAGATATCACAGAAGTAATCAAAACGGTATGGGATGGATTTTGTAATTTCCTTGCTCCGATTTTTGAAGGAGTGTTTACATACATAGCAAATGTATTAGAGGAAACTTTCGGAATTATCACAGGAATCCTAGATGTATTTATCGGTATCTTTACAGGTAATTGGTCACAAGTATGGGAAGGAGTAAAAGGCATCTTCTTATCCATTTGGAACTTCATTGCCAACTCGTTTATAAATATTATGAATGTTCTGAAAGGAATAGCAGATGTTGTTCTTGGGTGGTTCGGAACTAGGTGGAATGAAGTGTGGACTGGTATCAAGGATTTCTTTGTAAATCTTTGGACAGGAATTGCCACTTTCTTTTCAGGACTTTGGGAAGGCATCAAGAATGTTGTTACAACTGCGGTGATGTTTATAGCATCATTTTTTGAGGCTGCTTTTGATATTATTACACTTCCATTCCGATTTATCTGGGAGAACTGTAAGGAAATAATTATTTCCGTATGGAATGCAATCAAGAGCAAGGTGACAACAGTAATCAATGCAGTATCTACAATGATTAGTACAGTTTTGAATGCAATAAAGACGGTATTTTCTACAGTATGGAATGCAATCAAAACGGTTGTCACTACGGTGGTTAATACTATCAAAACGGTTGTAACCACGGTATTCAATGCAATTAAGACAACAGCAACAACAGTATGGAATGCTATTAAAACAGCAATCACGACACCAATCAATGCTGTGAAGAATACGGTATTCACAGTATTTAATTCTGTGAAAAGCACTGTAACTTCTGTATTCAATAGTATCAAGAGTACGGCCACTTCCGTATGGAATGGAATTAAGAACGCCATTACAACACCTATCCAGGCGACAAAGGATAAAATCAAAAGTATGGTTGATGCCATTAAAGGATTTTTCTCCGGTATGAAGATTTCTTTGCCGAAGATTAAGTTGCCACACTTCAAGGTAACAGGTAAGTTGTCAATTGCACCGCCTTCCGTTCCTCATCTTTCTATTGATTGGTATAAAGATGGTGGTATTATGACAAAACCTACAGCATTCGGTATGAATGGAAGTTCCATGATGGTTGGTGGCGAGGCAGGTGCAGAGGCAATCCTGCCGCTTTCAGGCTTTTACAAGCAGCTTGAGGCAATGATTGACAGCAGATTAAACATGACTTCTATGGAGAAGTACTTGGCCATTATTGCGGATAACAGTTCAAAGGGTATCTATCTTGACGATGGAACACTTGTCGGACATCTTCTTCCGGCAATTGATGACGGACTTGGTAAAAATACAAAATTGACAAGGAGGCTTTCGTTATGATACCGGATATTTATATTAACGATATTTCAATGTCAAGAATGGGATGGATTCGTGAGAACATCGATTTTCCAATTCCTAAATCGCAGACAGAAACTGTGGTTGTTCCCGGTCGCAATTCTCCAATAAGATTTACAGAGGCTCTTGGTTCGGTATCATTTGAACCCAGAGCCTTTACTGTTAATTTGTCTATGCTTGGAACAAGAAAGAAATTCAACGAACTTGTAAAGTCTGTAGGCAATCAGTTTTCAGGAAGACTTGCGAAAGTCATCTGCAGTGAAGAACCCGGACTGTATTCGATTGGAACACTTCAGCTTACACCTTCCTATGATCCGCTTGAAGGCAGAGGCGAACTTGTAATTGAATGCTCTGATGCGGATTCGTATAGATATCACACAGATGTGACGGAGGTAATCGTATCAGGAAATGCTACTGTCAGTCTTCAAAATGACTATATGCCTGTAATACCTGTGATTACTACAACGGCAGAAACAAAGCTTACCTGGAAGATTGGAACAGACACATTTAACAAAACAGTCAGTGCCGGAACATGGGAGTTTCCTGAACTGCAGTTATCACACGGAACGAACTCCGTAAAGGTAACTGGAAGTGGAACTACAACATTCAGATACAGGGAGGGATGCGTATGAGTATTTTCAGAGTTTATGTTGACGGTGCTTTGTTTTATCATCCCAACCTTTCAAAGCTTGCAATCACGCAGGCACGGGTAAGCGAAGATGCTGCAAACATCGACAGCCTTAAACTGTCAGCACCGTTTAATCATCCATACATTGATTCCATCAAGCCTATGGCATCGATTATCGTATGCAAGAAGGGTGAGAATGTAGTGTTTGAAGGCAGAGCATTGGATAATGGTTCGGACTTTTATAACACACATACCTGGACTTGCGAATCAGCACTTGCTTATCTGAAAGATACCATGCAGCCACCTTTTTCATATAAGGGATCGCTGAAAGGTCTGTTTGAACAGTTTATTTCTGTTCATAACAAGAGTGTGGAAGACCAGAAGAAATTCAAAGTAGGTAATGTGACGGTTACGGATAACAATGACTATGTTTCCTACAGCAGTTCCGATTTTACGATGACGATGGACACCATCAAGAATAAGCTTATCAATACGCACGGTGGCTATCTGCAGGTCAGATATGAGAGCGATGGAAAGTATCTCGATTATCTTTCTGACTTCAAAACAAAGTCAATGCAGACCGTAGAGTTTGGTAAGAATATCACGGATGTGAAGATTACAAGAGATCATACCGAAAGAGTCACAGTTCTTATTCCACTCGGAGCAAAGAAGACAGTGACTGATGAAAATGGCAACGAAACACAGAGTGAAGACCGAGTAGATATTACTTCCGTGAATGGTGGCAAGAATTACATCTATGACGATGCAGCAGTAAAAGAAATTGGTTGGATTTGGAAGTCTGAGGTATGGGATGATGTGACTCTTCCAGGCAATCTTCTAAAGAAAGCAAAATCAAGACTATTCGACCTTGTGAATGGAGTTACCAGTATTCAGCTTACAATCGTGGATGAATCCGATACTGGCGCTGATATTGGAGATATCCGTGCCAGGATGTATGTAGAGTGTATCTCAAAGCCACATGGTATTAACGGAACTTATCTTTGTGTGAGCAGAACACGGGATTATCTGAATCCTTCCGGCAATACCATAACCATCGGAGCAAGTGGTGTAACACTTTCTGCATCTACGGTTAAGCAGGATAAAAATATAGCTGCCATTGAAGATGATCTTCTTGGCAAGACCTATAAGATCGAAACAATCAGCGGTGAGATTGATACCATTAATGCACAGAAAATGTACCGTACAGAACTTGTGGTTGATGGAGTGAATATCTTCAAAAATAAAGGTCAGGCAAGCACAATGCGATGTAAAGTCTATTCCTGGGATAAAGACATCACGGATACACTTGATGCAGAGTGTTTTGTATGGCATAGAAAGTCCTCTGATGAAGAGGCAGATATAGAGTGGGATAAAAGCCACATAGGAAAAAAGCAAATAACAATCACTACCGAGGACGTATATGACAATGCGTCCTTTTATTGTGAAATCAATTTATAGGAGGCTTTCATATGGGTACAATTTTAACTTCGAGCCAGCAGACTTTCGTTGATATTACAGATCAGCGAAAGCTGTCGGCATACATTACTTCAAATCTTCCGAAAACACAAAGTGAAGATCCAAATGTGCTGCCACATGAATACGCACCAAACTGGATAACTTCAAATCTTGTGCTTACTCCGGTTCTCTTCCTTGACCAGACAAATGTATCTCCAACAGCTACAGGAGTAACAATTACATGGAAAAGAAAAGATGGGGTGGCATCAGAAACGGCTCTCTCATCCGAGGAAACAGTCAATAAGGGTGTACTTACGGTCAATGCAAACAAGCTTGCTGCATCGGCTTCCGGGATGATTACATACATCTGCTATATCAGTTACTATGATGCAGAAACGAAGAACACCATCAATATTTCTTCGGATATTACTTACACTCTCGTAAAGAATGCCACTAATGCAAAACTTTGCTATGTGACAAGTGATACGTATGTTTTTAAGTATAATACCTCGTCTGTTTTAGTAGGTGCATCTCAAGCCACTCTTACTGCGCAGATGCAGGGTGTGACTGTTGGCAAATGGCAGTATAAGAACAGTTCCGGTGCTTGGGCAGATTATCCAAGCACATCAGATAACACAAGCATTACAGGAGGAACTTTAGTTGTAAAGCCAGGTCATGCTGTGTTTAACAATAACGTGGCACAGATTAGGGTAACAACTTCTGATGCAGATGTATTTGACACGATTTCCATCAGTAAGATTTATGATGGTGCAAAGGGTGATAAAGGTAATCCGGGTTCTACAGGCAGTGGTGGTATTTCAGTTATTCTTGGCAATGAAACACAGACTATTGCCTGTACATCAGCAGGAAAAACGGCAGCTGCGGCTACTATCAGTATTCCATTTACCGGATATGTAGGCATTACGCAGACATCAACAACCTGCACAGTAGGAACACTTCCAACGGGTATCACACTTAAAACAAATACAGCATCAACAGCATCTGTAGCAGGAAAGGTTGAACTTTCAGTAGCAGCATCTTCTGATTTAGGCAATGCATCTGTACTTACTGGAGATATCGTGCTTACTTTTACGATTTCAGGAAAGTCTGTAACAAAGGTATTCACTTGGACTAAATCAAAGGCAGGAAGTAATGGCTCGTCAGCTGTTGTGTTCTCTGTATATGCTCCGCATGGAACAATCGTACAGAATCAGTCTGGAACTCTTACTCTTGCTACATCTGCATATTTGGGTTCAACAGCTATCACAAATGCAACTTATCAGTGGGCAAAATACTCAGGTGGTGCATGGAAAAATATTAGCAATGCAACAGCATCAACACTTACTGTTTCAGGAGCTGATATCATAAATATTCAGTCCTACAGGTGTACTATGACTTATTCAGGCAAGACCTATGTTGATGTAATTACCGTTGAGGATAAGTCAGATCCGTATATTTCAGAGATGCTTTCTATTGGCGGGTTTACAGTAAAGAATAATCTTGGAGGTCTTGTTCCATACATTATTGTAAGAACCAATCAGCAGGAGGTTGATGCGTTGCTTGGCAATATCAGTGAAACAGCACCCTCTGCTCCAAAGTCAGGAGATTTCTGGTATAAGATTGACCACTCGGCAAAGAATGTAACCTTGATGAAATACAATGGAACTGCATGGGCAAACGCTACGGAAAAGCAAAGCCTTACTTATACCTGGTATGCACAGGACAAGGACGGAAAAGAAGTGACATTCACAAAGACCGGAAAGGTCATCTATCTTTCGGCAGCTGATATTGACAGTCTGCTTACCCTTCAGTGTGATGTTTCTAATTGATGGGAGGTGTGATGAATGGCACTTTTGACATCATGCCAGAATACATTTCAAAGTGTTGTGGCTTATGAAGATGCTTTGGGTGATGTGGAAACACTGAAGATTCAAGTGCATGAGTGCTACTCGGAGATTACCAAAACATCAAATGAAATAATGAGTTCGGTAAAGGACACTTACATTGAAAAGTCGGATCTGGAAAAATTGCAGCAGGATTTTCAGACCAGTATCACGCAGAACAGCAGTGAGATACGAATGGACTTTACGGCTATTACTGATGAGATAAAAGGAAATGTGGCAACAAACCAAGAACTGCTAGAGGAGTATATTCGCTTCAAGGGTGCTTTGATTGAACTTGGAAAAGTAGGAAATGCTTTTACCGCAGAATTATCCAATGAAGAATTGGCTTTCAAAGAGAATGGACAAAAGATTGCATACATTTCAAATAATAGCTTGGTTATTACCAATGCAGAAATACGAAACAAGCTGTCCCTTGGAAATGAAACCAGGGGATGGTTTGATTTTATACCCAGAGGAAACGGAAATCTCTCTATTAAATGGAGAGACCCGGTATCGTAAAGGAGGAAGAAAAGCATGGCATCAAGCGGAAGCATTACAACAAATGAAAAAGAAGGACGTTCTATAACGCTATCATGGACATTGTCGAGTCAGAGTATCGAGAAAAACACATCCACAATTGCATGGACATTGAAAGGCTCCGGCAGTTCTGGTGGCGGAAGTTGGGTAATGTCTGGAGCTTTTAAGGCTGTTATTAACGGAACCACAGTATATTCGAGTGACACACGTATACAGTTAAAGAAAGATCAAGTGATTGCTAGTGGATCAACTACAATCGCACATAATACTGATGGTACAAAATCTTTTAGTCTAAGCTGCCAGGCAGGTGTTTATACTTATGCAGTTAGTGTTACTGCAAGTGGTACACATACACTGAATACCATTCCCAGAGCATCATCGGTATCAGCAACAAATGTAAATATGGGAAGTGCTACAAAAATTGCTATTTCTAGGGCATCTTCTTCTTTTACACATACTTTGACCTATAAATTTGGCAGTTCAACAGGAACAATTGTATCAAAGACAACATCTACATCAGTATCTTGGACTCCGGCAATATCACTTGCAAATCAGATACCAAAGGCAGTATCAGGATCATGTACGATTACTTGTGATACCTATAGTGGTTCAACAAAGGTAGGATCAAAGACTTGCACACTTACACTTACTGTGCCGGCCACGGTCAAGCCGACCATTACAAGTTTAGGTGTAACAAGGGTTGATGGGACAGTACCAACTGATTGGGGAATTTATGTGCAATCGAAATCAAAAGCAACGCTTACGATAAATGGAGCAGCAGGAAGTTATGGCTCGACTATTTCTTCTTATTCAATTTCCGGCGGAGGTTTTTCAAGTACTGAATCAAGCTTTACAACAGGTTTTCTTACAACGTCCGGTACGATAACATTTACAGCAAAGGTTACAGATTCAAGAGGGAGGGTTTCAGATGCCAAGACAGTATCAATTTCTGTGGTAGCATATGCAGCACCGTCCTTTACAGATTATTTATCGCAGAGAGCAATAAGTGATGGAACAGCAAATGATGATGGCACATATATTCGAAGTATAATTTCTTATTCGTATTCATCTTGCGGCAATAAGAATACTGTGACTAGAGCAACTTATTATAAAAAGTCATCTGCAAGTACCTGGACAAATGCAAACAAAAGTTTCTCTTCCGGTACAGCTTTTGTATTTGGTGGAGGTGCAATATCAACAGAGAGTTCATACGATGTGAAATACACCATTACAGATGAGTTCACTACAGTTACCATCTACAATACGGTATCAACTGCTGCAGTTCTAATGGATTTTAAAGCTGGTGGTAAGGGCATTGCTATTGGAAAGGTTGCAGAAAAAGATAATACAGTAGAAATCGCAAACAACTGGGAATTAGAAATTCACGGGAAGAAACTTATTGATTACATCTATCCCATAGGCAGTATTTATATGAGCGTAAATGCTACAAGTCCGGCTAATCTTTTTGGAGGCTCTTGGACGCAATTAAAAGATAGATTTCTATTAGGTGTCGGCTCAGCCTATACTGCCGGTTCAACCGGAGGTGCTGCAACACATAAACTGACCGTTGCTGAAATGCCTAAACATGCTCACGATACACCATTCTTCAACAATATGACGAATAATGGAGAAGGAAAATCTGATTTTATCGGAGTGTATGGTAAAGGGGCAACGGCAAGTGCAGCAATAAAAGAAATGGGAGCCTCATCCACAATGGAAATGTGGTGGGTTAACCAGACAAACAAAGCAGAAGGAAACGAATGGAGTTACCTAACTTCATCAAAAGGTGGCTCTTCTGCTCATAACAATATGCCACCTTACCTTGTAGTTTATATGTGGAAAAGAACTGCATAAATTATTTGGAATCAAGCATCTCTTCGGAGGTGCTTTTTTCATACCTATTTTTAAGAAATGGAGGAATAAATCATGAAGGAATTTTGGAACGGAATACAGATTGTATTCACTATGATCGGCGGTTGGCTTGGATATTTTCTTGGAGGCTGCGATGGCCTTTTAATTGCCCTTGTGATGTTCGTAGTGATGGATTACATCTCAGGGGTCATGTGTGCAATTGCGGATAAGACGTTATCCAGTGAGGTCGGTTTCAAGGGCATCTGCAGAAAGGTGCTGATTTTTGTTTTAGTGGGCATCGCAAACATTCTCGATGTCCAAGTAATCGGGACGGGAAGCGTACTTAGGACAGCAATTATCTTTTTCTACATTTCCAATGAAGGCATATCACTTCTTGAAAATGCAGGATATTTAGGACTTCCTATTCCAGAAAAAATCAAAACAGTTTTAGAGCAGCTCCATGACAGAGCAGAAAGAGAGGAAAAATAATATGGCTTATACAAACAGTAAAATGGTGGTATACACCAAACTTAGTCCAAATCATTCCGGACAAAGAACTCATGCAATTGACAGAATCACCCCACATTGTGTAGTAGGACAGTGTTCTGTAGAAACTCTTGGCAATATATTTTATCCGGCGTCAAGACAGGCAAGCTGTCAGTATGGGATTGGTCCTGATGGAAGAGTCGGAATGTATGTGGAGGAAAAGAATCGTTCTTGGTGTTCTTCGTCTAATGCGAATGATCAGAGAGCAGTAACTATTGAATGTGCATCCGATACTAAACATCCATATACTATGAACAGCACTGTGTATGCAACTCTTATTAAGCTTTGCGTAGATATCTGTAAACGTAATGGAAAGAAGAAACTCATCTGGCTTGGGGATAAAAATAAGACTCTGAATTACTCACCAAAATCTGATGAAATGGTACTTACAGTTCACAGATGGTTTGCCAATAAGTCCTGCCCGGGAGATTGGCTTTACTCAAGACTTGGTGATCTTGCATCAAAGGTCACTGCACAGCTTGGTGGCAGTAATTCTGCTACGGGCAATGGAACATCTACAAGTGGCTTTTATAGGGTAAGAAAATCTTGGAATGACGCAAAATCGCAGAAAGGTGCATTCAAGTACCTTGATAATGCTAAGAGATGTGCAAAAGCTAATCCGGGATATTTCATCTTTGATGAGAATGGCAAAATTGTAGGATCTAATGCCTCAAGTACCAAAACGGTAGATGAGCTTGCAAGAGAAGTTATCCAGGGTAAGTGGGGTAATGGTTCTGACAGAAAGAACAGATTGACAGCCGCAGGATATAACTATTCTGCAGTGCAGAAAAGAGTAAACGAACTCTTAAAATAAGAGCTATGAGCCTGTCTGCATTCTTCGGAGTGTGGGCAGGCTTTATTTTTTTGTTTCAAAACGTCCTTTTGATGCCCTTCCCAAGGCTACTAGTTAGGAAGAGCAAAACAAGGAAAAAAGAAAAATAAAAAAGTTTTTCAAAAAACGTCCTTTTGAACCTCTTCCCAAGGCTAAAAGTTAGAGAGAAACAAATCTCTCGGAATTGGAGGTGTCACGATGAAACATAATCTTCACATTAGTGTTTCTGACAAGCCACAACGAAACGGCATGGTGTCCTACAAGAGCATCACACTTCGAGAAAGATTTATGAGAATGCTGTTCGGTAAAAAGCAGAAGATCATGATTCTTGTTCCGGGTGACACGATTGAGGAACTTGCCATCACAAAAGTTACGGAAGGAGGTAGACCATGAACAAAGTAACGGAATTACTTGACGCTGTAGCCCAAGTCATCACGAATGTGCGTAACCTGGCAGACAGTCTTCAGGTGGTAGCTGATGTTCTTACAGATATGAAATCTGTAGAAGTAACTGGATCACAGCCTGCAGCACAGATTGCTGAAAAGGCTGCAAAGCCTAAGAGGGAAAAAGCAAAGTTTTACACACTCGAAGACGTAAGAGGAGTTCTTGCCGAAAAGAGCCAGAACGGACTTACATCAGAAGTTAAGGGCTTGATTGCAAAGTTTGGAGGCAGCAAGTTATCCGACATCGACCCTAGCAACTATGAAGCAATCATCAAAGAGGCGGAGGTGCTTGGAAATGAGTAAACACGCATTCCTTTCCCCTTCAAGTTCTCACAGATGGCTCAACTGTACACCTAGTGCAAGTCTTGAATCAGAGTTTGAAAACAAGACAAGCCAGGCAGCAGAAGAAGGAACAGCTGCTCATGCATGGTGTGAACATAAGCTTAAGAAAACACTACGAAGAAGAAGCAAAAGACCCATTTCTTCTTATGACAGTGATGAGATGCAGGAACACACCGATGCATATGTGGATTTTGTCTTGGAACAGCTTGATGTTGCAAAGCAGAACTGCAATGACCCATTGGTGCTGATAGAGCAACACGTAGACTTCTCTGAATATGTCCCAGATGGTTATGGCACAGCAGACTGTGTGATTGTTTCGGATGATAAGCTGCACATCATTGATTTCAAATACGGCATGGGAGTTCTGGTAGACGCTACAGACAATCCACAGATGAAATGCTATGCACTCGGTGCCCTTGCAATCTATGACAGCTTATATGACATCAAGGAAGTTTCAATGTCCATCTTCCAGCCACGCAGGGAGAATGTGAGCACCTGGACGATTTCAGTTGATGAACTTAAGTCCTGGGCAGAAGAAGTATTAAAGCCAAAGGCTGAAATGGCCATGAATGGCGAAGGCGAATACTGTCCCGGTGAATGGTGTACCTTCTGCAGGGCAGCAGTCAGATGCAGAGCAAGAGCAGAAGAAAAGCTGAAACTTGCACAGGAAGAATTCAAACTTCCTCCACTTCTTACAGATGAGGAAATCGAAGAAATTCTATCCGTTATTCCTGATCTTACAAAGTGGGCAAATGAGATTATGGCTTATGCTACCGAATCAGCTGTGAGCCACGGTAAGCAGTGGAACGGATTCAAGGTTGTTGAAAGACGCTCTGTCCGTAAGTACACGGACGAAGATGCAGTTGCCAAAGCAGCCAAGGAAGCAGGTTATAAGGATATTTACCGTCAGAGCCTTATCACTCTTACAGAGATGCAGAAACTGATGGGTAAAGCAACATTTGAAAAGGTACTGGGTGACCTTATCTACAAACCACCCGGAAAGCCGACTCTTGTACCAAACTCGGATAAGAGAGAGGCAATGCATATATCAAACGCTAAAAACGAATTTAAAATGGAGGATTAACGATTATGGCGAATACAAGTAAAACAAAGGTTATCACAGGCAAGAACACAAGACTTTCTTATTTCCACGGATGGGAACCTACATCTATCAATGGCGGTCCAGAAAGATACAGTGTATCTGTTCTTATTCCAAAGGATGATAAGGAAACAGTAAAGGCAATCAATGATGCGGTTGATGCAGCTATTGAGGAAGGCATCGCAAAGTTCGGTGGCAAGAAGCCTAACAAGGCAGCAATCAAGCTTCCTCTTCGTGATGGTGACACAGAGCGTGAGGACGAGGCTTATGCCGGACATTGGTTCATCAATGCCAACAGTAAGACAGCACCACAGATTGTTGATAAGGCCGTAAAGCCTATTCTTGACCGTGATGAGGTGTACAGTGGTTGCTATGCAAGAGTTTCTCTTAACTTCTATGCATTCAACTCCAATGGTAATAAGGGTATTGCCTGTGGTCTTGGTAATATTCAGAAAATCAGAGACGGAGAGTCCCTTGGTGGTCGTAGCTCTGCAACTGATGATTTCAGTACTGAGGAAGATGACGATTTCTTATCTTAATCTGAACTGACCCTTTAACTTTCTGCAGGCGGTGTGAAACACCACCGTCTGCAACTATTATGAATATACGAGGTAAACGATATGAACGAATTATATGAATTAGCAAAGCAGATTGATGTGATCATCATCTTCTACATTTTTATGGGTGCTGGTATCTACGGCATTGTTAGTACAATCATGAACTGCATCTGGCTTGTGAAGGATTCCATTAAAAAGCATAAGGATAAGAAGAAATCTGCTGAAGATAAAACTGAAGAATAAAAGTGTGCAGGCGGTGGAGGACAATCCTCTGCCGTCTGTTTTACTTTGAAAGGAAGTGAGAATGTGAAATCAATCAGTATAGATATTGAAACCTTTTCAAGTGTGAGTCTGCAAAAATCCGGGGTTTATCGTTATGCAGAAAGTGAAGATTTTGAGATTCTGCTTTTCGGATATTCCGTAGATGGCGGCGAGGTCAAGGTTGTAGACCTCGCAATGGGAGAAAAGATACCGGACGATATTATTGTTGCTCTTACAGATGATGAAGTCATCAAGTGCGCTTTCAATGCACAGTTTGAAAGAGTCTGCCTGTCCAGATATCTTCGTGATAATGGTGTATCTCATAATGGATATTGTCTTGATCCTGTGTCATGGCGTTGCACTCTTGTTTGGGCGGCAACTCTTGGACTTCCATTATCCCTTGAAGGAGTAGGTGCTGTTCTTGGACTTGAAAAGCAGAAACTCACAGAGGGCAAGAATCTCATCAAATACTTCTGTGTTCCCTGCTCTCCTACAAAGGTCAATGGTGGCAGAACAAGAAATATGCCATATCACGATTTGGAGAAGTGGACGCAGTTTAAGGCATACAACCTTCGAGATGTTGAAACAGAGATGGGTATCCAACAGAAACTATCCCGTTTCCCGGTAAGCAAAAGTATATGGGATGAGTATCATTTAGATCAGGAAATCAATGACCGTGGAATTGGTGTTGATATGGTTTTTGTTAAGAATGCCATTGCCTTTGATGAGAAGAGCAAGACGATACTTACAAAACAGATGCAGAAACTTACCGGTCTTGAAAATCCAAACTCCGTACAGCAGATGAAGAACTGGCTTTCAGAGAATGGACTTGAAACAGACAGCCTTGGCAAGAAAGTAGTGGCAGAAATGATGAAGGAGGCTCCTGAACATCTTGTGGATGTGTTATCCCTTCGTCAGCAGCTTGCGAAAAGCAGTGTGAAGAAATATACGACTATGAAAAATACCGTGTGCATGGATAACAGAGCAAGAGGAATGTTTCAGTTTTACGGAGCCAACAGAACCGGTAGGTTTGCCGGAAGACTGGTGCAGCTCCAGAACCTGCCTCAGAACCATATGCCAGATCTTGCACAGGCAAGAGGTCTTGTAAGATGCGGTAACTTTGATGCCCTTGAACTTTTATATGATGATATCCCGGATACCTTGTCACAGCTTATCCGTACAGCTTTTGTGCCACAGGGAGATAACAAATTCATCGTTGCTGACTTTTCTGCCATTGAAGCGAGAGTCCTTGCGTGGCTTGCTGGCGAGAAATGGCGAATTAAAGTATTTGAAGAAGGCAAGGATATCTATTGCAGCAGTGCATCACAGATGTTCGGTGTGCCTGTTGAAAAGCATGGTGTTAACGGTCACTTAAGACAGAAAGGTAAGATAGCGGAACTCGCACTTGGCTATGGCGGTTCAGTCGGAGCATTGAAAGCTATGGGAGCCATTGAAATGGGTCTTACCGAAGAGGAACTCCAGCCTCTTGTCTATGCTTGGAGGAATTCAAATCCTGCCATCACAATGTTGTGGTGGGATATTGATAACTGTGTAAAGGAAACAGTCAAGAAGAGAATCACAACCGAAACTCACGGCATACGATTTATGTATGAGAGTGGATTTCTTTTTATCGTTCTTCCTTCCGGCAGAAGACTTGCATATGTAAAACCCAAGATGGGTGTGAATCAGTTCGGTGGTGCGTCTGTTACCTATGAAGGTGTAGGTGGTACAAAGAAATGGGAAAGGCTTGAAAGCTATGGTCCAAAGTTTTGTGAAAACATCACACAGGCAATTGCCAGGGATATTCTCATGTATGCAATGCAGACTTTAAGAAACTGTAATATCGTTGCTCATGTGCATGATGAAGTCATCATCGAGTGCAGAAAGGATATGTCCCTTGATGCTGTGTGTGAGCAGATGGGAAGAACTCCACCCTGGGCAAAGGGTCTTCTTCTTCGTGCAGACGGCTATGAATGTCGGTTTTATAAAAAAGATTAATGAAAAACGTCCTTTTCAACCTCTTGCCAAGGCTACATGGTAGGAGGTGCTTTTTTATGCAGATTACAAAATTAGAAGACGGTGCAGCAGCACCAAAGCCTGACACAAAGGTGTTTACACAGGAAGAATTGCAGAAGGAATTTGACTTCATTCTCGCTGAAAGGATAGTTCGTAAGATGGCAGAAAAGGGTCTTATTTCTGATGATGAATTACACAAAATCTCCGAGAAAAATCGGCTTATTTTCTCTCCCTATCTATGCGAGATTTATCAGTAATTGACTTGATATATAACGGTTTCTACGGGAATATGTCATACGATAAAGCGAGGTGATATAAGTGAAGAATGTAACGAAAATCAATCAGGTTGATTTCTCCATTTTTAAGAAGACAAGGGTGGCTGCATACTGCAGAGTTTCAACTGATAGTGATGAACAGGAACTCAGCCTTGAAACACAGAAAAATCATTATGAGAGTTACATCAAAGCAAACAGTGAATGGGAATATGCAGGTATTTATTATGATGATGGTGTCAGCGGTACAAAGACTGCAAAGAGAGATGGGTTGTTAAGACTTATGGAAGACTGTGAAAAAGGTCTTATCGATCTTGTCATCACAAAATCCATCAGCAGATTCAGCAGAAACACTACCGATTGTCTGGCACTTGTAAGAAAGCTTTTGAATTATGAAGTCTATGTTATTTTTGAAAAGGAAAATATAAACACAGGCTCTATGGAAAGTGAGTTAATGCTTGCTGTATTGGCCAGCATGGCAGAAAGCGAGTCACGTTCCATTTCGGAGAATGAAAAGTGGAGCATCAAGAAAAGGTTCCAGAACGGTACTTATGTGATTTCTTATCCGCCTTATGGCTATGCTAATGTCGATGGCGAGATGGTGATTATTCCTGAACAGGCAGAAGTTGTAAAAGAGATTTTTGCAGGGTGCCTTGCCGGAAAGAGCACCAACATCATTGCAAAGGAACTGAATGAAAAAAGTGTTCCTACCAAGAAAGGTGCTAAGTGGACAGGCGGTACGATTAACGGCATTCTTACAAATGAGAAGTACATAGGAGATGCACTTTTTCAGAAGACCATCACAGATGCATCCTTCAAGAGAAAAAGAAACTATGGCGAAGAAGAACAGTACTACTGTGAAAATCATCATGAGCCTATCATTGACCGAGAAACCTTTGAGAAAGCTAAGGAAGCAATTAGGCAGCGAGGACTTGAAAAAGGCAACTGCACCGAAGATACATCAAAGTATCAGAACAGATATGCCATGTCCGGTAAAATCAAGTGTGGCGAGTGCGGAAGATCATTTAAGAGAAGATACCACTATACTTCACACGGCAAAAGCTACAATGCTTGGTGCTGTGGCGGACATATTGAAGATTCGAGTTCCTGCTCCATGAAGTTCATTCGTGATGATGATTTAAAGAGAGCCTTCCTTACCATGATGAACAAGCTGGTATTTGGAAACGACCTAGTCTTGAAACCGCTCCTTATTTCCATTACAACAAATAATTCTAAAAAGAACGCAAACAGTGTGGAAGATATCGAAAAGGAAATGAAGAGCAATGAAGAACAGAAAAAGCAGCTGAATACACTTCTTACAAGAGGCTATCTTGAAAGTCCAGTATTTGCCGAGGCTCATAACAAGCTAGTGATGGAGTATGAACAGCTTACTGCAAAACGAGATCTTCTTTACAGAATGGATAACGCAGGCTACACGATGGAACAGGCATTAAGTGGCCTGGTCAGTTTCCTTAACGGAGCAGAGCCTTTTACCGAATGGGACGATTCCTTATTTGAAAGGTTCGTAGAAAAGGTAAAGGTGCTGTCCAGAGAAGAAGTAGAGTTTGAATTAAAATTTGGCTTAAAGCTGAAGGAAAGGATAGATTGATATGGCACACATACCAGTAGGGTACAAAATAGTTGACGGTTGTGCTGTAGTTGATGAAACGGCTGCAGAACAAATAAGGGCAACCTACAGATACTATTTTGAAGGCAAGTCACTTATTGATGCAGCTAAAGAAGCAGGTTTTAAGATGAACCATGCATCAGTAAAGAGAATGCTTTCTAACAAGAAGTATCTGGGAACAGACTATTACCCACAGATAATTGACAAAGAAATCCAGACAAGATTTCTGGAAGAACTGACACGAAGGGCAGGGAACCTTGGAAGGCTCGACAGAAGATGCAAGGAACACAATAAGACAGTTCCTATAGCATTTCATTTCAAGCCAGCCGATTTAACATTTCCTGATCCATTCGAGCAGGCAGAATACATTTATAGTTTGATAGAAAGCGAGGAATGACACATGGCAGGAGCAAAGAACATAACAGTTATTCCGGCAAAAAAACGTGTAGGTAATACAGTAACCGCAGAAGATATGCCAAAATTAAAGGTCGCAGCGTACTGTAGAGTAAGTACTGACAGCGAAGAACAGGCTACAAGTTATGATGCCCAGGTTGAGCATTACACGGAATATATTAGGAAAAATCCTGAATGGGAATTCGCCGGAATATACGCTGATGACGGTATCAGTGGAACAAATACGAAAAAGCGAGAAGAATTCAACCGCATGATTGAAGATACGATGGCAGGCAAAATTGATATGATTATCACAAAGTCAATCAGTCGATTTGCAAGAAACACATTGGACTGCCTTAAGTACATCAGACAGCTTAAAGAAAAAAATGTGCCTGTATTTTTTGAAAAAGAAAATATCAATACTTTAGATGCTAAAGGCGAGGTACTTCTTACTATTATGGCATCACTTGCACAGCAGGAATCTGAGTCGCTTTCCAAGAATGTAAAGATGGGACTCCAGTTCAGATATCAAAACGGAGAGGTTCAGATCAATCATAATTGGTTCTTGGGATACACAAAAGACGAGAATGGACATCTCATCATTGATGAAGAGCAGGCTGTGGTAGTAAGAAGAATATTTCGAGAATACCTTCAAGGAGCAAGCCTTAAGAATATAGCAGACGGACTTATGGCAGATGGTATTCCAACCGCAACCGGAAATATGAAATGGCGAAGTGATGGAATAAGAAAAATTCTCACAAATGAAAAGTATATGGGAGATGCTCTTTTACAGAAGACCTATACGGTTGATGTTCTTACAAAGAAGAGAGTTGCTAATAACGGCATTGTTCCTCAGTACTATGTTGAAAATAACCATGAAGCAATCATTCCAAGGCAGTTGTTTATGCAGGTCCAGGAAGAACTGCAAAGAAGGGCTCATTTAAGAACAGAAAACGGGAAGACGAAAAGAGTCTACAGCAGCAAATATGCATTATCGAGCATCATATACTGTGGTAAATGTGGGGATCTTTTCAGAAGAGTTGCGTGGAAAGCCAGGGGTGCATCTTATAACAAATGGAGATGTGCCAGCCGAATTGAGAAGGGACCGAAAAAAGGCTGTGATGCTGAGGCAATCAGCGAATCAGAAATTCAAAAAGCAGTCATGAGAGCCATCAATAAGACCCTTGGAGGAAGAGAAGAATTTTTGGTGCAACTACAGCATAATATCGAAGATGTACTAAATGGTAATTCTACGGCAACGCTCGAGTACATAGACCAAAGAATGGCGGAATTACAGGAAAAGCTTGTGATGTGCGTAAACAAAAATGCTGAGTATGATGTTATAGCAAAGGAAATAGACGCCTTGAGAGAAAAGAAAGCAGCAGTTGTAACAAAGGATGCTGAACAGGAAATGCTCAGAAAACGAATTAATGAAATGCGACATTTTCTTCAAACGCAAACAAGCAGAATCACAGAATATGATGAGCAATTGGTCAGAAGGCTTATTGAAAAAATCACAGTTTATGATGATAAACTAATCTTCGAATTTAAATCCGGCATGACTATTGAACTCAAGAGATAATTGAATAAGAACTATTACATCAACACCTTGCAGCAATGCAGGGTGTTTTTGTCATTCATAGAAAAATTACAGAGCGAAACCGTGCTAGGATGTCAAGCGAAAATGAAAATGTCCCAAAAAAAGTTAAACATTAGCACCAAGAACACGGTGCTTTTGTTTGGCAAGATAAGCCTGAAAAGAAGCGTGCTTCCAAGGATGAGACATGGGAGGAATGTAAACCTTTCTTGGCCTAACATCCTTAACCACAGGATCAAAGGTCTTAGACTTGGCTTCACGAAGTGGAACTTCCTCCAACGCAAAGATATGATCCAAGATATTCACATATAAGTTTCCATCAAAGGCTTCAATCACCATGGCTGTCATTCCTTTCTTCAAATATGCCTTATGCGCATTACGTGTCACAGGTATATAGTACTTGTTTTTATAACGGATGCAGTTTCCACCATCCAGTTTCCTACATGAGAGAATGGAGAGAATGTGATTGATATCCCGATCACAGGGTTGCTTTTCAAACACATTTCTTGTATGATTAAGCGGTAGAGCGAACATGGCATTGAATTCTTCTATGTAGGAGTACAAGAATTCATTCGCCTCCTCTATCGAGGTAATGCCCACAAGCCTTAGTTCAATGACCAAACGTGACTGTAAGGTCTGATTGAGCCTTTCTACGCGTCCTTTGGCTTGTGGGACACTAGTACATTCCAGCTCAATGCCAAGTTGATGACAGGCATAGGAGAACTGAGTAAACGTGTCTTCTTCATCGGAGGATGCGTTTTTTCTTTTGTATTCAAAGACAGTACGACGATCGGTAAGGAATTTGGCAGGAATACCATAGATGGTAAGAATCTGACGAGTGACTTCATAATAGGCATGAAGAGTTTCTTGGGAATCAAAGAAAGCGCCAAGAATCATGCCAGTAGCGTCGTCAATCGCTAAATGCAGGTGAGTAATGGTATTACCAAACCAGAGATGAGGGGAGGCATCCATTTGCACAAGTTCGCCCATATAAGCGCATCTGGGACGTCTGGGATGGACTTCAGAGCGGTTTAGCAGTTCCAGTTTATCTTCAATGGTAGCCTTTTGTTTGAAGGAAGCAGAGGCTTTTTTGCGCTTTCTCAGGTCAGCCTCAAGGAGTCTTTTCGTTTTTTTTCTGGCCTTGGGAGACAAGATATCAACATCACGAAGCCAAAGACGAATGGTAGAATCACTGACGATAATACCTTCATGTTTGGCAAGAAGTTGAGAGAAATGGGAGAGGTTGGCGCCAAAGTACTTGGATGTGTATAAATCAATCACAGACGCTTTGACATCATCAGAGAAAGCAGTAACAGGCTACCTGCCTCTGTTTTTGTGAATAAAGCCCTGTTTGCCTTCTTCTTTGTATTTGATAATCAAACGATTGACAGTGCGCATGGAGCAGTTAAGTTTAATCGCAGCATTCTTTTTATTACCATTGGTATCAACAAGTTTTTTGATAATGTCATACTTTGCTTGTTCATTCATTCTAAGATCCACCTTTCGCATAATTGCCTCACTTTCTCATGAGGCCTTATTTTAATACAACCTTTAGGACATAATCAATTTCGTTTCATTAAGACATTATCATTTTCGAATCATAAAATTACAGAGCGAAACCGTGCTAGGATTGAAATTATCAACCAAATGGTTTATAATATAGTGAGTTGAGGTGTATTTTAGACATGGAGGATTAAGATGAAGACATCCGATATGATTAAAGAGTTATGTAATAAAAAGAATATAAGCGTTTCAGAACTTGCCAGACGGATAGGTTAGACTCCACAGAACTTTGGTAAGAAACTGAAACGAGATACTGTGACTCTTGAGGAGTTAAAGCTGATAGCCGATGTCATGGGTGTTACCTTTGAGCAATCATTTATCTTCCCGGATGGAGAACAGATAAAAACAAGTAATGAGTGAGGCAAATCATGGCATACGAAAAGAAAAGTATTAGAGCAATAATAGATGATGTAAATAGTAGAAGAGTCTACCTTCCTGCTATTCAAAGAAAATATGTGTGGGGAGATTCACAGATTACAAGATTAATGGATTCTATCATGCTTGGATATCCTATTGGAACTTTTCTTTTTTGGAAAGTTAAGAAGACTATTGTGAACCAAAAAGAGTATTCAATGTATGAATTTATAAAAGATTACCATGACCGAGATATGTATAAGAATCCGGCTGCACCACAGCCGTTCCCGGTTGGTAGTGGAGATGAAACAATCTGGGCAGTTTTGGATGGCCAGCAGAGATTGACTTCTCTATACATAGCTTTGCAAGGAAGTATGAGCAGAAAACTTCCAAACAAAAGATGGAAGAATGATGATGCATTTCCGAAGAAAGAACTGTACTTTGATTTGCACAGTGAAAAAACTGATGATGAGGACATTTCTTATGAGTTCAGATTTTTAACAGCAGAAGAGGCTGCAAAGAATAAGGACGATAAGCTTTGGTATTTGGTAAAAGATATCCTTAAGTATTCAGCTGAAGATTTATTAACAGAGGTCATCATTCCTAATGGATGGGCAACCGACAAAGTTGCAACAAAGAATATTTCTCTTTTGCATACAAGACTGGTTACTGATGAAATCATCAACTACTTTGAAGTAGAAAAAGATTCGATAGACAGTGTATTGGATATTTTCGTTAGAGTAAATTCTGGTGGAACCATTCTTTCAAAGAGTGACTTGTTATTCTCTACTATTGTTTCTCATTGGGATAAGGCAAGGGATGAAATTGATAAGTTGCTTTCTGAAATAAATAAGAAAGGCGAAGGATTCAAGTTCTCTAATGACTTTATAATGCGTACCTGTTTGTATCTTTTAGATATGTCCGTAGCATTAAAAGTAGAAACATTCAAAAAGGACAGTGTATTAAAAATCAAAGAAAACTGGGACTCAATCCGAAAAGCCATCAAGGATACAGTTGATCTGTTAAATGAGTTCGGATTTAATTCGGAGAACATGATTTCTTATGTGGCTGTTTCTCCTATGGTTTACTACAGATACAAAGGTGGTAATTTCGATTCAAGCAGTAAAGCTGAATTAAGAAAATATATTGTAATCGCACAGGTAAGACAAATTTTTGGTACTGCATCAAACTCTGCACTGACAAGCATAAGAGAGGCATTGAAGGCAGCATCATCTAATTCATTTAGTATGAAAAATCTAAATGGGATTAGATTCACAGGTGACAGAACTCTTAGATATACTGTGGATGAGATTGATGCAATGTTTGATACATATGAGATTGGTGCCTATACATTTATGTTGTTATCTCTTCTGTATCCAAACTTGAAATATAGTCAGAAGGGATTCCATCAAGATCATATGCATCCATATACAGGATTTGAAGAAGGCAAGATTAAAGACTTAGTATTGCCGGACGGAACAGTGATTGATGATGATACTAAAGAGGATTGGCGTAGAAGAAGGAATACATTAGCAAACCTTCAATTGTTGGAAGGTAGAGAGAATGAATCCAAGAATGCGACACCACTTGTCGATTGGTTGAAGGTTACTGAAAATAGCGAAAACGCAAAGTACCTTCCTAGTGATGTTTCTTATGAACTTGCAAACTTTGAAGAGTTTATGGAGAAACGTCAGGAACTGATGAGCAAGGCATTAAAGGACATTCTTTTATAGTATTTGCCTATACAAGCAATAAGGCAACTCAACATTTGTGTCGGTTCGACATACCGATTTTCAAGGGAAAATGACTGTTCCACGATTGCCTTATACAGTAGGGAGATTATAGGTTACTCGATGAACAACCGAGCCATGTGGAGACGGTGGTTTTGTTGACTAAAGTACATAAGTAAAAGTGTGAAAAAGGCTTGGAATAAGGGTCTTTTCAAGGCTTTTAGAATTGAAAATCAGACTGCGAAATTTGCCTAGAAAAGAGCATAAAACCTTGATATTTTTATAGTTGGATAGACAGGAATATTGAGATTGGGTCGATTATATAGAAGTGTTTATTCGTGAAATTGACAAATCGGGATTTGAATTTAGGAGATAAAGATAAATATGATACTTGAAACTGAACGATTATATCTGCGTGAAATGGAACAGTCGGATTTTGAAGCTTTGTGTAAAATCCTACAAGATGAAGATACGATGTATGCATATGAAGGGGCATTTAGCAATGATGAAGTCCACGAATGGCTTGACAGGCAAATTGCACGTTATCAAAAATGGGGCTTTGGTTTATGGGCTGTTGTCTTGAAAGAAACCGATGAAATGATTGGGCAGTGTGGACTTACTATGCAGCCATGGAAAGAAAACGAGGTGCTTGAAGTAGGTTATCTTTTTGAGCGGTCATACTGGCATAACGGATATGCCATTGAGTCGGCAAAAGCGTGTAAAAAGTATGCATTTGAAACATTAAATGCAACGGAAGTGTGTTCCATTATCAGAGACACGAATATAGCATCTCAAAATGTAGCCATAAGAAATGGAATGATAATAAAAGACACATGGATGAAGCATTACAGAGGCGTAGATATGCCACATTATCGTTATGTGGTTGAACGATAAATTCCAGTTTGTAGGGATGACATGAAAAATGAAGTTTAAGGAACAGAGCTTTACCCTGTTTGCCTATACAAATTATAGAGAAATTCAAGGTTATCACAGGCTCGAAACCCTAGATTTTAAGGGGAAAGGTGCGTTCCACCATTCCCTTGTACAATAGGGGTTGAGTATGTTTTTCGTTGAACAACCGAGCCATGTGGAGACGGTGGTGTTACTTAATAAATAAATATAAAATTAAAATAAATGATTTAAAGGAACTCAACCATGAGCAATACAAATAAAAAACTAATAAACTACATAAAGAATAAACCTGATGTATATGAAAAGAGCACATCAGCATTTTGGAATGATGAAAATATTTCTAAATATATGTTAAAAGAGCATTTAAATCCAAAGTCCGAAGGTGCGACCAGGAATCATGAGTTTATAAAGAAATCAGCTGATTGGATCAGCGGATTATTAAGTGTCACTAAAAATAAAAAGTTATTGGATTTAGGTTGCGGACCTGGGATATATGATGAACTATTTTGTAAAAAAGGATTTAATGTTACAGGAGTAGATTTTTCAAAACGTTCAATTGAATATGCGAAAAAGCATGCAAAAGAAAAGGGTATGGATATAGAATATCATTATCAAAATTATTTGGATATAGATTATGAAGCTGAGTTTGATATTGCGATTTTGATTTACTGTGACTTAGGAGTTCTACATCCTAAAGACAGAGCTGTAATATTAAATAAAACAAGGAAAGCTTTGAAGAAAGATGGCATTTTGATTTTAGACGGATTTACAAAGAAATTTATTGATGATTTTGAAGAGAAAGAAATTATTGAATACAATAAAAAGGGTTTTTGGTCGGAGAAAGAACATGTGTGTATTCAGCGAAATTATATATATAAAGAAACGTTAAATACTTTAGAACAGTATTTGATTCTAACCGAAGAAAATATTGAATGTTATAATATTTGGAATCAGGTATATACAAAAGATTCTATAGTTTCCGAAATTAAAAATGCGGGATTTAGATATATTGATTTATATGATGATGTCACAGGTAAGTCTTATTCAGGCACCAGTGAAACTATCTGCGCTGTTGCTGGGAAGTAGAATACTGTTTTATTGGCTTTATTTGTTACAGTTAAAAGGTTTGTTATATTTTAAAATAATATATTTTTTTATTAATTAACAATCTATATTTAAATTTGTATTTTAATTACTTATATATAGAGAATTAGGAAATTTTTAAAGAATTGATATTTGAATTATATATTTGTACTTAGTGTAGTATAGTTATTACTTAAAATTTATTAATATATATGATTAAAACAAAAAAGAATAAGCCCAAAACTTATCCTTTTTTTATTTTAATTCAAAATAAACACCATAAAATTTAGATATCCCGCAAAAGTGACCCAAAGTAAATATGGGATTTGCAGATATCCTGCCAGTGGTTTGATTTCTTTGAATGTTATTATCATTTTTATTATTAAAGCCCATAAAGCAATCAGTATTATAAAAGCCAAAAAGAAGTTTCTCATATTGAAAAACACTATCGTCCAAAGAAAGTTAAGTACCAGCTGAAGGGCATATGTCCTGAGAGCTTCTGTCCTTGTGCTTGAATCTGATATAATTATAAAATATGCTCCTATTCCCATTAAAATATATAAAATTGTCCATACGATTGGAAATATAAATCCCGGCGGGGATAGTGGGGGAAGATTTAAATGTTTATATATGACCATGCTTTTACTTGTCAATAACCCCGCAAGTCCTCCCGTTAGAAGAGGTATAAGTATGGATATTATCAAAGTTTTTATATTGTTTTTCATTTTATGCTCCTATATGTAGAAATATCGTTATTATAATTTATGTAATTAATTCCAAAATATAATAGTTTTAAATATGAAATAAGATTTTAATTTTCATATGTTTGAAAATTGAATTAATGTAAATGATAAATGTGTTATCATATTAAAAAATAAGAGAGTGAGTTTGTAAAATGATCATAAGTGCCAGCAGGAGGACGGATATACCAAGTTACTATTCCGATTGGTTTATAAATAGGATTAAAGACGGATATGTGTATATCAGAAATCCGTTTAATAAAAAGCAAATAAGCAAAGTCAGCCTTTCCAAAGACGCAGTGAACTGTATAGTCTTTTGGACTAAAAATCCTAAGAATATGATAGATAAGCTGGATGAACTCAACGGTTATGATTATTATTTTCAATTTACTTTGACATCTTATGGGAAGGATATAGAGCCTAATTTGCCTGATAAGAGCGAAGAATTGATAGCTGTATTTAAAAGATTATCCGATAAGATAGGAAAAGATAACGTAATTTGGAGATATGGCCCTATTTTACTGAGTGATAAATATAACAAGGAATATCATTTAAGAGCTTTTGAAAAAATATCAAATAGTTTAAAATGATATACTAATAAGGTAATTATAAGTTTTATTGATTTATATGATAAGACTATAAGAAATACAAAAGATTTGAATTTGAATGAACTAAATAAAGACGATATGATTTACTTTGCAAAAAATTTATCTATAACATCAGAAAAAAACGATATGAGTATTGAAACATGTGCTGAAGAAATTGATTTAAGTGAATTTGGAGTAGGGCACGGTCACTGCATAGATAAGGACATGATTGAAAATATTATTGGCTGTAAAATTAAAGCAAATAAAGATAAAAATCGAAGACCTATATGCGGATGTATGGAAAGCATTCATATTGGTTCATATAATACATGTTTGAACGGATGCAGATATTGTTATGCTAATTATAGTAAAAATATGGTAGTGGATAATCTTAAATTATATGACGTTGCTTCTCCAATATTATGTGATAAAATAAGGGAAGGTGACAAAATATATGAAAGAAGAGTTGAATCTTTAAAAGAAAATCAAATGAGCTTACTGTAATAACGAATTATATTAACGTAAATCGGGTTTTGAAATGTATTCCGATTTTGATATATATTCCGCATTTGTACATAGATCGTTCAAGCTATGAATATAATCGTTTTGGTCATGCAGTCCAAGTTGTACCGAAGTAGGCAAAGACAAGAAGTATTTTCTGGAACTGGAGCTTGATGCTATCAAGTCATTTAAATTTTTATATCTCATTTTTTATCACCTCATAAATATTTTTAGCTGATTTAAATGTGATATTCTTAAGTTTTGAACTTGCTATAAATTACTATTTTTAAATAATAAATAATTGAATGAAAGAAGATAAATTATCTTCTTTTTTTCTTTAAGATATACAATAAAATTAATATGATAAAAAATTTAATGTTTATATATCATATTTAGTAAAATATATTTATATTTTAAATTACTATAGTTGATATTTTTGATTAAAAAAATTAAATTTTTTGTATAGAAAATGATACGTACATTATCTTAATCAAGAGTTTGTCTATATCCTTTAAGGATTAATGAAATTTATGATTATACCCATCCAAATATTATGGATAATGGATACATAATTAATGTAACGCTTATTATAACTCCTATAATTATAAAGCTCGGTATACATATTGCAGCTAATATATACGATATATAGGGATGTATCATAATATTTCTTTCTTCATAATTCTTTAAAGTAAAATTTAAATGTTTCATTTTTTTCACTTCCTTTTTACATTTACTATTATATCCGTTCATGCATTAAGATAGTGTAATGCTTTATATATAAAATATTAAAAATATATAAAGATCTTTGATAGTATATGTCAGAAAGTGTTTAATATTGTCGTTTACAATAAAATAGTGTACTTTTTGGTAGTATTATGTTATAATTAATACATATTATAATTTTATTTATTTTATATGTTTTTATTACAAAATCAAATTTATCATGTTCTAAATCGTAGAAATTTTGCGTTATCATTTTCTGTCACAAAAAGTACGATTTTGTATAATATCAGATATTTAAATCATTTAAGGGGGTATTATGGATTCAAAAAGTTCTGTAAAAAAACTTAGTATTAAAAATGCGATTGTATTCTTAGTTGGTTTGGTATTAATTATATTCTGCTTTACTCTTTCAAATGTAAAAGGTGCAGATAGTGTAAATATAGTATATAACAACGGTTCATTGGAGAATGCGACAAAATCTGCATTGGGTTCTACACAAGCAAGCAGTGTCAGTTCTTTTAAGGTAAGCGGAAGTGCGGTTCTGACCGGTGATGACTTTGCCTACATGGATGAAAAGTGGACAAACGCGACTACTATTGATTTAAGCGGCATAAAATCAACCAATGATGCTATGGATTACAGTAATAATACAGCTTTGGGCTTGAATGGTACATTAAAGATCGAGAACTTTAAATTTCCAAAGGAAATTAAAAAACTTAACTTTGGTTCTTTATACGGTTTACCTATAAAAGAATTAGAACTGCCCGATACATTGGAAAGTGTAGCTTCGAGTTCATTATACAATATGAAGAAATTGGAAAAGGTATCGTATCACGGTGATAAAGTAACGACAATGAACGGGATATTTTCGGGATGTACGGTAAACACCGTAGATTTCAGCAATGCTTCTTCTCTTACGACTTTGGCTCTTAATTCCTCTTATATAAGAGATTTTGATTTCAGCGGATGTACTAATTTGAACAATGTCAATTTGAAGTTAAACTGTATCGACTTCAGCAGCGGTAAGCCAAAGGCTTTTATAGATAGTTTTTCGGGGACGATAGACTATAGTGAACAGCAGCCTGATTTGACATTCGAAGCTGTACAGATGGGACCTCTTGATATGAATTCCTCCTTTAGCGGACCGCCGGAATTGAAAGGTAAGTTAAAAGACGGGACCGATTTATTCGATACGAATTCAAGTATCCCGTCCTGGATAAGGAGCAGTTATTTAACTTCAATCAGAAAGGTTACTGTTTCATATTTAAATCCTTCAGGAGGAAGTGAAACCACATTAGATACAAGTATAGGCGGAAATCATACAATAGTTTGGAAAATAGCGGGAAGCTATGGTACTCCCGTTTATAATAAAGAATATAAACAGACGGTTGAAGTAACGATACCCGAGTCTATGAAGAAAGATGTTATTTATATCAAGGACGGAGAAAGCGGAAATGGTGATAGCAAGGATAGTTCCGCGGGAAGTATAGCTGCCGGATTATCACTGTTAAAGACTAACGGAACGTTATATTTAGCCGGAGACTGTTCTATACCGCAGGGTATTAATCTTCCCGCAAATATAACAATAAAAGGTGTCAGCGGTATAAATCCCAAACTTAGCTTAAACGATGACTTAAATTTAACAGGAAATTTGACCATAGATAATGTATCTTTGTTTTCATCAAGTGAAAGAAAGCTTATATCCAACGGCAATAAGCTTACATTGGGTAAAGATGTTACAACAAATTCTTCAAGTAAAGATATTTCAATATATGCTTCTTCGAGAAAAGCACTAAATAAAGATGTGAATATTGAAATTGCGGGAGGAAAATTTAAAGAAGTCTGCGGAGGTGGGCTGGTTTCGGGTGGTCACGGAGATAATACCGAGCCAAATGCTTTTGTAAACGGAAATGTTGGTATTAAAATATCCGATAATGCAGAAATCGGAAGTTTATATGGCGGAGGGTCTTTGATAGGTGCTCCGGGGCTGGGCGACGCAAATGTCGGTGCTTTGAATGTTAATATAAATATTGACGGAGGGACGATAGAAAATGTTTACGGAGCGGGAAACAGTACGGCAAATGGAAAAGCAGATGTAAAAGATGTAACCATAAATATAACAAAAGGTACTATCGGTACCGTTTACGGAGCAGGGAGAGCAAATGCTCCTACTTTAAAAACAAGTGCGGATGCTCAAAATGTAACTATAAATATCAAAGGGGACGCAAATATAACCAAAGCGGTATACGGAGGAGGTTATGCAGCTTCTTCTGACAGTGCAAAAATAAATAAAAATGTAAAAATAAATGTAAGTGAAAATGCTTCTGTAAATAATATCTACGGCGCGGGATATTCTTTTGCAAGCGATAATGCAAATGCTACCGTAGGTAACAGCGAAATTAATATCAAGGGGCTTTCTGCAAGTGTAAGTAATGTTTACGGATCAGGAAATTGTCAGGGAACGGGATATGTCGAAACAAAAAATAATATTGGTGTTAAAAATAACGTTAATATAAATTTTGATAATGCGAGTTTATCTTCTGTATCAATCAGTGCAAATTCGGATATCAGCGGATTGATTGGGGGAGACGGCATTATTACTCTCAAAAACGAAGGTAAATCGAACTCATTAATGAATGCAGGTACAATCAGATATTTTGATGATTTGATACTTGATAATTCTCATATAGCTTTTCCTTCGAATATCTCTCCTAATTTGTTAAGAGATAAAAATAATGATAATGCAAATTTACAATTAAATAATTCAAGCAGTATAAAGTTCAATAAAGCTATAGATGATTCGGATTTTGAATTCGGTACAGTGTCCTCCAAGGGTATTGCTTCGAGTATGGTTTTTGACAATTCCCTGTTGTTAAATACTCTTCCTTTTATTTTGAACGGAAGTATAAAAGCAGAAAATCCCATAAATATAAAATTTGAAGGAAACAACAAACCTAAAAATGGGGATATTATATTTGTTTCCGATTTGCCTAAATTGGGTTTTGAAGCAAAGAATTTTGCTCCGGAAAGTCCGTATGCTTTACTCAAGGAAGATAAGACTTTGAAGCTAGCTTTGGGTTATGATATAAAATGCAAAGAAACCGAACATGGAACGATTAAAACGGATATGGATTTTGCAGCAGAAACTCAGATGATAGAAATCGTAATAAATGCGGATAAAGGGTATAAATTAAAGGATAAAAGTCTTAAATATAATGATAATGAAACAAATAAAACAGACGAAAAATATTCTTTTAAAATGCCGGGTGAAGATGTTGAAGTGGTTGGTGAATTTGAAGTTATTGAATATAACATCAATTATCATTTGAACGGTGGAGTAAATTCTCTTAACAATCCGAATACATATAATATAGAATCCGAAAATATGATTTTAGCAGATGCAACAAAGAACGGATATACATTCCTTGGATGGTATACTTCGAATAAAGGCGGAAGCAAGATAACTCAAATCAAGACCGGCACTGTCGGTGATTTGGAATTATATGCAAGGTGGAAAAAAATAAAGTCATCTTCCGGTTCGGGAAGTGTTTCAGATAAGAATAATAATGCAAATAAGGATAAAAACGGTAGTTCTGAAACAAATAAAACTAATGTAAATAATCCAAATACAAATGATGTTTCGAACATTAACTTGTATATAGTAATATCCATAATAAGTATACTCTCAATTTTCTTTATAATAAGAAAAAACAAATTAAATAATAATAAATAAATCGGAAAAGACCTATCTTTATAGGTCTTTTTTTAGAATTAATCCTACCCTTCAAGGAATACTAAATATTATATAAAAATGTATATATTTATGATGTTTTACTGTCATTTTTTGTCGGTTTATGTATAATAGATGTTAGTGTAAAATTCGGAGGGCGAAAATGAAAAATAATAACAATCAATGGGCAAGCAAGATCGGTTTCCTGCTGGCGACAGCAGGAGCTGCGATAGGGCTTGGTAATCTATGGAAATTTCCATATTTAATGGGTAAGAACGGAGGATTTCCGTTTCTTCTCGCATATTTATTTTTTATATTGATACTGGGTATACCGGTTATGATAACGGAGATGTCAATAGGACGTATGAGCAGACATAATCCGGTAAGGGCATATGAAATCATAAATCCAAGAGCAAAGATTGTAGGGATACTTGGGGTTTTGTCTGCTTTTTTAATCCTTTCTTACTACAGTGTCATCGGGGGATGGATGTTAAAATACTTCTTTAGTTATCTAACTACATTCAATGCTCCGGAAAGCTTTGAAGCGTTTATTTCAAGTCCCGTTGAGCCTATCATTTGGCATTTTATATTCATGCTTCTTACGGGAGTGATTTGTTTCTTCGGCGTCAGCGGTATAGAAAAAGCAAGTAAAATAATGATGCCTACGTTATTTGTTTTGATAATTATAGTTATCATAAGGGGGCTTACTCTTCCGGGAGCGTCTGAGGGGCTTAAATTTATATTTAAACCCAACTTCGGTAACTTTACTTTTGATTCCATAAATACTGCTCTAAGTCAGGTCTTTTATTCTCTCAGTTTATGTATGGGGATAACCATTACTTACGGAAGTTATTTATCAAAAAAAGAGAACATAGAAAAGAGCTGCCTCAATGTTGCTTTGCTTGACACATGTATGGCTATACTTGCAGGTATAGCGATTTTTCCTGCGGTTTTTTCATTCGGACTTGAACCCGGACAGGGACCGAGCCTTATATTCGGGACTCTTCCCAAAGTGTTTGCTTCCATGAGCGGGGGGAGCATATTCGCACTTTTATTTTTCCTTATAATGTTTTTTGCGGCTCTTACCAGTGCTATTGCACTTTTAGAAGTAAGTACGTCTTTCACAATAGACAGTCTTAAATGGAATAGAAAGAAATCAATAGGTATTTTGACTGTAGTAATATTCTTCCTTGGGATATTCTCTTCGCTGTCTTTCGGTCCTTTGGCTGATGTAAGTATACTGGGCTACACATTTTTTGATTTTATAGGTATGATAACCGATAACATACTTCTTCCTTTAGGGGGTATATTTATGTGTTATTATGTAGGCTGGAAATGGGATACGACTAAACTGATAGACGAAATGGAAGCTTCGGGACATCCTTTTAAGCTTAAAAAGATATGGCTTTTCTGCATTAGATATATAACCCCTGTTCTTGTATTGATAGTTACTGTTACCGGATTTATAAATATATATACAAAAATCATAGGATAAATCAATGGAGATTACATTATAAACCGTATATTGGATATATTTTATTTATTTTAAGGGATAATAATATAATAAAATTAAAATTTTTATTAAAAAGGACGAAATCAAATAAGATACTCATAGTATTTGTTTTTATATAAATATAAGCTTATCATTATATAAATTTTAACCGGGTATAACTTCTGTTGTATCCGGTCTGTGGTATTCGTACAGTGTTGTTTCTATCGTGTGATTTTGTGATATACTTGCCGTTGTTCTTATAGTTAAAATACTGTCGCTCCTTCTTAATATATATTCTATTATTGTGACAGCAATAATAACGGGAGTCGTTGTCAATTTATACCGAAATCAATAAATTTCAAAGGATAGAAACTCTTGCGGTTTTCATTCATAAACTTGAAATATTTCACTAACTTTTGCAAGCTGAGCCGGAAGAAAATTAAAAAAATCAAAGATTTGAGATAGATAAATGAAAAAAATACTTCTTATTGCAACGGGAGGCACCATTGCTTCCATAAAGACAAAAAACGGAATGAAACCAAATACTTCCGCAGAGGAACTTATATCTTATATCCCCGAAATAAAAGATATATGTGGTGTGGATTATATACAGCTTTTTAATGTCGACTCCACGAACATTCAGCCCGAGCACTGGATAAAAATCGCAAAGTGCATAAAAGAAAAATATGAAGAATATGACGGATTTATAATAACTCACGGCACCGATACTATGGCATATACTTCGTCGGCTGTTTCATATTTAATTCAAAATCCTAAAAAGCCTGTTATACTCACAGGTTCTCAAAAACCGATAAATGCTGATATCACTGACGCAAAGAAAAATTTGATAGATAGTTTTACTTTCGCATGTGATGATGATATTCACGGAGTATATCTCGTATTCAACGGGAAAGCGATAGTTGGTACGAGAGCGAGAAAATTACGCTCAAAGAGCTATAATGCCTTTGAAAGTATAAATTATCCTGTTGCGGCTTTTATAGATGAAAATAGGATAATAAAGTATGTCGAAAAGGAAAGAAAAGAGAGTGATATAGTTTTCCATACGACCATTGATTCAAGAGTTTTTCTGCTTAAGTTGATACCGGGAATGGAGCCTGATATACTTGATTATATCTCAGATAATTATGATGTTATCGTAATCGAAGGGTATGGGGTAGGCGGACTGCCTTTTCACGATAAAAGAAACTTTTTTGATAAACTTCAAATGATTACCAAAAAAGGAAAGATAATAGTTCTTTCAACTCAGGTAATGCTTGAAGGCAGTGATGCAAAACTGTATGAAGTCGGGCATAAGACAGTTTCAAATTATAACGTACTGGAAGCGTATGATATGACTACGGAATCGGTGGTTGTAAAGCTCATGTGGATAACGAGCCTTACGAAGGATTTTAATGAGATAAAGAAGTTATTTTATAAAAAAATAAATCATGATATTTTAAGAATAGATTGATATAAAGAGTAAGGAAATAAATCCTTACTTTTTTTATTAATTTTTTTGTAATTTATTGTCATTTTGTGTATAATAAAACAGGTGTATAAAAATCAAATAATAATTAAGCAAAAGAAGTTTGTAGGAAAGTAGGTCAGACCTTACCGAAGGAGTAAAACTCTCAGGTGTCCATTAGGATAAGGACTATGAACGGATGTGGCTCTGGAGAATCTCTAAGGAGTGCCGAAGGTGCAAGATGTAATATTTAAAATTTAAAATTACATTAATCTCTCAGGCAAAAGGACAGAGTATAATAAGATTATTTTTATATTAAATAATGTTTATTATTCGGAGCTAAGTATGATTATATTTAGCTCTTTTTTTATCTTTTGTTTTAAAAACAGAAAGGATCAAAATTATGTGGGGAATTATTAATACATTTTTGACAAAGGTTGATGACCTTGTATGGGGTACGCCTCTTATTATACTTATTTTGGCGGGAGGGATTTTGCTGACTGTAAGGCTTGGTTTTTTACAGCTTCGTAAACTTCCTTTGGCTTTAAAATATATGGTTAAGAATGAAGAGGGAGGAGACGGTGAGGTTACATCTTTTGCTGCTTTGTGTACCGCTCTTTCCGCAACTATCGGAACGGGGAATATAGTGGGAGTTGCTACGGCGATAGCTGCCGGGGGACCCGGGGCATTATTCTGGATGGAAATAGCGGCATTCTTCGGAATGGCGACAAAGTATGCGGAAGGTCTTCTTGCTGTTAAGTATAGAGTGATAAGTAAGGATAACCATACTTTGGGAGGACCTTTTTACTATATCGAGCATGGTATGGGAAAGAACTGGAAGTGGCTTGCAAAGATATTTGCTTTCTTTGGTGTGTGCGTAGGTCTTTTCGGGATCGGTACGTTCTCTCAGGTAAATGGGATAACTTCTGCTGTTAAAAATTTCTTTGACCCTAACATGTCATGGAGCGTTACTATCCCTCATATCGGTACATATTCATGGGCGGTTATAATTGCATCCTTTATACTTAGTATTTGTGTTGCACTTGTACTTATCGGAGGTATCAAACGTATAGCTAATGTTTCTCAGATAATCGTTCCTTTTATGGCGGTTATTTATATTGCGATATGTGTAGTGCTTATGATATACAATGCTTCTGCAATCCCGGGAGCGATCAAAGTGATTGTTCAAGGGGCATATAATCCTTCTGCGATTACCGGCGGGGTGGTCGGAAGTATGATAATAGCTATGCAAAAGGGAGTTGCCAGAGGTATATTTTCAAACGAGGCGGGACTTGGTTCCGCTCCTATAGCAGCAGCTGCGGCTCAGACAAAAGAACCTGTCCGTCAGGGTCTTGTTTCCATGACCGGTACATTCATAGATACTATACTGATTTGTACCATGACGGGACTTTCTATAGTAATAACGGGAGCATGGCAGGTTAGCGGCTTGGAGGGGGTAGGTGTTACTACTTATGCCTTTAATCAAGGACTTCCTCTGCCTGCACAGGTATCGTCATTTATTTTGATGATGTGTTTGGTGTTCTTTGCTTTTACTACAATATTAGGCTGGGATTACTACTCCGAAAGATGTCTTGAATACTTATCGGGAGGTAAAGTAAAATATATCAAAGCTTTCAGATGGCTATATATCTTTGCTGTATTTATAGGACCTTATATGACCGTTAAAGCTGTATGGACCATAGCGGATATATTCAACGGGCTTATGGCTCTGCCTAATATGATCGCACTGTTCGCACTTAGCGGAGTCGTTGTATATGAAACCAAGAAGTATTTTATTAGAAGAAAGCACAGAGAAAATAAAAAGAAGAAGCAGGCAGCCTAAAATTAAAATAAAAAAGAGTTCCTTTAAGGGAACTCTTTTTAACTTCTAAGATAATTTAACAACTGCTGATTGAATTTTTTTAACTCGTCGTAAAAAATACCATGTCCGCTGTTTTCAAATGTAAATAACTTTGAACCTCTTATATATTCGTGCTGGATAACTCCAAGTTCGTACGGTACTATATCATCTTTTTTACCATGAAATATCCCTGTTGGGACACGTACACTACATAAGTCTTCCATTCCGCGTTCGTCTCTCAGTGAATATCCGGTCTCTACGGTACCTATACCTGAAGCCGAAAGAGAAATATCATAAAACCAATTTTTTATTTCTTCGCTGTGAGGTCTGTAAAATAGTTTTTCACTGAAGTTCTTTGAAAATTTTGCTCTGTCTGTTTTTGCCAGTCTTATCAGTTCATCTACGGAATCTCTGCTTACTCCGTAAGGAAATCCTTCAAAGCTCGTGAAGCTTGGAGCAGCAGCTCCAAGGAGTATCAATTTCTCAACTCCGTATCCGTCATAATTATTCATATATCTTAATACTATTGCTCCTCCCATAGAAAATCCGATAAGAGTGAAATAGTGTAAATTCAATTTGCATACCACTTTATATATATCTCTTGCCAATGTGTCGTAATCATATCCCCATGCCGGAGCGTCAGAGTTTCCAAAGCCTCTTAAGTCAAGAGTTATTACTCTGTATCCGCATTCCACGAGAAAGCGTTTTTGATATTCGAATATTTTATTTGATAAGGGCCAGCCGTGTATCATCAGTACGGTCTTACATGCATCAGGGTTTAGATCATAAACCGCGATTTTTACATTGTTTTCTACTTTTACATAAAACATTAAAAACTCCTTTCACACTATTGTATGAAAGGAGCATTGATTTAGTTATCGCACCTGTAGAAAAAACTTCCTGCATTGATGGTTGCTTTTTTAATTAAATCAAAAAAAATCAGTTTTTCTATATCCGTAAAATCTTTTGTGATTTCACCAAACCAGTTTTGTTCTATCCTTTTTAATTTTGGATATATTTTATATGATTTATCGGTGGGTTTTATATACGTGGATCTGTTGTCGGTTTTATTGTTTGTTTTTATTATATATCCTTCGCTTTCAAGTTTTACCATCATCTTTGCGACGGTACTTTTATCAATGTCCAAAAATCTGCAGAACTCATTTTGTATGATTTCCCCATTTTCGCAGAGTATTTTTATAAACGGTACCTGCCCTCCTGTTATATCCAAATTTTTCACTTGTTCGTTTACATACATCTGAGATTTCCTATGTAGTTTTGAAGTGTATTTTATTATATTGAATTTTGTTTTTTCTTTCATGGTTGGCTCCAAATAATAGTTTCCTTTGCAACCTTTATATTATAATCATAATTCTAAAAAGTCAAGAAATATTATCTTTGCTTGTTGACAAATATGTCATATTAGCTTAAAATTAGTCTAAAGCAGTAGAAATAGCTGTTTTTTTGTTTATAACATTAGTTGCAATACCAACATTAGGAGGTAGATTATGAGAAGTTATGTTATTACCATAGGAAGAGAGTACGGCTCCGGAGGTCGTATAATAGGTAAAAAGCTTGCAGAAATGCTGGATATCCCTTTCTATGATGAAGAACTTATAAATTTAATGGTAAAAGAAACGGGGCTTGCGTCCGATTTTATTAAGAATGTAGAAAATAGAAGACCATTGAGTTTCTTTTATGATACATCTTTCAGTTATGAAAATCTTCCTATTGAAGATCAGGTGAGTGTATCTGAAAGAGATATAGTAAAAAAGATAGCAGATAAAGGTCCATGTGTAATAGTGGGGATGTGTGCTGATTACATTTTAAGACATAAAGAAAACTGCATAAGAGTATTTATCCATGCTCCAAAAGAGGACAGAGTGAGTAGGGTAAAAGAAGTTTATAAGGTAAATGAAAAGAATATAGAAAAATATGTACATAAAACCGACAAGGCGAGAGCGGTTTATTATAACTATCAAACGGACAGGAAATGGAGCAGAGCTCAGAATTACGATTTGGTAATCAATAGTAATCTCGGACTTGATACTTCAGTAAAAATCATCAAAGATTTGGTTGACATAAAGGAGAGTGAATATATTGGCTAGAGAAAAAGAAATAAAAGTAGAAGAAAGAAAAGAAAATAAAATGGGTGTAATGCCCATAAATAAATTGATACTTTCGATGTCTCTTCCTATGATGATATCGATGCTGATACAGGCTTTATATAATATAGTAGACAGTATGTTTGTGGCTCAGATAAGTGAAAATGCACTTACGGCGGTATCCCTTGCTTTTCCCATTCAAAACCTTATGATAGCAGTCGCTGTAGGTACAGGGGTAGGTATCAATGCCTTTTTATCAAAATCCCTTGGGGAGAAAGAATACGATACCGCAAATAAGATTGCGAAGAATGCGATTTTTCTCGCTTTAATGAGTTACTTGGTATTCTTGTTATTTGGTATTTTCGGAGCAAATATGTTCTTTAGGACACAGACGGATATAGCTGATATAGTAAGTCAGGGAACTACTTATCTAAGAGTATGCTGTATCTTGTCATTTGGGGTTTTCTTCCAAATAACATTTGAAAGACTTCTTCAGTCTACGGGTAAGACAATATATAACATGTATACTCAAGGTCTCGGTGCCATTATAAATATTATCTTAGACCCTATAATGATATTCGGATTACTTGGTTTTCCTAAAATGGGAGTTGGAGGAGCAGCTCTCGCTACAGTTATAGGACAGATAGTTGCGGCAATTGCGGGGATATTTTTCAACCATTATAAAAATCATGAAATAGATATAAACTTAAAAGGGTTCAGACCTTCGCTTAATATAATAAAGAAGATATATGCCGTAGGAGTACCTTCCATTATAATGTCTTCCATTGCTTCCGTAATGACATTTGGAATGAATAAAATACTTATAACATTTTCATCTACCGCAACGGCGGTGTTTGGGGTATACTTCAAGCTTCAAAGTTTTATATTCATGCCTGTGTTCGGACTTAATAATGGTATGGTTCCTATAGTATCTTATAATTACGGAGCTAAAAAGAAAGACAGGATTACAAAGACTTTAAAGACCGGCATAGTCTATGCGGTCATTATAATGTTTATAGGATTTTTGATATTTGAATTCCTTCCGGATAAACTATTTATGATATTCAATGCTTCCGATACAATGATGCAGATAGGTGTTCCCGCACTTAGGATAATAGGTATTCACTATCTCATTGCCGGGGTGTCGATTTGTATAATGTCTGTATGTCAGGCTTTGGGACATGGTATAGCAAGTCTTATAATTTCTGCCGTAAGACAGCTTGTAGTGCTTCTTCCCGTTGCATTCATCCTATCCAAACTTTGGGGGATAAATGCTACATGGTGGGCATTCCCGATAGCCGAAGTAGTCGGTGTAAGTCTATGTATTTACTTTATATATAGGATATATCACAGAGATTTGAAATATCTGTAAAAACTTAAATGATAAAACACTCCTTATTGGGGTGTTTTTTATTATTTTATTGATTTTAATTAGTAAGAAATAAATATAAGAGGAAGCACTATAAAATTAAGAACATAATTAAAAAAATTATTAAACTCTTGTATTTAAACTATGGAAAATAAATTTTTTTTTACTTTTTGTTTATATTCTTTTTATTTCTTTAAAATATAAAGCTTTGTTTGCTTGATACAGCTAAGTCACAAAAATACTCTTTCTTTCATATTATATATAAATTTGTTTAAAGACGAGGGGATAAGTGTGATTACAATAAGTTTATGTATGATAGTAAAAAACGAAGAAGACGTATTGGATAGATGTTTGGATAGTGTGAAAAACATCGTCGATGAAATAATAATAGTAGACACGGGTTCAAAGGATAAGACAAAGGAAATAGCTTATAAATATACTGATAAGGTATATGATTTTAAATGGACGGATGATTTTTCCCTTGCAAGGAATTTTTCATTTTCCAAAGCCAATAAAGATTTTATCCTATGGCTTGATGCAGATGATGTGATAGAAGAAAAAGACAGGAAAGAATTTATTAAATTAAAAGAAACATTGGATAAAAACACCGATGTGGTAATGATGAAATATAACACTTCTTTTGACAGTGAAGGGAATGTTATATTTTCTTATTATAGAGAAAGACTTCTTAAAAACGTTCACAGAGATCTATGGAAGGGAGCGGTGCATGAGGCTATAGCTCCATACGGTATCACCCTTCATTCGAATATCGCCGTAACTCATAGAAAATTAAAAGTTTCTGACCCGGATAGGAATTTGAGGATATTCGAAAAGATGATTAAAGAAGGAGCAGAGTTAAATCCGAGAGAGCTGTTTTATTATTCCAGAGAGCTATATTATCATGAGAAATATCATGAAGCGATAGGGATGTTTCAGAAATTTTTATCTTTAAAGGATGGTTTTCTTGAAAATAAAATAGATGCGGCAAGGCTTCTTTATAAATGTTATGATAAAGTCGGGGAAGATGAACTCGCGGTAGAATCATTATTTAAAAGCTTTAAATATGATATTCCGAGAGCTGAGGTATGCTGTGATTTAGGTTATTATTTTATGTCCAAATCAAAATATAACCAGGCTATATATTGGTATAACAGGGCTTTATCATGTGAAAGAAAGGATAGTCTCGGAGGATTTGTTTTGGAGGACTGTTACAATTATATTCCCTTGATACAGCTTTGTGTATGTTATGACAAAATCGGTAACATAAAACTCGCAAATGAATATAATGAATTAGCAGGCTTATTTAAACCTGCTTCAAAGGAATACAAACTTAATAAAAAGTATTTTAAAGACAAACTTAATAAGTAAGTTTACTTTCTTATATGAATGGATCAATAATAAATAAGTTAAATATATGGTTTTATAACAGTAATTAAAAGAATAATTCAAATAATTTTTGAGGCTCACTATATATTGTAACTAATAGATTAAAAGTATTTGTAATATTAATATTATATAAGTTTATGTTCTCATATAAGTAAATTAAGGAGTGATATAATTTAATGTATGATTTTGATTTTGACAGCTTTCTAGAAGGCAGAAACAATGATATGAATAGAAATTATAGCTGTCATGAAAGCGAAAATTCATGTAATATGGAACCCGACGATTACTATCCGAACGATTATGATTATGACTGCGGATGTAACCCCGAGCCGGGATGTCCTTGTCCTCCACCACCTCCGGATCCCGGATGCTGTGTGACGGGTCCAACCGGTCCGAGAGGACCTAGAGGATGCCCCGGACCTATGGGTCCTACAGGAAGTCCCGGACCACAAGGACCAAGAGGCTTTAGAGGAGCTACGGGTGCAACAGGCGTCCAAGGACCTCAGGGACCTCAAGGTGTACAAGGTCCAACGGGTCCATCAGGAACAGGAGCGACCGGTGCTACAGGAGCAACAGGTCCACAGGGTATTCAGGGAGTTACGGGTCCAACCGGTCCTACAGGGGCAGGTGTGACTGGTCCAACAGGACCTACCGGTATCCAGGGTGCTCAGGGACCACAAGGACCTCAGGGACTAAGAGGTGAAACAGGCGCAACAGGAGCAACAGGTTCTGTCGGTGCAACAGGTGCGACAGGCTCAACAGGGGCACAAGGTCTGGCAGGAGAGATAGGACCAACAGGTCCGACCGGTGCCACGGGTATTGGTATAACAGGTCCAACGGGACCAACAGGAGCAACAGGTGCAGCGGGAGCAACCGGACCAACAGGGGCTACCGGAAGTCAGGGAGCTCAAGGTGAAGTTGGTCCAAGAGGAGCAACCGGTGCCACAGGAGCAACTGGTGCCAGCGTAACCGGAGCTACAGGTATAACAGGTCCAACTGGACCTACGGGTGTAACTGGTGCCACAGGAGCAACCGGTGCCACGGGTATTGGTATAACAGGTCCAACCGGACCAACAGGACCTAGAGGAGCCACAGGTGCTACAGGTCCAACCGGACCAACAGGTCCTAGAGGTTACAGCGGTGATCAAGGTATCGAAGGTGAAAAGGGCGAAAAAGGTGAAGTTGGAGATATAGGTCCAACCGGAGCAACCGGACCAACAGGTCCTACGGGAGCCACAGGAGCCACAGGAGCTACAGGGGCAGAAGGAGCACAAGGTTTAGCAGGTGAAATCGGTCCAACAGGACCAACGGGAGCAACAGGAGCTACCGGAGCAACAGGACCAACGGGTCCAACAGGAGCAGACGGTGCAGTTGGTCCTACTGGAGCAGATGGCGTTCAAGGTTTGGCAGGAGAAATCGGTCCGACCGGTCCTACCGGTGAAACAGGACCAGAAGGTCCGCAGGGTATCCAGGGTGAAATCGGTCCGACCGGTCCTACCGGTGAAACAGGACCAGAAGGTCCGCAGGGTATTCAAGGTGAAATCGGTCCGACAGGACCAACAGGTGCAGGCGGTCAGCAGGAAGTTGTTGCTGCGGTTAATGAAAACCCTTCAACTTATAACTCATCCGATTTGATAGGTTTTGAAAGAACTACTACTTTAGTTGGAAATAGTTTTTCTCATACTGACGGTTCTCCTGAATTTATAATCAATGAACCGGGACTATATCAGGTATATTATCATCTGACAGCAAGTGCAGGCGGAGCAGGAGTAGTATATCCTTATACTGTTTCATTCTCGGTAGTACAAGACAATACAACAATATACAATGCAGATTCAAGTGCAAGCTTAAAAAGCGATATAGATACAGAGCTTGCAAGTGCAAATTCAATGTTCTACGTTGCAGGTACGACACCTGCCACAGTTTCACTTAGAAATAACAGTAATAATGTAACAATAACCAATTCAATAATGGTAATAATCAAAATAGCATAGTTTTAAAGACTAAAATATACTTTGACCGCATTTATTTTTAAGTGCGGTCAAATAATGCTTTACTTTTGATTTGTTTTATGATATATTAAATACATATTAAATCACTAAACAGAATGATACATGGTTTTGAGTCATTTTTTAGGTGGCTTGTAATCATGTTTTTTTATTTTCTATAAGAGCAGTAAAAGAATTGTACCAGATGTATGTTCTTAAAATTACAATCTTAAGTTATATAAAAATTCGTGCAGTTTTGGATTTATAAATAATATTAAGGAGGTATCATTATGAACAATGGTACAGTAAAATGGTTTAACCAAGAAAAAGGATATGGATTTATATCTAACGACGAAACAGGAGAAGATGTATTTGTACATTACAGTGCAATAACAGGTGAAGGTTTCAAAAGCTTAAACGAAGGACAAAAAGTAACTTATGACGTTGAAGCTGATACAAAAAACAAAAGCAGATTCAGAGCTGTTAACGTAGCAGCTTGCTAATAACTTTGATTTTAAAGCAGAACATAATGTTCTGCTTTTTTTATTATAATTTTTAAAAATATTTTTTTTAAAAACCATTTAAATCATTAAAACTATTTGAAAATCAGAATTATGTTATATAAAAGAAAGTTCTATCCATAATAAATGGAATTAAATATTTTAACAATATTAATACTTTGTTTTATATTTGTTTAATTAGAAGAATGTTATTTGATTGTTCATTTCTGTTGATGAGGTTATATAAGATAAATTTATTTTCATAAGTTTATATTTATTGCTTATTCTTATTAAATAGTAATTTTTTATCTATTATCTTTTATATCCCAATTATCAAATGACTGAAAAGTCTGAAATTTGTCTATACTTGATTTTGAACTATTAATGTTTATTCTGCTTGTGATTTATGTATTATTACAGTAAAATGAAATATAAGAAATATAAATTATGATTAATATAAACTAAATAAAGTGAGGGAAGAATGAACAGCGATTTTATAAACTTAACAGAAGATAATCTTTACGATGAACATTTATGCTGCATTATCCGTACAAGGAAATTTCATCCCGGCATTGATGCAAAGAGGAAATGGCTTTCCGATAGATTGAAAGAAGGTCATGTTTTTAGAAAATTAAATGAAAAAGCTACTGTTTTTATCGAATATGCGCCTCTTGAATTATCTTGGGTCCCTATAGTCGGTGATAATTATTATTATATATACTGCTTGTGGGTCCTTGGGGAATATAAAGGTAAGGGGTATGGCAGGGAGCTGATGGAGTATTGTTTAAATGACGCAAAAGAAAAGGGTAAATCCGGTATATGTATGCTTGGCTCAAAAAGGCAAAAGTCCTGGCTTTCCGATCAGTCCTTTGCAAAGAAGTTCGGTTTTGAAGTTGTGGATACCACTGACAACGGATATGAGCTTTTGGCACTCTCTTTTGACGGGACAGAACCAAAGTTTGCTCAAAATGCAAAAAAAGAGAAAATCGAACATAAAGAGCTGACAATTTATTATGATATGCAGTGTCCATATATAGAGCAAAAAGTAAATTTTGTAAAAAAGTATTGTGAAGAAAATGATGTTCCTTTGTCTTTGATAGAAGTGCATACGCTAAATGAGGCAAAGGAACTCCCTTGTGTATTCAATAATTGGGCTGTGTTTTATAAAGGAAAATTTGAAACAGTAAACTTACTTTCGGATTCAAATACTTTAAAGAGGATACTAAAAAAATAGATTTGGATTTGTTTATGGTATTCAAATATTTGATATTATATAAAATGATTTTCATTTATGATATAGCAAGTTTCTAAAAGGAAAAATTTTATTTATTAAGTGATAATCAGCTATATTACTTTATCTTAATCAGATGTGTCGTTTAATATTAATAATGAGGTACAAATAGGATACAAATAAACAATTATAATTATGTAATATAGCATATATCCGTATTACATATAGGGTTTATTTATATTTTGACTTATTGAATATACTTATCTTTAAGTTTAAATCAGTTAAGAGGTATCTTTATTATTAAAAAATTTATAAGATATTGACTAAATAAGTAAAAAATGTTATATTCTAATTAGTTATACGACTGACGGAAAAGTGGAGTTTACCACGTGAAGTATAATGATTATTATAAGCCGACCGTCTGGGCATGAGCCTGGATTGGTGGGCTTTTTTGATTATAAAGGAGTAAGTTATGAAAGAAATAGAATTAAAGTATGGATGTAACCCAAATCAAAAACCTGCAAGAGTGTATATGAAAAAGGGAGATTTGCCTATAACGGTATTAAACGGGACACCCGGATATATAAATTTGCTTGATGCATTTAACAGCTATCAGCTGGTAAAAGAATTGAAAGAAGCAACGGGGATTGCTTCCGCCGCATCCTTTAAGCATGTATCTCCGGCAGGTACCGCTGTTGGTATGCCTCTCGATGAAAAGCTTAAGAAAATGTATTTTGTAGATGATGATATCGAACTAACGGATATTTCTTCTGCTTATATAAGAGCCAGAGGAGCGGACAGGATGTCTTCTTACGGTGATTTTGCAGCATTATCCGATGAATGTGATAAAGCCACTGCGATGTATTTATCAAAAGAAGTTTCCGACGGAATAATAGCACCATCGTATTCAAAAGAAGCCCTTGAAATACTTAAGAAGAAGAAAAAGGGGAATTACCTTATTATTCAAATAGATGAAAGTTATGAACCTCAAAAGTTAGAAACAAAAGAAGTGTTCGGTGTTACATTTGAGCAGGGCAGGAATGATATCAAGATAGATGAAGAAATATTAAAGAATATAGTTACAAAGAATAAAGATATGAGTGAGAATGCAAAGAGAGACTTAATCATAGCGCTTATAACTCTTAAGTATACTCAGTCAAATTCAGTATGTTATGTAAAAGACGGACAGGCGATAGGCATAGGTGCCGGACAGCAGTCAAGGATACACTGCACCAGACTTGCGGGGAATAAAGCGGATACTTGGTTTTTAAGAAGCCATGACAAAGTATTAAACCTTCCTTTCAAAGAGGGGATAAGAAGAGCGGACAGAGATAATGCTATAGATGTATATATTTCGGAAGAACACGATGATGTTTTAAGAGACGGCAGTTGGGAAAACGTGTTTTCTCATAAACCTGAAGTACTCACTATAGAAGAAAAGAAGGCATACTTAAAAGAAATGAAAGATGTTTCTCTCGGTTCCGATGCTTTCTTCCCCTTTGGAGACAATATAGAAAGAGCATTTAAGAGCGGGGTCAAATATATAGCCGAAGCAGGTGGTTCAATAAGGGACGATAATGTTATCGAAACTTGTGATAAATACGACTTGGTAATGTCATTTATCGGAACTAGATTGTTCCACCATTAATATAATATAATTTCCTAAAAACTTCCAAGGGGCAGCCTGGCTTCGGCAGGCTGTCTTTTTATTTAATTATAATATTAAAAATTAATTAAATACTGTCATGTCGCAGAGGATAAGTGATATAATCCCTTTATAGTATTTTTAAAGGAGAGAATAATGAAGAAAGTAATTATTATATTTATGTGTGCATTTATGTCTCTCGGTATCTTATCGGGGTGCGGAGCCAATGATAGTTCCAATTCATCAAATGACAAAAATCATGTGAATATCATAGAAGATGATAATATCACGGCAGTTCAGGATGACAACGAACTTGAAATCAGATTAAATGATTTTAAAGGAAAGAAAGAATATATATTAAATTTAAATGATAATGCGGATATTAATGTGGATTATAATTTAAATAAAGGATCTTTAAGGTTTACTTTAAAAAAGGAAAACGGGCTTGAACACTTTAGTGCTGATTTGTATAAAACAGGAGAGTATACCTTTGAAGTTGGAAGCAAAGGTATTTATACGTTGATAATTGAAGGAAAAAATGTAAGCGGCAAAGTTGAATTAGAGGTAGATTAGATATTATTAAAAAGTAAGTAACAATCAAATATGATATAGAATAATCGGTTTGTGCCGATTATTTTTATTGATTAAAAGTTATTTTAAGGATAAAATACCTATATAATGAAGAGGTAAAAATGAAACTAAACAGAGAATTTTATTTAAGAGACTGTGTTGAAGTGGCAAGAGACTTGCTTGGAAAAGCCTTTGTCCACGATACGAAAGAGGGTATAACGAAAGGGATAATTGTAGAGACCGAAGCTTACAACGGTGCGATAGATAAAGCAAGTCATTCTTATAAATATAAAAGGACAAAGAGGACGGAGATACAATTTGGATTAGGCGGATATGCATATGTTTATTTTATATATGGGATGCATTTTAACATAAATATCGTAACGGGAACGGAAGGTGAACCTCAGGGTGTTTTGATAAGGGGTATACAGCCGACTTATGGGATAGATTTGATGAAAGAAAGGCGAAAGACCGATAACCTGAGTAATCTAACCAACGGTCCCGCTAAACTTTGTCAGGCTATGGGAATAACAAAAGAGCAGTACGGGATTGACCTATGTAATTCAAATCTTTATATTGAAGAGGGAATAGACGTAGAAGATGAAGATGTTGATATAACAAAAAGAATAAATATAGATTATGCCAGGGAAGATAAAGATAGGCTTTGGAGATTTACTATTCGGGAAAAAGCCCGAAGTCTTCTTTTAAAATAAATTTTTCCTTAAGGGGCGCCGCCCCTTACACCCACATTAGGGGTTCCACCCCTAAAACCCCGGCACTTTTTTAAAGATAAAAAAGGGCAGGGTTTATAAGGGACGGAGTCCCTTAAATATTAACTTCTGAAAGCTCTCCCGTAACGGAATCCATTATAAAACCTCTTATTACTATATCCTTTGGTATTAGGGGATGAGTCCTTAACATTTCCGTGGATTCTTTTACCGATTCTTCCACGCACTCAAAACCTGCAAGCCATGAATCAAAATCGATACCGCAGTGACGGATGAAATTGATTTTTTCTTCTTCGATACCCCTCTCTTTCATCTTTTCAATCATCATATCGCTGTTTATATTCTGAACTCCGCAGTCTGTATGTCCGATGACCATAATTTCTTCGATACCCAGTTCATATATAGCTACCAATATACTTCTTACCACACTTCCGAATAAGTGAGATACTACTCCTCCCGCATTTTTGATTATTTTTACGTCTCCGTTTTTTATCCCAAGAGCTTCGGGAAGAAGAGTTGTGAGCCTCGTATCCATACAAGTAAGTATAGCTATCTTCTTGTCGGGATATTTGCTTGTTATATGCTTTTCGTACATCTTTTCTTCTACGAATTTTTTATTATATTCAATTAATTCTTTCATTTCATACCTCTTATATAAGTCGGATATTTTATCCTCTTTTTATTTTTAAGTAATATTATATATCATTTATTGGTTTATTAAAATATTTTTGATGTTTATTGTTTATAAAAATTATATTTTAAATTTTGTACGATATAATAAGAAAATATTTGTATGCATTGGCTAACATGATATAATAAATATGTAATAAATAGTATAATATAATTATATTAATCAAAAATAAATAAAAGGATATTAATATTTCCCATTGACACAATGGGGAATTATGGTATACTTTAGTTAAATAATAATTAGCATATGTTAAAAACTATCTATATTTTTAAATAAAAGGAGCAGAAAATGAAAAAAGAAAAATATGATATAACGGGCATGAGCTGCTCTGCCTGCTCGTCAAGGATAGAAAAAGATTTATCAAAGGTGGAAGGTGTTGACAGCGTAAGCGTAAACCTTCTTACGAACAGTATGAATGTGTCTTACGACGAAAGTGTCCTGACCAGCGGAGATATTATTTCTTCGGTTCAGAAGTCAGGGTACGGAGCAAGCGTACATGACGGGAGTAATACTACTCAAAATAAAAAGGAAGACAGTGTCAAAAAGGACAGCGAAGATGAAATAAAATCAATGAAAAACAGATTTATCATTTCGCTTATATTCTTAATTCCTCTTATGTATATAGCAATGTATCATATGTTTGACGGATTTTTAGGCTTTAAGACTCCTGATTTCATAATGACTTTATTTCACGGTAATGAAAATGCGATAACCTTTGCCTTTATTCAGTTCCTGCTTGTTCTCCCTATAATGTACGTTAACAGAAAGTACTATATAGTAGGTTTCAAGACTTTATTCAAATTAAGCCCAAACATGGATTCTCTTATAGCTATAGGCTCTTCTGCGGCTGTTGTGTACGGAGTGTTCGCTATATTCAGGATAGGGTTTGGTCTCGGACATGGAGATATGAGTATCGTTGATAGGTACAGCATGGATCTGTATTTTGAGTCAGCGGGTATGATACTAACTCTTATTACTCTCGGTAAATATCTTGAAACCAGGTCAAAGGGAAAGACCAGCGAAGCTATCACAAAGCTTATGAACCTGGCTCCAAAGACTGCAATAGTTGAAAAGGACGGAGAGGAAATGGAAGTCCTTGCTGAGCAGGTCATAAAAGGAGATATAGTAATAGTTAAGCCCGGAAGCAGTATTCCCGTTGACGGAGTTATAGTTTCGGGTTCTACTTCAATAGACGAATCTATGATAACGGGGGAGAGTATCCCCGTTGAAAAGGCAAAGGGCGATAAAGTTATCGGGGCTACCATAAATAAGTCGGGGTACTTTAAATTCGAGGCTACAAACGTAAATGAAGATACTACGATTAATAAAATCATAAAACTTGTTGAAGAAGCCAGTTCTTCAAAAGCGCCAATAGCAAAGATAGCTGATAAGATTTCGGGGATATTCGTTCCCGTCGTGATTACCATTGCGGTAGTTGCGGCTGCCGTTTGGATAATTATGGGTGAGAGTTTTGAATTTGCACTTTCCATAGGTATAGCGGTGCTTGTTATTTCATGTCCTTGCGCCCTTGGGCTTGCGACTCCGGTTGCCATAATGGTAGGTACGGGGAAGGGAGCGGAGAATGGTATACTCATAAAATCCGGAGAAGCTCTTGAAATAGCTCACAGTATCGATACCGTGGTAATGGATAAGACTGGAACCATAACCAAAGGAGAACCTAGAGTAACCGACATAATCAATGCTGACTTAGATGAAAATGAACTGTTAAAAATAGCAAAAGGGCTGGAGAAGTCAAGCGAACATCCTTTGGCAGAAGCAATAATAAAATACGCCGATGAAAAAGGTATCAAAGATATAGATACTACTGATTTTGAAGCCATATTCGGTAAAGGTGTCAAAGCAAAAATAAATAATAAGACTTACTATGCCGGAAATAAAGCTCTTATGACTGAGCAGGGTGTAGATATAAGTAAATATGAAGAAACTATAAATACTTTGGCTGACGACGGAAAAACTCCTTTGATTTTTTCCGATGAAAAGAATGTAATAGGGATAATCGCCGTAGCGGATGTGGAAAAGGAAACAAGCAAGGAAGCCATAGATTTATTTAAGAGTATGAATATAGATGTAGTAATGCTTACCGGAGACAATGCAAGGACTGCAAAGGCAATACAAAGAAAGCTTGGGATCCCTAAAGTTATTTCGGAAGTACTTCCCGATGATAAAGAAGCTAAAATATCTGAAATACAAAACAGCGGAAAGAAAGTTGCAATGGTAGGTGACGGCATAAACGACGCTCCGGCGTTAGCCAGAGCAGATGTGGGTATCGCTATAGGTGCGGGGACAGACGTAGCGATAGAAAGTGCGGATATCGTACTTATGAAAAGCGACTTGCTGGACGCTGTGACTGCGGTTAAATTAAGTAAGGCGGTTATCAAAAATATAAAGGAAAACCTGTTTTGGGCATTTTTCTATAACAGTGTAGGTATCCCTTTGGCGGCAGGTGTATTCTATACGACTTTGGGCTGGAGCTTAAGCCCTATGTTCGGTGCGGCGGCAATGAGCCTTAGCAGTGTTTGTGTGGTTACCAATGCTTTAAGACTTAAATTTTTCAAGGTGGAACATGGTAAGAAAACCGTTAAGGACGATAATACAAATAATACTGGGGTTATAGATGATAAAGCGAATAATAAAAAGCAGATAGTAATAAAAGGAATGACTTGTTCACACTGCACTGCGGCGGTTGAAAAAGCACTTAAAGAAGTAGAGGGGGTAGAAGCCGATAAGGTGGATTTGGATTCTAAATCCGCTTATATAGCTCTTGATAAGCCTGTAGAGGATAAAATATTAAAAGAAGTTATAAAAAATGCAGGATACAAAGTTGTAAAAATAAAATAAGTTTTATAGTATTATTATATTATATATAAAAAAATCCTTGAGGGTATCCTCGGGATTTTTTATTTTAAATGGTTTATGGGTATTAGTAGCTTTTATAAAGATAATAAATTATTCTATTGACAAATATGCAAATATGTAATATATTACTTATATTAAGTAATATATTACATATTTGAGGTGAGCAATGAAAATTATAAAGGGATTACTTATTTGGATACTTATTTTTATATTTGCATTTTTGAACGGGGGGCTAAGAGAATATCTTTTAATTCCTTATTTAGGAGAAAAGATAGGGCTTGTAATGAGCGGTATCATACTAATTTTAGTTATAATGATAATTTCATTAATATTTGTGCCTAGACTTGGATTAAAATCGTCAGGAGAAGCTTTTTATGTAGGTTTTATGTGGTTTTTACTGACAAATTTATTTGATTTGTTCAGTATTTATTCATCCGGAGGGGATTTTATGGATTTTATTTCTATGTTTAATATATCTGGAGGAAATTTATGGACATTTGTCGTTATAGTGACATTATTGTCTCCGCTATTGATATATAAAATTAAAAATAAGCAGTAAGGAAATGATTATGAAACTACTAAATTACGATAACGAACATTTGATTTTTGGTTTACTCTTTATGATATCCAATAAACTTCAGGTCATAGGAGATAGTTTTTATGATGAGATAACTGTAAAGCAGTGGTTTGTACTGGTGGTTATAGATACATTCAAGGAAGAGTATCCAAGCCTTTCGGATGTGGCGAATATGGTTGGGAGTTCTCATCAGAATGTTAAGCAGATAGTAAATAAACTTATCAGTAAAGGATACCTTAAAATAGTTCAGGATGAGAATGACAAAAGAAGGAGCCTTATAAAAATGACAGACAAGTGCGAAAAACTTCAAAATGATTATAAAGAAAAGGAAAGTGAATTTATGAGAGATCTTTTCAGAGGTACTAAAGAAGAGGATTTGAAAAAAGTAGTGGAAGTATTTCTTAGGTTGAGTGAAAATATAGAGGAGATGAAATATGAATAAAGTAATTTTGCTTTACGCTTCAAAGCACGGGAGTTCAAAGGAATATGCCGATATGATAGGAACTGAACTTGACGTTAAAGCAGTTGATATAGCTAAGTTTAATTGCGTTAAAAAAGAAGATTACGATACTATTATCTTTGTATCGGGAGTATATGCTTCAAAAATCAATAAGATAGATACAATAAAAAATAGTTTTAATAAATTTGATAATATAATTATCTGCCCTGTAGGCTTCAGCGAATATAATGAAGAAATAAAGAATAATATAGAAAACAATTTTAATCAAGAAGAACTAAAAAAAGTTAATATTTTTTATCTTAGAGGAGCTTTAGATATTTCCAAACTTTCATTTTTGGAAAAAATGATGATGAACATAATGAAAAAGATGTTGAAGAAAAATCCCGAAGAGAATAAAGAAATGCTTGCTGCATTTGATAAGCCTGTTTCATTTATAAATAAGGATAATATAAAAGATTTGATATCTTATGTGAAAGAAATTTAAAGGTGTGATATATAATATAAAATAAAGCTAATTATCAATAAAAAGAATTATTACAAGAGGTAATAATTCTTTTTTGTTATTGATTAAAAAAATAGTCTTTTAAAATATATATGTTATATCTTAGTAAGCAACAATATATTTAATTAATTAAATCATATTTATAAGTTTTATGGAGATATATTATTTCTGTAATTAAATGTAATCAGTATTATATAGTTCTATTGTATATGTTGATAAATAATTAAATTATCTTAAATATTATTTTATTGACATTGACAAAGTATGAGCTTAAAAGTAGTATTATATTAAGTTAAATCATACATTAATTTGATAAAAGGGGAGAGAACATGAGAAGATCGGAATTAGTGGCTGCATTTAAAAGTGATATAAATACAGTGTGGGATGTCATGACGAATAACAAAGATTTTTCTTGGAGAAGTGATTTAGACAGGATAGAGATATTAGATAAAGAAAATTTTGTCGAATATACCAAAGATGGATTTTCCACAAGTTTTAAGATAACAGCAAAAGAGAAACCACATTTATATAAATTCGACATGGAGAATAAAAACTTTAAAGGGAAATGGATCGGTGAGTTCAGAGAGACCGAAGACGGCGGATGTGAAATAACATTTATAGAAGAAATCTATATAAAAAGTAAAGTCATGGAAATATTATCTCATTTGTTTATGAATTTAAAGAAAATGCAGGATACTTATGTAAGGGATCTGAAAGTTAAGCTTGGGGAAGACGTTTAACGTGCTTTTTGCAAATATAAAACATAAGGAAACTAGCAAATCTCCCTATAAGGGAATTTGCTCATGTTATTCGGGGGCTAAAGCTTGAAT